>CAYOAZ010000094.1:0-22360 GCA_964402285.1 uncultured Anaerolineae bacterium | reverse complement strand
TTACCAAGAAATTCCCCTCTTTTGTCCCAACTCATGGCCCGACCTCAAAGTTGCCCCCTTGACATATTGTGTTATAATGAAAGTAGAGCCAGCAGCGCCAACATCGTAGACAACAATGACCGCTGGAGGAAAACCATGATATCCGTCAAAACGTTTCTCAACCGCAACCATCGTAGTGGTCAGGTGGCCAAAGGTCGCCTGGAGCATGTCCTTGCCCACGACCGTGCTCGTATTTCCCCCGGGAAACTTCAGCACGTCGGGCGAGAAATCGCGCGCGTGGTCGCCCAGCACTTGGATGCCGAACCCGAGGAAGTAGAAATCCAACTCGTTCGGCGGGGACGTAAAGTCCAACTGGACGCGCACGTGCCACTTCGACCTAGCGCGGTCTAGACCCGCGAAAGGGGTGCTATCAACATATAAATGGATTTCCGGGCCTGGAAACAACTAGATTGGTTGCTGTTGATGGCTGTACTCGCTCTTGTGTTACTGGGTGCAGCCATGATCGATAGCGCAACCATCAATTCGCCAGGATTGGAAGGCTACGCCCAACGACACCTCTTATTTGCCGGTGTGGGAGTAGTCTTCCTTTTTTTAATCGCCGCGTTCGACTACCGCCTCTTCACCCCATTCCAATGGCCTACCTACTTCCTGGCCATCGCCCTACTGCTCGCTGTGGACGCGGTAGGTGTGGTACGGGGTGGCGCGCGCCGGTGGATCTCCTTGGGCGTGATAGACATCCAACCCGCAGAACTGGCCAAGGGATTACTTCTCCTCTCCCTGGGACAATTTCTGGCCAAACGTCGTCACGCCATGGACAGCCTGTGGACCTTAATACACTACACCCTACTCCTTGCCCCTCCCATCGCGTTAATCTACATGCAGCCTGACCTGGGAACCGCAGTAAGTGTCCTATTTCTGGGGGGAGGGCTCATCTTCGCCGCGGGTCTCGCATGGCGCTATATCATCCTCCTCGGTGGCGGGGCCATTATCAGCCTCCCAGTTATCTGGGCCTCCATGGAAGAATACATGAAGCAACGTGTACTCACATTCCTGAACCCTGCTGCCGCGGATCCACAAGCCACATACAACGTACGCCAAGCACTTATCGCGGTTGGCTCTGGCGGGCTAGTGGGTAAAGGGTACAAATTAGGCACTCAAAGCCAACTCCACTTCTTACGAGTTCGCCACACAGACTTCATCTTCCCTGTCATTGCTGAAGAACTAGGATTCCTGGGAGGCGCACTAATCATCCTCCTCTTCCTCGTCGTTTTGTCCCGACTCCTGTACATTTCCCTTTCCGCTCGCGACATGTACGGTCGTCTTATCGCTTTGGGAGTTGCGTTAATCATCTTCTTCCAAGCCTTTATTAACATAGGAATGACCATCGGACTCCTCCCTGTTACCGGGATTCCTCTCCCCTTTGTGAGTTATGGAGGGAGCAACCTCGTCACATTTCTAGCCCTAATCGGTCTAGCCCAAAGCGTATACGCACACCGGCCCAGACATTTCTAGACATCACAACCTAAGGGCGGAGACCGCAACCATCCCCCACCACCAAAATCCGAAACTTTGGCTTCGTGCCAAAAGGGACGTAAAGTAAAGCCATGAAATATGCCGCGCCCTATTCGCACACCTCACTTCTACCAAACTGTGGATAGAAGGAGATAATCCGTGGAACAGTTGAAAGAACGCATACTCAAGGAAGGAATATATCTGGGAAACGGCATCCTCAAGGTGGACTCCTTCATTAATCACCAAGTAGATCCCGCCTTGATGATGCTTTTAGGACGGGAATTCGCCCGCCGATTCGGCTACCTCCAGCCCACCAAAGTACTCACCGCGGAAATCTCCGGCATTGCCCCCGCGCTGGCCACTGCCTTCGCGCTGGATGTGCCCTTACTCTACGCGCGCAAAACACGCCCAATTACTATGCCAACTCATGTCTACCGGGAAACTGCACCTTCCCACACAAAAGGACAAACCGTCCACCTTCTCGTATCACCGGAATTTTTGGGGGATCAGGACAGAGTTATCATTATCGACGATTTTCTAGCCACAGGACAGACCATCCTGGCGTTAGTGCGCATTGTCCAACAAGCGCAGGCCACACTCCTAGGCATAGGTGCGGTCATCGAAAAGGCATTCGAACAGGGCCGACGTCTCCTTGAGCCCTTAAACGTCCCCATCGAAACACTCGTCACCATTGAACGTTTTGATGACGGTCGTCCCATATTTCGCGAGAGAAAACACACACCATGAGGAGAGAGAACCCATGAACAAAAAACCTTACCAATGGGGCATCAGCACGATTGTCAATCACTACCAAGAAGGGAACAATCCCTACCACGCGCACATCACCCCCATTTTCCAGACATCGACCTTTGGCTTTCCTGATGTCGAAACCGCGGGGCAAGTATTCGCTGGTCAAAAACCTGGATACGTATACACGCGAGCGGGAAATCCCAACCTGGACCGTCTGGCTCAAAAATACGCTCTACTAGAAGGTCTGGACCTTGTACGGCAACACCCGGAAATTCCGCCAGAACGCCTCGTGTTCGGCAAATTGGTCTCTTCTGGTATGGCTGCCATTAGCAATGCAATTCTTGGAAAAGCCAGAGCAGGGGATACCATCCTCGTGCAACGCGCCATTTACGGCAATGCCTACCGCTTTTTCAACGAAGTGGCCCCACGCTTAGGAATCCATGTTGAGTGGGTGGATGACCATACCCCCAGAGGATGGGAAGAACAGTTTGCTGCCCACCCCCACGCTGTTCTCGCCTACACAGAAACCCCGGTAAACCCCACCATGGACATAGTAGACCTCAGAGCGGTCGTCGAAATTGCGCACGCTCACGGAGCATGGGTCATCGTAGACAACACCTTTGCCACCCCATATCACCAACGTCCGTTAACATTAGGCGCGGATGTAGTGGTCCACTCCACCACCAAATACCTGAGTGGCCACGGCGTGATTATCGGGGGCGTTATCATTAGTCCTCATGCGGATTACATGACCCATCGCAAAGATGGCGTTGGTCTAATGGCCCGCATCATGGGGCCCACCGTCAGCCCTTTTGACGCGTGGCTAGCCAACATGGGCATGCGCACATTTGAAATCCGCATGCAGCGACACGCGGAAAATGCCATGACCATTGCCCGCTGGCTGGCAGAACATCCCGCGGTTGCTCGAGTAAACTACCCAGGCCTAGAGGACCACCCAGGGCACGAGATAGCCAAACGCCAAATGTTCAACGGATTCGGCGGCATGCTCTCCTTTGAACTCAAAGGCGGATACGAAGCCGGCAAAGCGTTAATGAATCACGTCAACATCATCACCCTCGCGGTCAGTCTAGGCAACGCAGACTCCCTCATCGAACACCCGGCCAGCATGACCCACATTGGAGTCCCCCCGGAAGAACGCCGTAAAGCGGGCATTACCGACGGTCTGGTACGACTCTCAGTGGGCATTGAAAACGTAGAAGACCTCATCGCGGACCTGGAACAGGCACTTAAACACGTCTAAGGCCTTTCCAGAGATTGAGAGGGCTTTGTGATGTCCTCTTACCACAAAGCCCTCTCAATCGGGTTAAACAGCCCGAATAACCTCCCAATAAGCACGTATCCGGTCCCGACGCAAAGGGCGCTTATGACCGAGCAACCACTTCACCCCCTCTACACCTATCTGCCAACCGTACTGCAACCGTAACCCCCATCGCACAAAAAACGCAGCCCCTGCACCGTGATGTTTCCGGAAGTAAAGCACTTTGCTCCGATTAAAATGCACGTGACGGGCCACGACAACCTGCTCACTGGACTTCCCCTCGTAGTGCACCACAACCGCCTGAGGCACATACATCACCCGCCAACCAGCCAGTCGAGCCCGTCGGCACAAATCCAACTCCTCTGAGTACATGAAGAACTGCTCGTCAAAGCCTCCAATTTGACCGATTACTTCACGGCGAACCATCAAACAGGCCCCGTTGAGCCAGTCCACCTCGTGCTCCTCTTGAGGTGAACAATCCTCGCAATGATATCGGCGGTTCCAGGGATTAGTCGGCCATACCCAGGCCAAGGGAGTACTTTCCATAAGAGCCATCATCACCGAAGGGAAGCGATAGCGGGAGGGCTGAAGCGTTCCATCCGGATAACGCAACTGGGGCCCTACAATCCCCACATCCGGATGAGCATCCATATAGGAGACCAACGTTGCCAGCGCGCCGGGATATACCACCGTGTCCGGGTTGAGAAAGCAAATATAACGTCCCCGACTCACGGCCAACGCCTGATTATTGGCTCGCGTAAAACCCACATTTTCCTGATTCTGAATCCACGTGATGTGCGGAAACGCCTTCAAAATCTCGGCGCTTCCATCGGTGGATGCATTATCTACGACAACAACTTCATACAGGACACCCTTCGCGCCAGCGGGAATACTCATCAAACATTGCCGTAGCAACTCCTTCACATTCCAATTCACAATGCAGATGGACACATCCACTTGACCCATATCCTTACTCCCACGCCCTCCACGGCCTCCCGAATGAAATTAGCGTCCGCCCACCCCCGCTTACTACCAACGTGCTGCCGTCAATGGGACATAATACTGATACCGGTCAGTGAGTGGGATATAACGGAAATAGATATCCGTGCCCAAAGCAACATCGCGGGCATCATCCCACACCACAAAAGCATCCCCCTGCGCATTTGCAACAACCGTCGGGTTTGACTGGGCCGCCTGATCCGAGGCAGTGGATACCCGTCGTTCACCGACCCAACCAACCCCAGCCTGCCACCATGCCATGTACACCTGGAATACCCCACTTCGTCGGTCCACCCATACCGCGACAATCCCATCCGGTGTCGGCGCGGCATTGGGAATGAGTTGAACCGCGGGGAGAGTATCGGAATTCACCCGCACAGATGTGGACCAACTCCCGTTCTCCCACACACTGTGATAGATATCTATACCGTACTGAGCATTTCGATTATCCTGCCACAACACGTGCACCCGTCCGTGTTCGACAGCCAGGGCCGGAAAGGCAGGGTGAGCCTGAGGAGGAAATCCGCCACCGACAGGAGGTAACACAGTCCACGTACTCTGCACTGTATCATACCGAGACACTCGAATCTCACCGTGAGCAATGTCATTCCATGCTACATACACAAACCGGTCATCTGCTGCGATAGAGGGTTGAGTTTGAATCCCAGGCCCCATCGCCCCTCGCACCGGACTAGCGGGATGCCACGCAGTGTCCCCCGCATTCCGATATGACCAAAAAACATCCAGTGATCCTTGTCGATTATCCACCCATGCTACGTACACAGTGCCATCAGAGCCCCATGCAACTACCGGCGCCACCTGGTCTGAGGAGGGAGATGTCTCCTGGCCCACCCGTTCAGGGAGAGACCACTGGTTCCGCCCAAGAGCACCAATGGCCAAATACACATCGTGGTTATTATCGCGCACATCGTGCCACACCACTGCCACACGACCTCGAGCGTCAACTGCCACACGAGGTCGAATAGGCACAATACCGCCGTCCATTACATTCCCTACCACCTGTTCCGGAGACCACGTGGTGCCAGGTGCATACGTGCTGGCGACAATATGTGCTGGGTTCGTGTGCACATCGCGCCAAACAACCACAACGCGCCCCTGGGGGCCGATGCCCACGGCGGGCACATCCTGTACACCTGCGGTAACATGATTTACTCGTTCATCCTGACGGGGATAAACCGTGGGGGTGGCAGAAACCGTCGGAGTTGGAGTGGCAGTCCCGGTGGGAGTGACCGTAGGAGTCCCCCCTGAACCCGGAGTAGGAGTACATGTAGGCGTCGGAGTCGCAGGAGTATTCCCTGTTGGGGTGGCTGTAGGAGTTTGTGTGAAAGTAGCCGTCGGGCCAGGAGTTAATGTGGGCGTCTCCGAAGGCAAGGGAGTCCCTGTGGAGGTCGAAGTTGGCGAAGGGGTCGGCGAAGGAGTCGGTGAGGGTGTTGCAGTCGGTGAAGAAGTTGGCCCAGGTGTTGGAGAGGGAGTCGGTGTGGGAGTGGATAGGACCGACGCGATCGCCGCGGCCATATCCACACGCCCATATCCCGAGAACTCATCCCAACCGGGATCTAAAACATCCACGGCCGTACTCTCAATAATGGTGGTCAACTCATCAGGAGTGAGATCTGGTTGGAGAGAAAGTAGCAACGCGGCCAGGCCAGCCACGTGGGGGGTTGCCTGACTGGTTCCGGAAAGCCACACGTACGAATAACCAGAAGCGCGGTAGTAAGTACTCAATATCCAGTGACGCGGGTCCGAATCGTAACTACTCACCGGATCGCCACCGGGAGCCGCCACATCCACATACGGACCGCTATTTGAATAACTGGCATGTCCATCCTCATCATCGGTAGCAGCCACCGCAAGAACGTGGTCATACGCGGCGGGATAGGATGTTTTATTCCCCTTCTCGTAAGAATTGCCCGCGGCCGCCACCACGAATACCCCATGTTCATACGCGTAATTCACCGCCTCTTCCATGGAGGCCGAATACACTTCCCCACCCAGGCTCAAATTAATAATATCCGCTCCGTGGTCCACAGCCCAGGTAATCGCCTGAACAATGGCTGAATTCGGCCCCACACCTTCACTGTTCAACACCTTCAAGGGCATCACCCGCGCGCCCCAGGAGATCCCTGCAATCCCCTGCCCGTTATTACTCACAGCCGCAGCAATACCCGCCACGTGAGTGCCATGACCCTGGTCATCGCTTGGATCGCTATCGCCGTTGACGAAATCGTATCCGGACACAATTTTATCAGCCAGATCAGGATGACCAAGATCCACACCCGTGTCTACAACAGCGATTATCACATCAGAACTGCCGGTAGTCGTATCCCAGGCCGTCTCCGCGCCGATGAAAGGCAACTGCCATTGATATTCCGAATAGTACGTATCGTTCGGACGAGTCGTCCACACGTGGTACAAAACATCCGGTTCCGCATAACGCACCAGTGGATTCTCCCGCAGCCGCTGGGCCCATTCAACTTCCTGACCTTCTGGCACGTGTAACACATACACATGGAGAGAACGGATGTATCCTACCACCTGAACAGCCCCAGAACCGTCCTCCAGGGCAGCCAATACCACCTCTGGAGAAACAGCATCATCGCGCAAACGCAATAACAAGCGCCCGGGGACATACGCAGCCTCAGACGAAAACGAGGTCGGCGGGAGCACCACTTGAATCCTGGGAGAAAGAGGAGAACTGGATGTAGGACTCAGCCAGGCGTGCGCAGGAACAAGCGCCAGTCCCACTAGAACCAACAAAAAACCTAAAACCAAGGGAAGACGAAACCGAGAGGCATTCTTGAAATCCACCATTCCTGTGCTCTCCTTTCACGTTGCCCACCCCACCAGCGGACACGTTCGGATGTTTGTTGGAAGAAGATGCGACAGGTCGTGCTGGCCACGACAACAGTCTGTCATACAGACATACGGGTGACAGGGGTGTCGTGTTTCAGGAGAGCCAACGTGCCCAATCCGCCCTTCTACGTATCAGATTGCAACAAACGTTCCACTTCGGCATCGCTCACCTGGTGAAAGTCCTCGTAGAACATCCCTACAGCCCAGAAGAATTCTGGCGTTTCCAAGACCTCCAAGCGATCCACCAATTCCCGCAAACGATGGATAGTCGAAGGGGGGCCTACCGGTACCGCGAGAATAAGTTCTTTGAGCGGATGTTGTCGTAGGGCTCGTATGGCTGCCTCCAGGGTTCGCCCGGTGGCAACGCCATCATCTACCAAAACAACCCGTTTCCCTTCCAATGGAATAGGGGGACGCCCTCCCCGATATCGCAGGGCCCGACGCTGGATTTCCGCCTGCTGACGTTCCCGTTCCTCCTCCAGATACTGCTCTGACACGTGGAGCATGGCAATGGTTTCAGGGTCCAGCACCAATGTACCGTCTTCAGCCACTGCGCCGATGGCCAGTTCCGGATTTCCCGGAGCGCCCAGTTTACGGGTGATGTACACATCCAGGGGCGCGCCCAAATGCCGGGCGATCTCCGCGGCCACCACCACCCCTCCGCGAGGCACGCCGAGCACCACCACAGAAGGATCACCTCGTAGATCCTCCAACCGTTGGGCCAGCAGCCGTCCCGCCTCTTGTCTGTCCCTGAACATAAAGCACCTCTACATCGCTCGTTTTCCCAAACCGCGCCTTACTGCAAAATCTCCGTGGTAAAAATTCTGGCATCCCTTACATCTAGACACTCTACCCCAATTTCCGATACACCCCTTTACGGAGGCAGCCACCGGACAATTTACGAGAGAAGTTCCCACTTATCCACCCAATGTCTCTGCACAATAATCTCACGGCCATGCACGTTCAGACATGTAGCCCCCAAATCCACCCAACACACGCGACCCTCGAACACCTCCCCTGTCCGCAAATACAGACGTATGGGCACCTGTTCGCGCAACGCATCTTCCAGTGCAAACGTTAACTTGGCACGCGACCACTCGTGACGCCACAGGACTTCTTCTGCGGGCACTCCATAATATGCGGCTAAAGTACGCAGCGTTTCAGGGTCTCCCACAGCCCGATAGCGTTGTTCAATCTGACGCATTACATTGGATGGCACGCCGCTCTCCTTCTCAATCGTGAAAAAATCCTTGCCCCCATGTAATGCTCGCAGGAATCGTAAATAATCGCCGCTACTCATGGTGGGCCTCCACTTCTCGGGTATACCATGCAATCGCCAACTTATTCAGCGTTTGTTCCTCATCATTAGTGCGCACGGTAATCGCGTACGGACTGAACCCCACCACAACGCCCACCACCTCCGTGCCATCAAAAAGGTGGAAACGCACTGGCGTTTGTTCTTCCTTCACGCGGGTGAGGTAGTCCAACTCGAAACGATCAACACCTTCGGGCAAGTACGCGCGCTTACGATTATGGGTGCCCTCCTCACCCTTTTCCTTCTTCCGTTGCCGGAGTATCTCCTGTAGTTCGAACAGCACACGAGAGGCATCGCGGCGGGTAAACTCGGCCAGAGGCTTACCGACCTCCTTCTCAATCTCCTCCAATGTTTTACCCACCAGAGGAGCCAACTGACGCAAGTGAGCCAATTGAGTTTCCCGAGCAGGTTGGGGTTTGGGGGGAGAACGTCGAGGTCGAGCAGGACGAGCAGAAGGCCCGGACCGTGGACGAGATGGCCGATGGCCAGAACTCGCGCGTTGGGCACTGCTGCGAGGTCTGGGTTTGGGCTTGGGCTTGCGGGCTTCTGGAGGGGGATCTGATTTGGACTTAATCTCCCACTCTTCCACATACAATGCCTTTGCAATGCGCGCTAGGTCGTCGTAAGGAATGGATTTGGACCCGTATTCATATTCACGAAGCACTTTCACTGGGATGCCCGTACGGGCCGAAAGAGCGTTCAGGGAAAGACCTTTGCGTTTGCGAATTTCCCATAAATTGTACATGCCCCACTCCTTCTATATATCCCGGCCGATCTGGGCCTCTGCCCACGATCCGACCGTGAGATAACTTGACGAGTTACCCCTCCCGACGGCGAAGTGCTTCTTCTAAGGAATCAGCCGCCATCGTTGTTTCTTCCTCCCAAGGAGGCAGTTCGGACAAATCCTTCAGGCCAAAATACTGGAGAAAAGCCATAGTTGTACCGTACAAAATAGGTCGCCCCACCGTTTCCAAACGTCCCACTTCCTCAATAAGCCCCTTATTCAACAGAGTGCGCAACACACCATCACTATTTACCCCACGAATAGCCTCGATTTGAGCCCGTGTGATGGGCTGTTTATACGCGATAATGGCCAGCGTCTCCAGGGCAGCAGAACTCAAGCGTGAAGACAAATCAAGGCCCAAAAAACGTTCCACATCCGCGGCCAGATCAGGCGCCGTTGCCCACTGCACTTTATCCCCCAACCGTTGCAATACAACACCACCGTGTTGCCGCGTCTCTTCCAGGTAGGATAAAGCAGCATGAACTTCATCGACCGACACATCCAGCGCGCGCGCCAAATCCTGCACCCGCACAGGATGAGGGGCGACAAACAACAACGCATCCACCCGTCTAGCCAGGGATTTCACCTCTTCATTTACAGTTGAATCAGTCGGAACCCCAACGACCTCTTTCTCGTCTCTTGTTACAGGAGTATCGCCCATGGCATAATCCTTAACAGCAAATCGCACATGTGTTCGATTGCATACCTTACATAAGGAGGCCAAGTAATATGAAACGTCTCGGCTTGTGGCTTATCATTCTATTAATTGTCTTCAGTGCGGTCGCGTGTGCAACGCCCAAAATTGACCTCCCCGATCGCGATGTACCTATCACCGAGGAAGCAGCCCAACGATTTGAGAACAAGATTGCTCGTCTCCAGGACACCACCAACGGCGATGTGAAAATCACATTCACGGAAGAGGAAATCACCTCCTACATTAACCTGCGCCTATTACAGGATGACCTCCCCGTCCAGAAACCCATTATATGGTTCAGTGAAGGCAAAGTTTATCTCAAAGGCCACATCGAAGGGGACGGCTTACCGGTGTCGGGAGACACGGTTCTGGTGGTCGCGCTCACCGTCCATGACGGCGTGCTCCAGGTTCGGGTTGAGAAAGCTATCATCGGCCGTTTCCCCGTTCCAGATTCTGTGTTAGACAAGTTAACAAATATGGCCAACGAACGCATCAAAGCAGAAGTTGGGCCTATTCGCATCAAAGAATTACAAATTCTGGAGGGTGAGGCTATTCTCGTCTTGAGTCGATAACCTTGGGGGCGTTTGCATCCCCAGGATATGGGGCGTGTTTGATGCGCACATCAGCACGCCCCAGTTTAAGCCCCATGCGCTCCTCAACCACCTCCTGGACTAAGTGGAGAATCTCCTGCGTTTTCATGGGAACGTTGACATCCGGAGAGGTCTCCACCTCCACCGTCACGTGCACCACATTCCCTTTCGCCTTTACTTCAGGTCGGACATCGATGACATCAGCCAACTGGTCCAGGTGATAACGTAAACGCATTGCTACCGAATCCACTAGAACAGCCGCCTGCTTGCCATCTGGCGTGGTCACTTTCACAACGGGTGGTTTGCCGCGGCGGATTTCCAACGCCAGCAAAGTGCCGAAGATAATGGCCAGTGCCAGGACCACTCCGGCCTGGGCGAACATGAAAATCAGGGGACCGGTTCTGTACAGACTTTCTAGACTGCCGCGTGTGGCCATCAAGAATCGGATAAGAGTATCCAACACGAAAAAAGGCATTACAGCGGCAAATAAGGATAACACGAGAAGGACAAAGAGGAGGACAATCATTACAACGCGATTGAATGTATTCATGGCATCCCTACCTTCCCACGTTACGGCTCGCGGGAGTGAATTCAAATATGATGTCCACGCGCGCCTGGAAAAACACACGCATGAACCACCGAATTATACCGAACTTCCCGGAAGACCCCAAAAACGTACAGGCCCATCCTCGCCCACTCGCAAAAATTCCCTGCTGTTTTGGCATCCCTATTATAGCGTCCTATAATCCTAACAGAAAAGGCAAAGAGAGTGTCACCGGCATTCCCTGGCTTATGCCGGCCGGACCCAGATGTATCAAGGCCAGGTCCCTACCCGGGAGCGACCAGACGGTCGCCCTTGCGTGTTTCTAGGGACATGGCAACGTTGCCGATTTCATTCTTGGCCGAACACACATATCCCCGTCGGAGCGAACCGACGGAAGGGCAAGGGAGGCGAACCTTGAACCTGCATGAATACCAATCCAAACGCATTTTCGGCAAGTACGGTGTCCCCGTCCCACAAGGTGAAGTGGCGACGACCCCGGAGGAAGTCCGTGCGATTGCCGAACGCATGGGCACTCCTGTGGTGGTCAAAGCCCAGGTACTCGTGGGCGGACGTGGTAAGGCGGGTGGCATCAAGCTGGCCCGCACCCCAGAAGAGGCGGAAGAGGTCGCCCGTAAAATATTGGGCATGAACCTCAAAGGCCTCATCGTCAAAAAGGTGCTTGTAGACCCGGCAGTGGACATCCAAAGTGAGATCTACCTTGGCGCGGTCATCGACCGTGCTCAGCGTCGGGTCATTATGATGGCTTCTAGTGAGGGTGGTGTGGACATCGAAGAAGTGGCTGCACGCACCCCGGAGAAAATCGTGAAAGTGGCCATCGACCCCTTCTTGGGACTTCGGGAGTACCAGGCCCGTTGGCTAGCCCAGGCAATCGGTCTGGACAAGCAGTACTACCGTCCCTTCACCAAGGTAGCCTTGGGGTTATACAAAGCGTTCATTGAATCTGATGCATCGCTGGCTGAAATCAACCCCCTGGTTATCACCGGTGACGGCCAAATGATCGGTGTTGACGGCAAAATGGTCGTGGATGACAATGCCCTCTTCCGCCATCCAGACATCGAGGAAATGCGCGACGTGGAAGCGGAAGACCCCTTTGAACTGGAAGCCCGTAAATACGGTATCAGTTACGTGAAATTGGATGGGGAAATCGGGTGCATGGTAAACGGCGCCGGGCTCGCCATGGCAACCATGGACATCATCAAACTGTACGGGGGCAACCCAGCAAACTTCCTGGACATCGGCGGCGGTGCCACAGCAGAACGTGTAGCCGCGGCCCTGCGCATCATCCTCTCCGATCCTAACGTGAAAGCCGTGCTTATCAACATCTTTGGCGGCATTACCCGGTGTGACGAAGTGGCCCGTGGTATCCTGGCAGCCATGGACGAAGTCAAGCCCCAGGTTCCGTTTGTCGTGCGCCTGATTGGAACCAATCAGGAAGAGGGCCAAAAACTCCTGGCCGACGCGGACATGATCACGGCCAATACCCTGGCCGAGGCAGCCCAAAAGGTCGTCAGCCTAGTTCAGCAATGAACATCCACACCTGAAATTGCACGCATGTTGCATCACGATTTCGTATCTCAATCAAGGAGCGATAAGCCATGAGCATACTTGTCGGGAAAGACACACGGCTCGTCGTCCAAGGCATCACCGGACGGGAAGGCCGCTTTCATACACAGCAAATGGTGGCTTATGGAACAAACGTCGTTGCCGGCGTGACCCCCGGCAAAGGCGGCATGGACGTGGATGGCATCCCGGTGTTCGACACCGTGCGGGAAGCCGTGGAGAAAACCGGAGCCAATACCTCCATCATCTACGTACCCGCTCGTTTTGCCCCTGATGCCATCTTAGAAGCCGCAGACGCAGGTGTAGACCTGGTCATCTGCATCACCGAAGGCATCCCCACCCTGGACATGGTGCAAGTCCGTCGTTATCTGGACACTGTGGGAGTGCGCCTTGTTGGCCCCAACTGCCCTGGCGTTATCACCCCGGGAGAGGCAAAAGTGGGTATCATGCCCGGACATATCCACACGCCGGGGCCGGTGGGCATCGTCTCCCGCAGCGGGACCCTGACCTATGAAGCCGTCTACGCGCTCACCATGCGGGGCATCGGCCAATCCACAGTAGTGGGGATCGGCGGCGACCCGATTATTGGCACCACTTTCCTGGATGCGCTGAAGATGTTCGAGGCCGATCCGCAAACAGAAGCAGTTGTACTCATCGGTGAAATCGGTGGAACCGAAGAAGAACGCGCGGCGGAATACATCAAAAGCGAAATGACCAAACCAGTCGTAGGCTTCATTGCAGGCCAAACTGCGCCCCCAGGAAAACGCATGGGGCATGCAGGAGCCATCATCTCCGGCGGCAAGGGAACAGCAGCCGAAAAAATCGCGGCGTTAAAAGCAGCAGGTGTAGAAGTGGCCCGGCATCCTGAAGAAATCGCAGAATTGGTCGAAAAAGTCCTGAAAGGGAAATAACCCTGACAAAGACGCGCCACCTTCGGCCTGGTGGAGGATTTCCAATGGCCAGGCCGAAGGTGCGCTCTTTGATCCCATCTGTGGAACGTGCGAGTAAACCATGACAAACATTAAATTAGATGCATTCGGTACGGAGGTGTGTCGGCTTTTACGAGAACGGGGACATCAACCTTATCCTGTCGGTGGTTACGTACGCGACCTCCTTTTAGGTCGACCACCCGTCGATGTGGACATCGCGGTACCCCGCGACGGGCGAAAAGCCGCCAAACAACTGGCCGACGCGCTGGGAGCTCACTACTATCCCCTGGATGATGAGACCGACACCGGTCGCGTCGTCCTCAAACGGGACGGCATTCGTTACATTGTCGACATCGCGCGCTGGCGAGGACGCACCCTTCAAGAAGACCTGGAAGGCCGGGATTTCACCATTAACGCCATGGCGTTAGACCTACGCACGGGTGAAATCGTGGACCCCTTCCACGGTCAACGCGACCTCGACCGCAAGCGAGTCCGCATGTTGCGCTCAGAAGTGTTCCTCAACGACCCTGTCCGCTTACTCCGAGGGCCTCGTCTGTGCGCGCAGTTGGGTTTCCAGATGGATGACGAAACCCAAAAGGCCATTAGCACGTTTGCCCCGCTGATTACCCGTTCTGCAATGGAACGCATTCGCGATGAACTGGTGCGCCTTATGCGCACTGACGACGCGGCCACCTGGATTCACTACCTGGACCAAATAGGGTTATTGGAACACATTCTCCCCGAAGTTCACGAACTCCAGGGCATCCCACAAGGGCGACCGCACTATTTACCGCTGTATGAGCACACCTTGGAAACCGTTAAGCACACAGCGTGGATCATCGCCCTATTACAAGGACGGGTGGAGCCAACCAATAAAATCGAACAGGCCCTGGCCAATGCCCTACTTCCCTGGCGCGACCAACTGCTCGAACACCTGAACAAAGACCTTACGGTCATGCGCTCTCACCGAGATTTTCTCCCTTGGGGAGCGCTGGCTCACGATTGGGGTAAACCTAAAACATACCGCACCGACCAGCGTGGGCGTATCGTCTTTTACAAGCACGAGCGAGTTGGAGCGGCCATCACCGCGGATGCCATGCGGCGCCTGCGTTTTGCCCGACGAGAAGTGGAGCACATGGTCGCCATCGTGCGCCACCACATGCGTCCTTTCACTCTGGTACGCCAAGTCATCAAGGAACACCTAGAAACTCCAAGCCGTCGGGCCATTTACCGATTTTACCGCGACGCGGGGGACGCGGGACCGGACATCCTGCTCATCAACGTTGCTGACGACTGGGCAACGTACGGTCCTCGCTTGCGCCTTTCGTACTGGGAGAAACGTCTTTCCATCCTCCAGCCACTTTTTGATGCCTACTTTAACCGGCCTCACGAAGTCGTACGCCCTCGACCTATCCTGCGGGGTCGCGAACTGATGGACGAATTCGGCCTGGAACCCGGCCCACTACTGGGGCGACTGCTCAATGCCCTGGTAGAAGCTCAGGCTACTGGCGAAGTACACACACGGGCCCAAGCACTCCGCTGGACCGAACAGTGGCTCAAAGAACACTCGGACCGGTCTGAAGAAGCGGAGGAAGAAGAAGACGAAGCCCAAGCCCTTGAAGAGATTGCAGAAATTACGCACACAAACAACGATGACGAACAAACGTGAGCCGGAAATTTATCACACCCTGGTTAATACACCTATGGGGTGGGTAGGGATCCTGGTGACGGACAAAGGGGTCCGTCACTTGACCCTACCACAAACCACCCCAGAAGAAGCGCTGGAAATTCTAACATTGGCAGAAGGTACCATCGGTCCTTACCGCGAGGACGCGTGGCCTGACCTGGCCAGCCGCTTACAGGCTTTTTACGCCGGAAAAGCCGTCACATTTGACGATATCCCGCTGGATATGGAAGGACGTCCTCCCTTCTTTCAACAAGTCTGGAAGGCATTGCGCCATCTACCACGCGGGGAAACCATCACATATGGCGAACTTGCCGCCCAGGTAGGGCACCCCAAAGCCATGCGCGCTGTTGGACAGGCCATGGCTCGCAACCCATATCCCCCTATTGTCCCCTGCCACCGAGTAATAGGAAAAGGCGAAAAACTCACCGGATTCGGTGGTGGCTTAAACATGAAACAGCGATTGTTGGCTTACGAGAGGGAGAGGGAAGAACGTGTTGCACATCGGAATTGATACGCGACTGGGACACTACCGAAAAGGTGGCATTACGCGCTACACCGTTCGACTGATTCGAGCCCTGGCACAAATTGACCAAGAAAACACCTATTGGATACTGCATCACCGCAAGGAAAAAGAGCCCATTGTCCAGGCACCCAACTTCCATCACGTGCCCATGTTAACACCAACCCACCACTGGGCTGAACAATTTCTCCTCAGCCTTGAACTGCGCAAACTGCACCTGGACGTGTTGCACAACCCGGATTTCATCCCCCCCCTCTATTACCACCGAGCCAAGCGGGTCATCACCGTGCACGATTTAGCCTTCCTACGATACCCCCACCTTCTCACTCGCTCCGCGGCCCACTACTACGGACAAATCGACCAGGCCGTTCGCAAAGCCGACCACATCATCGCGGTCTCTCACAGCACAGCAGAAGACCTGATGAACCTCCTGGGCGTGCCGGAGACCAAAATTACTGTCATTTATGAAGCCGCGGATCGTGTATTCCGGCCCCTCCCGCGCGAAGAAAGCATCGCCTACGTACGAGAACACCTCAACCTTCCTCCGGACTACATCCTCTTCGTGGGAACAGTGGAACCACGGAAAAACCTGAACACCCTTATCCTCGCCTATCATACCTTGCGTGAACAACACCACCTGGACACGCACCTCGTATTTGCAGGAGAGCACGGATGGCTAAGCGAGGAAGTGTACAGCCTGGTCCGTGAACTCGACCTCCAAGAATATTGCCACTTCCTGGGACGGGTCAGGACTGAAGAACTGGTCTACCTCTACAACGCGGCTCGCGTGCTCGCTCATCCCGCGTTGTACGAAGGATTCGGGCTCCCGCCATTAGAAGCCATGGCGTGCGGCACCCCGGTCATTGTCTCCAACGTATCCAGTCTACCCGAAGTCGTGGGGGACGCGGCCTTGCTTGTCGATCCCTCGGACGTGGAAGCCTGGGCTGTTGCCCTTCAGCGGCTCCTCACCGATGACGCCCTGTGGGAAGAATTGCGAG
The DNA here is from genome assembly GCA_964402285.1 of uncultured Anaerolineae bacterium. Taxonomy (GTDB): domain Bacteria; phylum Chloroflexota; class Anaerolineae; order JAADDB01; family JAADDB01; genus CAYPUG01. Next base: position 5,304 of record CAYOAZ010000094.1, on the reverse strand, counting down.
CCAAAGGCCTAGAACGGGCCAAGCACTTCTCGTGGGAGAAAACCGCAAAAGAAACGTTGGCCGTGTACCAACGTGTTGTACAGGGATAGCGTATGAACGTCCGGGATGTCCCGCGGGTGGTCGTGTTTACGCCCCAATTGCCCTACCCACCACACCAGGGCACGATCATCCGCAATTATAACTTAATCACACGCCTGGCGCGCCGCGCGCGCGTCCACCTGGTCACCTTTGTGGACCCAGATCAGCCACACCCACAATCCACACCCCTGGCACAGTGCTGTGTGTCCATCACAGCACTCCCCACCCCTCAACGTTCGTGGCGACAACGTATCCGCACACTGCTCACCAGCAGCCAACCAGACCTGGCCACCCGCCTCCACAGCGAGGAAATGCACAAGGCCGTAGCAAACCTGGCCGCCACTGTCGAAACAGATGTACTCCTTATCGAAGGGCTGGAAATGGCCCCTTACCTGGACACCTTTCTCACCCATGCATCCCATCGCGTTCGTGTGGTATACGACGCACACAACGCAGAATACCTGCTGCAAAAACGTGCCTTCCTCACGGATATGCGAACCCCCTGGCGATGGCACGCAGCCCTCTACTCCCTTATTCAATGGCTCAAACTCAGACGCTACGAACAACACATCTGCACTCGCGTTGACCACGTAATCGCCGTCTCATCCGAGGACAAAAACACCCTGCACCGCCTTAATCCTCACACCCCAATAACCGTAGTGCCAAACGGCGTTGACATAGCGTATTACACCTCCTATGCCCCAGATAAGCACACCTCGCCGCTAGGATCGCCCGCGGTGGTGTTCACCGGCAAAATGGACTACCGCCCTAACGTGGATGCCATTTTGTGGTTTCTGGCTCACGTGTGGCCCCGGGTGCGCCAACAAGTACCCGAAGCCCAATTTTACATTGTTGGGCGCTGTCCCCACCCCCGGATCCTGGCTCAAGGAGATAAGCCAGGAGTATTCATCACCGGCGCGGTACCTGACATCCGCCCGTACCTTCATCACGCGGATGTGTTTGTTATACCCATGCGGGTTGGAGGTGGCACGCGGCTCAAATTACTGGAAGCCATGGCCTCGCGACGGGCCATTGTGAGCACGTCCCTGGGGGCCGAAGGGTATCCAGTACGTGATGGGGAACACCTGCTTTTAGCCGATACAGGTGAGGCCTTTGCCCAAGCCGTAGTTCGTTTACTGCGAGATGAAGATTTACGCCGACGGTTGGGGGAATCTGCCTACGCGTTCGCTCGTTCCCAATACGATTGGGAACACTTAGCCCAGCAGTTCGTCGAGGTTGTCGTTCAACGAAAAAACGCCGGGGAATGAAAGATACGAATGACGCGCAGCCGGATAACCCCGCGCCAACTGTATCCCAGTCCCCGGCGTCCTCAGTACTCGGTGAGAGGGCGCGCTTATTTAATCTCCACCACAGCGCCCTGCTCCTCCAGCATCTTCTTGACCTCTTCGGCCCGGTCCTTGTCCACGGCTTCGAGGATGGTGGTCGGAGCCTTCTCCACCAGCTCCTTGGCCTCCTTGAGACCCAGGTTGGGGAGAATCTGGCGGATGGCCTTGATGACCTGAATCTTCTTGGGACCGATCTCCTTCAAGACCACGTCAAACTCGGTCTTCTCCTCAGCTTGAGCCGCCTCAGCACCGGCAGCCGCTCCCGGAACCGCGGCCACGGCTACAGGGGCCGCCGCGCTCACACCCCAGCGCTCCTGCAACATCTTGGACAGTTCAGCCGCCTCCAGCAACGTCAGGGATTCCAACATTTCGATAATTTGCTCCAACTTCTCGGACATTTGAACGAACCTCCTTCCTTCGTTTACCAGAATGTAGAATAGGATGTGATATGTTCAACGACAAAGGTTGCGGGCCGCCTCCACATTAAAGGCCACCTCTCAGCATCACGCGGCTTCGCCTTGCTCGGAGCGAGCCTGCAGCACGTAGGCAATCTCGCGCATAGGCGCGCTGATGATGCCTACCAGGTTGGTCAACGGGCCCTGGATGGCCGCCACCAACTGGGCACGGAGCACATCCAGCGGCGGTAGTTTAGCCAGATCTTCAACCTCCTCCACGGACAAAAGGCGTTCACCCAACATGCCGCCCTTGATTTTCAGGGCCGACACTTCCTTGGCATACTCGACGAACGCTTTTGCCACAGGGGGAACATCCTCCACCCCGAACCCCACAAGCACGGGCCCGACCAGCATATCAGTCGGCACGGGCAAGCCACTGCGCTCCAGCGCGATGCGAAACAGGGTGTTCTTCACCACCCGCATGCGTCCGCCCGCGTCCTTTACCTGGCGACGCAAGGCTTGCATTTCCTTCACAGTCAGGCCGCGATAATCGGCCAATACCAGCCCGTGACTTGCTTGTAGCAGTTCGACGTATTCCTCAATAATTTGATTCTTCTGTTCCCTTGTGAGCGGCAAACGGCATCCCTCCTTTCCTATCCAGTTTGTTAGAAGAGGACAACCCCGTACTTACCTGTCCAAAACACACAAAAACCGCGCCTGCCGAAGACAGGCGCGGTCATTCGTGTCAAACACGTTATACCCCATGCCTCGGCAGGCTCCCCAAGGATTTAAGCACTGCACCTGCTGTCTTCGGCAGAACCGTTATATGCTCTTGTTAGACCAACGAGTTCGTCCCCTTCATGCAGAACGCATGGATTCCGCCAAGCGCGGATCCACACGAATTCCAGGCCCCATGGATGGAGCGACGGTCACGCGACGAATATACGTGCCCTTGGCAGCGGAAGGCTTCGCCCGCACGACCGCCTCCATCACAGCAGCCAAATTCTCCAGCAACTGTTCCTCGCTAAAAGCCCGCACCTTCCCAAAGGGAATGTGCAAGTTACCGGTCCGGTCCACGCGGAACTCCACGCGCCCTCGGCGGATTTCATCAATCACCCGAGGCAAATCCTCACCGCGAACTACAGTCCCTGCTTTGGGGCTCGGCATCAAACCACGGGGCCCCAAAATGCGCCCCAGACGGGCCACCTTAGACATCATTTGAGGGGTTGCGATAGCAACGTCAAAGTCCAACCAGCCCTCTTTCTGGATTTTCTGGATGTACTCATCACTGCCCACATAATCCGCCCCGGCTTCCTCCGCGATCTTCGCGTCCTCACCTTCCGCGAAGACGAGGATTTTCACCTTCTTGCCTGTACCGTGGGGCAGGACCACTGTACCGCGTACTTGCTGGTCCGAATGCCGTGGATCCACACCAAGGCGGATGTGGACTTCGGCTGTGGGGTCAAACTGGGTGTAGGCCACCTCCTTCAACAGGTGGATAGCCTCTTCTGGCGTGTAATTACGTGCCCGGTCAATTTTCTGAGCAGCTTCTCGGTACTTCTTTCCTCGCTTCGGCATTTTTCACCTCCGTGGTTCCAGCGGAGTCTGGGACTCCTCCCACCCAAGATTAAAGATTCATGCCATTATGGCACGGCTTAGTCCACCACCTCAATGCCCATGCTGCGGGCCGAACCCTCAATCATGCGCATGGCGGCTTCCAGGTCGTATGCGTTCAGGTCCTTCATCTTGATTTCCGCGATCTCGCGAATCTGGTCGCGAGTGACCTTCCCCACCTTGATGCGGTTGGGCTCAGAAGACCCCTTGTCAATACCCGCGGCCTTCTTGAGCAAATCGCTGGCCGGTGGGGTCTTGAGCACAAACGTGAAGGACTGGTCGGTGAAGATGGTAATCTCCACCGGGATAATGGAACCCGCCATGTTTGCAGTACGGGCATTGTATTCCTTGCAAAACGCCATAATGTTCACGCCATGCTGACCCAAGGCAGGACCGACCGGCGGAGCCGGGGTTGCCTTGCCCGCAGGCAACTGTAACTTCACAACAGCCTTTACCTTCTTCGCCATCTTACACTTTCTCCAATTGCAAGAAATCGACTTCTACAGGAGTTTCCCGATTAAAGAAGGATACGGACACCCGTGCTTTCCCCTTATCGGGGTAGATTTCGACCACGGTACCCGTGAAATCCTGGAAGGGTCCAGATGTAATGCGTACGCGCTCTCCGATGCGAAAGTCCACTTTCAATTGCGGCTCTTCGGATTCGATTCGCCGCATAATCTCCTCGACTTCTTCTTCAGAAAGAGGTGTTGGACGATTTCCAATGCCTACAAACCCGGTGACGCCGGGAGTGTGGCGCACCACATGCCATACATGTTCGTCAATGGTACCGTCATCCTTCTCCAGGATCATCTGGACCAGAATGTAGCCGGGAAAGACACGGCGTTCCACCCGGCGCCGTACTCCATCCTTGAGTTCGATGGTTTCCTCGGTGGGTACGATGACTTCGAACACCTTATCTCGTACCCCCATCGTCTCAATGCGCATTTCCAGGTTGCGCTTTACCTTGGTCTCCATGCCAGAATAGCAGTGGATGACGTACCATTTCGCCTTCTTGCGCGGATCCTCCTTTTCCGGTTCTTCCTCCGCGCTGGCCTTCTCTTCCTCATCCGCGCGCTCACCTTCCGGCGCGAGGGCCTGTTCGACTTCCGCTACTGTCGCCGGGTGCTCTTCTGTAACCTCTTCTTCAGTTGTTCCCGTGGCTACACGTTCTTCGTCCACCATATACCTCACTGTTCTTTCACGCCCACAACAGGAGGAAACACCGTATACCTAAGCGCCCATAATAAAGCGAAACAGCGTGGCAAACAGGGCATCTACAAGACCCAGGAACACGGCCATTCCTACTGTCACGGCTAACACGATACCTGTCAAACGCAGAGCCTCATCCCGTGTGGGCCACGTCACTTTTGCCATTTCCGCACGAGTTTCCTTGAGGTAACGCACAATCACGTTGTCGCCGGAAAAAACGGCTACACTGCGCTGTTGTTGTTTGGTACGCCCTTTGTTCCCTTTTGCCACGAGACTATCTCCTTCGCCCGGAATACTTTAGCGCGTCTCCCGGTGCAACGTATGCCGTCGACAACGCGGGCAGTATTTCTTCAGTTCCAACCGACCGGGATCATTGCGCCGGTTCTTGGATGTAATGTAATTGCGCTCATTGCACACCGTGCACTGTAGCGTTACTAAAATGCGATTACCCTTCTTCGCCATCGTTATCCCCCAGATGACATCATATCGGGGGAGGATACTTCATCCTCCCCCGATATGAATTATTCCAAAATCTCCGTCACCACACCCGCACCCACGGTGCGGCCACCTTCTCGTATCGCAAACCGGGTCCCAACTTCCACCGCCACAGGCTTCAGCAACTCCACCGTCAAATTCACATTGTCCCCAGGCATCACCATCTC
>CAYOAZ010000093.1:0-86635 GCA_964402285.1 uncultured Anaerolineae bacterium | reverse complement strand
GTTGAAAACTGCGGCCTTCGTGGGGCGAAACCGCCGGGGGCGGTTGGTCGCAGCCCCCGCCAGGGGGCTTGGCAAATGAAGCCCGCAACTTCCAGTTGCCGGGCGTTTCGTGCGGTTCCCACCCACGAACGATGGGCACGGCCAAGGGCGTTGGGCTCGACACGGCCAGCAGTTGAAAACTGCGGCCTTCACCTGCGAAACCGCCTGCGGCGGTTAATCGCAGCCCCCGTGAGGGGGCTTGGCAAACGAAGCCCGCAACTTCCAGTTGCCGGGCGTTTCGTGCGGCTCCACCCACGGACGATGGCCGCGGCCAAGGGCGTTGGGCCCGACACGGCCAGCAGTTGAAAACTGCGGCCTTCAGTTGCGAAACCGCGGGGGCGGTTGGTCGCAGCCCCCGTCAGGGGGCTTTGCAGACGAAGCCCGCAACTTTTAGTTGCCGGGCGTTTTGCACGGGCTTCCAGCCCCGGTCCGGCGGCCGCGGCCGAGGGGCGTTGGGGCTCGACACGGCCGGCAGTTGAAAACTGCGGCCTTCGGTGGCGAAACCGCCAGGGGCGGTTCGGTGTAGCCCCCGGCAGGGGCTTGGCAAATGAAGCCCGCAACGTCCAGTTGCCGGGCGTTCTGCGCGGTTTCCACCCACGGACGATGGCCGCGGCCAAGAGGCAGTGTGGCTCGGGGCGGCCGGCCGTTGGAAACTGCGGCCTTCGGTGGGGCGAAACCACCGGGGGCGGTTCGACGCAGCCCCCGTCAGGGGGCTTGGCAAGCGAAGCCCGCAACGTCCAGTTGCCGGGCGTTTCGTGCGGCTTCCACCCACGGGCGATGGCCGCGGCCGAAGGGCGTTGGGCCCCGGGGCGGCCGGCAGTTGAAAACTGCGGCCTTCGTGGGGCGAAACCGCGGGGGCGGTTGGTCGCAGCCCCCGCAAGGGGGCTTTGCAAATGAAGTCCCCCCTACCCCATCTCCCATCATTCCGGTGCCGAAGGGTGAGAGCCCAGACCTCCAGAATTTGCCAACAGTCTCCTTTTAATTGCCAGGCGTCCCCCCTGTCCAGCATGTGAATGGATTCGGCTGCTTTGAACCGAGGCACCTTTATCCCACGCGGGGTTCAGCCCCCGTGTTACGTCAGGGGAATCTTCCAGGAAGCCCAGGCAATGGGGCAGTCTCGGCGCGACTCTTTGGGATTTGACATAGAACGGGTGTTCCTTTTATCATAAAACAAATGTACGCTTTTATCACCCAACCTGTGAATGGGACTGTGTCTGTGAAGGTTCCATCGGTTTTGGCGAAGGGTACCCGTACGGCGGTGTAATGGATTGAGATGCCCAGTGGGCAGGGGGAGGCACGGTTATCATGGTGAGCATTCTGACCGACAGGCGACAGGCGATATTGCGGTTTATTTACGAGTACATTCAGGAGAACGCGCGGCCTCCTACGGTTCGGGAGATTCAGAAGGGGCTGGATTTTTCCTCCACCGCGGTGGTGAATCACCACTTGAATAAGTTGGAGCAAGGGGGATATCTTGTTCGCGCGTCGCGCGCGTCCCGTGGATTGCGTCTTACCCCTCGGGCCCTTGAGTGGTTGTCCTCCGCAGGGCTTGCGCGTTCCCCCGCGTGGTCAGATGGTGAGGCGATTGTGCGTATCCCCATTGCGGGCTACATTGTGGCCGGCGCTCCCGTGGCCGCGTATCCCACCACGGATGAGGATGTGGATACGCTGGAGTTGACCCGTGACCTGGTGCCGGATTCGCGCGGGGTTTATGCCCTGCGGGTGCGCGGGGATTCCATGGTGGACGCGTCCGTACACGATGGTGATTTGGTTATTCTCCGCCAGCAGGAGGATGCGAATAACGGGGACATGGTGGCTGTGTGGTTGGAGGATGAGGGCGAGACGACGTTGAAGTACTTTTACCGGGAAGGCCCCCACCACGTGCGTTTGCAGCCGGCCAACCCCGCGTATGAACCCATTATCAAGCCCGCGGAGGTAGTGCGCATTCAGGGAAAGGTGATTGCCATTATCCGTCGCCTGAGCGCGTGAGAGGAATTTGCTTCGGAGTAAACGAACAGCGTGGGAATCGCGTGCCCTGTGTCGGGCGCTCGGTGATGCACTATGTCACGCGCTCATAGAAGAGCAGCAGGGTGTCCCCGTATCGGCGTTTTCGCACCAGGCGGAAGTGGCGCAATGGGACGTCCTCCAGTTCTCGGGGGTCGATTTGAACAATGACCCAACCCTCCTCAGCAACCCACTCGGGGCGTTCGTCCAGCAGTTCCAGCGCTTTGCGCCACAGCCCTTTGTACTGAGGGGGGGCAATGTAGACAATATCGTACGGCTCCTCTGGCTCCCCTCGCAAGAACGTGAAGGCATCTCCACGAATTGTGGTGGCCTGATCCTCAAACCCAGTCAGGCGCAGGTTTTCCTTGAGCACGCGGTACGGTTTACCTGCAATTTCCACAAAGGTAACATGACGGGCTCCCCGGCTTAAAGCCTCGATGCCCACCGATCCGGTTCCCCCAAACAGGTCAAGCACACGAGCGCCCTCTACATCTCCGGCCAAGATGTTGAACAAGGCCTCCTTCACTCGGTCGGTAATGGGTCGGGTTTGCTTACCGGGCACGGATTTGAGTTGTCGACCTCGGGCTTTACCTCCGATAACGCGCATACGGGTTCCGATCCTTCTTTCTGTACGTGCACAGTGGGCATAGTGTTGGCCCGCGCACCTTACGGTGTAGGAGTGACCATACGCCGTCCTAACACAGTGATGTGATAGTGGTCCACAGGACCGCCGAACAGTTGAATCTCCATGTGAAACGTGGTTTCCGACAGAGTCGGAATAACGTTGTGGCGGGGTGCCCCTGCCCGTAAACCAACAACCCGTCCCAGCGCGTCGTAAAGGGTAGCGACCAGGGTGACCCCCACCGCGTCTTCACTGCCGACATTGCGCACCGTTCCATCCAGGAAGTACGTGTGGTAGCCCTCGCTTTCGCCCTTCACATCCTCCACCTGGACATCCAGGTAATACGCGCCGAGAAAGCCGGGCAGTGCTTGCACCACATCTACCTGGTATGAGGCGAAGTGCTCGGGCGCGTCTTGGAAGCGCAGGGCAAAGGGGGCTCGTTCCCCTTGGGGAAGGAAAGTGAGGATAACGGGCGTTGAGGCTGTGGCCACCACGCGGTCCTGGTCGTCCAGGAGGGCTCCGCCCACCATCACCTGCTCCACGTGGGTGCCGCTGTCGTTGACCACCTCACCCAAAATCCACACATCTCCCATGCGCGTGGGGTACACATATAACCCGCGCACAGTCAAGGGAATCGGGGTTGGAGTGGGTGTGGGCGTTCCCTTCACTTCCCCTCCTAGAGGGATGATAAGGGGTTGGCCTATTTGCAACCGTCGTGGGTCCACAATACCGTTAACGTCCTGAAGAGCGCGGGCGCTTACTCCAAATCGTTTGGCAATGGCCAGCAACGTATCACCCTGCTGGACCGTGTAAATAAGTGGGGTGGGGGTGGCCGTGGGGGTAGGTGTAGGGGGGGGCGTGTACGGACGTGGGGTAGGGGTTGCCTGGAGTGGTGTGGGCGTGGGAGTATGGGTGGGAGTAGGGGAAGGAGGGATGGGGGTGGGTGTGGGCCGAGTAATGATCCGACCACACGCGGTTATGCTCAGCAAGCCGACGGTCAGGAACAGAACCAGTATCCAGGTGATGGCTGGGCGAGAGCCCTCACCCCCCGCAATCGTGCGAGCAGTGAGGGCTCCGTGTTGATCGTATCGTGATCCCATTACAATCGTTTCCCAATGACCAGTTTCATAATTTCCGTAGTGCCTTCGCCGATGCTCATCAAACGGGCGTCCCGGTACATGCGTTCAACCTCGTATTCCCGGCTGTATCCGTACCCCCCGTGAATCTGAATGGCTTCTCGAGTCACGAATTCCGCGGTTTCCGTTGCCAGATACTTGGCCATAGCACCCTCTTTGGTGTACGGGCGTCCCTGGTCCTTAAGCCAGGCCGCGTAATAGATCATCCAGCGGGCCGCTTCGATTCGCGTGGCCATGTCCACCAACTTATTCTGAATTGCTTGGTGCTCGAAGATAGGGCGACCAAAGGCTTTACGCTCCTTAGCGTATGCTAGAGCGCGTTCGTACGCCTCCCGAGCCAGTCCCAAAGCAAGGGCAGCAATGGCGATGCGACCGCCGTCCAGGACAGCCAGCGTTTGGTGCAGGCCGCGGCCCTCCTCGCCCAGGAGATTATCCAGAGGAACGCGCACATTGTCAATACTGACCGCGTGACTCCACGCACCGTGCAAGCCCATCTTCTTCTCCGGGGGGCCCACCTCGAATCCTGGGGTGTTGGTGGGCACTATAATCTGACTCAGGCTGCGGGATCCGCCCTTAGGATCCGTGCGTACCAGGAGCACCACATAATCGGCCACACCCGCGTTGGTGAGCCACATCTTTGCCCCGTTAATCACCCATTCATTGCCATCCTTGTACGCTGTGGTGCGAATACCTCCTTTCAGGTCAGACCCTGCTCCAGGTTCAGTCAACCCCAGGCCGGCCAGGCTTTGTCCCGTTGCCAGGGGAACCAGGTATTTTTGCTTTTGCTCCTCATTGCCGAACAGGTTGATGGCCGCAGTGCCCAGGCAGAGGTGTGCTTCTGCTGCCAGCGCTGTGGAGCCACACCCTGCCCCCAGTTCCTCGAACATGATGGCCACACACATGGCATCACCGCCCATGCCACCGTACTCCTCAGGCACATCAAGTCCCAGCAATCCCAGTTCCCCCATCTTACGGATAGCATCCCAAGGGAACTCGCCCGTCTCGTCAATGTGACGGGCTCGCGGCTTAACCTCCTTTTCCACAAACTCCCGTACCATGTCCCGAAAAAGCCGGTGCTCTTCGTTGAGTGTGAAGTCCATGGGCGCCTCCTCCTGTTGTGAGATGAGAGATGACCAGCCATTTCTAACCGTACATCCAGAACGTACACTGCTGATTGCACTGCATGTGCTCCCACGTTGGGGGATTCCCTCCAGTTCGGGAGCCGCAGGAAAAGCCCTGGTGATCCTGGGTATGACCTTGACCGCTGTGCCACACGCGAGGGCCCCTGTTCCTAAAGATTGGTCGTCAAGGTGTTACGGAATTCCCCAGCCTTCTCCAACATCTACTGCGCGCAAGGGAGTACGACGTGAAAAGTGGCTCCACGTCCAATCCCTTCACTTTCTGCCCAAACCCTACCCTTGTGCATTTCCACAATATCGCGCACCAGACTGAGGCCAATGCCCAGTCCTTCAAACTGGCGGGATGGTTTAGCATCTACCTGGTAGAAGCGATCGAAAATTCGGTTCAAGTCTTCTGGGGGGATGCCAATGCCGTCATCGCGGACTGTCAGGTGCAGGTGGTTATCTTTACATGTAGCACGGATAAGCACACGGCCTCCGCTTTTGCTGAATTTAATCGCGTTGGAAATAAGGTTATCCAACGCCTGGCGAAAGAGGTCTTTATCCACCTGAACAGGGGGGATATTCTCGGCCAGGTCCAATTCGATGGTTACGTTTTCCACCGCGGCCTGGCGCTGCCAGTCTTCCACCACCTGACGCAGCCAGGGCACGATTTCCACGTGTTGGGTGCGTAAGCCACGGGAGTGGAGCGTACTCATCAGGATAAGGCGTTCCACCATGAATTGCAGGCGGTCCACATGGCGGTGCATAACGTTGAGGGCCTTTTTCTGCTGTTCGGTGAGCGGTCCCAGCGCGTTCTCCTCCAGGAGTTCGATGTACCCCTTGAGCAAGGTGAGGGGGGTACGAAGTTCGTGGGACACGTTCTGCAGGACAATCTCCCGCACTTGGAGGGCCCCTTCTAACAGAGCGTTCATTTCCTGCAGATGGCGGATAAGGCGTAGTCGCTCTGCAACAATGCTGCTTTCATGGCATATGGCTTCGACCAGGGCAATTTCATTTTCGTGCCAGTGGTCCTTTTGGGATGAAGCCAATCCCACCGCGCCGATAACGCGTTCCTCGGCGATAATGGGCACAATGAGCAAGGTGCGCAGGTGGTATTTCTGCACCAACTCAGCCAGCCACCGGTGCATTTTTGATGGCTGAACACTTCGGGGGGGCCATACCAATGTGTGTTGAGGCAGGAGTCCTTGTTCTCGGGCTCGCTTCACCTCCTTGAGGATGATGTCCGTAGCAATGCCTCGGGCGACAACATTCTCCTCCAACCACACGCCAGCCTTGTCCACGTGGGCGATTTGGGCCAGATGTGTGATGAGGAGATTGAGCAACGTGTCCAGGTCGTCCACGCGAGCCATCATGGCCGTAATAGCGTTCAATCGATCCTGGTAGGAGGCGAGTTGACGGACCTCATCCTCCATCTCCCGCAAGGGAGTAATGTCCTCTAATACGACCAGAATGAGCGAGCGCGGCAGGTTAGGCAGGAAGGAAGTCCAGGCAAGGAAGTGGCGAGTGTGGGCTGTGCCATTGGTCTTGATTTCCAGGGCCACTTCCTGGCGTTCCAAGCCTGTGCCCTTAGTAAAGGTATCCGCCACGAGACGGCGGACCGTGCAGGCCGCGCACGCGGGGGCAAAGCCGCATCCCCGAGGATCGTCGTAAGCGTGGACGCAGCGGAACGCCTCTCCCACCCGTTGGCCAATGATGGACCCGGTAGGGGTTGGTATCAGATGGTATATTGCTTTATTCGCCCGCCAGATTCGGCGATCCTGGTCCACCAGCATGTAGATGACCGGGGACGATTCCAGGATGGCCGAGATCTCCAAATCTGTACACGCGATCTCGTGGGCTGCTACCCGGGAGGAGGACACATCCGCGATGAAGATGATGGCGTAGGCGGGCACGCCTTCGTCGTCCAAGATGGGGGAAGCGTGGATTTCGTACGTGTGCGGGATAGGACCTCCACCTTCTACAACGTGTTCTGTGATAACGGGTTGCCCCTGTCGCAAGTAATCCACCAACGGACAGGGGCGTTGGGGATCGTTGCAAGGACCGTTCGCGGCGTAGAGGAACTCGTAGCAGGTGGTGGATAAGGGTTGACGAGCAAATTGACGAGCCGCAGCGTTAGCGTATAGGAGGCGGTACGTACGCACGTCAACAATGCACACGGGGTGAGGAAGGACGTCCAGGGCACGACGCAAAACTCCCTCTCCGTGGTCCGTGCTCTTGCGGGTCATCATTGACTCCTTTTTCGACCCCTACGCGCGATAGTGCTTACAGTGTTCCGAGTATAACACAACCCATGGGCCCCCATGAAATCACGGGGGTCAGGGCATGTTTGGCCCTGGAGAAATGCGTTCCCTATCCCCGATAGACCGGCGTGGCTCTCTCACGGTCCGATTAATGCGTGGAGCCACTGTCTAGAGAATTTGAGCCAGATCCCGTGCCAACTGGGCCGCGAAGTGAGCGTTCTGCCGCAGCAATTTCAGGTTTGCGTCCACGGATCGACCGTGGGTTAGGCGGGCCAGCGCGGCCAGCACATAAGGTGTTACCGCGGGACCGTGGATGCCCTGCTGCGCGGCTTCGTCTTCAGCCTGCTGAAGCGCGCTTTGGAGTTCCTCCTGAGATAGAGCATCCTCGTGGGAAAGGGGTACGGTAACCAGCACGCCCGTGCGGAAGCCCGCGTGCCAGTGAGCAGCCACAATGCGCGCGGCCTGCGCCGCGTTTTCCACCCGCGCGTCCACACGCACCCCCGCGGAACGGGTGTAGAAACCCGGCATCTCATCAGTACCCACGCCGAGAACGGGTACGCCGTGCGTTTCCAACCACTCGCGAGTAGCCCACACATCCAGCAGGCTCTTCACCCCCGCGCTGACCACCGCGACCGGGATACTCGCCAGCGCGGGCAGGTCCGCGGACACATCCACCCGACCTGGATGCACACCACCGGTCCCACCCGTGGCGAAGACGCGAATACCCACCTGGTGCGCGGCCCACATAGTACCCGCTACTGTGGTGGCGCCCAGGCGTTTTTGAGCCAGCACAATGCCCATGTTCGCCAGACTGACTTTGGCCACGTGCTCCCCTCGGGCCAGGCGTTCCAGTAAGTCGCCGTCAATGCCCACGTGGATTTTCCCGTTGGCAAGCGCGATGGTGGCGGGTACAGCCCCTTCGCTCCGCACAATGTCCTCCATCTCGCGGGCAATCTCGACATTGCGCGGGTAGGGAAGGCCGTGGGCAATAACTGTGGATTCCAGGGCAACCACTGGCTTTCCCTGGGCCAGGGCTTCTGCTACCGGAGGTGCGATGTGGAACATCTCCAAGGTGTTCATAGGGATCATCTCCTTACCTCATAGCGCGATCGTCTATCCTGGAGCACAGGAATGCGTGAGCGGGATTGTTCCACCTCATCCAAGTGGATGGAAGTGGTCAGAATAACATCCTGTTCCCCTCCTTCCACCAGGACTTCGCCCCAGGGGGAAACCACCATAGAGTGCCCGACAAAGTGAGTGTCCCCACTGGTCCCTACTCGGTTGCACGCGAGGACGAAGAGCGCGTTTTCAATGGCCCGCGCCTGCACTAGAGTTCGCCAGTGGTGCAGGCGCGGGTGCGGCCACTCCGCAGGCAGGATAACAAGGTGGGCTCCTTGCAGCGCGTACGCTCGGAAGAGTTCCGGGAACCGCACATCATAGCAAATGCTGAGTCCAACCGTGCCCCAGGGCAGTTCAACCACCGTGGGGTGATCTCCTGCGCGCAGGAAACGGTGTTCTCCCATCGGGCGGAACAAGTGCATTTTTCGATACGTGGCCCAAATACGCCCGTCCGGGGACGCCAGGTAAGCGGTGTTGTAGATGGCTGCCCCGTCCCGTTCCAGCAGTGACCCGCTGAGCCAAAGGCGGAACTCATGAGCCCACTGGGCCACCGTCCGAAACATTCCGTCATCAATGGGGGATGCGTGCTGGGTGGCGTGTTCCAGGTCATACCCGCTGGCCCAGAGTTCTGGCAGGACCACCAGATCTGAACCACGGCGAGCCGCTTCGGCCACGCGGGCGTACGCGCGTTCGCGATTTTGTGACACTTCGCCAACCGTAATAGGCATCTGGACCAGGGAGACCGTTAAGGCGTTCATGGGCTTGTTCCTGGATTTATCGACGTGGGGAAAGGTTTTTTCCCTTCCGTGTCCGATCTCCCTTATAATATTTCCGATTCGAACTTTGGACAAACGGTCTGGTGCCTCGGACCGGATGTGCTGTGATGTAAAGTGCATCAGGCCGAGTGATGGTGTCGCTGGGTGTGACCCTTCGCGAGAGGATTTGCGCATGGATAAACACGCGTTTGCCTTTGTCCACAAGGATGTGCTCTCGCCCCGGTGGAGTGCGTTGCTCTTCTTGGTGCTTCTTCTGGTGTATTTGCTCATTGGGACGCTTTACGCGCTGAAAACGCCCCTCTGGCAAGTTCCTGATGAGCCTGCACATGTGAACTATGTACTGCACGTGGCCCGGACGGGCACCTTGCCGGTGCTGCAGCCCGGTGATTACGATGCCGAATACCTGGATCGCATCAAATCTGCCAAGTTCCCGCCAACCATGCCTGTGGATCGCATCCGGTATGAGAGTCATCAACCGCCGTTGTACTACATTATCGCCGCGGGCCTGGTTCGTTCTGTGGTTCCGGAAGCATTTCAGAGCGAGTTGTCACAGGCCACATTGGCCAGGGTGGTTCACACATTGCGTCTCTTTTCCCTGGTGTTGAGTGTGGGCATTTTGTACGCCACGTACCTTATTGCTCGGGTGCTCTTCCCGGCTCAACCCTCCCTGGCCGTGGCATCTACAGCGCTGGTTGCGTTTATTCCCCAGCATGTGGCCATGATGGCCGGGGCCAACAACGACGTGATGGGAGAATTTATGTTGGCCCTATTCCTCCTGCAGTTGGTGCGGGATATTCACGTCCCCTCATCTTCCTCCCGTGCGTGGGTGCGTCGTGGTATCCTGTTGGGGTTCATCCTGTTGGCTAAGACGACAGTGTACGTCCCTGCTTTGCTGGCGCTGGCCGCATTCCACCTCCTCCGCGCCACCGAGGTCCGCCCCCCGTCGCGATTCCGCCGTGAACTCGTTGAGGGTGGGGTGGAAGTTCTGATGGGCCTTATCCTGGCCCTGCCGTTCTTCGTTCACAACGTGACCGCGTATGGCTGGCCCGATGTGCTGGGATGGGGGCGCCACCGATCCGTTGTGGTGGGTCAGATGACCACTGCTCAGTACATAGCGGACCATGGATGGGGAGCGTATGTGCACCGGGCCGTGACCTGGACGTTTCGTTCTTTTTGGGGACAGTTTGGCTGGATGGGGGTGTTGATGGACGCGCGGGTGTACAAGGTGCTGGCTTATTTCACCGCGCTCCTGTTCATTGGCATTGGTGTTTTCCTGTTGCACGGGTGTCGTCCTCGGCTGGAACGCATTTTCCTGCGCCGCAAGACCACATCGCCGGAATGTTTGACCTCGGATCAGCACAATGGGTTGGGTGTGCTTTCTGCCGCGGCTGTGGGTACGTGGATTGCGTATGTGGGGTATAACTTGACCTTTCTCCAGCATCAGGGGCGGTACCTGTTCACTGGATTGGTTCCCCTGGCTGTCATCGCCATTCCCGGCATATGGATTCTCCTGGATCCCCGGGAGGCTCGGCGGGCGATGGCTGTGTCCGCGTTGCTGGGGTGGCTTGCTCTGGGGCTCGCTGTGGCGAATATAGCCGGGTTTGACCGTTGGGATGCGCTGGCACTTTTCGGGATGGCGTTTTGGTTTGGCCTGGCTGAGAAGTTTCCCCGCTGGCGCCCCTTGTGGTTGCTCTTGCCCTTTATGGCCTTGTCTGTGCTGGATGTGGTTGCTCTGTTCCGATTCATCCTGCCCGCGTTGACGTGAACGTGGGGATGTGATGCGGGTGATTTTCCTGTTTCTGGATGGCGTTGGTTTGGGCGAGCCTGATGCCCAGGTTAATCCGTGGTGGGCCGCATCCCTTCCTACGCTTCGTTTCCTGTTACGGGGGCGGATCCCTTCTGTGCGCACGGTTCCTCACACAACGCCCGACGCGGTGTTGTACGCCACTGACGCCACGGGAGGTATAGCCGGAATTCCTCAGAGTGCCACAGGACAGGCCACTCTGCTCACCGGCCAAAACGTGCCCGCGCTCATTGGGGAGCACTACGGTCCCCGCCCAGACCGACGCATTCGCCCTCTTCTGGAGCGGGAAACGTTCCTGCACGCCGCGCTGGCAAGAGGACGTCGGGTGGCCTTTGCCAACGCGTATCCCCCGCGTTTCTTCCAGCACATTGACTCAGGACGCCGTTTGCCCGGCGCGTTCCCCTACGCGGCCCGGTCCGCGGGTATACGGTTGCGCACTGCCGAAGACCTGGCCGCAGGACGCGCGTTTAGCGTGGATTACACCAACCAGGCCTGGCGCGAACAGTTAGGGTTCCCACACATGCCTGTGTGGACGCCTCAGGAAGCAGGGCGGAAGTTTGCTGCCTGGGCTCAGGAGTACGACCTGGTCCTGGTGGACCAGTGGGCTACGGATATGGCAGGCCACCGGCAGGATTGGGCAATGGCTGTATCGTTGTTAGAGCGGTTTGACGCGTTTTTGGAGGGCATTCTAGAAGTCGTCGATTTGGCTTCCACGCTCATCCTGGTGACCAGTGATCACGGCAACCTGGAGGACATGCGCACGCGACGTCATACGCGCAACCCCGTGTTTACCCTGCTCATTGGGCCCTGGCGGGAATTGGATTGCGGGCCTGTGGAACGTTTGACGCAGGTGCGGGATGTGGTGGAGCGCGCGTTAACATAGGACCAGGTTCTCCGCACAGTCCTCTTCACCCTGTACGGAGAACCTGGGGGAAGTTACGGAACTCCAAATAGAGGAGAACCGCGGTCCGCAGGCAGGTTCGTCCTCTTTTGTGCTTATGCCAACCCTAACATTCGGTCCTCTTCCTGTGCGACGCGTGCACCCTCTTCCACGTTCACTCGGGTGAGCACCAGGCCGCCCACAATGAAGAAGATGATGAGGGAGAGAATGGACAATCGGCTGGAACCCGCCATGCTCCCCACGAACGCGAAGAGCGCCGGGCCCACAATACCCGCGAACTTGCTGGACACGTCGTAGAAGCCGAAGAATTCCGCGCTCTTGGCTTTGGGCGTTAAGCGGCCGTACAGGGATCGGCTCAGGGCCTGAGTGCCGCCCTGCACCAGGGCCACGAACGCCGCCAGGATCCAGAAGTGGATGGGCGCGCTCATAAAGAAGCCGCCGATCGCGATGAGGGTGTAGATAACAAGACCTCCAAGGATGGCCGGTTTAGCCCCTATCTTCTGGCCGATGCGTCCGTAGATAAGGGAGAAAGGCACGCCCAGGAACTGGACCATGAGCAGCGCGCCGATGAGGTGCGTTTGGCCAATGCCGATTTCCGCGCCGTAAATGGTCGCCATGGTGATGATGGTGCCGATACCGTCGTTGTAGAGCCAGAACGCGATGAGGAACTTGACCAGTTCCCGGTACTTGCGAATTTCCCGAAAGGTGTTGGCCAGCCGCTGGAACGCGGCCTTCACCGGATTTTCCTGACTTTCTCCTGCTTCTAACACGTGTGGGGGCTCGGGGACAACGCGCATAATGGGAATGGAGAAGACGGCCCACCAAATGGCAACGCTGACAAAGGAAAGTCGGGTGGCTATTTCCGAGTTGGGAATGCCGAAGAGGTCTGGTTTCATAATCCAGGCCAGGTTAATGGCCAGGAGCAGGCCTCCGCCCAGGTACCCTAACGCGTACCCCTTGGCCGAGACGTAGTCGATGTCCTCTGGGCGGGCAATGTGGGGGAGCAGGGAATCGTAGAAAATGTTGGCCGCGGCAAAGCCGAACCGCCCCACAATGTAAAGCAAGGACGCGGCCAGCCAATCCCCGGTGCTGACGAAGTACAGCAGCGCGGTCGCCAGGATGCCCACAGAGGCAAACGCGCCCAGGAACCGCTTCTTCGCGCCGCTGTGATCGGCCAGCGCGCCCAGAACTGGTGCGGAAAAGGCTATGAGCAGCATGGCAATGGTGTTCGTATACCCCCATTTGCTGCTCGCGGCCACTCGGGGCATGTCGCTGGCGATGACCGTGCTGTAGAAAATGGGGAGGACGGTGGACATGACGGTTGTGGCAAACGCGGAGTTCGCCCAATCGTACATGACCCACGCGTTGATAATGCGCTTATAAGTGCGTTCATCCACCTGATCGGCTATCGTGTTCATCACGCTCCTCACTGGTGTGGGATGATGGGGGGACTACGTGGCTCTCCTCTGTACAAAAGCGCGGGTGCGGCTACGGCACGTCTCTCCGTAGCCGCACCGGAACATCAGGGGTATTTTACGATGTCTTCTGTTGTTCTGCCAACTTACGTCGTTCTTCTTCAACAAGAACGCGGCGCAGGAGTTTACCGACCTGGCTCTTGGGGAGTTCACTGCGGAATTCCACCAACTTGGGTACTTTGTAGGGGGCAAGGTACTGTCGGCAGAACTCGATGATCTCCTCTTCAGTGGCCTGTTCCCCTTCCTTCAGCACAATGTACGCTTTTACGGTTTCCCCTCGGTACGGGTCGGGGACGCCGGCTACTACGGCCTCCAACACCTTCGGGTGCTTGTAGAGGACTTCCTCGACCTCGCGCGGGATGATGTTGTACCCACTGGCGATGATGATATCCTTCTTGCGGTCCACAATGTAGAAATACCCCTCCTCGTCCATGCGGGCGATGTCTCCTGTGTGGAGCCATCCTTCCTCGTCCAGCGCGATTTTGGTTTCCTCAGGACGGTTCCAGTACCCCTTCATCACCTGGGGGCCTTTCACACATAACTCACCCACTTCACCCACGGGCAATGGTTCCCCGGTGTTCAGGTCCACGATCCGCGCGTCGGTGCTGGGGAAGGGCAATCCTATGGAGCCGGCCTTGCGCTTGCCGTAAATGGGGTTGCTGTGCGTGACCGGAGAGGCCTCGGTCAGCCCGTACCCCTCTACCAGGCGTCCTCCGGTGATCTCCTCGAACTTCTTCTGAATTTCTACGGGTAGGGCCATGGCGCCGCTAATGCACGCTTCCACACTGCGCAGGTCGTACTTTTGAACGTCTGGGTGGTTGACGATAGCCGTGTACATGGTGGGCACACCGGGGAAGATGTCGCACCGTTCCTCGTGGATGGCCTTCATCACCACGTCGATGGGGCGCGGGTTCGGCAGTAGGATGACGGTGCCGCCCGTGTAGATGCCGAAGAGCAGGGCCACGGTCATGCCGTACACGTGGAAGAAGGGCAGCGCGCCCATCACTTTGGCCTGGCCCCGCTTGACAGTGGGAATCCACGACGCGACCTGGATGGCGTTAGCGACCAGGTTGCGGTGGGTAAGCATGGCTGCTTTGGGGACTCCGGTGGTGCCGCCTGTGTATTGGAACAGGGCGACATCTTCTGGATTCACTTGCACCGGTTCCGGCTGTGTGCCCAGATTCATAAAGGTGTTCCAGTGGTACACCCCATTGCCCTCGGGCACGTCCACCATTAACTTTTCCTTGCGCAGGGTTTTTTCAGTGAGCCCCTTGAAGATGCCGCCGATGTATTCCGCGATGTCGGTGATGATGACCTTGTCTGTGGGAACGTGTTCCCGAACGGCTTGTAGGCGTTCGTAGAAGGGACTCAGCATGACGATGGTCTCTGCCCCTGAATCCTTTAACTGGTGCTCCAACTCGTGGGCAGTGTACGTGGGGTTTGTGTTCACGACAATGGCCCCGGCCTTCAGCGCGCCGAAGAACGCGATGACAAACTGGGGCGTGTTGGGCAGCATGACCGCGACTCGGTCTCCCTTTTGGACGCCTAACTTCTGGAGCCCCGCGGCAAAGCGGTCCACTTCCCTCATCAAATCGCGGTACGTGAGCGCGGCCTGAATGCGTAACCCCAGCGGAAGGTATCGTAACGGCATTTTGATGGCTGTGTGCGTTGGGAACTCCGAGGCCGAACGTTCAAGGACCGCGTGCAAGGGAATGGGGGGGATGTCCACGGTGTGCGGGACACCTTCGTCATAAAAGGCCAACCAGGGCTTTTCGGCAGTCGTTGCCATTGCGCCTCCTCCTTTGGTGGATTCTTGCACAGATTTTGTTAAACACGCGCCGTTCTCTCAGGTTCGCGGAACGTTCTCTCCCCTGAGAGCGTCCCGGCCTTTCAAGTGGACTGTTGGGTTGTTCCTTCCCGTGATGTTGGGATCGCCAGGTGGGGGAGAGCATTTTTCCGGTCTGCTCGGTTCGATGATGTGTAAAACATTAGGTTTATTGACAAAAGGCTGATTTTTTGTTATGGTAGATAGGGATGCTCTATCCCCCCACCTTTGTATTGTGCAGGTACGTGTTCGGTCGGTGTTTACACCTTGTTCCGTCGGTGCGTTCACCTTGGTTAGGAGGACCCATGAATTACAACCAGTGGTTCCGGGAGACGTTTTCATCCCTTGTCCGGGCGCGTTTATGGGTATTGGTGGCCCCGTGGTTTTTGCTTCTCTGGCTGATAGGCGCATTGGGAGGCGGAATTGCTGTCGGCTGGGAAGCGCGCATCCGGCACCTGATGGCCAATCCTGAATTTTTGGGCACACTCTCGCAGGTGGAGACGTTTGGGCAGGTGGTGCGAATTCTCCCCCGGGTTCTCTATGAGATGCTCGGGATCCGCTTTTACGTGTTTCTGATTGCCCTGGCCCTTAGTTTCCTGCTGTGGGTTCTGCGGTGGGTGTACACGGGCGCGGTGATCCATCACGCCATGCCCGTTCACGAGCGCCCCCCGCGATTGGAGGCCAGTCTGCACACAGGGATTCGGTATGCCCCGTGTGTGTTCCTCATTAATGTGCTTTTCTTTTTGCTCTCCCTGGTGCTGTTGCTCCCCCTCCTCGGGATCTTTTTCCTGGTCTTTGGTATCGCATTCCATCCATCCTCAGCGGATACGGGTGCTTTTCTGGGCCTTGTGCTGGTGGGTGGTGTGTGCTTTTTCCTGCCTCTCCTGATTGTTGCGGGGTTCCTGGTGGGGCTGTACAAGAACTTGGTGTACCAGGCGTGTGTTCAGGAGAGCCTTGGTGTTGGCGCGGCCCTGACGCGCGCCTGGGGGGTGCTACGTCACCGACCAGGGCCAGCGCTTATCCTGGGGATTAGCGCCGCGTTCTTGGGGGGAATCGCGGGACTGGTCCAGTCGACGATCTCCCAGACCTGGCAAATATTACCTGCGACCCAGGGATCCGGCGCCATCGTGGGGATGGTGTTCTGGGCGTTCCTGGCAGGGGTTGCGGCTTTGCTGGCTGTGCTCAAGGAACTGGTGGTGCTCCTCCTTTACACCAAGGCGTGGCCTGATATTGCGCGGCAGGAGCAGGGAGAGGGAGAAGCCGTATAGCGCGCGCTCAGATCACACGCCCGCCAGAGGTGCCTCCCACTCGTTTGGGGAGGTCGCGACGCCAGTACACGCGCGGGTCATGGCGGTGCCGCCATCGCCACCAGAGCCCTCGTGGGTATCCGACCATCTTGCCCACATCTCCCACAACCCGCAGCACAGGCACCCAAAGGTATCCCCTCCAGCGGGCCCCTGTCCCAGGGAAGGGGAGTCGTTGCAGACGCCACCAGGGACGCCGACAGTACAGGGCCATGCCCAGGAGGATCAGCGCCCAAAAGAGGGGGTGAATTCCCCATCCCAGGGCCAGCAGCGCGGGAAACGCGATCAGGTACGTTCCGTAACGGATGGCATGGCGCATCCGCCACAGATCAGCCTGCCCGTCCCCGAACGCGTAGTTTCGATACTGCCGGAAGAACGCGCGCAACCTCGGGCGGGGGCGAAAGTACACCACCGCGTCCGGTGCCCAGGCGAATTCCCCGACAAGGGCCCGAATGCGCAGGTCAAAGACCACGTCCTCGCTGTAAGCCAGCCATTCAGGATATCCCCCTACCCGTTCCCACACGTCACGTCGGAAAGCGACCGAACGGCTTGAGGGGAGAAACCGTGCGGGGTCGATTTCCTCTACCAGGGGTAAGGTGGTGGCAGCCAGCGCCCACTCGAACAGGGTTCTCGGGTCCGGGGCAAAGAATCCGGCTACCGCGGGAGGGTTTTCCCCCCGATCCCAGGGCGCGACCAGGCGGGCAAGCCAATCCGGCGGGATACGTACACCTGCATCCGTGCTGACGATGATGTCTGAGCGCGCGGCGCGGATAGCCGCGTTGCGCCCTTGGCTGATGTTGGCTCCGGGGAGTGAGAGGACGCGCAAGGGCAAGCGATCTGTGTACTCCTGCAGGATGGTCACTGTCCCATCGGTGGAGCCCCCGTCCACAATGATGATTTCGTCAGGCGCGCGCGTTTGCGCGGCCAGGGAGTCCATTAGCGCTCGGATGCTCTCGGCCTCGTTCAGGACGGTGGCAATGACCGCGACATGTGGGCTCATTGGATCAGTTCTATATCGTAGTCCACTACCTCTGCATCCAAGCGCATCCGTTCAACAGCCTGGACCGCTTTGGTGAGCAAGGTGTGGACGTAGTTGGCATCAGAATTCACACACGTAATGGCAATAACCGCTCGTTGGTATACGTCTTGCGCGTCCACTTCCGCGACGGAGACGTTGAACTCGTTGCGAAGACGGGCGATGATAGGACGTATCACCGCGCGCTTGCCTTTCAGAGATCCGTTGTACGGTAATCGCAGTTCTATGGTGGCTACTCCAATGGTGAACATGGCAGATGTTGTCTTCTTACACTCGGTATGTCCAATCGGTTTGGGTGTAGATTTCTGCCTCTAACGTTCGGGCTAATTCTTGTTCTTCGGGCGTCAATGTGCCTTCAGTGAATTCTACGTTAAGCGCGTCGGAAAAGCCTTGTGCCAGAGCCCGGGCTGCTTCTTCAAACGTTACTGTACGGCCCAACGCGCGCTCAATGCTGGTGGCCCGACGGGTCAACGCGTCGCGCAGGGCGTGTCGCACCTCCTCATCCAGGGCCAGGTAATCCACCAGGCGCGCGATGTCCCCGTACAGCGGAATGGCCCCATGCTGGAGCACCCACTCCCTTTTGCGCACTTGCGCGCTCCCCACAATTTTACGCCCGTCCACGGTGAGGATTTCGTACGCGGAGGGGACTTCAAAGCAGGCTGCGCTGACATCAGGCCCGGCACGAGCCGACGCATCTGCCTTGTACACGTGCACTCCCAACCGCTCTAGCCCGCGGGTCAACCCCTCACTCAATCGAAGATAGCAGTCCATGACCATGCCCCGTAAGCGGGGTTCGTCCGCGGGGCCTGCCACACTGTAGGTGATCTCGTCCACGTGTAAGATAGCCCGCCCACCAGTGGGCCGACGAACCACATCCAATCCGTGGGCCTTTGCCTTGTCCACGTCAATATCCGCAATGGGTTGATGTCGCCCCAAGGAAATGCACGGTGGATCCCAGGCGTAAAAGCGCAGGGTGGGAGGTACACGTCCTTGACCGGCCATGCGCGCGATGGCTTCGTCCACGGCCATGTTCCAGGACCCTCGGGCTGGTCCGTGGATGAGGAGACGCCACTGGCTTTTGGGAAAGTGGGATCTCTTCTCCCTCATGGTTTTTCCGCGATGGCGATGATCCCCGTCCCCCAGGGGAAGGCTACTCGGCGCAGGATGGCCGCTTCCACACGGCCCACCCCGTGCAGGATGGTGTTGAGGGGCTCGGGGGTGGGTTCCATCTCCACCTGATACGCGTCTTCGTCAAAGTGCGGCGACGCGAGATCGGGCTCAAAACGGCCCCGCCGCGCCAGAATTACAGCCGCGGCCAGGGGGAAGATGAAGAAGTTATTGTAGGAACTGCGCAAGACGCGAAAGCCATGCCCTTGCAGTTTCTGAACCAGTTCAGGACGTGTGTAGCGACGTTGATGTCGGTTGAGCACGTCGTTTTTGCTCCAGAGGAACATGAACGCGGGCACGGTGACCAGGAGTCTGCCCCCGGGTTTGAGAACTCGGTACACTTCGGAGAACACGCCTGTTTCGTTGGGCACGTGTTCCACTGTGTCGAGCAGGGTAACGAGGTGGAAGGAGTTGTCCGCGTAGGGCAACGCGTCCGCGCTGCCCTGGGTTACGGTGAGGTGGCGTTCCCGTGCCACACGGAGGGGCCGTGGGTTGACGTCCACACCCGTGTACTCTCCGTAGTGACGTAAGTGGTGGGCCATGTTGCCCGCGCCGCATCCCACATCCAGGATCAGTCGGGGTTCCTCTGCGGAGCCCACGTACATGTCCAGGTAGGCAAGGATGGCGCGGGTGCGCGTGGCGAACCACCAGTGTTTATCCTCTTCCAGCACAACCTGCATTGGTGTTCCCATAAGCCCTCACGAACACAAGGGCGAAGCCCTACGCTTCGCCCTTGTTCTTCTTTGATTAGTGCCTCGGGAAGTTCACGGTCCGACCGTTGCTCTCACGTCCTCGCGTGAACGCCTGTTGGTCTACTCTTCCCTGGTGGGGGTCAGCACCCGAATGATCCGTTCCAGCAGTTCGTACACGAATTGCTGGCGGAAGCCACCCAGCACCGCCACTAAAGCCGGGAACATTTGGACGCCCCGGGTGCTCTCGGTGGTGGGCACTGTTCCCTCCAGGGCCAGGAACCCGGTGGCGATAATCAGGAAGACAATGCCACCGAGAATGAATCCCATAAGCGGTTGGATAAGATACCACATGTTGTATCGCTTGTCGAAATCCTGCTCGTGCGCCACGTGCCACCACAGACTGTACAGCGCGCCGACAACGCCGCCAATACCACCCCACATCAGGCTGGTGAGGAACGGGATGAGCACATCAACGTAGGGTGATTCTCCCCCGCCAACAACGGTTTTGACCCACTGGGTGAGGGGAGTCTGCCATATTTGCAGGGCCAGAAACGCTCCCAGGAACACTACCAGGCAGCACACTTCGTACGCCAGCAGGCGGTACCCGTACGTCCTCCCCCATTCCACGTACTGTTGGAAGCGGTGGAGCACGGTCTTCACCTGATTCACCCGGTATTCCGCATCTACCAGGCGTTCCGGCGCGCCCCACAGGAGTTCGCGGGCTTCACGGAGCGCTTTTAGTGCCTCGTCTGCAGCCTGTTTGTTCGTGGAAAGGTAGCGCGGGATGTCTTCGTAGAGGGTGGAGATCTCCGTTTCCAGGCGGTCGAAATGTTCTTGGGAGATGCGCAGGATGATCTCCTCCCGCGGTAAGGTTGTCTCTTGTTCCGTGGGTTCGGGAATTTCGTAGGGCGATGTTTCAGTAGGTAGGGGCGGCGTGGCTGTCACGTCCATGGGTGTTTCGACAAGCGTGCCGGCCGGGTGGAGGTCCGGGGCGAGTGCTTCTGCCTCACCTTCGGTCGGCGGTGTTTCTTCGATGTCCGGGGGGGGTGGATATTCTTCCATGGCTTTGGTAACTCCTTCGCTTTCCTCTGCTGGGCGGATGTCCTCCGCGGCCGGGGAGACGGGTTCGACCTCTTCGTGGACGTTGCCGGCTGCCATCACCTCCTTGTCCAACATGCTGGCTAAGATCTCGTCCGCGCTTTCTGCTGAGGCCTTGGTTCCGTCCGGTGGAGGCGTTTCAACGGGTTGGGATTCTTCGGCCATTGCCGAGGTGTCCTCGGCTTCCAACCCACTTTCCCCGAAGAACGCCTCCACCCCCCGTCCTACGGTGGATTTCACTTTTTCGTGGAGAAGTTCTGTTGCTGTTTTGCTGCTCTTCTTACGACGACTTTTCTTTTCGGCCATTGATAAGTACCTCCGCGAGTTCACGATACGCTTGTGCACCAGGATGGTTGGGCGCGTAGTCCAAGATGGGCATGCCCGCCACCGCGGCTTCGGCAAAGCGGATGCTTCGTCTTACCGTGATAGGGAACACGTAGTCCCCAAAAAGGGCTCGTGTTTCTTCCAGAATTTGTCGCGTGTGCCAGGGTCGGGGGTCGAACATGACGGGTAAGATGCCACGCACTTGCAGGCGCGGGTTCAGCCGTTTCCGCACCCTGGCGATGTTCTCGAAGAGTGTGCCCAGTCCGCGCAGTGCCAGGAATTCGCACTGTAATGGGATGATAACCTCATCGGCCGCGGTTAACGCGTTCACCGTCAATAAGCCCAAATTGGGCGGACAGTCGATTAAAATGAAGTCGTATTCATCGCGCAGGGGGGATAATACCTTCTTCAGCATGTGTTCCCTCCCCGCTCGGTCCACCAGTTCCAGTTCGGCCGCGGCCAGGTGAATGTCGGAAGGGATAACGTCCAAGTGCTCTTTGACCGACAGGATGGCGGAGTGAGGGGGCGCGTCGTGGTGGCTTAAAAGTGTGTACATGGTGGGCGTGTCCGGCTGAACTTCAATGCCCACAGAACTGCTAAGCGAGCCTTGAGGATCTAAATCCACCAGGAGCACGCGTTTACCCTTTTCTGCCAGCGCGGCCCCCAGGTTGACGACGGTGGTGGTTTTCCCAACCCCTCCCTTTTGGTTGACGACGGCGATGATTGTTCCCATGTGTGTTCCTCGAGGTGCGTACTCAGCATGGGGAGTAATGTGCCTTTTATACACACGCTCACGGTTTGTGAGTATTATACCATATGGTGCAAGTCCGGCACGTGTTGGTTTGAGTGCTTAGTCTCCCTCTTCCTGCTGGGTTTGCTGTTGTTGGGTTTGGGCTCCTTTCGGGAGTTTAGTACCCGGACCGTAGAGGTAAATTGCCCGCCAGGGTTCGTATTTGCTGACGAATTCCTTCTTTTCAATGATTTCATCCCCACGGCGCACAATGCGGGTGATGCGCACGGTCATGCCTTTCTTGGGCCATTCCACTTGTTTGATCGTGCCCTTGGGAAGGGTCGGATCTTCGATGTAGAGGGGGGGCGGAGGATCCTGGACATCTTCGTAGACAGGTTTTTCGATCTCTACGGTCCAGTCGGGTTTGGTTCCCCACAGGCGGAAGGTGAGAATGCCCTTCTGCGTGTCGATAACCGGCTGGATGAGCAGGTACGCGGGGGTGGTGTTCTGGAACTTTAAGTCCACATACGGGGAATACACTGTAGCATCCATGCCGGGTTCCCCGTACCAGGAGACAATGTAGCCATGATTCCACCGTTCTAGAATGGGCAGGCCCGCGAAGAACGCGGCCCGAAACAGTGTTGTCGATACCTGGCAAACGCCTCCCCCAATTCCCACGGCCGTGCGGTCTCCCCAAATGATGAGGGAATCCTCGTATCCGTTGGCTGCGGTGATGGCCCCTGCGGATTCGTTGAAGGAGAAAACGCCTCCGGGCGGGATGACGACGCCTCGCACTGCTTCCGCTGCCCGGATGATGTTCCGCACTCGGGCCGCGCTGGACCCGCGGAAGGACGTACGTCCTTCCGCGACGATCTCGCGAATGCCTAACTCCTCGGGTGTGGCATCCATGGGGACCGCGGGGGGCACTGGGTGTGCAGGGATTTGGGCCGAGGTGTTCCCCGCTTCCAGCGCGTTGGCGACCTTCTCCGTCGCGGCGTCCACATCCATATCCCACCCGTCGGCACTGGGGGAGAGGACAATGAATTGACGGGTGTTGGGGTCGTAATCCAGCCGCGCGTCTATGGGGGTACGGCGGTAGCGCTCTGCCAGATCCTCCAGGAGGGTCCGCAGCGCGTTGCGTTGCACGCGGATCAGCACGTCCACGCGGCCATCCGGGTGCCGCTGAGGCGTCAGTTGGACCACTTTGGTGATGGAGGCTGTGTCCAGGGCCAGGACCCGGTCTCCCATATCCAGCAGGAACGGTTGTGTCAGCAGGCGAGTCACTTGCTCGTTTAAGGTGTGTACGTCCAACGGCTGCGGTCCACTGCGGCGCAGGATGAGAGGGACCGGAGGAACGAGCGCGCGCGTTTGGGTGGCTTGCTCCAGCGCTTGTTCCAGCGCGTGCCAACTGCGCGGGATGTCCACTTCCTGGCCGGGGCGGCCAGGCGCGTAAAGGATGCCCGTTGATGTGAGCATGACGGATGGTTCTTCCAGGGGGCGATACAGGGACGCGGCCAGCGCGTTGAACCACCGACGGGGTTCCCCTAACATGAGGTGAAACCGAGGCCCGGGGAAGTAGGCCCCGTACCACAGGCCACGCAGTTGCTCGCGTATCTGGTCCCAAAGGGAACCGGTTCTCCCGTACGCGTACGCCTGCAGCAAGGGGGTGCGGGTGTCTCCCCGGAGTTGGGGAAAGAGAAACCAGGATCGGTCCTCGTAGGTGACCTCGACCGGTGGGACTACGGGATCCGCGTACGCGCGGGTGAGAATACGGTGGGCGTCGGAGAGGGAAAGTCCCCCTACGTGGACGGACCCGACCACTACGCCCGGGTAGATGCGCGCTTGGTACCGGGAGGTCCACCAGAGGAAGAGCAGGGCAGCAAGGGCCACCAGGGTGCTGATCCAAAGGAGGATCCAGGAGAACCCGTTGCGTCGATGTGTGCGGCGATGTGTGTCGGTTCTATCAAGATATGTCATATGGCCTCACTCTTTGCCCCGCTTTCCACCGGATCCGGTCGATGGGGGCTGTCCACATCCCCAGGGGGACGTGGACTCGCTTTGCCCTTACGTGAACTGGCGCAAGAAACGAATGTCGTTGCTGAAGAAGAAGCGGATGTCGTTGATGCCGTGCTTGAGCATGGCAATGCGTTCGGGCCCCATCCCAAAGGCGAACCCTGTGAACTCGTCAGGGTCATAGCCGCCGTTGCGCAGTACTACCGGATGAACCATGCCCGCGCCCATGATTTCTAACCACCCCGTGTACTTACACACGCGGCAGCCCTTCCCGCCGCAGAGGATGCAGTCCATATCCACTTCCACGCTGGGTTCGGTGAAGGGGAAGTGAGAGCATCGGAAGCGGAGTTTGCGCTCCGGCCCGAACATCTGGCGGACAAAGTTGACAACCGTGCCCTTTAAGTCCGCGAAGGTGATGTTGCGTCCAATGACCAGCCCTTCTACCTGGTGGAACATCATTTCCGAACGCGGGGTGACCTGCTCGTACCGATAGCATTTGCCTGGCAGGATCACGCGGATGGGTTCGGGAGCGAACTCACGCATGGCCCATATTTGACCTGGGGAGGTGTGCGTGCGCAGCAATTGACCTTCGTTCGTGGTGTAGAACGTGTCCCACATGTCACGCGCGGGGTGTCCCGGCGGGATGTTCAGGAGTTCGAAGTTGTACTCGTCAGTCTCCACTTCTGGTGCGTCGTACACCTGGAACCCCATTTGCTTGAAGATGTCCACGATTTCCCGTAATACCATGTTGCTAGGGTGATAGCGCCCTACAGGAGGACGGCGCCCCGGCAACGTGGGGTCAAAGGCTTCGGTTTGGAGTTCGCTCTCAATGGCTTGACGTTTGAGATCCTCCTGGCGTTCCTCAAAGGCCTGTTGCAGTCGTTGTTTCAGGGCATTGACCGCTTGGCCGTACGCCGGCCGTTGATCCGGGGGCAACTCACGCAACCGTTTAATGGCTTGGGTGGCCAGGCCTTTTCGGCCCAGGTACTTCACCCGCCAGGCATCCAGGTCTTTTTCGTTTTGGACGTGTTGGAGTTCTTCCAGTGCGGTGGCTTCCAGTTGTTGGAGTTCCTGCAATTCCTCCTGTAGCGCCATGGTTCATCCTCGTTTTGGGTGGTGTCCACTTACGTCATGGCTTCCATTATCCTCGCCTTCTGACAATTTGTCAATCGCTCGGGAAAACGGGTATTATGGGATCTCGCACAGTGGGGGAAGTTCCTGCGAATCAGGATGTTGAACGGTGCAGACTCGCCCACGCGTCCACAGACGAACGGGGGTGATTGTTTTTGCGTCATCAGGTGGCCGTATGGACGACTCCTATGGCGTCATACTGTCACATTTGATCGGAGAGTCACTGTAATGGTCGCGGGGAACACTCCCTGAAAGTTTTAAAATTTCTGTCCCCCGTAATTTTTTGCCCCCTTTTGCGTCATCATAAATGGGTAAGGGCATAGCACAGAGAAAGTACAAGGCGGATCCGTGGCGGCCAACAACGCAGACAAGCATTTGTACGAGCGTGTACGCTCCTTAGACCAGAGCGCACTGGCTCAAATATACGATATGTACTCGACGAAGATATACCGGTACATCTATCACCGCGTTGGTAATCCGGATGTCGCCGAGGACTTGACGGCCCTTACCTTCACCAAAATGTTGGAGGCCATCCATAGTGGACGCGATTGGCATACATCTTTTTCAGGGTGGCTATATCGCATTGCTCATAATGTGGTGGTGGATTATTTTCGTAAAAAGGGGCGGGCCCAATACGTTACGCTCGACACGGGTCTGCCCCTTCATGCTGAGGATATGGACCCCTTCCAGGAGGCTGCAAAGACCTTGCAGCGGGAAGCGTTACGGCGGGCCATCGATCAACTGACGCCTGATCAGGCGACGGTGATTGTGATGCGATTTCTGGAAGGGTACAGTATTGCTGAAGTGGCTAAGGCCATGGGCAAAACCGAGGGCGCGGTGAAAGCCTTACAATTCCGGGCCGTTGAACGGTTACGGCACTTGATGAAGGATGTATCGTGAGCGATCCCACACGTTTGGAACGCTTATTCGAAGAGGCGGTTGAGCGAATAGAGGCCGGTGAGCCTGTAGAACAGGTGCTGGCGTCGTATCCGGCCGATGTCGCGCGCGAGTTGGAACCCTTGCTCTCTGTAGTGACCCTGTTTGATGGGTTCCCCGAACCTCCGCCGCGCTCACCACAGCGCGTGGCCCAGGGCCGCGCCGCGTTCCTGGCCCAGGCCGCCCAGATGCAGGCCCGGCCCTCCTTGTGGGATCATCTGGCTCAATCGTTCCGCAGCCTTCTGGCAGGGCTTTCCCCCTCGTGGCAGCGGGCTGCCATGACCGTTGCAGCCCTGCTGGTCATTGTGATATTGGGCCATACCACACTGGTGCGAGCCTCCCAAAGCCTGCCTGGCGATCCGTTGTACCCGCTTAAGCGCACGTGGGAAGGTCTCACCGTTCTCCTGACCTTCTCACCCGAGGAGCGGGCTTCTCTCCAGGCAGAGTACATCAAACGTCGTCAATCCGAAGTATCTCAGGTCGTGCAGCGTCGTCGACCTGTAGATCGGCTACAGTGGGCGGGTTACATCATCTCTATCCAGGGGGAGATGTGGCAGGTGGACGGGCAAACCCTGCGGGTGCCGAAAAGTGCTCGTATCGTAGGGACGCCTGCCGTAGGGAAGTGGGCCGACGTGGTTGCCATGGCTCCGGGCGATGGAACTCTCATCGCGCGGGAGATCATCATCGAAGAACAGCCACCTGTCCTCTCCATCCCAACGCCTACCCCAACCGCAACCCCGACCCCGTCGCCGACCCATACGGCGACACCTACGGCGACGGCCACCCCGACGCCGTCGCCTACACCCTTGCCTACATCGACACCTGTCCCCTCCGCCACTCCGACGCCGACCGCGTCGCCTACACCGACCCACACGGCGACACCTACGGCGACGCCAACACCCACGGAAACGCCTACCCTTACCCCATCCCCGACCGCCACCCCGACCATTATGCATCAACCCGCGGTGGAGTTCCAGGGGCACATCCAGCAGAAGGACGGCACGCGGTGGCTCATAATGAATCACATCGTGGATGTGTCCGAGGCCACCATTGATGAAAGTAAAGGCAGCGCGGACGTGGGCGCGGAAGTGTGGGTGCGTGGCTACGACATGGGCGAGTACATCAAGGCCGAACAGGTCGTCGTCCTGTGGGCCATTCCCCACATGGACATCCCCGAGAGCATTACGGGTATCATCGAATCCATGAACGGGGATGTATGGGTCGTGAGTGGTATTACCATCATTGTGCCCGGTGATGCCCAAATCTACGGCACCCCGGTCGTAGGCCGTTCGGTCACCGTGAATCTCATCCACAAGGCGGACGGTCGGCGCATTGCTCGGGAAGTTTACGTACATCCGCAGAACCCCATTCACGAGTTCACGGCCGTCCTCATGGCCAAGGACGGCCACCACTGGACCATTGGTGGATACGTCATTCTGGTGGATGACGCCACCAGCATCGAGGGCGACCCTCAGGTCGGCGATGTGGTGGACGTGCGTGTGGAGGAGTTGCCGGACGGCACGTATCACGCCCTTTCCATCCGAGTGCGGGAGAAAGCCACACCAACTCCTACCCCCTCAACCTCGGAGTAGTGTTCGCGGCCAGACTGCCTGCGAACCAGAATGGGACTTTTGTCTTATGGTCCCCCTTGCACAGGTGTGGTATACTTAATAGCGTTGAGTGGGTGAGCCCTACCGCGCGCCCTCGGCACTCTTTTGCGAGTGCTTGACAGTGGATGTCCGGATACGGTGAGCGCGGGAACTCGCATCGGGGCACACAACGAACACGTTCATCCTATCCGGCTGTTATGGTTCGAGCGGATTACATGACAGACCTACGACGTCGCCGCCCTTTGAATCGAATATGGATATATGTGGGGCTTCTCCTTATATTGGTGTGCCTCCTGCCCTGGAGCGTGCATGCCAGCGGATCGGATGGTCAAGAGAATCCGCCCGGCGTGTTCAACACCGGTCTCTGGTTGTCCCCCCCAACAGTGTTGGGCACCTTCTCTCAGCCTGCCCGCATCACCGTTGTCTCCACCCAGGACGGCGAGACCCACGTAGTGTGGGAGGAACGAGGACAACTGTATCACATGTGGCGAGATGTGCGGCGGGTGTGGCATTCGCCGCGGCTCGTCTACTACGGCACCTCCCCCTCCCTGGCTGTGGATCCTCACGGCATGGTCCACATGGTGTTCGCTCAAAATGTCATCGGGAATTTTGAGATCTACCACACTGTCTTCAACGGGACCACCTGGTCCCTTCCCACCAACGTCTCCCACACTCGCGCGCATTCGTACAGCCCACACATTAATGTGGGACCGGATGGCACACTGCATGTTGTGTGGACAGACCGCTACAACGGACTTGATCGCGTGTACCACGCTGTCCTGCAAGGGCGGGTATGGGTGGACGCACCGTTGCCCAATGCCTGGGGCAAGGCACCTACCTTGGAAATCGACGCGCGGAATGTGGAACACGTAATATGGCAGCAGCGAAATGTCCTGGGAGTTTGGGATGTGTACCACATGAGTGGTATATCCAACGTGTGGCAGTTGCCCCAGAACATCAGCGATAATTCCCGCTTCAACAGCGTGGCACCTCAATCTGTTCTGGACCGCGAGGATTGGACCCATGTGATTTGGCTGGAAGAGTCCGGGACCGAGTCGCGCTTAATGTACTCCGTAGGCCGGGATCAAGGATGGCTGTGGCCTCAACCCCTTGCAACCGGCACGGTAAAGGACGTGTCCCTGAGCACCAGCGAACAGGGCCTCTTCGTCCACGTGTGGTGGGCAGATGCCCAGGGCTGGTGGGAACGCTGGCGAGCCAGCACAGATTGGACGTGGTCCGCGCCGCTGCAGTTGGCCGGGTTTGGGGCGCGTTACTTCTCCTTCATCTTCGCCCCTCACAACGGACGCCAGGTGGATGCCCTGTGGCAGGTGGATCGCGAGGATGGAGAGCGTACAGACTTGTGGTACGGGGAAATTCGGACCCCTGTGGTGCAGCGCCTGTACTTTGCCATCATTGGCCTTCGTTGATTTCCGCCCTACTCTGTTCAGTGGCCCATCGCCCTTTCTCCTGTTGATTTGACGCCCCTCCCCCTCTCCATATACAATCCCCGAAGCCTGTATAAATGTATGGAGAGGTTTGCTCCTCGGTCTGAACAAAACGTTCTCTGTGGCCGGGACGATTTGGGGATGTCATCATGTTTGATTCGCTGTCCGAACGTTTGCAAGGTGTATTTGACAAGATAAGTCGTCGGGGCGTACTCACCGAGGCGGATGTCGACGCGGCCTTGCGTGAGGTGCGTTTGGCCCTCCTCGAGGCTGACGTGAACTACAAGGTGGTCAAAGCCTTTATCCGCCGCGTGCGAGAACGGGCCATTGGTGAGGAAACCCGTCAGCACCTGACGCCTGCTCAGCAAGTCATCAAGATTGTTCACGAGGAACTGGTACGCACTTTGGGGGAACCGGGTCGTCTGGATTTCTCAGGCTCACCCCCCCACGTTTTCATGCTGGTCGGGCTTCAGGGTTCGGGTAAGACAACCACCGCGGCGAAACTGGCTCTTAAATTGCGCAAGGAAGGACACCGTCCTCTGTTGATTGCCGCGGACACCTATCGCCCCGCGGCGGTGCAACAGTTGGAAGTGTTGGGCAAGCAGATCCAGGTGCCCGTGTACAGCGAGGGCACAGAGCCTCCCCCTCCCGACATCTGTGAGCGAGGTGTCGCCTACGCGCGCAAGAACGGGTACACCGTCGTCATCATGGACACCGCGGGCCGCCTTCACATTGATGACGCGATGATGGCCGAATTGGAGGCGATCCGGGACCGTACGAAGCCCAGGGAGATTTTGCTGGTGGTTGATGCCATGACCGGTCAGGACGCGGTGCGTGTGGCCGAGGAGTTTAACCGTCGGGTGGGGCTTACCGGGCTTATTCTCACCAAAGTGGACGGCGATGCCCGAGGCGGTGCCGCGATTTCCGTGCGCGAGGTGACCGGTGTTCCGATTAAGTACCTGGGCGTGGGGGAGAAATTGGACGCGTTGGAACTCTTCCACCCTGACCGGTTGGCCTCCCGCATTCTGGGCATGGGGGATGTGCTCACGCTTATTGAGAAGGCGGAACAGGAACTGGACCGCCAAAAAGCGCTGGAGGCGGAGAAGCGCCTACTGGAGGGTACATTCACCCTGGAAGATTTCCTCGAACAGTTGCAGGAGATGAAGAAGTTGGGCCCGCTTTCCCAACTCCTGGAACTCATTCCGGGCATGAACCGGCTGGCCAAGCAGTTGCCTGCTGAGATGACGGATAAGCAGTTAAAGCGGGTGGAAGCGATTATCTATTCCATGACACCCGAGGAGCGACGCAACCCGCGCATTATCAACAGTTCGCGCAAGAAACGCATTGCTCGGGGGTCGGGCACGACTGTTCAGGAGGTCAACCAATTGCTGCGGCAGTTCCGCCAGATGCAACAGTTGATGAAGCAGTTGCGTAAAGGTCGTTTTCCGAGTAATCTATTTGGTGGATTTTTAGGATGATCGTGTATACTCGATTGCTTGTCTCGGTGCGTGGATGCACGATAAGTGTGCAGAAGTCGGTGTGAGAAGCCGAAGTACATGAGGAGTTTATCGGTCCAACAGACATTCATCATCTTGGTCGAAAAGGAGTAGGGAATTTATCATGGTGCGAATTCGTTTGCGACGGCAGGGTAAGCGCAATCAGCCATCGTATCGTATCGTGGTGGCCGATTCTCGGGCGCCACGGGACGGTCGCTTTATCGAGATTTTGGGGTTCTACAACCCGCGCACGAACCCACCCACATTTCGGGTGAATGAGGAACGGGCTCGCTACTGGTTGTCGCAAGGGGCACAGCCCAGCGAAGCCGTGGCCCGCATCCTGCGCAAGGTGGGCGTCTTAAACTAGTGGGACTTTCGACATAAGAGATGGGAACCTTGGCGCGTGAGGAAGGTCTTTCCTCTCGGCTGAGGCCCGGGTCAAAAGTCCGGTTCTGTGTAGGGCCTTCCCGCATGACGCATGGAAGGCTGCCCTGGAGAAAGGGGGGCTTCGATGAAAGAACTTGTAGAGTATATCGCCAAGGCGTTGGTTACCGATCCTTCTCAGGTTCGGGTTGAGGAGGAAGACAAGGGCGATACAATTGTGTTGCACCTGTACGTGGCTCCCGAGGATATGGGTCGCGTCATCGGCCGGGGCGGCCGGGTAGCCAACGCCATGCGCACGCTGCTCCGTGTAGCAGCCACGCGTCAAGGAAAGCGGGTAACCTTGGATATCGGCTGATTGGGTACCCGCAAAGACCGCGTTGTCGCGAGTGAGAAGCCCTGCAGGATTGAACATCTCTTGTCTCCGTAGACACGTGGTCGGTGATGTGCTGGTGGAAGATCGTCATAGGGGAGAAAGGCGGAGGCACCATGTCTCCGCCTTTCCGTGTCTGTTGAAGGGATCATGGCTCGACAGAAGCGTCGTACACCGCGGTACCTGGCTGTAGGGAGAATTGTCGCTCCCCATGGCGTTCGGGGAGAGGTGGAGGTGGAAATTCACACCGACTTCCCCGAGCGCTTTGTGCCTGGCGCGCGCCTGTTGGTTGGTGAGCGCAAAGTACCCATGAGCGTGGAAAGTGTCCGTCCCTATCGGAAGCGCCTCTTAATCAAGTTCGCGGAGGTGGTGGACCGTACGGCCGCGGAAGTGTGGCGGGGCGCGTGGCTCCACGTTCCCGTTGAGGAAGCATGGCCTTTGGAGGAAGATGAGTTCTACGAGCACCAGATCGTCGGGCTGGACGTGTGGACAGATGAGGGAGAATTCCTGGGGGTGGTGGATCACATCATTTACACGGGAGCAAACGACGTGTATGTTGTGGTCGGCCCCCAGGGCGAGGTGCTCCTCCCGGCCATTAAGCAGGTCATCCTCGATGTGGACCTGGATGAGGGGCGGATGACTGTTCACCTGTTGCCGGGTTTGGTGGAAGAAGGTTAGATGGATCACGAGGAACGGAAGTACTGGGTGGGTTTCAATATGGTGCGCGGGGTGGGCCCCGCACGTGTGCGGGCGTTGTTGGACTATTTTGGCTCCCTGCAAGAGGCTTGGCACGCTCCTGCACATGTGCTGAAAGAGGCCGGATTGGATCGTCGCTCGCTGGACAATCTGGTGGCAGCCCGTTCCACCCTGGACCTGGACCGGGAGATGGCCCGTCTCCACGAGCGTGGCGTTCAGGTTATCACCTGGGAGGATGAGGATTACCCCACTCGCTTGCGACAGATCTATAATCCCCCGCCAGTGTTGTACGTCATGGGCACTCTGTTGCCCCAGGACGATTGGGCTGTGGCAGTGGTGGGCACCCGCCGTCCCACGGACTACGGCCGTGAGGCCGCGCGGGTTTTGGCCGGAGGGCTGGCGCGCCAGGGCATCACTGTGGTGAGCGGTTTGGCTCTGGGCATCGATGGGGTAGCACATCGAGCGGCCCTGGACGCGGGCGGCCGGACTCTGGCTGTGTTGGGCAGTGGATTTCAGCACATCTACCCACCGCGTCACCGGGGACTGGCTCGGCGTATTGTGGAAAACGGGGCCCTGATCACCGAATACGCGCTGGACGTGCGCCCGGAGGCATCCAATTTCCCGCCCCGAAATCGTATAATAAGCGGACTCTCTTTAGGCGTTGTGGTGGTTGAAGCAGGCGCCAAAAGTGGCGCGCTCATCACAGCGGAGTTCGCTGCTGAGCAGGGCCGGGAGGTGTTCGCGGTTCCTGGCCCCATCTTTCATCGACCGTCTGAAGGAACGAACCGACTCATCCAGAAAGGGGCCAAGGCCGTAACGCAGGTCCGGGACATCCTGGAGGAATTGGACATTACCATGGCCGCGGAACAGCAAGAGGCCCGCATTGCCATTCCCAAAAGCGATGTGGAGGAACAGATCTGGCAATGCCTGGCCGGAGCGCCCTTGCACGTGGACGATATCGTGCGCATAACCGGTCTTGACCCCGCGATCGTGGTGAGTACACTAACGCTGATGGAATTGAAGGGTCTGGTCCGACAGATTGGGCCCATGCGTTATCGAATAACTGGGTGAAAAGATGAGCGAGAACGAGAAAGTGACAACCGGCACGGCACTGGAAGCATACTGTGTAAAGTGCAAAACAAAGCGGCCGATCCAAAATCCAGAACCGTATTTCACCCCCACAGGCCGTCCCGCGGTGCGCGGCACATGCCCTGTGTGCGGCACCAAACTAGTGCGTTTGGGACGGATCCCGGCCCATGACCACATCCCACCCCCCGATCCCGAACAGATCGCCGCCGCGAAGGCCGAATCCAGGGCGAAGAAAGCCACATCCCGCAAGCGGAAAGTGACAAAGAGCGCTCGCGGCTCATCGACTAAACGGGCTGCTGCCATTGAACGGCTGGTCATTGTGGAATCTCCGACCAAAGCGCGCACCATGGATCGTTTCCTCGGCAAGGGATATGTGGTGCGCGCGTCCAAGGGACATGTGCGGGATTTGCTCAAGTCGCGCCTTTCCGTGGATGTGGAGCACGACTTTCAGCCCCGCTATACCATTCCCAAGGAACGGCGTCCTATTGTCAAGCAGTTGAAAGAGGAAGCGGCTCGCGCGCGGGAGGTGTACTTAGCCACCGACCCGGACCGAGAAGGTGAGGCCATTGCCTGGCATTTGATGCAGGCCGCGGAGATCCCCGAGGAGAAAGTGCGACGGGTCGTGTTCCACGAAATTACCCAGGATGCAATTCAGGACGCGTTTCAGCACCCTCGTTCCATTGACATGGATTTGGTCAACGCGCAGCAAGCCCGGCGGGTTCTGGACCGTCTGGTGGGGTACAAGGTAAGTCCCCTCCTGTGGAAACGGGTGCGTAGCGGCACATCCGCGGGACGTGTACAGTCCGTGGCCCTGCGGTTGGTTGTGGAACGCGAGCGGGAGATCCAGGCCTTTGTTCCCGAGGAATATTGGACCATCGCGGCCGAACTTGCTCGCCAGGCCGATAGGGATCAGCCGGAGCGTCCCACCTTCAAGGCGAACCTGTACCGCATCAACGGCAAGGAGCCTCAACTGAAGAACGAAGCCGATGCCCAGCAAGTGGTGGCGGACTTACAGGGCGCGGTGTACATTGTGGAGAAGGTGAAGCGTGGGCAGCGGCGTCGCAAGCCGGCACCACCCTTTACAACGAGTACCATGCAACAAGAGGCGTCACGACGGTTGGGCTTCACGGCTCAGCGCACCATGCGCGTGGCCCAGCAGTTGTACGAGGGCATTGACCTGGGACCGGAAGGCCGTGTGGGGTTGATCACGTACATGCGTACGGATTCCGTTCACGTGGCTGACATCGCCCAGAAGGAAGCGCGAACTTACATCGCTGAAACGCACGGCCCTGAGTTCTTGCCTCCCACCCCACCCAAGTACAAAACTCGGACCCGTGGGGCCCAGGAGGCCCATGAAGCCATTCGACCCACCTCTGTGTTCCGCACACCGGCCAAAGTGAAGCCGTACCTGAGCGCGGATCAGTATCGGCTGTACGAACTCATCTGGCGGCGCTTTGTGGCCAGCCAGATGGCGCCGGCCATCTACGACACGCTGACTGTAGACATCAGTGCGGGACCAACAACGGGCCCGCGGCCTTACCTGTTCCGAGCCAGTGGTTCACAAGTGCGTTTTCCCGGTTTCCTGGTAGTGTATGAGGAAGCCAAAGATGAAAACGGGGCAGAGAATGGCAAGGCAGAGGGCAAGATCGGCATTCCCGAACTGAGCGTGGGCGATCTGCTCGACCTTATTCGGCTCATTCCCGAACAACACTTCACCCAACCTCCTCCTCGCTACACAGAGGCGACCCTGGTAAAGGCGTTGGAGGAGCACGGTATTGGTCGTCCCAGCACGTACGCGCCCATTCTTACCACACTGCGCCAACGGGGGTATGTGGAACGCCAGGGGAAGAGTCTGGTCCCCACGGAATTGGGTTTCACTGTAAACGACCTGCTGGTGGAGTATTTCCCCTCTGTTTTCGAGGTTGGTTTTACCGCGCGGATGGAAGAAGGGCTCGACAAGGTTGCTTCCGGGGAGCAGGATTGGGTGCAATTGGTGCGAGAGTTCTACGAGCCCTTCTCGGAGATGTTAAAGGTGGCCGAGGAATCCATGCCGGACCGGCGGGTCCCTGATCAGCCCACCGGTGAGGTGTGTGAATTGTGCGGTGCGCCCATGGTCATCAAGACCGGGCGATACGGGAAATTCATTGCTTGCTCGAATTATCCGAAGTGTAAGAACACCAAGCCCTATTACGAGAAAATCGGGGTGAAGTGCCCGGAGTGCGGCGCGGATTTGGTGATCAAGCGCACGCGCAAGGGGAAAATCTTCTACGGGTGCTCGCGATACCCTGAGTGTACGTTCAGTGTGTGGGACCGCCCGCTCCCCCAACCCTGTCCCAAGTGTGGTGGTCTGTTGGTGATGAAGGGGAAGAAGAAAGCGCAGTGCATAAAATGCGGAACGTGGTATAATATGGAGGAACTGGAATCCACGCACCAGGAGGATGAGGAGCCCACCGTACCGGTTCCCACTCCTGCTTGAAACGCGGTGATGGGGAGGATGCATGGCCGACAACGTAGAACACCCGTTACTCTCCCCGCTGCAGGATTACTTACACTATTTGGAGGTGGAACGCGGCGCGTCCGCGTACACGGTCCGCAATTACGGCCGCGAGATCGGTGAATTCGCGGAATTCCTGGCAGGGAAGGGCGTTACTTCCTGGGCCTCTGTGA
This sequence comes from uncultured Anaerolineae bacterium, assembly GCA_964402285.1. Taxonomy (GTDB): domain Bacteria; phylum Chloroflexota; class Anaerolineae; order JAADDB01; family JAADDB01; genus CAYPUG01. The sequence continues at coordinate 51,364 of CAYOAZ010000093.1, read as the reverse complement.
CCCCTCGCTTGCTGGATGAGTGGTTGGGACAGATTGCCCGCTCGGGGATTGCTCCGGCCAGTGTGTCGCGTCGCATGTATGAAGTGCGGGCCTTTTTTCGTTTCCTGGTGAAGCGGGAATACCTGGAAACGAATCCGGTGGAAGGTGTCCGCGGTCCCCGCCTGGATCGTCGGTTGCCCCGCTACTTGAGCGTGGACGAGGTGGTAGCGCTGATGCGGGCAGTCAACGGATCCGACCCTTTTTCCCTGCGCGATAGGGCCATTCTGGAGGTTCTTTACGGATCGGGGATTCGCCTGGGAGAATTGGTCGCGCTGGATGTGGAGGACATCGATCTGGAGCGTCGCGAGGTGTGGGTGCGTGAGGGCAAGGGCGGTTCGGAACGGGTGGCTTTGTTCGGACGGGCTGCGGAGGCGGCCTTGCGATCCTATTTGCGTACAGGACGCCCCGCGCTGGTCTCCCCGAAACACGAGACTCGAGCCCTGTTCTTGAACCGATATGGGCGCCGTTTGTCCCGCGTGAGTGTGACGAACATTGTGCGGGACGCGGCCAAACGGGCGGGCATCCGCAAGACGGTTACTCCGCACATGTTGCGGCATTCCTTTGCCACGCATTTAATGGAGGGAGGGGCGGACATTCGTGTGGTCCAGGAGTTGCTAGGTCACAAAAGCCCCCAGACAACTCAAATTTACACACATGTCAGTCAGCGCCACTTAAAGGAGATCTACGACCGGTATCATCCACGATCCCGTCGGGAGAACCGCCATGAATCCATCATCTCAAAGGACGGTTGAACAGCGCGTTGAGCAATTGCGTTCTCGGCTCGTGGCTGCCAACTTAACGGGTATGCTCATTGTGGAAGAGCACAATCGACGTTATATCAGTGGCTTCACGGGCAGCACCGGGTGGGTCCTTGTCACGCGGTCCGATGCGCTGCTGATCACAGATGGGCGCTATTGGGACCGGGTGACCCACGAATCGCCCTCGTATACGCTGGTGCGGGTTACCCGGGATTACGATACTTCCCTGCGCGAGGTGCTCGCCTCTCTGGCCGGTCGGGTGGGCTTTGAAGGGGATACGGTGACGGTGAACCAGTTTGAGCGCGTTTTGAAGCCAATGGAGCACATTGCCTGGGTGCCCGCGGATGGTTTGCTGCGGGAGTTGCGCATGGTCAAATCGGATGAGGAACTGGCCGCGATTCGACGAGCGGCCCACCTGACCGATGAGGCCATGGCTCGGGTGCCAGAGATGTTGCGGCCCGGGATGACCGAGGCAGATTTGGCTTGGGCGTTGGAGAAGTACATGCGCGAACACGGGGCAGAGGGGTTGGCCTTTCCCATTATTGTGGCCTTTGGCGAGAACTCCGCGCTCCCCCACGCGGAACCTGGGGAGCGGCGTTTGAAGCAGGATATGGCCCTTTGCATAGATATGGGGGCTCGCGTGGATGGGTACTGCGCAGATCTCACCCGGTCGTTCTGGTACGGTCCCCATCCTCCAGAGGCGTATCTGCGCGCGTGGGAGGCGGTACGCGCGGCATTGACCGCGGCTCTGGTGTCCGCGGTCCCAGGAGTTTCGGGTCGGGAGGTGGATGCCGCGGCTCGCGATACGTTGGGCGTGTACGGTTTGGCTGATGCGTTTCTCCACAGTGTGGGACACGGCGTGGGGCTGGCAATTCACGAATACCCGCGTCTGAGTCGCCGCGCGTTTGATGTGCTGGAGGCGCGGCATGTGATCACGGTGGAGCCTGGTGTGTACTTGAGCGGACAGTGGGGTATCCGCTTGGAGGAATTGTTGATTGTGTGGGATAATGGCCCGGAGGTGGTGAGTCGGGCTCCTTTATGGCGGGTGGTAGTGTGACAAACGAGGAGGCGTAATTATGTCATGGGTTCGACATCATAAATTTACATCGGGACTTATTTTGGGCCTGCTGGTGGGCTTGCTCATCGGTTGGGTGATCTGGCCAGTGAAGTATGTGAACACCGTTCCCGCGGATTTGCGCGAGGCAGATCGGTTGGATTACATCCTGCTGGTGTCCCACGATTACCTGCGCACCCGTGACGCGGCCGCGCTGGAACGTCGATTGGCAACGTTTGACCCCGCGGATTTGCCGGCGTTGTTCCAGCAGGCTATGCAGGTATACGGCTCGAACCCCGATGATGTGACGGCCCTCAAGTTCACGTATGATGTGGTTCGCGCGTCGTTATCGCAAACGGGTGCCGAACCCGCCCAACCTGCTCAGCCTGCTCAACAGTCGGCGTCGACTACGGCACAAAAAGGGTGGCTACGCAGTGTTGTTTTTGCTGTACTGCTGGTTATCGGCATTGTGATGCTGATTGTTGCCATTCGGCAGGTGTGGCGCCTTCTGCGCGGTGGTGAGGCGTTTGTGCCTGGTGTTGGGAAGGCCCCGGGGGGCGCGGATTGGTCGCGCGGTCCTGAGGTTGAGGAGGCCCCGGAGATTGTCATGCGGCCCGAGGAGGTGGTGAGCGGTACTGCACCGGTTGAAGCGGTTGCGGCATCGGAGGCTGAGGAAGGCTCTGAGGAGGAAGAGGAGGAGGCACCGGTTTCTACGCTGGTTATGGCGGAGCCGGAACTGGTCGAAGAGGAAACGGTTGCCACCTCTGTTGAGGAGTCGGAGGATCAGATTCCACCGCCACCCACATTGCGCTTGGTGGAGACGTTCTCTGTGGTGTTTACTTCGCAGACGCGCCCTGAGGAGGGGTTTGACAATCTGTTTTCCATTGAGGAGAACGGACACAATTTCGGTGAGTGCGGTATTAGTGAGGAGACGCTGGACAACGACCCGCAACAGATTATCGGTATGGAAGTGTGGTTGTTTGACAAGCAGGATACTCATACCCGTCAGGCGTATTTGTTGAGTCCCTGGGCCTATGAACAGGCTAACATTCGGCATAAGTACGAGGAGAAGGGGAAAGTGCTGAAGGCTGCACCCAATAATGTGGTGCGGTTAACCAGCCATTCCCTGTACCTGGAGGCCGAGATTAAGGATGTGACGTTTTTGGATATGCCTGATGGCAGGCAGAAGGTCATCAATAAGTTGATTGTTGAGATGAATGTCCACCGTCGTTTGCGGGTGTAGTTCGGTTACGCGTTGGGGTGGGGTGGTTGAGGGTTTGGTGATGGGTGTTCTGTTTCTGCGCGGCTGTTGTCCGCTCGGGAACCATCCCCCTCTCGGACGCGGTGGGAGCGGCTGTTGGGAGTTGCGGCCTTCACCGGCGAGACTGCTCTGATGATTCCCCCAGCCTACGGTTGGCCCCGTGCGGGTACTGGGTTATACCCGCACGCTTGGGTCGAACAGTTTTCGGTGTTCTTCCAGCGCGTATCGGTCGGTCATGCCCGCGATGTAGTCGCACACGACGCGGTGGAGTCCCTCTTCTTCTTCCTGAACTTTGCGCTGGGTCTCCGTGGGAAGTTGTCGAGGTTCGGCGACGTAGGCGAGGAATAGGTCGGTGAGCAGGCGGTGGGCTTTGGCTGCCATGCGCATGACCCGGTAGTGTCGGTAGAAGTTGTCCATGAGGAAGTGCTTTAGTTCCGCGTTGAGCCGCATCAGTTGGGCGGAGTAGGTGGCCAGGTTTTGGCCGAAGTCCCGCACGTCATCCACAGAGCGGATGTGGTATTTTTCCAGGCGTTCGTGGGTGGTCTGGATGACGTCACGGATCTCAATGCCCACCAGGCGTCGGATGGCCCGGTGACGTAACATGTCGGTGATGGGGGCATCCCAGGGTTCGTTGAGCGAGTCCATAACAAATCGCCATATCTCCAGTTGCTGCACGTCACGAGGACGTAAGATGCCGCTGCGCAGGCCGTCATCCAGATCCGCGGTGTTGTAAGCGATTTCGTCGGCCAGGTTTGAGATCTGGCATTCCAATGTGCCGGCTTTTTCCGGCTCGTACCCTTCGGCGTGGACTACGTCGTATTCGGTGTCGTGTTTGACCAGTCCTTCCCGTACTTCGTACGTGAGGTTGAGCCCGGGAAAGTCAGGGTACCGTCGTTCCAGTTTCTCCACGATGCGCATGGTCTGCCGCTGGTGGTCGAACCCGCCATGGGCTTCCATCAGGCTGTTGAGGGTGGCTTCTCCGGTGTGTCCAAAGGGCGGGTGGCCCAGGTCGTGGGCGAGACAGATGGCTTCGGTAAGGTCTTCGTTCAGTCCCAGGGCCCGGGCCAGGCTGCGTCCGATTTGGGCGACTTCGATGGTGTGTGTGAGTCGGTTGCGGTAGTGGTCACCTTCGCCGTAGACGAAGACTTGTGTTTTGTACTCAAGTCGTCGGAAGGCCGTGGTGTGTATGATGCGATCGCGGTCCTTTTGGAAAGGTGTGCGATGGGGATCTTCATCTTCCGGGTACACTCGTCCTCGTGTGTCCCCGCTTTTCATCGCGTACGGGGCAAGGTATTGGCGCTCGCGTTCTTCCCTTATCTCTCGGGTGATGATCATGGTCTGCCCCCTTTGCGTGTGTACCACCCGGTTTCGCTGCTTTCCGTCGGTTTCCATTATACCCTATGCTTTGAGATCTGCCCAGCAAGATCTCCGGCGTTCTCTGGGACGGGTTCGGGCGCGAAGGGCTCTCACGCGCGTTCGTTGGGGGCTGTGGCGAGGAGGTTCAATAAGTTTTGGGCGACGTGTTCGCTGATGCGGAGAAAGTGTGCAGGACATCCAGCCCGACAGTCACTGTTCCCCAGCCCTGGAAGCGGTGTTTCTGTGCCGGGGAGGGGGAGCAATGTGTGGACCCAACCACATTCTGTTACGTGGGGGTGGGTGGTGAAGAGAATGGCCGTGGGGGACAGTTGTTGGGTGATGTAGTCAATGTGCCAGTGGAGTCGTTTTTCCCGTCGCAGGTGGCGTCGAATGCGAGCAGAGAGTCCGCCGGGGCCTCGGGCACTGCCCACGTATACGTAAACGCCCGGGGTCAGGCGCAGATGTCCCAGCCGTCCAATGTTGATGTGGGTCGCCGTGGTGACGCGGAAGAGGAGCAGGTATGTGCCCGGCGTTCGGGGAATGGTGGATGCTTTTTCCGGCGTGATGTGGGTGATCGGGATGGATGTGGGGGAGAGTTCGTCGGTCACGGGCGTAGATCCTGCCTTATGGTGTGAGTCCGGTGTCCTCCATGCGTGGGAGGGGCGGGCCTTCACGGGGTTCCCAGAGAGGGCACCAGCGTTCTGGGGGAATCAGGTGGTTGTAGGCGGGAGATGCAGGATGGGTACAGAGGACAACCAGGCGCGAGACTTGGCCGTCGCCCACGGAGCGAACCGCGCGGGCGTAACGACACGTATAGCATGAGTGGCCGCGCGTGCGGGCTAGAAGTCGACGCAATCGGTTCAACATGCTCTTTTCCACGGGTTTCACGGCTCAGGGGATTTCCCCTGTTTCTGTGATGGGTTCACCTGGCCGTGGTGTAATAGGTGTGTGAAGATGACATTTGGCATAAAGGACCTGTTCATCGTACAATGTATGTTACCTCAACATAGTCCATACTAAAAGGAGGGAATGATTTCGGTCGAACAGATGACACAGACACAGGTACAATTTAAAGAAGAGGTGGATTCTCTGGCGTTGGCCCATCGGATCCTCGAGATCTTCGAGGAGAAGCAGGCGGAGGATATTATCCTCCTGGACATGAGGCCGGTTACTCTGATCACCGATTACTTCCTCATTGGAACGGCCACATCGGATCGCCAGACGCGTGCGGTTATTGATGAGGTGGCTGTTCGCATTAAACAGGAGACCGGGGTCCAGCCCCTGGGTATCCACGGGGTGCCTGAAAGCGGATGGGTCATTATGGATTACGGTGGGGTGGTTGTTCACCTGTTTGCCCCGGAAAAGCGGGCGTACTACGACCTGGAAGGTCTGTGGGCTGAGGCGCCTGTGGTCGTGCGCATGGCATAAAAGCGGAGGCAGCGAGGGGGTGTCCCCCGCTGCCTTTTTTACTCACTCAGGCCCCATTCCCGTTTCATCCGTTCCCACCAGGCGGGCAGGGTTTCGTCCACCGAGCCGAAGATGCTTTCGTCTGCTTCTTCGGTGATGGGTGTGGGCTCCAGGTTGAATTCGATGAGCCGCGCGCCGTTTTGCTGCGCGATAAGCGCCAAACTGATGGCGGGCTGTACCACCGCGGATGTGCCGATGACTAGCATGTAGTCGGCCGCGTGGACGACGTTGAACGCCTGGTTGAGGACGGTGTAGGGCAAAGTTTCCCCGAACCAAACCACGTCCGGGCGCAGGAGTCCGCCACAACGAGGGCATTTTGGCGGGATTTCCGGCAGGGGAACCCGACGGTCTTCCGCGCGGTATCCGCATTCCACACAGCGCACCATCCAGATGTTCCCGTGGAGGCAGAGGAGATTTTGCGTGCCGGCCTTCTGGTGCAAGCCGTCCACGTTCTGGGTGATGACGGCGAGGTGCCCCGGTGGCAACATTTTCTCCATTTCTACTAATGTGTAGTGGGCTGCGTTGGGCTCGCACGGTGCAATGCGTTGCCGACGCCAGTCATACCATTCCCACACTAATTTGGGGTCCCGCGCGAAAGCCTGGGGCGTGGCGAGATCCTGGGGGTTGTAGTTTCGCCAAAGCCCATCCTTGCCCCGAAATGTGGGCACTCCTGAAGGAGCGGAGATACCCGCCCCGGTTAACGCGACAACACGAGGTAGCCAACGGCGTTTCTTACTCATGGTGCTTCACTCGTATAACCACGGTTCTGCGACTCGCTCCCAGGTGGTGATTTCCTCATCTTTGAACCAGAGGCCGATCTCAAATGCCGCGGTTTTCGGCCCATCGGACGCGTGAATGAGGTTCCGTCCGATGTCCATGCCGTAGTCCCCGCGGATGGTTCCTGGCGCGGCCTTTTGTGGGTCAGTGGCGCCTACCATGTCTCGAACGACTTGGATGGCGTTTTTCCCTTCCCAGACCATGGCAATGACCGGGCTGGAGGTGATGTATTTGACCAGTCCTTCGAAGAAGGGTTTGCCCTGGTGCACTTCGTAGTGCTTGCGGGCGAATGCTTCGTCCACGTGGACCATTTTCATGGCGACCAATTTCAGGCCCTTGCGCTCGAATCGGGCGATAATTTCGCCCACCAGCCCTCTTTGGACTCCGTCCGGTTTGATCATTACGAATGTCTTTTCCACGACACACTCCCCCTTTGTGAGATGTATTGGTCAGGTTTCATCACAGAATGAAATTCATCATGTTTTCCCCACGGAAAACATGATGAATGCTCACATCCTCCTGAGGGTACTACACGTCCGATACCGGACGTTTGGAGCGAGTATAGCACAGGTAGGGGCGGAGTTTGAAAAGGGATGCAAAACGCGGTGATGTGTTATACTTATGGAGGAAATTCAGTTCAGGGGGTGGGTGATAGGAGAAGATGTCCCGAACCTGGCTCTGGGTGTGGGGAATATGGGGTATCGGGCTGGCACTGTTGGTGGTTTTTCCCCTTAGGGAGGTGGAAGCCCTGGCCCGTTACCTGGGCAGTGCGGTGTGCGCTCAGATTCCTTCTCATTCGTATGACGCGTGGGGTCGGCCCTTGCCTCTATGCGCGCGGTGTACAGGATTACACTGGGGTACGTTCTTTGCTGTGCTGTACGTGGCAGTGCGAGGGCGCTGGCGTCGAGTTCAGTGGCCTGGTGGAAGGGTGTGGACGGCATTGGCGCTGTTTATTGGAGCCTGGGCGTTGGATGGGGTGAATTCTTGGGCCGCGGAATGGGGTTTGGTTCACTTGTACGCGCCTGTGAACGCGCTGCGTTTGCTCACAGGGGTTCTTTTCGGGGTGGTGTGGGGCGTGCTTTTCTGGCCTATGTGGGCTTCTGTGTTTCTCGATTATCGGGAATTTGCGCCCCTTTTGGAACGTGGTCGTGAGGTGGTTGTCTTTTTGCTGGCAGGATTCGGGTTGGTGGGGGTGATGGGTGTGGGGGGGGATAGGGTTCGGTACGCGGTGGGGATGATGAGTGTGGTGCACCTGGTGCTGGCGATGGGCGGTGTGTTTGGTGTGGGGCTGTGCGCGTTTCCCCTGTTCCGTCGGGTACGTATGTCTTTGTGGGCACGGGGTGTGTGCGCGTTAGGCGGGGGGATATTGGGGGTGTTGGTTCTGGTGTTGGTGGCCTGGGCGCGTTCTCGGTTCCTTCCCGCTTATACTTAGGGGAGGCGTTCCTGGGCCGGTCGGTAGATGGCGGTGTTCACTCCGACAACAGTGAGCAGTTCGACCACAAGGAGAAAGGAGGCGCGAGATGACATCCATAAACGTGGGACGTGCCTTGACATTCGGCTTTGAGGATTCCGAATGGTTGGCCAAGTTGGCTGTGGGCGCGTTGGTGGTACTGGTGGGGATTGTGTTTTCTCTGTTCCTCGTGGGGGTGGTGATTTTCTTTTTGTTGAGCGGGTACATGGTAGCGATTGCTCGGGCAGTGGCCGCGGGATCTGATAGGGAATTGCCTTCGTGGGATAATCTGGGAGAGTTGTTCAAGGATGGTTTTTTCGTGAGTTTGGCCTCGTTTGTGTGGAATATTCCCGCTCTCATTTTGTCAATACCCAGTTTGGTTCCCGTTTTCCTGCTCGGTGATTCAAATGGGGATGTGGTTTCTGTGGTGTTGGTGGTTATTTCGTCCCTTGCCGGCTGTGTGTTGATTCTGTACGCGATTTTCTACGCGCTGATTTCACCCATTATTATCTGGCAGGTGGCCGATAAGGGGACATTGGCTGCAGCCTTTGATGTTCACACGATCTTCCGCATTCTGAAGGCTCAGTTGGGGAATATAATAATCATTGTGGTTACCATGGTGGTTGTCGATTTGCTGGCAGTTGTGATCGGAACCCTGCTCTGTGGTCTGGGCGTGATTCTCACTCTGGTGTGGACGATTTGGGTGCAGGGTCACCTGGTGGGGCAGTTGGGGGCTTTGGTGCGGGGGGCCGAGGCAGTCCCCACGCCCACGTTGCAGGAAGCCTAAGGGAGTGCGCTACCTTGACGGCTATTTGACAGTGTTTCTTGCGCTTAGGTATAATCGCCTGATGCAGTGGGGGACGCATGTCCCCCACATGTTTTGCTGTTTCCGCTGTGCGTGAATGGACATAAACGGCGGATCTCCGGTCGCGCGGGGAGACGTCTGACACACATTGGAGAGGTGAGGGGTAAACGATGCCGAAACGTACGTATCAGCCGAAGAAGAGGAAGCGCGCTCGCACACATGGTTTTCGAGCCCGTATGAGCACGACCGGGGGGCGACGGGTGCTCAAGCGACGGCGGTTAAAGGGCCGCAAGCGTCTGACGGTTTAGTCCGGCGCCGGTGGAGAAGGCGTCTATCTGATTCTCGTGAAACGAACGTATCGCTTACGTGACAAAAGGCGCTTTCAACAGGTGAGGGGGGAGGGCCGGTGCTGGGCTCACCCCCTTTGTGTCATTTGTGTTTTGCCGAATGAGTTGCCGTACAGTCGTTTTGGATTTTCGGTGAGCCGCCGGGTGGGCAAGGCTGTGGTGCGAAATCGCAGTAAACGCCGGTTACGCGAGATCGTACGCCAACGGATGGCGCACATTCGGCCCGGATATGATGTGGTGTTCATCGCCCGCCCGTCTATGGTTCATGCCTCGCATGAGGATCTGGTGCGCGCTGTTGAAACATTATTGCGCCGGGCGCATTTGTGGGTAGAGGAGTGAGGACGTCCCATGGTGAAGCGATTGGTCCTAGGAGTTATCCGTTTTTACCAGAAGTTCATATCGCCGATGTTTCCGCCTTCATGTCGATTTACGCCCACCTGCTCTCAATACACGTACGAGGCCATTAGCAAGTACGGTGTCATCAAGGGGGGCTGGTTGGGCATTAAGCGGATCTCCCGTTGTCATCCCTTTAATCCCGGTGGGTACGATCCTGTGCCCTAAGGGATGTTGGCCTGCGTGGCGAGATTGAAGAGAGGAAGGACGGAGTAAAGAGCGCATGTTGCACACTATATTTGTTGAGCCGTTAGTCTTTTTGTTGGAGGTGTTTTACAAGTTTTTCTCTGCTATACACTTCCCCTATGCGTATGGATTTGCCATTATCGGGGTCACGTTGTTCCTGCGCTTGCTCATGCTGCCTTTGACGTTGAAGTCCATGGCCAGTATGCGCAAGATGCAGGAATTGCAACCCGAAATTGAGAAACTCAAGAAGAAGTACAAGAACGACCAGCAGAAACTCCTGCAAGAACAACAGCGTTTGTACGAGGAAGCAGGGGTAAATCCCCTGGGGGGCTGCCTCCCCATGCTCATCCAGATGCCCATTCTGTTCGGGTTTTACTATGCGGTTCGCGAACTGGCCCAAAGTGGGCAGTTGGTGAATCAGGGCTTTTTCTGGATCCCCAACCTCGCGTTCCCCGACATTCACGAAGGCCTTTCCTGGTTATGGCCTTTGCCGCCATCTGTGGGGTGGGAGACAGCTATTCGCTACCTGGTGCTGCCTATTCTGCTGGTGGTCACCCAGATTCTGACCCAGAAGTTGTCCACGGCTCAGACATCATCCGGTGAGAACACACAGGCTCAGATGATGAATCAGATGATGTGGTTGATGAGCCTCATGTTCTTCTACATCACTTTGACCGTGCCTTCAGCCCTGACACTTTACTGGGTCACGTCTAATGTGTTGGGTATTCTCCAGCAGTTGTACGTTAACCGGATGATGAAACCCGTGCAAACGCCTGCCGCGGTTACGGCAGGAGGAAGTGGGGTGACGACGGAAGCCCCGGAAGTAGCCCCCGATGCGGAACGCGAGAAGGATGTGTCACCGTCTAAACCAGCCAAGAAAAAACGGCGCCGCAAGAAGCGGTAGCAGCCAAACCCGGTCTGCGAGGGTGTACATATGACAGAAACAGAGGTTTTCATTTTTGAGGGCAAGGATGTCGAGGACGCCATACGGAAGGGCCTACAATCATTGGGGGTAGAGCCCGACGATGTGGAGATTGAGGTGTTGGAGAAGGGGAGTCGGGGACTCTTGGGCCTGGTGGGAGCAACTCCGGCCAAGGTACGGCTCACGTTGAAACCCCGGGAGTCTGTCCAGGAATCGGAAGTGGAAACTACCCCCCCACCTGAATCTCCTCCCGCGGATAATGTGGAAGTCCTGGCCAAGACTTATCTGGAGGGGATCCTGCAACGTCTGGGCTTTGACGCTCACGTGTCCACGTATTGGGGCGAGGCTGAACCTGGCGAGAAGCCCCCTCTCGTGCTGAACATCGAGGGGCGGGATTTGGGGTTGCTCATCGGACGCCACGCGGAGACGTTGTCATCCCTCCAGTATTTGATGCGGGCCATTGTTAATCAGCAAACTCACCGCTGGATGAACATTGTGGTGGATGTGGAGAATTATCGCCGGCGCCGGTCAGAAAGTTTGAAGCGTCTGGCACAACGCATGGCTGAACAGGTGGCCCGCACGGGACGCCCTGTTGTGTTGGAGGCTATGCCCGCGGCTGAACGGCGCTTAATCCACATTGCCCTGCGCGATCATCCCGATGTGTACACGGTGAGCGTGGGCAAGGAGCCTCGCCGTAAGGTGACCATTCGTCCCAAGTCCGAACTGGAGGAGTCCCCACCCAGGAGTGTTTCCCGGAGGCGCCATGGCCGCCGTCGCCGTTAAAGTGGGGCAACCCGCTCCTGATTTCTGCCTGCCCGACCAGGATGGGCAAGAGGTGTGTCTCCACCACCTGCGTGGCGCGTGGGTGGTGCTTTACTTCTATCCTAAGGACAACACCAGTGGCTGCACGCGCGAGGCCGTGGATTTCACCCAACACCTGGATGAATTCCAACGTCTGGGCGCTGTGGTCCTGGGAGTGAGTCCGGATTCAGTTCAGAGCCACCGGCGCTTTCGGGAGAAACACGGGTTACGTGTCCGTCTGTTGAGTGATCCCGACCACCAGGTTCTGGACATGTACGGGGTGTGGCAACTGAAGCGTATGTACGGTCGGGAATACTGGGGAGTGGTTCGCACCACAGTTTTGATCGCTCCTGATGGGCGGATTGCCTGGGTATGGCCCAAGGTGAAGGTGAAGGGCCACGTGGATGCTGTGCTGCAGAAGTTGCGGGAACTTCAAGGGGTTTCTGGAGGTGAGCAATAAATCCGCGGTCATTTGGCACAAGTTCGTGACCTTCGGTACAATTTGACAAACCCTTTGAGCACAACGTTGTGTGCGTGTCGGGTGGGGGTCGGGCGATGCAAAGTGCCCGCAATCATACACGAGGAGGGTGAAGTACAATGGCTGAAAACGAACACCTGGAAGTGCCACCCGAATTGGAGCGGAATGTCTTCCTCACCACCCTCGATGCCATTTATAACTGGTCTCGTAAATCCTCTCTTTGGCCCATGATGTTCGGCCTCGCTTGTTGCGCTATCGAAATGATCTGTACGGCTGCGGCTCGCTACGATCTCGCCCGCTTTGGCATGGAAGTCATGCGCCCTTCCCCGCGCCAGGCGGATGTGATGATCGTCTCTGGCACGGTCACCAAGAAGATGGTGCCGCAGGTCGTGCGCCTCTACAACCAGATGCCTCAACCCCGCTATGTGGTGGCGATGGGGTCCTGCGCAACAGGTGGTGGGCCGTTTAAAGAGGGCTACAACGTCGTTTCCGGCATTGACAAGTTCATCCCCGTGGATGTGTACGTTCCCGGATGTCCTCCAACGCCGGAGGCCTTGCTCTACGGCATGATGCGCTTGCAGGAGAAGATTAAGCGCCAGTCCATTAAGACGGTGCCCTGGTATCGCAAGGAATACCGGGATGACATCCCTGTTCCCGTCCTGGGCCCTGATGTTCTGGATCTGCGGCGCAAGGAGGAGATCAAGCGCAAGAGCAAGGAACTGGCCGAGGCGTCGGTACCGCGGTATAAGCGCATTTTGGAAGAAATGAAGGCATCGTCCTGACCTTATTCCATCCTTGAAATAACCCGAGCCCCTGCGGGCTTGGAGAAAATGGCGAGGTTGCGTTATGGCTCAACCTGAAACTGTTGTGGCCGGTGTGGACTTACCGTTTAACGACGCTGTTCCCGGTGCGGTGATCGGTCGCGATGGCGAGGCCCTGGTCGTCGCCCGGGATAAATTGTTGGAATTGGCCCGATATTTGCGTGACCACGAGGGATACGACTACCTCTCCAGCGTCACTGGGGTGGACAATTTGACCCACCCCAAGCGAAAGGATGTGGAACGCTTTGAGGTCGTCTACCACCTCTATTCCACCAAACGAGGAGGCGGCCCCCTTGTCCTCAAAGCCCGTGCTCCTGAGGATGACCCAGAAATTCCTTCCGTGGTTTCGGTGTGGCCGGGCGCGGACTTTCAGGAACGGGAAATATGGGATCTCTTTGGCATTCGCTTCCCCGGACATCCCAATTTGCGGCGCATCCTTCTCTGGGAAGGCTTCCACGGTCATCCGTTGCGCAAGGATTGGAAGGAAGCCTATTACGAGGAGGAGAAGAAGCCTTACAAGTCCCGCCATCCAGATGGACGGTATGACCTGAAGGCCAAGTACCCCTGGCATGAGGAGCGCGCAGTCTTCCACGATAACCTGGTCTTCCCCGAAGGATTCGATCCCGACCAGATGGACATCCCGGTGGTGGAGTACCGCCTGGGGCAGGATATTTACCGGGAACTGGAGGGGATTAAGACCGACCGCATTATCGTGAACATGGGGCCGCAGCATCCCTCCACCCACGGCGTGTTCCGGATGGTCGTGGCGCTGGAAGGCGAGACCATTGTCGGGCTCGAGCCGGAGATGGGCTATCTCCACCGCAACCACGAGAAGATCGGGGAGCGGAACACGTACTTGATGAACATCCCCTACACCGACCGCCTGGACTACATCTGCTCCATGAGCAACAACCTGGGATATGTCCTCGCGGTGGAGAAACTCATGGGGGGCGTGGAGGTGCCCGAGCGCGCGAAGTACCTGCGCATCATCATGGTGGAATTAACCCGTATCATCAACCACATGTGGGCTATCGGGTTCCTCCTCAACGACCTGGGCGCGTTCTTTACCCCTGCGTTGTACGCCATTGAGGAACGAGAACTCATCCTGGACTTATTCGAAGCCGCGTCCGGTTCCCGCATGATGTGCAACTACATGAGGCCGGGTGGCGTGGTGCGCGATGTGCCGGACGGCTGGATCGAAGAGGCGCGCAAGTTGGTTCACAACCGTCTACCTCGGGCGGTGGACGAGTTGGACGCGTACCTGACGAAGAACGAGATCCTCCTGGCCCGCACCAAGGGAGTAGGATACCTCTCCCCCGAAGATGCCATCGCGTACAGCACGTCCGGACCGGTGTTGCGCGGGTCGGGCGTGCCTTACGATATTCGCAAGGTCGAGCCCTACTGCATCTACGACCGCTTCGACTTCGACGTGGTGGTCGAAGACGGCGGCGATGTGTACGCCCGTTACATGGTGCGTATCCGCGAGATGCGGGAAAGTTTGAAGATCCTGCGGCAGGCGTTGCGGGACATTCCCGAAGGGCCCGTGTTGCCACCGGGTAAGCAGAAGTACTCCTTCCGCATCCCGCCCGGGGAAGCCTACCAGCGTATTGAGGCGCCAAAGGGAGAGTTGGGCTTCTACCTGGTCAGTGACGGTACGGCCAATCCCTATCGCTACCACGTGCGCGCACCCTCCTTCATCAACCTGACAGCGCTGGGACCCATGTGCATTGGCTACAAGGTGGCGGACTCGGTGGCCATTCTGGGAAGCATCGATATTGTGTTGGGCGAAACCGACCGTTAAGTACACCCGACGTGGGGAGGCAAGACAATGATTGGAGCGGGTATCTTACGGGGTTTGAAGATTACGGCTCGGCACGTCATTGAGACTTACCTGGACGATGTGAAGAAAATACCGAGCCGATACGCGTACGATCGACGGCTGATCAAGCAACCCCTGGAAGAGGAAGGTATCTTTACCATTCAATATCCTGAAGAGAAGCGAGTGTTGCCGGAGAACTTCCGCTACATTCCCATGCTCATCTTTGACGCGGAGACCGGGGAGGATCGATGTACAGCGTGTGGTATTTGCGCTAAGGTGTGTCCGCCCCAGTGCATTTGGATTGTGCGCGATCAGGATAAAACAGGAAAGCCCATTCCACGCCCCGCGGAGTTTTACATTGACATCACGGTGTGCATGGGATGTGGCTACTGCGCGGAGTTCTGTCCCTTTGATGCCATCAAAATGAATCACGATTACGAAATCGCCGCGTATAACCGCTTCCCGGACCTGGTTCTGGACAAGGACGCGTTGAGTGTGCCTTCCACCTATTACGCTCAACTGTACCCTAAAGCCTGGGAAGAGGAACAACGGCGCCGAGAAGAGGAGCGGAAAAAGCAGGAAGCCCGGGAGAAGGCATTAGCCGCGAAGCGAGCCGCCAAGGCGAAGAAAGCGGCTGCCGCGGCAAAGAAGGCGGACGCGAAAAAGACGGAAGAGAAGGGTGAGTGAGTTTCTTGTTGGTGGGTTTCAGGTGTGTTCGTGGGACAAAGGAGGTGGGCCATGACAAAGATCGTGTGGCATGGGCATTTAACGTTCAGCATTGAACACGATGGCGTGGTTATCCTGATCGATCCCTTCTTCGACGGCAACCCTGCCGCCAAAATTACCAAGGATGATGTGAAGCCGGACTACATCATCGTCACCCACGGTCACGGTGACCATGTGGGCGACACCGTGTACATCGCCAAGAAGACAGGGGCCACGGTCATCTCCAACTTTGAGATTTCCTCCTGGCTGCAGAACCAGGGGGTGGAGAAGGTGCACCCCATGCACATTGGCGGCGGTCACGACTTCCCCTTCGGCCGCGTCAAACTGACCATAGCCCATCATGGGTCTATCCTGCCCGACGGCAGTTACGGCGGCAACCCCGCGGGCGTTCTGCTCACCCTGGGCAACGTGAAAATTTACGACGCGGGAGACACCGCACTGACTTATGACATGACTCTCCTCGCGGACGAAGGCGTGGACGTGGCCATCCTGCCCATTGGGGACAACTTCACCATGGGCCCTGACGATGCACTGAAGGCTGTCAAGTTCATCAAACCCAAAGTCGTCATCCCTGCCCATTACAACACCTGGCCCCTTATTGAACAGGACCCGAACGCGTTCAAAGCACGCGTGGAGGCAGAAACAGACGCCAAATGCGTCGTCCTGGACGTTGAAGGCGTATACGAGGTCTAAGGGATTTGTGTGATTTTGGCGCCGTAGGCGCCAAAATCACACAAATTCACCCCATCCCCGAAGAAATTCCCCCTGTTCAACGACCGACGACCGTGCCGCCGAGAATGTCATTCTCCGTGGGCAGTGAAGGTGCGAATGAGCGTGGGCTCCAAATTGCCCTCTTCCCCCTCCTTGATGTAGCATAGGAATATCTTCCAAACATGACGAATCACCGGGGGCTTACAACCTTATTGCCTCCGGCTTGTGTGCGCGGGTATTTATTGGTCAAGCCACATTATTTTGAAGACACGTACGATTCGCGGGCACAGATTCACAGAGCAGGAGGACGTATTCCTATGCCTAAGAACATTTTAGTCACCACTGCCTGGCCGTACTGCAACGGCGACTTGCACATTGGACACATCGCGGGTGCTTACCTGGGCGCGGACATCTTCGCCCGGTTCCAGCGCCTGCGCGGCAATAACGTGCTCATGGTCTCCGGTTCCGACACCCACGGCACCCCCATTACCGTCCGTGCCGAGGAAGAGGGTATCACCCCCCGGGAAGTGGTGGACCGCTACCACCCCCGCTTCCTCACCCTGTGGCAGAAACTGGGCATCACCTACGATTTGTTCACCGAGACGGACACGGAAAACCACTGGCGGGTGACCCAGGACTTCTTCCTCACCCACTGGAAGAAGGGCTACATCTACAAGGACACCATGAAACAGTGGTACTGCCTGGACGACCAGAAATTCCTGGCGGATCGCTATGTGGAAGGGACCTGTCCTTACTGTGGGTATCCCGAAGCGCGTGGTGACCAGTGCGACAACTGCGGGCGCATCCTGGACGCCATCGAACTGAAGAACCCGCGCTGTCGCATCTGTGGGGGGACTAACCTGGAGATTCGGGAGACCGAGCACTTTTTCCTCGACCTGGCCAAACTGAACGGCCCTCTGCTGGAGTGGATTCGCGAGGACAAGGAACACTGGCGGCCTAAAGTACTGAACTACACGCGGGCCCAGTTGGAAAGTGGCGAACTGCGCGGCCGCCCTATTTCACGGGACATCGAATGGGGTATTCCGGTGCCCTTGCCGGGGTACGAACACAAGCGCATCTACGTCTGGTACGACGCGGTGATCGGCTACTTCTCCGCCACTGTGGAATGGAGTCAGATCACCGGCCAACCTGATGCGTGGAAGGTGTGGTGGCAGGACCCGGACACCCTCACCTATTACTTTATTGGCAAGGACAACATCCCCTTCCACACCATCATCTGGCCGGGGATGCTCATCGCGTACGGCGGCCTGAACCTGCCCTATGACGTTCCCGCGAACGAGTACTTGAACGTGGAGGGCCGGCAACTCTCCAAGAGTCGCCGCTGGGTTATCGAAGTCCTGGACGTGTTGGAGCGCTACGACCCCGACCCGTGGCGTTACACCCTCGCGGCCATCATGCCCGAGGCCGGCGACGTCAACTTCACCTGGGAGGAGTTCGTCCGCCGCAACAACGACGAACTGGTGGCCACCTGGGGTAACCTGGCCAACCGGGTCCTCACCTTTGCGTACAAGAACTTTGACAAGCGAGTGCCCCAGCCCGGCCCCTTTGACGAAAAGGACCGGGCTATCCTGCAGGCGTCAGAAGAAGCGTTTACGAAGGTTGGCCGCCACCTGGACGCGGTCCAAATTCGCGCCGCCTTACGGGAGGCCCGGGCCCTGGCCGAGGCCGCGAACAAGTACCTTAACGAAAAGGAACCCTGGGTCCAGATCAAGCAGGACCGAGACGCGGCCGCCACGACCATCTACGTGGCCTTGCAGGTAGTGGACCGGCTGAAGGTGCTCTTCACGCCTTTCCTCCCCTTCTCCAGCCAGAAACTGCACGAGTATCTGGGATATGAGGGCAACCTCATGGGCCGTCAATGGGTGGAGGAGGTGAAGGAGGAGCAGAAGACGCACCTGGTGCTGCGCTACGACGGCAGTGAGATCCCCGTGCGGTGGGAGCCGACAACGTTGCCCGTGGGACAAGCCTTGCGGAAACCCAAGCCGCTGTTCCGCAAGTTAGATCCCGCGGTGGCAGAGGAAGAGGTCCAGCGCATGTTGGCGAACGTCAGGCGGTAGGATCGCGGGTGGGCACACGGACATACGAGGACGACGCGGGCTTGCAGGCTCGCGTTCTGGCTCATCAGCGCTATTCCGAGCACTCTGTGGACTTCTATGCCTGGGTGGTGGAACATGCCCCCTGGCAGGGTGGGGAACACATCCTGGACGTGGGATGTGGTAATGGGGCGCTGTTCCCCTACTGGGTCGCGCACCAGGCCCAGATCACAGCCCTGGATCGTTCTCCGGGAATGATCGCGCGGGCTCGGGCGCGTGGGGCCCGGGCTCGCCTTCTCGTCGGTGACGCACAGGCCCTCCCGTTCCCTGATGCCACCTTTGATTTGGTGTTCGCGGTGCATGTGTTTTTCCTGGTGGAAGATGTAGATGCGGCTTTGCGCGAGGCTTGGCGAGTGTTGAAGTGGGGCGGCCATTTGGTTGCTTCCACGAACACGGAGGAAAGTCAGGCTCCCCTTTACGAAATTCACAATAGGGCCTTATCCGCTGTAGGGCGTCCTCCCTCTCCTCCCCCCCACCTTCGGTTTCCTTTGGGGCGTGGGACCGCGATGGTCCGAAAAGTGTTTGGCAACGCGAGGGTGGATGTTCTTCACAACGCGTTCCTCTTCCCCAGTGTGGATCCGGCCTGGGATTATTACATGAGCGGGATTGTAGATGATGTTGGCGGTCCCCCGTTGACGCCGGAGGAGCGGGCCCGGGTGGGGCGGGAGGCGCGTTCGCTCATGGACGCGATCTTCGCCCGGAGGTCAGTGTGGCGAATTCCCAAGGATGCCGGGGTGATCGTGGCTCAGAAATTGGATACTGGGGACGCGTGAGACGATGTTGGGAACACACAGGCTCTGTGGTATACTGCAACCATGTTAACCTGGGAAGAACGTGCAGAACTGGAAAGTCGGTGGTTCCCTGACGCTCAACAACGCCTGTGGGGACGTTTCCGTTCCGAGTTAGCCGAGGCGATTGGCCCTCACTCGCTGGTGTTGGACGCGGGGGGCGGGAAGGGTTCGTGGTTTCTGCGTTCCCACGTGGGCGACGCGCGCTTGGTTGTCGGCGTGGATGTGGAACGACCTCCTTACCACATTCTGGACGCGTTCGTGCAGGGGGCATTGGAGGCGTTGCCTTTTCCCACGGGAACGTTTGATGTGGTTGTGTGCAATGATGTGATAGAGCACCTTGTTCATCCCAGGGAGAGCATGGCAGAAATCGCGCGCGTGTTGCGTCCGCCATCACAGCCTGGAGCCCGTGACGGCGGCTTGTTCTTCTTTAAGACCCCTTCCTTACACGCCCCTTCCACCCTGATCACTCACATGTTGCCCTATCGCTGGCACCGCGGGCTTAAGCGTTTCCTGGGCGTTCCTGAAGAAAATGTGTTTCCCACCGCGTTTCGGTGTAACACCCCTTCTGCCCTGGACACGTGTCTCCGTGAGGTGGGGTTGGAGCGGGAGTGGATGCTCTTGGTGGATGGGACTTTTGGGTATTTTGCGTTCAATCGGCCCTTGTACGTGTTGGGATTGTTATATAGCCGGCTGGCTTATGCGCCTTTCCTACGGCCGATCCGATCCACAATAGTAGGGGTTTACCGCCGTGTGCGGTGACGCGCGGGCGCATCGACGTTCACCAGACAAGATTTTGTACCTCCTGATGAGCGATTCCGCAGGAGAGGTAGATCATGGGAAAAGAAGGATCCGACCGCTTGGCTCGTTACCACCGTCAGGTTATCTTCCGGGAGATGGGACGGGAGCGCCAGGAGAAACTCCTGGCCGCGCGCGTGGCCGTTGTTGGCGTGGGCGCGACCGGCTCCACCATTGCCAATTGGCTGGTGCGCGCGGGCGTGGGGTACGTGCGCCTTATTGACAGGGATTTTGTCGAACTGCACAACCTGCACCGCCAGGCCATTTACGATGAAGAGGATGTGCGCGAGGGGTTGCCCAAGGCCGTGGCCGCGGCCCGCCGTTTGCAGCGGGTGAACAGCGACATCACCATCGAGCCCGTGGTCGCGGATTTCAATCCCTCCAACGCGGAGGACCTCCTCCGGGATGTGGACCTGATTATGGACGGGTCGGACAACTTTTTCACCCGTTACCTGATTAACGATGTGAGCCTGAAATTGAACATCCCGTGGATTTACACAGGGGCTATTGCCGCGTACGGGTCTTCCGCCACCTTTGTCCCGCACGAGGGCCCCTGTTTCCGCTGCATTTTTCCGGAAATGCCGGAACACGCGGACACGTGTGATACAGTAGGGGTTCTGGGGCCGGTGGTAGGTGTGATCGCGTCCTACAGCGCGGGAGAGGCGATTAAGTTGTTGACCGGTATGGGGGTACGAAATCCCGGTTTGGTTTATTTTGATCTCCTGGCGAATTCATGGGACGTGTTGACCGTGGAGAAACGCCCGGATTGTCCCGCGTGTGGGTTGGGTCGTTACGATTTTCTCCACGCTGAGGGGGGAACCTGGGCCACTGCGCTCTGTGGCAGCAATTCGGTGCAGGTGGTCCCGCGCGGTCGTGTGCGGGTGGATTTGAACGCGTTGGCCGAACGGTTGCGCCCCCTGGTCGAGGTGGAGGATGTGCGGGTGACGCCTTACCTGTTGCGCTTCCGGGTGGACCAGTGTGAGATTTCTGTGTTTGACGATGGTCGGGCTATTATCAAAGGAACGGCAGACACGCAAAAGGCTCAGGCTCTGTATGCTCGTTATATCTCGCCCACATAAGGTATGGGGCCTTTACGGTTAAAGAGGGTGAGTGAGGATGGCTAAGACGCGCGTGGAGTACGTGTGCACCAACTGTGGGGCCACGTTCCCTAAGTGGTACGGGCGTTGCCCCAAGTGTGGGGAGTGGAACACGCTGGAGGAGGTGGTCGTGGCGCCCCAGGACACGGGACGGGGCGCGCGTACCCGTTCCACCATGCCTCTAACGGAAACCACCCCCCCGCGGCCCTTGCCCGACATTGACACGGAGGATGTGCGTCGTATTCCCGTGGACATGGGCGAGTTAAGTCGGGTGCTGGGTGGCGGCATTGTGCCGGGAATGGGCGTCCTGGTAGGTGGGGAGCCGGGCATTGGTAAGTCCACCTTGCTCCTCCAACTGGCCGCGGAAGTAGCCCGTAAGGTGGGGGATGCGCTGTACGTTACCGGGGAGGAAAGTGCCCAACAGGTGAAACTGCGAGCCCGTCGCCTGGGTATTTCAGAGCCCAACCTGTACATCCTGGCCGAAATTCACCTGGAGACTATCCTGCACCATATTGAGCGCATGGAGCCTTCCCTGGTGGTGGTGGATTCCATTCAGGCCGTGTATTCGGACGCGTTGCCCGCGGCCGCGGGCAATGTGAGCCAGGTGAAGGAGTGTGCGGCTCGCCTCCTGCGCCTGACCAAGGTGCTGAATATCCCCCTCTTCCTGGTGGGCCACGTCACCAAGGAAGGCCTTATCGCGGGGCCCCGGGTTCTGGAGCACATGGTGGACACGGTCCTCTACTTTGAGGGGGAGCGTTTCCACACGTATCGGGTGCTCCGCACGGTGAAGAATCGTTTTGGCTCCACGAATGAGGTTGGGGTTTTCGAGATGAGCGAGCGGGGCCTGGTGGAGGTTCCCAACCCGTCGGAGGCTTTTCTGGCAGAACGCTTGCCCAACGCGGCCGGCTCCTCCATTGCGGTCACAATGGAGGGGACGCGGCCTTTGCTGGTGGAGGTACAGGCGTTGACGTCCACCACGTCTTTCAGCCAGCCCCGGCGTACGGCCAACGGCGTGGATTTTAATCGCCTTCTCCTGCTGACGGCTGTGCTCAGCAAGCGGGTCGGGCTTCGCCTGAGTGATCAGGATGTGTTCGTCAATGTGGTGGGCGGTCTGCGAGTGGATGAGCCTGCCGCGGATCTGGCCGTGGCCGCGGCCATTGTGTCCAGTATGCGCAATCAGCCCATCCCCGCGGATGTGGTGCTGGTGGGCGAGGTGGGCCTGAGTGGGGAGGTACGCAGTGTCGCGCACTTAAACCGCCGCCTGCACGAGGCGGCCAAATTGGGATTTCGGCGGTCTATAGTGCCCCGTACGCACGCGCGGCGAGGTGGTGAAAGCGTGCCCGACGGGTTGGAAGTGATCCGGGTCCGCACTCTGGCCCAGGCCCTGGATGAGATTTTGTAGTGATGGACGTTGAAGGTCGCCAACCGTACACTCTGGCGTTTACTGTGTGGGAGCATGCGACAAGTGACCAGCAACGTCGGGCTTTTCTCTTGGTCCTGGATTTCGTGCTGGAAGCCGCGCTGCGCGCGGGGGCCACTTTTGAGGTGGTGGCAGAGGAGATAGAGGAATGGCCCAAGCCCTGGGCTCACCCGAGCCAATGGGGCCTTCCTGCGGAGGAGTGGGATTCAGGAATGGGGGATCTCCCTCGGGTTTTGCGGTGGGGTATGGGTTGCCTGGGATTTTTGTTCAAGCCCTTGTTCTGGCTGGGCATTGCCAAGTCCGTCCCTCTTTACAAGGTGCGGGGGCCTCTTTCCCCTTCCCTGGCCGAATACTTGCGTCGGGCCTCTGAATCCCGTCTGGTTGTTTCCATGCGGTTGGAGCAGAACGGTCGCCCTCTGTGGGAGTTCTACGATTACGGCGCCCACTGGCTCGTTTGGCTCTCCCCTGAGGATCTGGAGTCCTTAACCCAACGACTTCGTCCTCTGCTGGGGGTCCCTTCCCCCCTGGAATCTGTTTCCCTCTCGTAGGCTTTGCACCCATCTCTCCCTGGTGTTTGTCCTTCCCCCCTGATGTTGGGGTACAATTCGGACTGTAAGTCATCTCTCCGGGGAGAAGGGACCATGCGACTGGCCACATTGCTTGTGGACCAGAAGGTGCACCTCGGTTGGGTTACGGATCGCTGGGTCATTGATCTTCCTCGGTTGGCCCAGCGGGTGTGGGGGCAACGGGAGGAGGAATATCAGGCTATCCTGGGCCTGGGCCTGGACATGATCCTCAAGGCAGATGGTGTCCCTCTTTTGCGCGAGGCGGTTCACGCGCTGGATAAGGCGGTGGGGGGCTTGGATTATGCGCACGTACGCTATGCTGACCTGGTTTACGATCGGGATCAGGCCCCGCTGCTGCACCCACTCATTGCTCCTTCCAAGATCATTGGCATTGGTCTCAACTATCGGGATCACTGTGAGGAGCAGGGCGTGGAGCCGCCTGACCATCCCACGGTGTTTGCCAAGTTCCCCAACGCGCTCCTGGCCCCGCGGGGCATTATCCGTTGGAATCCCGAAGTGACTCAGAAGGTGGATTACGAGGCGGAGTTGGCCGTGATCATTGGACGGGTGGCGCGTAATGTGCGCGCGTCCGAGGCGTATTACTATATCTTTGGCTACACCGCGGCCAACGATGTCTCTGCCCGGGACATTCAATTTGGGGACAAGCAGTGGGTGCGGGGGAAGAGTTTGGACACGTTTTGTCCTCTGGGCCCCTGGGTCGTTACTCAGGATGAGATTGGGGACCCCATGAATTTGGACATCCGCGCACGCGTGAACGGAGAGGTTCGACAGGATAGTAATACCAGCAACATGATTTTCGGGGTCGCGGATCTGGTGGAATTCCTCTCCCGTTCCTTTACTCTCCTGCCGGGGGATATTATTTTGACCGGCACTCCCGCGGGAGTGGGTATTTTCCGTGATCCGCCGTTGCTGTTGCAGGATGGGGATGTGGTGGAGGTGGAAATTGAGCACATTGGCACGTTGGTGAATACCTGTCAGGTTTCCTGAAGGATGCAATTTTGAGGTGTTCTGTTATTTTCAATCCTAAATTCTCAGTTCCTAAGGAGAGGCACCCATGCACTACTGGTTCACAGAAGAACATGAGATGCTCCGCAAGACGGTTCGCGAGTTCTCGGAACGGGAAATCCGTCCCAAGATCCGGGAGTTGGACGCGAACGAACAGTTCGACCGCGGTATTCTGGACAAGATGGGGGAGATGGGTTTTCTGGGCGTGTGTATCCCCGCGAAGTACGGCGGCGCGGGCATGGACTACATCGCGCTGGGCATTGTCTCGGAGATGCTGGAGTGGGGAGACACGGCGTTTCGGGAGACCATCTCTGTACACGTTGCGTTGAACAGCCTGGCCATCCTCCAGTGGGGCACGGAGGAGCAGAAGCAGCGCTGGTTGGTTCCCCAGGCCATGGGGGAGAAGATCGCGTGCTATGGCCTCACCGAGCCCAACGCGGGGTCAGATGTACGGGGTATTCGCACGCGGGCCGTTCGCCACGGCGATGTGTACGTCCTCAATGGGGAGAAGATGTGGATCACCCTGGCGGATGTGGCCGATCACTTCCTCATTTTTGCTAAGACGGATCCGGAGGCGGGTCATCGGGGCATTTCCGCGTTCCTGGTTGAGCGGGGGACGCCCGGTTTGAAGACGGGCACTATTCACGGTAAGATGGGTGCCCGGGCTTCGAATACCGGTTGGATTGTGATGGAAGATGTTGAGGTGCCTGTGGAGAACCGGTTGGGTGAAGAAGGTGAGGGGTTTAAGATCGCGATGAGTGCGCTGGACAACGGTCGTTACACTGTGGCCGCGGGGGCTGTGGGAGTCATTCGGGCCTGCCTGGAGGAGAGTGTGGAGTACGCCAAACAGCGCACTGCGTTCGGTCAGCCCATTGCGAACTTCCAGTTGATTCAGGAGAAGATCGCGCTCATGCAGCAGCGCCTGGACATTGCGACTCAGTTGGTGTACCACGCGGGCTGGTTGAAGAATCAGGGTATCCGCAACACGCGGGAGACATCGGTGGCTAAGTGGTTCGCGACGGAGGCCGCGTTTGCTTCGGCTGCCGATGCGGTTCAAATTCACGGCGCGTATGGGTACTCTAACGAGTACAATGTGGAGCGCTATCTGCGCAATTCCAAGGGCGCGGTCATTTACGAGGGGACATCAGAAATCCATATTTTGCTTCAGGCTGGGTACGCGCTTGGCTGGCGCAGGGATAAGCCTTTGCGCCGGGAACTTCCGGCATACGATCCGGAAGAGTGGATGCGCGAGGAGTAAAGGGAAAAGGGTGCGGCATGTTCGCTATGTCGGGAGCGGGTATGCCGCACCCTTTCGCATCGGTTGTGTCCTAAATTTTATCAGGTTAGGCGTGCACGCACATGGACCATGAGGCCTCGGAGTGGAAACGCACGCTGTACATTATTTTCCTGGTGGAACTCGTCGCTGCTCTGGGTTTCTCCTTTGTAGCCCCTTTTCTCCCGCTGTACGTTAAGTTCCTGGGGAGCCGTTGGCACCTCAGTGTGGAGTTCCTCTCTGGTCTGGTCTTTTCCTCTACAGCCTTTACCATGATGTTCGCGTCCCCGGTGTGGGGGGCGCTGGCTGATCGGTATGGGCGTAAGTTGATGGTTATTCGGGCTACAATGGGGGGAGCGGTTATTCTGGGGTTGATGGGGCTTGTCCGTTCGGCAGAGGAGTTGGTGTTGTTGCGTGCTCTGCAGGGGGCTATTACTGGGGTTCTTTCTGCAAACAGCGCGCTTTTGGCCGCGGCCGTACCCCGTGAACGGGCCGGTTATGCTCTGGGCATGTTGCAGGTGGCTTTGAACGCGGGGATTGCATTGGGTCCGTTGGTAGGAGGTGTGTTGGCGGATACGTTTGGGTATCGTTTGCCCTTTTTTATTACGTCCGCGTTCTTAGCGTTGGCCGGTGTGTTGGTCATTGTGGGGGTCCGAGATGATGCTCCCCGTTTGCCGCGTTCACGGCAGCAGCGCCTGGTGTCCGAGTGGTGGGCTGTGTTGAGGACGCCGGGGGTGGCGGTTGTGTATGGTCTGCGTTTTGCCTCCCATTTGGGCCAGTCCATGGTGCGCCCTTTTCTCCCCCTGCTGGTGGAGGTTTTGCTTGTGTCGGGACAGGCTGTGGCAACGTGGACGGGAATTGTGGCCAGCAGTCGGGCCCTGATGACTTCTCTGAGCGCGACGTGGCTAGGACGTGTGGGCGATAGGGTGGGACACCGGCGTTTGGCTCAAGGTGCGGCCCTGGTTTTGGGTGTCGCGTTTCTCTTGCAGGGGATGGCGACGTCTGTGTTTGTTCTGATTCTGGCGCAGGTTCTGGTCGGCGTTGCGTTGGGTGGGTTTACGCCTGCCCTCTCCGCTTTACTGGCTC
The DNA here is from genome assembly GCA_964402285.1 of uncultured Anaerolineae bacterium. Taxonomy (GTDB): domain Bacteria; phylum Chloroflexota; class Anaerolineae; order JAADDB01; family JAADDB01; genus CAYPUG01. Next base: position 25,025 of record CAYOAZ010000093.1, on the reverse strand, counting down.
GTTATACCCGTCCCGGGGAGGAGGGCGCGGCGTATGGCCTGGACAATTCTATGATGTCGGCCGCGCGGGCTGTGGCACCTTTGGTGGGTGCGACTGTGGCGATGGGGTTGGGGTTGCGTTGGGTGTTCGTGCTGGCGGGCGTGGTTTACTTGGGGGTGGTGGGCACTCTGGCTCGCGCGTTGCCCCAGGAGTAGATGGGTTCTCTGAAAAGCCCTGGTAATTGCCTGCCAGGTAAGATACAAGTAAGATATGAGACGTTATAATCCGTTCTGTTCAGGCGTCTGGTGGAAAGCGCGGTTGGCCCTGTGTGACACCGACGGGGCACAGCGTATCCTGGCGGACCCAAGAGGGCTGTTTTTCGCGTGGTGGCCTTTCCCCGTGCAGGGGAAGGGATGGGCGGTCTTCTGTAACGACTTTGAGGAGAGCGAGGTATACAGACATTATGAGTTCATTGTCTCATTCTAAAGAGTTGCTGAACGCGGCTGTCATCGGCGTGGGCACGATGGGCCGCAATCACGTACGCGTGTTGGCCGGTCTGCCGCATGTGCAATTGGTCGCGGTGGCTGATGTGGATGAGCAAGCGGTTTTGCAGGTCGCTTCCACGTACAAGGCCCACGCGTACACCGATTACAGGGAGATGTTTCGCCAGGAGGCCCTGGATTTGGTCGTCATTGCCGTCCCCACTCGTCTGCACACGCCCATCGCGTTGGATGCTATCGCCCATGGACTCCACTGTCTCATTGAGAAGCCCATTGCGTCCAGCGTGGAGGAGGGTGAGCAGATCGTTTTGGCCGCGCGGGATGCTCAGGTGAAGGTGACGGTGGGGCACATTGAGCGTTTTAATCCCGCGGTGTTGGAGTTGAAACGCCGCTTGGACGCAGGACAATTGGGACGGGTGTTCCAAATCCACGCCCGACGCGTGGGACCTTTCCCGCCTCGCGTGCAGGATGTGGGCGTTGTGTTCGATCTGGCTACTCACGAGTTGAACATTATGGAGTACGTGATCGGCTCTCCCATTGCTGATCTGTACGCGGCAACGCGACAGGAGATTCACGCGTCCCACGAGGATCTGTTGTCCGCGCTCCTGCGTTTTGATAATGGCACAGTGGGGAGTTTGGAGATTAACTGGTTAACGCCCACTAAGATCCGCGAGTTGAGCCTCATTGGCGAGCGGGGTATGTTCCTGGTGAATTATCTGACCCAGGAACTTCACTTCATTGAGAACGGGGAGATCACGGATCAGTGGGATGGGTTGGTGGCGTTGATGGGGGTCTCTGAAGGCCGCCATATCAAGTACGAACTCCAGCGTCGGGAGCCCTTACGTTTGGAGTTGGAGCACTTTGTCCAGTCCATCCTGCAGGACACGCCGCCCCTTATTTCCCCAGAGGAAGCGTTGCGGGCTGTGTACTTGGCTGAAAAGGTGCTGGAGTCGGGACGGAAGCACAGTATTGTTTCGCTGGACAACGGACGTTATGATCTGGATGTGTTTCACCCGTCCTCGGCCGCGGCTAAACACGCCAACACCATACCATCTGTGATCCTTGGGGAGGACAAGCCAGAATGATTCCCGGCGTGGAAGTTCGTCCTCTGCCCGTCCATCGGGATGAGCGTGGTGGGTTGGTGAAGGTGTTGATGAGACATCACTTGCCCGCGCACGCGAGGGAATTCGGGGAGATTTACATTTCCTGGGCATCGCCAGGGGCTGTTAAAGCGAATCACTATCACGAGGAGACCACGGAGTGGTTTTTCCTGCTGGCCGGGGAGGCGGACCTGGTGTTGGTCTACCCACCCACGGGGGAACGCCAAACAGTACACCTGGAATCGGAGACGCCTGTGGTTGTTACGGTTCCCCCTGGGGTGGCTCACGCCCTGGTGAACACTGGATCGTCAGTGGCCCATCTCATGGCGTATGCAGATCGTCCGTACGACCCAGATCATCCTGACACCATACCCTACCCAGTGGTCCCATGAACCGATCTCGTTCGTTGCCGTTGACTGTGCGTTTGCGCATCCGATCGCGAGGTTTGTATTTGAAGGCTCTTCTCACTCTGGGCGATGTCCCGTTGGTGGGACGTTTGGCCCTGGAAGCGGCTCGCGCGTCCGCGGGGGTGTATAAGGACCGCAAGATCCTCGCCACTCTCACTTCCCGTCCGTGGATTTCCCCCCGCGCGGAGATTCGGTGTCCCAACCTGCAGGTGGGCCCCCACGCGTTTATCGATGATCGGGTGACCATTTACGCGCACGAGGGGGGAGGACGCGTGGAACTGGGGGCGCGGGTGCACATTTACCGGGATACTATTATTGAGATCGGGTACGGAGGCAGCGTCATTATCGGTGAGAACACGCACATTCAAGGGCGATGTAACTTAAAGGGGTTTGTTTCCGACTTGATTATTGGCCGGGATGTGCAGGTTGCACCGGGAAGCGCGTTTAGTCCCTATAATCACCGTTTTGATGATTTGAGCCGCCCTATCCGGGAACAGGGGTTGACCAGTAAGGGACCGATTGTGATTGAGGATGATGTGTGGATTGGGTTGGATGTGCAGGTGATGGATGGTGTTACTATTGGACGGGGGGCCATTGTAGGGGCGGGTTCTGTGGTGACTCGGGATATTCCTCCCTACGCGATTGCGGTCGGTGTGCCGGCTCGCGTCATTGGGTATCGGGATGATACACGGACGGGATCATGAGGGTGCGGGAATCTGACGAACGTGTGTTGGTGGTGGAAACCGAAGGGGAAGAGGAGACGCGGTTGCTCGGCGCGTGGTTGGGCAATCGACTGCAGGAGGGCGATGTGGTCGCTCTGGTGGGAGGTTTGGGCGCGGGGAAGACGCGTTTTGTTCAGGGGGTGGCTCGTGGTATGGGCATTCAGCGTCCGGTGACCAGCCCTACGTTTATTCTGATGAACGTGTATTCTTCCCCTGATGGGCGCACTTTGTGCCATGTGGACTGTTATCGGTTGAAGGATGCGGTTGAAGAGGGGTATGAGTTGGGGTTGGACCAGCAATTGCGGGGGGATGCGGTGTGCGTGGTGGAATGGGCAGAGCGAATTCGTCCCTTGCTCCCTGAGGATCGGTTGGACGTTTTTATTGAGGTTGTTGACGATAACCGACGATATGTGCGTTTGCACGCGCGTGGCCCTCGGGCTCAACAGCATCTGCGTGCGTTGAGGGAACGGCTCAGTGCGGAAGCATCCTGGTCCAAGGAGTAGGCAGGCATGGAGATAGCAGCTCAATCGACCCAGGCGCAGGGTGTACACGTTCAGGTGGAACGGCGGTGGTTTTATCGATTGTTGCAGGGGATCATCCGTGCGATTATCCGTCTGTTCGGGCGAGTTGAGGTGGCCGGTTTGGAGAATTTCCCTGAACACGGGCCGTACATTGTGGCGATTAATCATTTGCATTGGATGGACATTCCCGCGCTGTTCATTATCCTGCCCCATGAGGTCGCCACGTTTGCCGCGGAGAAGTGGGAGCATCATTGGTTTGTGGGCACGTTGTTGCGTTTGTTCGGTCACGCGATTTTCGTGCAACGCGGGGAAGCCGACCGTCGGGCTATTATGCAGGCTATTCAGTGGTTGAAGAATGGCGGGGTGTTAGGCATTGCCCCTGAAGGGACTCGATCCCGTTCTGGGGTTATGCAAAGGGGTAAGCCGGGCACTGCGTACCTGGCCAGCCGTACGGGTGTGCCCATTGTGCCCGTGGCCATTTGGGGCCAGGAGAAATTCTGGCGGGAGGTGCGGCGAGGGCGACGTCCTACCATTCACATTCGGGTGGGGAAGCCCTTCCGCCTGGAGGGGACGCCTAATCGGGCCAAGGGGGAGCAGTTGGACGCGTATACTGAGCAGATTATGCTCGCGATTGCACGCTTGCTCCCTGAGGAATATCGGGGCGTGTACGCGGACAAGGTGCGCTCTTGAGGAGGGTGGTGCCGCGGTTCTAATAGGGAATTGGGAACAGTTGCCTTTTCATGGGTTCTGAGGTACCATCCCGTCATGTGTGAGGCAGCGAATCCACGCACAGGATGCCCGATGCCGGTTGAACATTCGGCGTTCAGAGTGGGGCAAAATTCGTAAAGGGTGAGGAGGACTATGGCCGAAAAACTACCGTCCCGTGCCGATAATTTTTCCGAATGGTATACGCAGGTTATCCAGCGAGCGGAATTGGCCGATTATTCGCCGGTACGTGGGTGTATGGTTATTCGCCCTTATGGGTACGCGTTGTGGGAGAACATTCGGAACGCTTTGGATCGGCGGTTTAAGGAGACAGGCCACGTCAACGCGTATTTCCCGCTCTTCATCCCCATGTCTTTCATTGAAAAGGAGAAGGAGCACGTGGAGGGGTTTGCCCCTGAGTTGGCTGTGGTGACTCACGGTGGGGGCAAGAAACTGGAAGAGCCTTTGGTGGTCCGCCCGACATCGGAGACTATTATCGGGTATATGTACGCGAAGTGGATTAAATCCTACCGGGATTTGCCCGTGCTCATTAACCAGTGGGCCAATGTGGTACGTTGGGAATTGCGCACGCGTTTGTTCCTGCGCACGATGGAGTTTCTCTGGCAGGAAGGTCACACGGCTCACGCGACTGCCGAGGAGGCTGAGGAAGAGGCTCGGCGTATGCTGGAGGTGTACGCGGATTTCCTGGAGAATGAGGCCGCTATCCCGGTGGTGAAGGGGCAGAAGTCAGAAATCGAGAAGTTCGCGGGGGCGGTTCGTTCCTACACGGTTGAGGCTATGATGGGCAATAAGTGGGCCTTGCAGGCGGGCACCAGTCATAATCTGGGACAAAATTTTGCCAAGGCTTTCAATATCCGTTACCTGGACAAGAATAACGAACTGCAATACGTGTGGACTACGTCCTGGGGCATGAGTACCCGAGTGGTCGGGGCTATTGTCATGGTGCATGGGGATGACCAGGGGTTGATTTTGCCCCCGCGCTTGGCCCCGGTCCAGGTGGTCATTGTTCCCATTTGGCGCAAGGACGCGGATAAGGCCGCGGTCTTGGAAGCCGCGCACGCTGCGTACAGGGCGCTACGGGACGCGGGTGTCCGGGTGGAGTTGGATGACCGGGAGGAGTACACGCCCGGGTTCAAGTTCAACGAGTGGGAGTTGCGCGGTGTTCCGGTACGCGTGGAAATTGGCCCGCGGGATGTGGAAAATGGTCAGGTGGTGCTCGCGCGCCGGGATATTCCTGGCAAGGAGGGCAAGACGGCAGTGGCCGCGGCTCAGGTGGTGGATGAGGTTCAGGCGCTGTTGGAGACTGTGCAGCGCGCGCTGTTCGACCGGGCCAAGCGGTTTATGGACGAGAACACGCATACGGTCAGCACGTACGAGGAGTTCAAGGAAGTGCTGGCCACCAAGGGTGGATTCATTCGTGTGTTCTGGGCCGGCGACGATGAGGATGAGATTCGCATTAAAGAGGAAACTAAGGCTACCATCCGGTGTTATCCTTTTGACCACGATGGAAGCGAGGGAACATGTTTCTACACCGGAAAGAAGACTACTCGCGTCGCCGTGTTTGCCCGTGCATATTAGATGAAAGAAGAAGGGGCCAGTGCATCGCACTCACATGACGGCCAAACTTCTGGCCCTGATCGGGTTCATTATAAGTGTCTTACCCTCGCACGTCGCGGCGGAGTCGCGAACGTCTATACAGGCGCGTGTGCTCTCCCCCAGGTCCGTGGAAATCCGGGTGGACCTGGGGGATTCGGATGTGGCTGGCCTCCTTGTTATCCCCTGGTGGGGGGAGCCGCATGTGGTTGTTGAGCGTGAGCAAGGTGTGATCTTGCCCTTGACGTCTTCTCCCCTGTCAGGGGATGTGCCCTCTCAACCTGTGTCTGTTCACGTGGTGGGGTTCTTACGCGGTGTGCGATTGGCTCGTGTGGTGGCCCACCCCCGTTATGTGGATGCACACGGGCGAGTTCACGCGGTTCACCACGTGGTGGCGCGCCTCCGATTTCCTCCGCCGCCCGAAGGTGCTGCGCCCCCGGCAGAGGAGCCTGCAGAGGTGGTCCGTGTGCTCCACCAGGTGGTTCTTAATCCCGACGCTCCTCCCGCCTGGCGACGCCCTCGTGCTCTGGCAGAGGATGCGCTTGCCGTGGATAATCCCCCTGCGCACGATGAACATGCGTTACGGGTGCATACTCAGGGGATGGGCATTTACGTGATTACTCGGCAGGATGTGGTGCAAGCGGGGTGGGATCTGACTTCCCTGGATCCCCGTTACGTCCATTTGTGGCTGAACGGCACGGAGGTCCCCATCTGGTTTGCTGGCCAGGAGGATGGTCACTGGGATGAGGGGGATGAAATTCGGTTTTATGCTCCTCCGTTTCGCAGTATTTACACGAAGGAGCGAATTTGGTGGTTGACGGTGGAGGATACGCCGGGACGACGGTGGCGGGCTGTGCCTACAGGGGTGCCTGAGGCCGATCCGATAACGTCGGTGTGGGATGTGGTATCCACTGAGCACGACCGGGTGTACGATTCCTCCGCGCTGGACGGGCACGGGGAGCACTGGTTCTGGTATGATTTAAAGTTCTTGGATTTTGCACCTTATCCCGCGCTGGATTTCCCCTTTTCCATTCCCCATCCGACGGATACTCCCCAGGCAACGGTGACGTTGAGTTTGTACGCGTACGCGGGAGAGGTTCACGATATGGCGTTTTCCTTGAACGGGGTGCCTGTGGGGGAGTTGCACAGTACGTGGAGCGGGCGTCGCGATCTTACGTTTTCATTGCCTGGGGGACAGGTGCGTGACGGGGAGAATACATTGACTATCCAGGGGACGGATCGGGGGGCACATCCGGATGGGGTGTACGTGGATCGGATAACTGTACGCTATCGCCGGCAGTTGGTAGCGCCGGATGGGTTGCTCATTTTCGTGGGGGAGGCTGGAGATCATACGTATGAGATCTCTCATCTGCCCTTTGGCTCTCCGGTGGTGGTTGATGTGACTAATCCACTGGATCCGGTGTTGATTTACGGGGTGTGGGCGTACGAGCGTTGGGAGGATGGCAATCACCTGGTGCAATTTCGCGCGCAGGGGCATGTGGCGCCGGTGTACTTGATGCATGTTCGGGAGCGGTGGCAACGGGCTTTTGTGGAGCCCAACATTCCCTCTAATTTGCACGATCCGGATACGGGCGCGGATGTGATTGTTATTGCCCCGCGGGTGTGGCATTCGCTGCTGATTCCGTGGGTGCAATGGCGGGAACGTCAGGGCCATCAGGTACGGGTGGTGGCGTTGCAAGATGTGTACGATGAGTTTTCGTACGGTCAGGAGGATCCCACGGCAATTCGTCGATTTCTCTGGCACGCGTATGCAGCCTGGCCGGAACCCGCGCCCGCGTATGTGTTGCTGGTTGGGGATGGGTCTTACGATTTCAAGGATAATTTAGGTTTCCACCCGGATAACGTTCTGCCCCCGTATTTGGATGATGTGGATCCCTGGCTGGGGGAGACGGCTTCTGATTTGAGGTATGCGGAAGTAAGCGGTGGGGATGATATTCCCGATTTGTTTGTTGGTCGGTGGCCCGTGGGGAACACGGAGGAGTTGCAAGTCGTCTTGGATAAGACACTTTATTACGAACGGGATATGCCCGTTGCGGAATGGCAACGTCACATTGTTTTTGTGGCCGATAATTACCGCGATGCATCTGGCCAACCTGATCGGGCGGGCGATTTTGCCGCCCTGGCCGATCAGAGTGCTGTAGGACAGTTGCACACACCCTTCCGGGTACATCGGCTCTACTATGCGCCCTGGCCCCAACATCCACCGGGATCTCAATATTACGAAAACGCAAGTGAAATGCGTAATGACATTTATTTGTATTGGAATCAGGGTGTGGGTATAATGAACTGGGTGGGCCACGCTTCCTACGAACAATGGGGTGAGGAGAAGTTCTTACACGCCCGTGAATTGGATGTCCTGCACAACGCAACTCGCTTGCCTTTTCTTTTTAGCATCACGTGTTTTACCGGTTACTTCCACCATCCCGAGTACGCGAGTTTGGATGAGGCGTTGCTGGTCAAACCCGACGGTGGGACCGTCGCATCCTGGTCTCCTACGGGCTTAGCGGTTGCCTATGGCCACCAGTACCTACAGCATGGATTTTATCAAGCGTTAGTCAACGGTGAGCGCACTATAGGCCCACTGACGTTGGCGGGGCATCTGTACTTGTACACGCAGGCGGAGACTTACACGTTTCTTTCGCAGACGTATGTGGTGCTCGGAGATCCGCTGCTGCGTTTAAAGTTGGGTCCTGTGAATTGGGCGTGGTGGTTGCCCACGATGCCTTGAAGATGACAATTCGTACATGTTGGGCGCTGAGTGCATACCCTATTCGGTGTGCCAAGCGTCTGTACTCATGGTATATCTTCGCGGTTTAGCATTCATCGCCCCACGGGTTTATGTGCGTGAATTTGGTAAGGAAAGGAGGCCCCCATGTTGGCGAAACGGTTCGTGCGATGGTCTATCTTCACGGTGATACTTCTCCTCGTCTTCACCGTGAACGGCACCATGCCTGCACAAGTACGGGCGGATACGCCTGAATTCCCCATCTTTGACGGGTACCCCAAGCAGGGGTGTTTCGGCTATGTCGTCGGGAGCACGGGCATGTGGTACGGAAGCGGTACCATTTCCGTGGACGTGCCGGGCCCGGTGGTGGACGCATGGCTGATTTGGGAAGGTGTTAATGACACCGACGATCCTGGCAACCCCGAGACCACAACCTTGCTGGTGAACGGTCAGTCCATTGTGGGGCACATGACTGACCACACCCGTTACTCGTCCATCCACGCGGATTGGTATCAGTGGGTGGCTAACGTCGGTCCAAGTGGGTATAACCTGATCTCTTCGGGGTCCAACTCGTTGTCCATTACAGAGTGGTGGCCACTGGGTGAGTACAAGGATGGGTCTCACTCCCAGGATCCTCGCCGTAATGGTGTGGCCCTGATGGTCATTTACGACCGCTCGCCCTGCAATGACCCGGTGGAAATCGTCCCCTATTTCGGTAGCGATTACATCTGGTGGCAGGGCGCACCCAACCTGGACGGCGGTCCCCTCACCATGAACCACGTCTTTTCCTTTGACCCGTCGCCCAGGCCCCGCCAGGCTCACCTGGTCATCAACTTTGCAGGCCCAAGCCAGTACGCGGCTGTGACGGGCATCTGTCGGGAGACCGCGATATGGGCCGCGGTGGGAAGCGGCACTCCGCCGGATCACGTGGCCGAAACCGGATTCCCCGGCACAACAGGCGTGAACGGTGGCGTACGCGTGGGCTCGAACCTTTTCAACCAGAGCCCACCCTGTGAGCAATCCATCGCCTATCCGGTTGTCTCTTACAGCGGTGGCTACGTCGACGCGGAATGGGCGACCACGGACCTGGTCTTCGAAATCCCCGCGGGCGATGAATGGCTTTCTGTGCAACTGGAATCCGTGTCCACGGGGAATCCGCCTGTGCGCCCGGGAGGTGAGTCGGGTGCGTGGACCGCGGGCATTTTCGAAATTCCCTTACCCCCGCCCGATGTGACGTTGACGAAGACGGACGGTTTGGATCAGGCCGAACCAGGACAGGTGGTCACGTACACGGTGAACTTCCAGAACGCGGGACCGGGTCTGGCTCAGAATGTGCGGATTACGGACACGTTGCCCGCGTATACTTCCTTCCAGAGTTGCACCACTACTGTGGGTTCGTGCACTGAAGCAAATGGTGTGGTAACCGTGGATGTGGGGGACATGGCACCGGGTGCTTCTGGGGTCTTGCAGGTGGTAGTCCAACTCGACCCTGTGTTCCCCGCGGGCACAACTACACTGGTGAACCGGGCCGTTATCTCCACGCCTACCCAGGGAGATGACCCTGCGAACAACGAGGCTTCGGACACGACCGACGTTCACGCGGTCGTAAACCTTAACCTGGAGAAGGAGGCTACGCCCGAGCCGGTGGACGCGGGAGGCGTACTCACGTACACGTTAACGTGGTCCACAGGCGGCAACGCGTTCGCAAACGACCTAACATTGGTGGACACGCTACCTGACCATGTAACGTTTGTTTCTGCCAGTGATGGGGGCACGTTTGACGCGAATAGCGGGACAGTTACGTGGGCTTTGGGGAATCACGTTCCTGGGGATACAGGGACGGTGACGCTGGTAGTGCGTGTGGACACGCCCCTGTTTAACGGAACCACGCTTCACAACACCGCGCACTTGAGTGATGCCAGTGGCGCGGGTGCGGACGCGGATGTTACAAGCACGGTACGGAGCGATCACACGCTTTACGTGTCCAAGACAGGGCCGGCAGAGGCGGACGCGGGATCCTTGATTACGTACACCATCACCTATCGCGTGGAAGGAAACGAGCCCGCACTCAACGCTCACTTAACCGATCTCCTGCCCGAGTACACGGAGTACGTGAGCGGCGGGACATACGATGCCGGCTCTAATCGGGTGACCTGGGATCTGGGGACGTTGAACCCACCCGCGGAGGGAACGGTCACTCTAGTGGTTCGGGCTGTGGAGCGTGTGTTAAACAACACGTTGGTGACGAACATGGTCACCTTTGAGGATGATGATCCGGGCACTCCTGCGGTGCAGGATACGGCTTCGACTCGCATTCACAGTTCATATTTGCCCGGTGCCATTGGTGATACGGTGTGGCATGATGTGGACGGGGATGGCGTCCGCGATAGTGGCGAGCCGGGTATTGGCGGTGTGAGCGTGGACTTGTACGAGGATGTGAACGCGAACGGGACCATTGATGCCGGTGATTCCTTTGTGGCTCGGGCCGTCACCGACATCTACGGCCACTACATGTTCAACAACGTTATCGAGGGACGTTACCTGGTCACTGTGAGTGACACCGCGGGCGCCCTGGCAGGAATGCATAAGACCACAGGCGCTGCCGGGGTGAATGACAACAGTCAGGCGGATCCTTACTTAGTAGTGCTGGGTAATGGGGAGACCAACCTCACCGCGGACTTTGGTTACACCACTGCTGGTGGTATGGGAGGTGGTGGGGTCGCTTCCATAGGAGACTTGGTCTGGCGAGATATGAACGGCGATGGCATGTACGATGCCGGCACAGAAGCAGGGATCCCCGGTGTGACGCTGTTGCTCACTCGCGATTTGAACGGCAACGGGGTGGCGGACACTGGAGAACCCACCTTTGGTGTGCTGACGACCGATGCCGCGGGGCATTATCTCTACGCGGATCTCCCGCCCGATAAGTATGTGGTCGATGTGACCGATGAGCATCACGTTCTGACGTTCTACACGTTGACCACGGGCAACGATCCCATGGCGGTTGATGTCTCGGGCGGAACGGATTTCCTGGACGCGGACTTCGGTTACCAGCCTGTGGGAACCGGTCGCATTGGTGACCTGGTGTTCTACGATAGGAACAACGATGGAGTACGTCAGGCGGATGAGCCCGGCCTGGCAAATGTCCGTCTTTCCCTCTACGGACCCGGAGCCGATAGGGTGTGCGGAACCGGCGATGATGTGCGCATGGCTGCTGCCTACACGGATGATAGCGGCACCTACATGTTCTACGGTCTCCCCGCGGATACGTACTGTGTGCGGGTTGATGAAGATACGGTCCCCGCGGGAATGGTGCTGGGTACGCATTTCACCAATCCTTACGGTCCGGTGGTGCTGAGCGATGGTGCCTCGTTCCTGGACGCGGACTTCGGGTACACCGCAGCGGCTGTAGAGGGCACGGTATTCGAGGACTTGAACGGCAACGGTACCCAGGATGCGGGTGAATCTGGCATTGCCAACGCTCGAGTGTGTATCTGTGCCGCGGGATCTTCGACGCCGTTGGCCTGTGTGGACACGGACGCGGTCGGGCACTACGAGTTCGACCGTTTGGCTCCCGGCGATTATCGGGTACGCCTGGAGACCTGGCCTGATGGCTACGAACCCACAACGGACCGGGTGGTCTCGGTGACGGCTCCTGCTGGCCAGGTGGCTCGAGCAGACTTCGGTCTGGCCCGCCCCGCGGTGGCTGTGGCCAAGACGTTTGATGTGCCTGTTGGTCAGCCGGTGAAAGTGGAGGTGGGCGATATTGTCACCTTCACCATCCAGGTGCAGAACGCGGGTGGAGTGCCCCTGGCCGTTGTCCCCCTGGAGGACACGTTTGATCCCACGTACCTGCGGTTTGTACGCGCGGATCCGGCGCCGGACGCAGTGGCAGATGGCCGTCTCTCCTGGGATGACCTGACAGGGTCCGGGGATTGGGCCGCGGGTCAGGAGATGACCGTGCGGGTGGTGTTCGAAGCCCTGGCCGAAACGGATGCAACGACGAATACGGCTACCATTCACGGAGCCCGCTCCGCGGGAGGCCAGACGCTGCCCGACGTTTCCTCGGATGTGACGTTTAGCATCCAGCCGCCCACGGCCGTGACCATGGCTTCCATCTTCGTGGAGTTGGGCGAACACGGCACAGTGGTGCTTAACTGGACCACGACAGCCGAGTTCGATAACTGGGGATTCAACGTGTACCGGGCAGAGGTGAACGATCCGCAACAAGCGGTGAAGGTGAATGATGACTTGATCCCCGGCCAAGGTCAGTCGGTGATGGGCGCTACGTACCGTTATGTGGATGACACGGTGGAACCGGGCAAGACGTACTGGTACTGGGTGGAGGATGTGGACTTTGACGGCCATGGCACATGGCATGGTCCGGTGGAAGTGTACGTTCCCGAACGCTTAGATCCGGGGAACAGCGGCGGCCGTGTGTTCTTGCCGATGATCCTGCATTAAAGAAGTAACCAACGCCGGTGGCTGACCCACAAAACCGTCGGCCACCGGCGTTCGTAGAACAATTCAAAGGAGGGAGGCTCTCATGCGGCATGTTTCGATGTACTTGGCATTAGCGTTGGTGTTTATTGCCCTGGCAATCATGGCAGCAGTGCCGGCGTTTGCTGCACCACACATGGGGATCACCCCAACACCCACACCTGGGGGGCCGCCTTCACCGGCTGAGATCCCAGAGCCCATGACCCTGGCCCTGGTCGGCGCTGGCGTGGCCGGGCTTATTGGCTACATGCGGCATCGTCGGTAGAATAGCCTGTATTTTACGAAACGCCAAGGGGAAGCAGCGGATTCGAGTCTTCGCCGTGGAACGCGGTGAAGAGATGTGTTCGCGGGACCGTGCCCGGTGGAGCGATGTGCGGGTAGCGGCATCCGGGTGACGTGCGCGGTTTCGCGAACACCTGCTTCCTCTTTTGGATCCTGGGTTGTGCGTGAAGGAGGGGCGTATCACTGAAAAGCGTCGATTTTCCCGTCGAGATTTCCTGCGTTTGCTGGGAAGTGGCTTGGCCGCGCTGGCCCTGGAAGCCTGTCGTCGTAAGGGCACGCCAACACCTACGTCAATGTCTTCGCCGCGCCCCTCACCCACGCGTTTCCCGCCCACGCCCACATCCACGGCTACTCCTACACCCGAGGTGTGGCATCGGCAACACTTGCCCAACGTATATGGCGGCGATGAAACGTCCGCGATGGGCGCGAGCGTGGTCCCCTCCCCAACGTCGACCACCTCCCCCACGCCTACGCCCTCACCTTCCCCCACCTCCACCCCTACGTCTACGCCCACACGGGTGGCGGGTGCCCCAACGCCAACACCGACTCCCTTTCCTCCTGGCCCTCCTAGCAAGTTAGGGGTCTTTGTCGCGTACAAGCACCCCCAACTCTTTGACTTGCTGCACACTGGAAATCTGGCCGTTGTGAAGACTCTCGAGTTGAATCCCACGTTTCTCACGGAGATCAAGCAAGCGGATCCGGATGTACTGGTGATTGCTCGTCTGACGCCCCTGGAGGATGTGGATTGGGCCCGAGTTCAGCCTAAAGCTAAGGCTCGCGATTTTGTGAATCGTTTGCTGGCCCGGGCCACCCATCCTGCACATCGGTCCCTGGTGGATGGGTGGGAGGCATACAATGAACCTGTGGTGGAAACCGCGGACGCGATGGCCCGGTTGGCAGAATTTGAGGCGGAACGGACGCGGTTGTTGGCCAGGGAGGGTATTCGTTCTTGTGTGGGTAATTTCTCCGCAGGACACCCCCGGTTGGACCTGTGGCCACACTTTTTCCCTGCCTTGCACGCGGTGAAGGAGTACAACGGGTTTTTGGGATTGCACGAATACTCCGCGCCGTACATGTGGTTTGGTTATGGGCGATACCAACTGCGTCCTGGGGATGACGAGGGCGATGAAGGGTGGCTGACACTCCGGTATCGCAAAGCGTATCGTCATTACTTTCAGCCCGCGGGGTTGGTAGTCCCCCTGGTTATGACAGAGGCGGGAATCGACGGGGGGATACAAAATCGCCCCGGCCCGCGATCTGCTCGAGGCTGGCGGGATTTTGTGGACTTCTGGCGGAAGGAGGGGGTTATCACAACCACGCCGGAAGGGTTCTACATGGAGCAATTGGCCTGGTATGATCGGCATCTCATGGAGGACCCGTATGTGAAAGGCGCGGCCATTTACGCGTTGGCGGTGTTTGGTGATTGGGCCAGTTTTGAAATCTCCGGGGAGTGCGCGCGGCTGTTGAAGCAGTATTTGCTGGTACACCCGCCTCGGAAGTAAACGCCCGGGGTCCTGCCCGCGTGAATTTGTTCTTCGGCTTTACCCTCGGTATACTGCACATTTCAGTAAGATGTGTCCACTCGGCCTTCTGAATGCGTGGCTTTCGCACGTTTGGGGTCTGTTCACGCGCGTGGCGTCTGTCAACCTGACCGAGGTACACAACACACGACATGAGGGAGACATGATGGCCGAAACAAAACGACGGGTAGGTATTTTGGGCGCAACGGGTGCAGTGGGCCAACGGTTCATCCAACTTTTGGCCGACCATCCCTGGTTTGAGATCACGGTGCTCACCGCGTCCGAACGATCCGCGGGGAAGCGCTATCAGGAGGCAGTTCACTGGATCCTGGATACCCCTATTCCCGAGAGGGTCCGGGACATGGTGGTGGTGGAAACCTCCCCTGAATCCGTGGGGGATCGGTGCGATATTGTCTTCTCTGCCTTGCCTGCCGGGGAGGCCCGACACGTTGAACCCGCGTTTGCCAGGGCTGGGTATCCGGTGTTTTCGAACGCCTCTGCTTTGCGCATGGAGGATGATGTGCCCCTGGTGATCCCCGACGTTAATCCCGAACACCTGGCGTTAATTCACATCCAGCGGGAGCGCCGCGGGTGGCCGGGTTTTGTGGTGACTAATCCCAATTGTTCTACCATTCACCTGGTGTGTGCCCTGAAGCCTTTACACGATGCCTTTGGCCTGGCGCAGGTGATGGTTACTACCCTGCAGGCTATTAGTGGGGCCGGGTATCCGGGTGTGGCCTCGCTGGACATTGTGGACAATGTGATCCCATATATTCCGCGAGAGGAGGATAAAATCCAGACTGAACCTCTCAAGTTGTTGGGCACGTTGGATCAGGGCCGTGTGGTGTTCGCGGATATGGTGATCAGCGCCGCGGTTCACCGTGTGCCTGTGTTGGACGGTCACACGGAGGCCGTGGTGTTTAAGTTGAAGCGCGAGGCTTCTCTGGCGGAGGTAAAAGCCGCGCTGCGGGATTTCCGCGGGGTGCCCCAGCAATTGGGGTTGCCCTCGGCACCGGATCCGGCCATCATTGTCCGGGAGGAGCCGGATAGGCCTCAACCCCGGTTGGACCGTATGGCTGGACGGGGTATGGCTACCACGGTGGGACGCTTACGCCCGGACCCCATTCTCGATTATAAGATGGTGGTTTTGGGACACAATACAATTCGTGGCGCGGCTGGCGCGTCCATCCTCAACGCGGAGTTGGCTCTGGCTCAAGGGTTGATTTAAGAGGATGGCCTGTTCGGCCGGGGGTCACGGCATCAACGTGTTTCCGGTACGAGAAGTACCGGAAACACGTTGGTTTTCGATGGGTTGTTTAGCCCCAGGAAGTTATTCGCTTTCCGGTTTGACGACGGCTATGATTTTCCCCATGGGCGAGGTGTCATATCCACCCAGTGCTTCCACCGCGTCGCGGAACCGGTCCGAATGGATAATGTCCAATAGGGGTTGGAGGACCGGGCTGTCGAAGTAATCCTGAGGAATGATGAGGTCGTATCGTTCCTTGAAAAGGGGCACAAAGTCCAGACCCAGGGCCTGGGCCGCGGCCAGGATGCCCAGACCACAGTCTGCAGCCCCGCTTTTCACCGCGGCTGCCACAGCCAGGTGGGTGTATTCCATGCGTTCATATCCCTTGATGCGACGGGGGTTGATGCCCCGTTTTTTGAGTTCGTAGTCCAGAAGAACTCGGGTTCCAGCCCCCCGCTGACGGTTAATGAAGGTGACGTCGTCCCGGATGAGGTCTTCTAGCCCACGGATGTTCTTGGGGTTGCCTGGCGGGACAATAAGTCCCTGCACTCGGTACACGAACCCAAGCACCACGATTTCTCGGTTGGGAATCAGGCGTCGAATGTAGGGGATATTGTATTCCCCAGTTTCTTCGTCCAATAGGTGGGAACCGGCCATGTGTGCTTCGTCCCGCTGTAGGGCCATGAGCCCGCTCAGGCTCCCTACGTTGGTGGAGACCAGGCGTACGCCTTTTTGTTCCCGTTGCAGGGCATCGGTGAGGAGGTCCATGGTGAGATCGTGACTTCCGGTAACGACAATGGTCCGATCCAGGACATCGGGGGGAACGAGGAGTTCCGCTTCGACGTTCTGGCCCGCGTGGAGTCCTTCTACAAAGCGTGGGATGCGAATGATGCCGTCGGACCGTACGAGAGACATGATGACTGAGGATCCCCTTTTGAGCGGGGTGGCGACAACACGGTTCCCTACTCGTCCTAAACTGACGCGCATGAATTCGTCATCTCCCAGGGAGGAGAGGACTTTTCGGGTCAGGGTGACGGTTATCCTGGGGCGTTCAGGAGGGGTAAGTCCCTGAATGCGGTACAGCACCGGCCGGGCGAAGAGGTCAAAGGCCAGGGCCGCGGCCACTGGAAATCCTGGTGCTCCCAGGATGGGTTTGCCGCGTGCAACCCCGAGCACGATGGGATGGCCGGGCCGCACGGCAACGCCGTGGGCGAACAGGGTGCCCAGGTCTTCAACGACCCGCGCGGTGTAGTCCTCTGAACCCGCGGAAGAGCCCGCGTTGATAATGATCATGTCGTATTCGTCCAGCGCGCGGTCCACTGCTTCCCGAATGAGGGCGAAGTCGTCCGGAAGGGTGTCGAGTCGGGTGGGCACGCCCCCGCACTCCTCTACGAGACCAGCCAGTACCAGGGAGTTGAATTCGATAATGTCTCCGGGTTGCAGGGGGCTTCCCGGAGGGACCAGTTCTGTGCCCGTGGGGAGGATGGCAACGCGCGGTTGCCGCCGCACGACCACGCTGTCGTGTCCGGCCCCAGCAATGGCTCCAATGTCCTGCGGGCGGAGGCGGTGGTTGGTGGGGACGACGAGTTGGCTGATGACGATGTCCTCTCCCATTAAGCGCACGTTTTTCCACGGAGCAATCGGTTGCAGGATTTCGATGTGCGTTGGAGGACCTTCCCCAGGGGCCTCGCGCACGGGCTGGGTGTGTTCTATCATTATGACCGCGTTCATGCCCTGGGGGAGGGGATCACCGGTGTCCACGTAAATGGCCTGGGTGCCGATGCGCAAGCGCTTGGGCGAGGTTTCTGTTGCGCCCACGGTGTCCTCGGCCCGGACAGCATATCCGTCCACTGCGGAGGCGTGGTAATGGGGCTCGGAGATCTTGGCCCAGATGGGACTGGCAGTGACTCTGCCCGTGGCTTGCCACAAGGGGACGCGCTCGCCGTTGAGGAGCGCTAGCGCGCCGGCTTTCTCCAACCCTTCCCACCAGCGTTGTAAGGCCTCATCCAGGGGGATGTCTTCAAGGTACGGAATCGGTCGTGTCATGGTTGATCCTGTCACCTCCTTCTGCACGAAGGTGTATTTTGGTTTGATTTTGGCGATGATGTGTGGCTTTCTAGCCCTTTGTGAAACATCGCGCCAAGTTATGATCTAGATCAGTGCACAGAGGGTGGGGGCGATGTATAAAATAAGTGTGACAATTGAAGATCACCCTACTCCAAGGCGTAGGACCGCTTCACTTGTTACGCTCTCCTCCTGGTGTGGTGTGCCAGGGCTCGGAACTGGGGTTCCGGGCCCTGTTCTTTTTTAGCGAGCGGTTTCGAGAATTTCGTCCAGGCGGGTGAGGGCATCCTCCGCAGCCGCCTGGGCAGCAACTTGCTTGGAGTGACCCTGTCCTCGACCGGCAACGATGTTCCCAATGTGCACTTCCACGGTGAAGACTTTGGCGTGATCCGGTCCTTCTGCGCTTACAGTGACGTATCGCGGGGTGAGGTGTAGCACTGCCTGGCTCCACTCCTGGAGTCGGGTTTTGGCGTCCTTGCGCAGGGCCTGGTCCAGCGCCTCTCCGAGTGCTTCCCGAACAAAGGAGAGGACAAATTCCCGTGTGACGTCCAGGCCCTGGTCCAGGTAGATGGCACCGACCAATGCTTCAAATGCTGCACAGAGGGTGGCATCTCGTTCCCGTCCCCCGCTTTGCTCTTCACCACTGCCCATCAACAGGTGATCGCCCAGGTGAATTTGGCGCGCGAAACGGGCCAGCGTTTCACGACGTACCAGGTTGGCTCGGACCGCTGTGAGAACGCCCTCGTCCATTTCGGGGAATTTGTGGTAAAGGTATTCGGCCACCAGAAAGTCGATGATTGCGTCTCCCAGGAATTCTAGCCGTTCATTATCTTCCCAGGCGATGTCGGGAATTTCGTTGATGTAGGAACGATGGGTCAGTGCTCTTTTCAGTAGGCTTTTGTCACCGAATTTGAAACCGATGATGTCCTCCATGGCGCGAACATGCTGGTCACTTGCCACTCCCATGATATTGCCTCGCTTCTTCAGGTGTTGGAGTGCAAGTGATTTTCGTTTGAAGGGGGATCGCCTCCGCAAACGAAAATCACTTATCCACCGGGGGATGGGGGTATTATAGCCTGATGCGTTCTTTAATCCCCAAATAGATCATCGATGATGTCTTCCACGCTCATGGACCGGTCCGTGTCGCCCAGAGGGGTTTGCACCGCCCGGTAGAAGTCCTCGTTGTACTCCCGGGTGCGCAGGAGCAAAGGCATGGGCACCGCATGCCCCAGGATGAGCACTTGCTTTTTGGTTTCTAAACTTTCCAGTGCCCCCCGGACCGCGGCCCGATTGCCTACGCCGGTCAGGACGGCCTCAATGTCTGCTTCCTCGCTCAATTTGCCCGTGACGCGGGTTCCTAACTGGGAAAGCACTTCCCGGTCTATGCCACTGGGCCGCTGGTCAATGACCATCAGGGTGACGTAATATTTGCGCATTTCGCGAGCAATGGTGCCAAAGATGGTCTGCCGCGCGACCTGGGGGCTGAGGAACTTGTGAGCCTCCTCAATGGTGATCATCAGGGGACGCGGCCGGTGCGCGGGGTTGCGGGTTTCCTGGTAGTGCTCCACTTTTTCCTGGTACACGGACCGCACGCGGCGGGTGATGATATTGGCCACAAGCATGTGGTCCAGGGTGGTGGTGTTGGAGGGGAAGTGGAGGATGACGTGGGTCCCCCGGTCCAGGAGCGCGACCAACTCATCAATGGCTCGTTGGTCGGCCTGGGGCACGATGTAGGGGCGGTTGCGCACTTGGATAAGCGCGCGGCGTAGCGCGGCCACGGAACCGGGGTGCGCGCCGGTTTTGGCCGCGAATTCGTCCAGAACCTCGCCGGTCATGTCCATGAGCGCGCTGAACCATTGTTCCTTGTACTCGTCCACCAGCAATTCAACGCTGATTTTGGCCTTCTCTGCCAGCCGCAGTTCTTCTGCGAGCAGGAGGATGTCCTCGGGTTCGATTTGATCCAGGCCAATCTGGATGTGCCGGTCCGCGTTGCGGTTGGTGGGATCCAGGGACCAGACTTGCACGCGGGTGGGGAAGAGTTCCTTCAGCCCTTTGACCCACACGCCTTCCTCGGATTCCTTGCCGAACGCGTACTCGTCGTGCATGTCGAAGACCAGGTTGACGCCTACGTTGCGGTGGATGATGCCGCAGAGGAGGAGACGGGCCAGAAAGGATTTTCCCGTTCCCGATTGGCCAAAGATGCCGTTGGAGCGTTCCATGAACCGGCGCAGGTCCAGCGCGACAGGAATGTTGGAGGTGAGGGGGGTGCCGATGCTGAACATGTAGTTGCTGTTGGTGTCTTCTCCGAATACCAGGCGAAAGTCGTCGTCCGTGGCCTTGCGCAGGAGGGCGAAGTGGCCGGGGATGGTGCGCACGGGCCGAACGCGCTCTGTGGGGTCTACGAAGAGGTCGTCGGCCTGGCGGGGCAGCATGAGCATGGGTTTCACCTGGGCGACCGCGTACGTGCCTGTGCCCGCGAGGGCTCGAGCAATGAGGGTATCCCGATCCCAGGGTGGGTCCGCGATGAGGTTGCTGTCGGTAACGTGCAGTTGCAGGTCCGCGATCATGCTGAAGTAGAGGTTGTCGCGGCCTTCTATGACGACGAAGTCCCCGATGTGCAGTTCCTCTGTGTTGACGTGCGGGTCCAGGCGCACGCTGAGGGTGCTGTTAAAGGCTCCGCTGGTAACGACACCTAGTCGATGGTTCATGGTTCCCCTCGATCTCTTTCCGATACGTGATATGTGCTGCTTATTCCAGCGCTTCGATGGCCGCGCGCAGGCGGTCGTAGTCCCGTTTGAGCAGGTTGGCGATGTAACGCGCGGCCTGGCTTAGCCATACGTCATCCTGTTCTCGAGCCCGATACAGGGTGCGCACGTGGGCGGCCAGCAGTTGTTCGCCGGGCACCGGGCTGTCCGTGTTGAGGAGTAGGCGCAGGTAACGCAGGTCCTCGCTGAATTTTCGCATTTCCGAGTCTTCTGTCGCGTACACCGCGTAGTGCAGGGGTGGGGGCTGGGGAGGCAGGTGGCGATGGAGACGGCCCTCTTTGTCCTCGTAGCCGACCAACACGGCCAGGAATTCGGTGCGCAGGACATCGGCCAGTTGGGGGTGTTCGTGGTACACTCGCTCGTCCACGATGTCATCGTGGGTGCGCACCACAGCCAGACGCCCGCGGTCCACCCCCTCGGTGGTGCCATAGGCGACGACCGCGAACACCCGCCCCCCGTCAGGGAGGCGCACCCATACCAGGCTGCCCAGGTCCGGAGGTTGGACCGGTCCGGGCATTTCCTCTTCTGTGCGGGGAACAAGGCGCTGGGCCGTGAAGTTCAAACTGGTTGTGCTGATAATTTCGCCGATTCGCTCGGTCACCTGATCCTCCCTTGTGCTGTGCGCTGCTCAGATGCCTCGCACTCGTTTACTCCGGTCTTTCATGGAGCGAATGTAGGGAATGCCTGCGCGAGCCAGGGCTTGTTCGATCATCACCTCTATTATACGTCGGTCTTCTGTGGTGATCACAGCCTGTTCGTGGGCTTCCTGGAGCGCAGGAGGATATCCTCCGCCTCGTCGACACTGGTCTACCACCAGCGCGTGGACACGATTTCGGTATTCGGGGGTTTCCATAACCCAGCGGGGGGCTTCGATGCGGGCTATTTCCACGCCCGTGTGCACGTAGAAGAATTGAATGCGGTGATCCATTCCTCCCTGGTCCCGGTATTTCTCCTGAAGGGCGGAACTGCTCTCGAAGATGGCGCTACGCTGGCCCGGGTTCAGGTACCCGATGAACAGGTCCCGGTCCCGCACGGGACGGAGTTGGGTGCAGAGGGCGCCGTCCTCCGGATCGCATTCCTGGCATTGGCTGCAATCCCCCAGGCGGGCACAAGGCCCACAGAGCCACACCCGCAGGCTGTTGATCACGTCCCGCGCGCCGGGATAGGAGATGTAACTGGCCACGGGAATGCCCATGTCGTGGAAGCGGCGCAGCGTGCGCGTGATCCGGGGTAGGAGAACCTCCTGTACGTTCGGGTCTTCGTTTTGCAGGTGCCAGAAGATGAGGGAGCCGTCGCGCAGGGCAATGGCGGGATCGTCCGCGTGGAGGGCTTCTTCGGCCAGGGCTTCCAACTCTTCCAGGGCCATGATGGTGCCCAGCAGTGCGCTTTCAATGGGGTGTTGCACGCCGGCCCTGTCCTCCACGTGCAGGTCCTCCTCCCGGTACCAGAAGGCGCCTCGGCTGGTGAGGTGGGCTCGGGGTTTCGTGCCGTAGCGAATGCGTACCCGACCGATGTTGAGGACGATGAAGCGCACGGGGCTGTGCCGGTCCGGCGCCATGTGGGATCCATCCGTGGCCACGACAGTGTGGTCCTGGGGGGTGGGGGGCAGGGCGAAGGTCGCTCCGGGGGACTCCGCGGTGGGGCGGGCCACCAGCCAGGGCACGCGATCCCGCACCTGGTCGATTTTGGCCTGCAACGCGGGCCCGTTCAACGCGCGCAGCAGCGCCCGCGCGCGTTCCAGATGCCCGGAGCGTGAGCGCTGGGCTGTCTGTTGTGCCAATGCCTGGATCGCTTCTGCGAGATTGTCCACATGTAGCGGCATGATGAGCGGGTTCGAGTGTGAAATTGGCCTGAAACTTAATGTATGCATCCCCATTATATGCTTGGAGGGAAAATCGTGGAAACCTGATCCGCGCTCCGTTCCCAATGTAACCATTTGGGACAAATTGTCGTCCTATCAGCGCCACCGATAAGGTGGCCAATGAATAAATGAACACAATGAAGGAGGATGATAAACGATGAGTTTCTGGAAGCAAGCAATACTTACGTTGGCGGTTGTTTTGTTGGGCTTTACAGCGGTGTTAGGTGTGCCCACAGTGGCTCGGGCGGACACGGGAACGGATTGGTCGGTCGTGCAGAATGATGCAAACCAGATTTACTGGCAAGCCCAATCCATTCAGACATGGGCGGGCGTTGTTCGGTCCAAGGCGATGGCGATTGCCAGCACGGAGACGGACCCTGAGGTGGTGAACGCGGCCACTCAAATTGTAGCCCTGGCCGCGCAGGTGGAACGGGATGCAGCGGACATCATGGTCACGGCCCAGGACATTAACTACCGAATCGATCATTCCGAGGCGACCACGCTGCGCTTGTCCGACGACATCGGTGCCATGGCGGACCGGATCGGTGTGATGGCGGATCGCATCCTCTGGACGGAGTTGCAGATTGGCGTGATGGCCGACCGGATTGTGGAGAGCGAGTACCTGATTAGCTATAGCAGTCTGTCTCTGGCGTCCCAGATTAAGAGCACGACGGATCTGATGATCAACAAAACGTACGAAATGCAGGGAACTGTGGCCCATATGCAAAGTACATTGCGGTAAGGTAACATTAAGAGAGCAGGCCCTTCTTAGGGCCTGCTCCTTCCCGTTTACTACTTATCTCATCTCTTGGTGAGGAGCGGCGTCATGGCAGTATCAGATCAGGAATTCGTTGAACGGTTGAAGGCCAATGATCCCACGGCTTATGAGGAACTGATTGAGAATTACGCGGAGATGGTGTATCGGGTTGTGTATCGCATTCTTCAGGATCCCCATGATGCCGAGGACGCGATGCAGGAGACGTTTCTCACGGTGTACCGGCGCATCGGTTCCTTCCGTGGGGGGAGCAAGTTCTCCACGTGGCTCTATCGGGTGGCCACCAACGTTGCCCTGGACATGATCCGGGCTCGCCAGCGCAAACAGGGGCAGGATCTATCCTGGGATGACACGGAGGAAGAGGGGGCTCCTTTGCCTGACACGGTCACGCCGTTGCCTGAGGAAGTGCTCATGCGCCAGGAGTGCATTGCTTTGTTAGAGGAAGGGTTGCAGCAACTTTCCCCCAAATTGCGGACCGCGCTGATTCTCTACGAGTTGGAGGGGTTGCCCATGAAGGAGGTCGCGGAGGTGTTGGGCATTTCCCCCTCGGCAGCGAAGGTACGAGTTCACCGAGCGCGGTTGCTTTTGCAGGAGTATTTGCGTCAACGAGTACAGGAAGCAGTTTAACACAGTGTTAGTGGGTGCGTAGGGTGCCCTGTGCAGGATCACGGAGGTGATACCATGAACCACGAGAAGTGGATAGCGCAGTTATCCGATTATGTGGATGGGCTTTTGAAGGGTGAGGAACTGAAGCGTTTTGAGGCTCACCTGGCTGAATGCGAAGAGTGCCAGCGATTGCTGGATAACATGCGGCAGTTGCGGGCTAAAATGCGAGACGTTGCGCCCGGCAAGTTGACGCCGGAGGCCAAGTTGCGGCTGTACGAGCGTCTTAATGAGGAGCGGGCCAAGCGGGGCGAGGCCCTGTTGCGCATCCCCCAGGCCTTGCTGGATGAGGTGGCTGCGCGAGCAAAGGCAGCCGCGGAAGCCGCGCGTGAGGTGGCAGGGGAGATGACTCAGGCCGCGAAGGAGGTTGCCTCTGCTGGCGCGGAGGTCGCGACAACCATGGGTAAGGGGGTCGCTCGTACCGGTGGGAAGACCACCGAGGTGGCCAAGGCCGCGGCTGAGAGTGCTATGGACGTGGCCAAGGAGATGGGCAAGACCGCGGTGGATGTGGGCAAAATCGCGACGGTGGAAAGCGCAGAAGTAGTCAGTGAGGCGGTGGAAAGTCCTCTGAAAGCGGCGGCTACACCGGCCCGGCTCGCGGCCAAGGGGATGAAGGCCGGTACCCGGATGATGACCGGCGGCGCCAAAACGATGGCAGCCAGCGTAAAGGGGGCGGCCAAGGTGACGAAGAAGGGTGTAGAGGCCGCGGCTACCGGTGCTTTGGAAGGAGCAAAAGCGGCTAAGGAGGTCACAAAGACGTCCAAGAAGGCCGCGGAGGCTGGCGCGTCTGTGGCCAAGGCAGCGGCCAAAGGCGCGAAAAAAGTCGTCAAAGGGGAAACCGAGGAGGACTGAGCAGGGTTAGGTTGCGTATGGGGGTCGTGGGGCCGGAGCGAAGTGTTCGTTTCTGGCCGCACGGCGCCTATCGCAAAGGGTGACCTGCAACGCCGCCAACATCGCCGCCATTGGTCACCCATAAAACCGCGAGGGCTGCAACTGTAGCCCTCGCGGAATACTTCTTTGCTGACATGTTGGCTCTTCTCGCGACCCACGGCTGG
>CAYOAZ010000092.1:0-92952 GCA_964402285.1 uncultured Anaerolineae bacterium | reverse complement strand
CTCATCTGGTCCGGCACAGGCACAACCCGCAGTGACCAAGGATTTGGCCACCTCGTCCTCCAAAACCCAGGAGCCACATCAGGCGGCAACACACCCACAGGATCGCCCACCCCGACCCCCACGGCCACCTCAACACCCACGGCCACACCCACGGCCACGGCCACGTGGACACCCACCCCCACACCAACGGACACCCCCACACCAACGGACACACCTACACCAACAAACACACCTACACCGACGAACACACCCACCCCCACGCCCACGCCTACCCCCACGCCCACACCGACGGCCACACCCACGGCCACACCCACATCTACACCCACAGCCACACCTACGTACACACCCACCGCCACGTCCACCCCAACGCGCACACCAACACCCACCGCCACGTCCACCCCGACCCCCACCTGGACCCCCTCGCCAACCCCTACAGCCACATTTACTTCCACACCCACACCGACCGCGACACCAACACCCACAAGCACCTTCACCCCGACCCCCACACCGACCTTCACACCCACACCAACGGCTACACCAACGAACACACCCACCGCCACCCCGACCGCCACGCCCACATCAACACCCACGGCCACACCCACGGCCACGTGGACCCCCACCCCCACACCGACGGACACCCCCACACCGACGAACACACCTACACCCACGTCAACGCCCACGCCTACACACACCCCCACCCCAACCGCGACACCAACTCCCGCGTGTGGGGAAACGTGTGAAGTCGTCATTACCGGGCGGGTATTCTTCGATGCCAACGGAGACAGCCTCTACGACAAAGGGGACAAACCCATAGCCTACCAGCGCCTTGTACTAATGCGAAAACAGGCCCCCCTAGCCTACATCACGTACACCCAGTTCGACGGTGCATTCACATTTCCACCCGTGCCCGCGGACGCCTACGACCTCTACCTGGGAAATTGGTCCACGAACGCCACACCCTTACAGGTCATTCAGGCATACGGGGAAACTCAAATTCGTCTTCATGTGGCTCTCAGGCTCGCGGAGCGCATTTACATACCCTTTATTCGCTGACAACGGCACAGGTGCAGCACCTTCTGTAAAATTGTGTCTCCCGACAGGGTTGTGATACCATGGAGGTGTGTGTTTGCCTGTACAGAACATGGAGGTGTCAGAATGCGGTCACGTAAATTCGCGTTGTTCGTCGTCGTTGTCATCGTAATCTTCACCCTCACCCTGACCGCTTGTACCCGGGAGCGGCCTGCACCCACTCGGGAACGGATCAAAATCCAACCAACCACCAGCGTGACGTTAACACCATCCCGAGGAACGCCCACCGTCACCCGGACGCCGCGGGCCATGCCAGATAGCACGCCGGTGCAAACATTAGCCGTAACGCGGCCACCAACGCCCAGAGCGACAGGGACAGTCCGACTCACGCCCATTGCACCTACCCTCCCGGTCAAGCCCACCCCCACTCCCACAGCAGCGACAACAACGGGGGGAAACCAGTGGCATTACTACACAGTCCAGCGGGGCGACACGCTCTACTCCATCGCACGGCGATACAACACCACAGTCGACGAGTTGAAGCGTCTGAACGGGCTCACTGATGTGACCATTTACGTGGGCCAGAAACTTAAAGTCCCGGGACCTGAACAGCCAGGGGAAGGGACGACTGTGGAATATACCGTACGGCCGGGGGACACCCTCTACTCCATCGCCGTACGCTTTGGCGTTGACGTTCAAGAGTTGGCTCGCGCAAACGGCATCAGCGACATGAGCACCATCTACGTGGGACAAAAACTCATCATCCCGCACGCGCGCAACGTTCCTGGCTCGCGGTTGTACACTGTCCAGCCAGGGGACACGCTCAGCGGCATTGCGTTACGCTTCAACGTCTCGCTGCACGAGTTGATGCGCATCAACAACATTTCAGATCCCGACGCCATTTATGTGGGACAGGTCCTACGTATCCCCTAACCCGAAAGGAGTCCAGGTATGACGCGACTGTTCGCCGCGTTAACGGTAGCTGCAGCGTTTGGTTTCTTTGTCGCCCTCCTTATTGCCACACTATCCGCGCGGAAGGGACAAATGAACACACGCAAGGCTGTGCAAGCGTTCGTCGTGATCTTCCTACTTATCCTACTGGCCGGCGTATTCAGCGACAGCATCGTGCAAATTGAGGCCGGAACCGTCGGCGTGGTCAAACGTTTTGGCAACATTGTAGGGGTCTTCAATCCCGGCCTGAACTTCAAACTGCCCTTTGTGGACGAAGTCGTCATCTACCGAACCCAGGAAATCGTGTACGAGACCTCCGCAAACCCGGAAACATCCAAGGCCGATTATCGCGATTACGAAGTGGACACAGCAACCGCGGACGGCCAGCAAATCACCGCCCGCTACACCGTCCGCTTCCGCATTCGCCCAGAACGCGCGCCAGATATTCTCCGCAACCTGGGCACAGAAGCGGAAGTCGTGGAAAAGGTCGTGAAGGCGTCCAGCCGAGTCCACGTGCGCAACATCCTCAAACGTTACGAAGCCCGGGAGTTGTACTCTGGGAATGTGGAAAAGGCCCAAAACGAAATTGCCCAACGCCTGCGTGAGGACTTTGAAAAGGCCGGACTCGAACTCACATTCTTCGGCCTCCGCTCCATTCAATTCACCGACGAATACAAACAGGCTGTTGAACGCAAGCAAATCGAAGCAGAAAACGTTATCACCAAGCAACACCTGGCTGAACAGGCCAAGTACGAAAAAGAACGGGCCATCACCCAGGCCCAGGCCGAAGCAGAACGGCAACGTCTGGAGCGCATCGGCATTGCTCAAGGTGAAGCCGAAGCACTTAAACTGCGAGCCCAAGCGGAAGCAGAAGCCATCCGCATCAAAGCACAGGCCCAAGCTCAAGCCAACCAACTCATTGCACAAAGCCTGAGCGACGCGCTCCTGCGTTGGGAAGCCATCAAAATGTGGAACGGGCAATATCCGTTGGTGGTAGGAAGCAACCAGCCCTTCATCCTTCCGGGAGATCTATTCACCCGGTCGGGCATCACAACGACGGCTCAAACGCAAACAAACGCTCCCACAATGCCCATTACTGTAACAACACCTATCACCACAACACCCTAAGCGTTTTACACTCACACTCTGAACATCTCAGGTCCGTCAGGGATACCCTCCTGACGGACCTCTTTCTGTCACTCATCCAATGACTTGAGGTTGCCGATGAACATACAGATTGTCAACGGATGGTATCGCCTCATTGGTCAAGAGCGGACTCGAATACAGCGCGTATTCCTGGTCACACTGCTCATGGCCCTTCTCGGGGGGATCCTGGGCTTGTGGCAGGCCGCCCAACGTCCTCCCCTCTACCAGGTAGAAGTCACCCTTGCTGTGTACCCAACCCATTACCGCTTCGTCAGCGATGCACATCTCCAGACACTAAACCGCCCTCGCGGGGATGCCCGCATGATGGCCATGGTAATGGCCCAGGGGCCCAACGTACTCAACGAAGTTATCCGCCGCATGGGGGACCGCTTGCCCCCCAAGTGGCAAGATCGAGAAGAACTCAAGCGGCACCTGGTGGTCCGTGGCGGGGAAGGCGTATACGCGTACCTGACAGTCAACGCCCGAGACCACGACCTGGCTTACGACCTGGCCCGCACATGGGCAGAAGTGACCGAAGAAGAGGTGGAAAAAGCCTTCTACCGTTACGACAGCGATATCCCTGTCCTCCGAGAACAGATGGAATCCCTGGGCAAACAATTAGCAGACGTGGAAGCCAGGATGGAAGCATTCCGCCGTCGGACAGGCATTGGCCTGGTCGACGAATCCCGTGTGGCCATCATCGTGCGTGACGACATGGGCCTGGTGCCGAACATGGGGGGGTTCAGCGCCTCCACCATGGAATTAGGCGAAGTCAACGGCCAACTTGCCGAGTACCGCCACGCGCAGACCACCCTCCGCCACCTGGCCCAACAGGTCCGCCAGGCGAAAAATGCGCACACCCCCCTTTTCCAGATCCCCCTGGAATTGGTGGACACCCTGCGGCCCGTACAAAGGCGCGGATACCTTTCCCTGGCAACCCTGCGCGCATTAGGCGACGACTACGACGCAGTGACAGACGCGCTGGAGGAAGAAGCCCGCGCGCTCCAGCCGGCCATCGACTTCCTGGCCGCGGAATCCGACCGCCTACAAGCCGACCTCTCCGCCAACATTACCCAATTGCGAGACCTCCTTCGCCAACGGACCGCGGTCGAAACACTGTACAAAGCCCTGCAGGCCAAGCAGAACGAGTTAGTAGCAGAAGCCGCGGTGGCCAGCAATTACGTGGACATTGTCGAAATCCGCGAGCCAAAAACCTCCGGCCTATTGGGACTCCTGGTACACGTGCTCGCCGGCGTCATCCTGGGGAGTTTTCTAGGGTTCACCCTTTCCACAACCTGGTATGCCGTGCGTTCGCGGTAACCTCCCCTTTGGGGAAGAGAGCCAGGTAAGAGGGGGAAGTCTCCCCACAAGAACGTAGGCCTAACGGAACTCCCACAGCGACACCGTTTCAATGTGATACGTCTGGGGAAACATATCAACCGGTTGAACAACCTGAAGTTGGTACCCTAACTCCCTTAAATACGCCGCGTCGCGCGCCAGGGTTGCGGGATCACAGGAAACGTACACAATCCGACGGGCCCGCAAACGGCGCAAATTCTCAAAAACCGCTCGCCCAGCACCGCTCCGAGGAGGATCTAAAACCACCAACTCCGCGGGTTCCCACAACGCGTCCAGCACCTCCTCCACAGGACCCTCGTGCAACGCCACGTTCTCCACCCCAAAATGCTCCGCGTTGTACGCAGCATCCTCCATCGCGCTCTCACTCGCATCAATTCCCACCACCAAACCCACATCCTCCGCGAGCGAAAGGCCAAACAACCCCACCCCGCAGTACAAATCCAGCAAGGTCTCGTGCCCCTTCGGATCCAGGAACTCCCGCACCAATTGGACCAGGGCCTCGGCCCCCCACGTATTCACCTGGAAGAAACTCTCGGAAGAGATGCGAAATGTGCGGCTGCCAACGCGCTCACGGATAAAGGGGAGGCCAGCCAGGGGGAAGGGCGGCTTTTTGGGCCGATGCAACACCACAGATACCGGCATATCAATGGCAATCTCCGGCTCCTCTTGACTGTCCGTTTCCAGGATAATCATGCGATCCCCCGTGTGCACCCCGGCCCGCAACACGACCCGACGCAAAGCATCCCACTCCAATTCCAGCGCCTCATAAATTTCAGCCAGTGTCGGATGCAGCAGAAGACAAGTATCCACTGGGACCACTGTATGACTTTCGGCTTTGAGCAGCCCCAGGCGCCCATCTGAAGCCACGGTAAATTGCATGTGATTCCTGTAGTGGAACGAATCCCCAACGGACATCACCTCACGAACAGGAGGGGCCTCAATGTGTCCCAGGCGCTGCAACTGATCCACCACCACATCGCGCTTGAGAGTCAGTTGGCGCTCGTAGCGGATGTGTTGCCACTGGCAGCCCCCGCATCCGTCCGCACCAAAGTAAGGACACCGCGGCGTCACCCGATCAGGGCTCGGGGAAATCACCTCCAGCAAGCGAGCCCGCGCCCACGTCTTCTTCTCCTGAACAGTCAGCACCCGCACCCGTTCTCCTGGAATGGCATAAGGCACAAAAATCACCTTACCCTCAAAACGACCAAAGGCCTCGCCCCCGTGCGCAATCTGAGTGACTTCCAAAGTGATCTCCCGGCCCTTCTGGCGGGTAGAGCGCTTCTTCCGACCCTTCGCCATATTCCACCTTTCTATTTTGTTCAAGCCTTCCTCAGTGTGGAAAATAACACCTGCTTACGACCGCCACATCCATAACTCTGACGAACAAAAAGAGGAACACCATGGACCAAATCTTCTACACTGTAGCGGGTTTTCTGGGCATTGCCGGGCTCATCGTCTGGACACCTCGTGTGCCATCCACTGAAAACTCAGCCATCCAGGACATGATCCTCTACTTCGTACACCTCCTGGCCGTGTTACTGGCAGCGATATCCACCCTGGTATGGCCTTACAGTCACTGGCCCATATGGGGGGGATGGGCATTCACCCTGGGACTTATCCTCCTCCTCACCCACACTGTGTCCCGACGCACATCCGTCCACGACCGGCCGTGGATACAGCGGATTGGGTACAGTGCCCTGCTCCTGGGGTGGATAGCGTTTATCCTCACCCCCTGGTTCAAATAACCGACGCTAGGCTGACGGCAACATCAAACTTGCGTCCACATCCAGATCCCAGGACGCGCGCTCACCTCGCATAAGGAGAAAATGCCCTGCCGCGGCAATCATCACCCCATTATCCATGCAGAGGAAGAGTGGGGGGATGCTCACCGGGACAGGTAAGCGCGAGCGCATTTCCGAGCGGAGCAAAGCGTTGGCAGCCACCCCACCGCACACGCACACGTGAGAAATGCCGAACTGTTCAACAGCCTCGCGTGTGGATTCCACCAACCCATCAACCACAGCCTTCTGAAAACTGGCGGCCAAATCCGCTATCGTCTGGTCGTCGAGGACCCGTTCACCTACCGGCACCATCTTCCGGTCCAATCCCGTCTCCACACCTGCAGAGCGTTCCAAAGCCTGAACCTGACGCAAAACCGCCGTCTTCAACCCGCTAAACGAGAAATTGAAATTCGGCTGTCGAGGGCGTGGAAAGGAAAACCGCTCCGGATCCCCCTGTTCCGCGGCCTTCTGAATCGCCGGTCCTCCCGGGTACCCTAACCCCAGCACCCGCGCCACTTTATCGAACGCCTCCCCGGCCGCGTCATCCAACGTCCCGCCCAGGCGCCGATACACCCCGTGATCCTCCATAATCACCAACTCCGTATGGCCGCCCGACACAATCAAAACCAAAGTCGGGAAAGGAGGAGGTCGCCAAGAGGCATCCGCGTCCGGCGGACGGACCCAGTTGGAATAAATGTGTCCCTCCAGGTGATTTACCCCCACCAACGGCACCCCAGCCCCCCACGCCAGTGCCTTCGCCACGTTCACGCCGACCAACAACGATCCCACCAGACCTGGCCCGCGCGTCACCGCGATGCCATCCAAATCCCGAAGGGATACCCCCGCAGCGTCTAACACCTCCTGTACCAGGGGCACAATGGAAAGAATGTGCTGGCGAGCGGCCACCTCAGGAAAGACGCCCCCGTACTTACGGTGAAGATCCACCTGGGAAGCAACACGGTGGGCCACAATATCCCGACCGTCGCGGACAACGGCCACACCCGTCTCATCACATGACGTTTCAATCCCCAAAAGCAAACTCATGGATACATCTCCAACAATTCAATCAGAACACCGTGAGTGCTCTTTGGGTGGACAAATGCTACCCATCCGTGGACCCCGCGCCGTGGCTCCTCGTCAATGAGTTGGAACCCTTGTGTTCGCAACGCCGTCAACGTGGATCGAATGTCATCCACCCGAAAACACACATGATGTTGCCCTTCACCCCGCTTGGCCAGAAACCGGGCTACCCCACTCTCCTTGTCCACAGGCCGAATAAGTTCAATGGCCACAGGCTCAGCATCCAGGAAGCAGATCTCCACCCCTTGGGAGGGCACCACCCGACGCTCCTTCACGGTGAATCCCAAGCGCTTCACGTACATCTCTAACGCCTCATCAATATCCCACACCACAAACGCAATGTGATCCACAGGACCAAGCAACGGACTCATTTCCCATCCCCCGCGTATTATGGACTCATTGCCTTGTATTGTACGAGTACCCGACCAATGATCAAACAAAAGCATGGGAACGGGCAAAGAGGTCGTCCCGCTCACCCTGAATCAAAAATCCACCCAGGAGGGAAAGTGAACGACTGTTCATCTTTCCCCATATCTCCATTCATCTTCCATTCATCTCCTCATGCTACAGTAAATTGAGACCAGAGCATGTTCCCTTCGCACCGAAGAACACGCCTGGGAACCAGAATCAGCACCGTGTACGAATTCGCTAAAATGGGTCCCCGTCCTTACAAACAGGGCGCTCCGGGAACCCACAAGAAAGGTTTCGGACATGGTTCAAGAATGGTATAATAACGCGGGCACACGTGTACCACATCCATCAGGAGAACACGAGGGGAAACCCATGCTCATCTTAGTGGTGGATGACGATCCGCCCAGCGTGAAAATGATCTCCTTCCTCCTCCAAGAAGAGGGGTACGAAGTCATTGCTGCTGCTAACGGCGTAGAAGCCCTGCGCCTGGTGGAAGAGCGCGCGCCCGACCTTATTATCTTGGACATTATGATGCCCCACATCGACGGTCTGGAAGTTTGCCGGCGCATTCGAGAACGTTCGGACGTGCCCATCATCTTCCTCTCCGCGAAAGGGGAAACCAGCGACCGCGTCCTGGGCCTGGACATGGGAGCCGATGACTACCTGGCCAAGCCATTCGAGCCAGCAGAATTGCTGGCCCGAGTGCGCGCGGTCCTGCGCCGTGCCGAAGGGGGAGTAGGTGTGGGCATGACCAAAATCAAAGTGGCCGGCTTTCAACTGGATCCCACCAAAGGGCGCCTTGTCCGTCCGGACGGACACATTGTGGACCTGAGCCCCATCGAGACCCGCCTGCTTTACACCTTAATGCGGCATGCAGGGCGCACCCTTACCCATAACCAGATTTTCGACCACGTATGGGGATATGACCACTTTAGCACACCCAACGAACTCGCCGTGTACATTCGCCGGCTGCGCCGCAAAATCGAACCCGATCCAAACGCACCGCGGTACCTGGTGACAGAACGTGGAGTGGGCTATCGATTCGAGCCTGAAGGTTAACGAGGTGAAGCATATGACCCCGATGCGATCCATTCCCTGGAAACGCGTAAGCATCTCTGTGCTGCTTGCCCTCATGCTGGGAGCATGGGCCTTCCTCACCCTCACCACCACCCAGGCGGATGAGGAGGAGACCCGGTGGACAAACTTTGAACCCAGCACGTGGATCACGCGCGTACCGTTCACCGTTCACGTACAAGCCGAGAATGCCCAGGGCTTTTTACCGGGCGAAATCGCGTACCAGACATCTGTGGACGGGGGACTCACCTGGACAGAGTGGTTCACCTCCCACATCACATATAGCCATCCCCTGACCACACAACTGATCATCACCGTGACAAACCTCACCGCGCCAGATGCAGAAACCACAAACCTCATCCATTTTCGGGTGTACAAAACCATCAGTGACAGCGTACAAAGCCCTGACTTCACCCTAAAAGTGGATACGGTGCCACCCCAGGTGGACATCACCTCCCCGCACAGTGGAACCATCACCGACACCATTGCCTTTATCAGCGGAAATGCATCGGATTTAACTTCAGGAGTAGATTCCGTCCTGTTGACTTTACAGGATCAGAGCCTACGCTACTGGAACGGGCAAGACTGGCAAGAGAATCCCGTCTGGCTGGCAGCCACAGGAACCACCACATGGTCCCTAAGCACCAAACTTCCCGCGTGGACAGATGGCATATATCACATCCAAGCCAAAGCAACAGACAGAGCCGGATGGTCCGCGCGATCCGAACGCATCTCCTTCCAGGTGGACCAGAGCCCGCCAGACGCGCCACAGCAGTTAACCATCCAACCGGAAACGTGGACCAACCACAATCAGTTCACCCTCCGCTGGGCGAATCCAAATGACCCAGCAGGCATTGCCGGGGCCTGGTACAAAATCGGATCGTCCCCTCAGGCCAACGAAGATGGGCGCTTCGTTCAACAACCCGACATTACCGAAATTCCCAACATCCGTCTCCCCCGCGAGGGAAGCCTCACCCTTTACGTGTGGCTTGAAGACACGTTAGGACACGTGGATCACACGCGCGTGGCCACAGCCACCGCCTACTACGACGCCACCCCGCCATCCATGACTCCAGAGGTTAAAGGAATTCGCGGGGACAATGACTGGTTTACCAGCCCGGTGATCATTTTCCTCCACGCCGAAGACGCACTCTCCGGCGTGGCCGAAGTCCACTACCAGGTGGATAACACATCCTGGCAAATCGGCGATGTTGTTCCCCTGGCCGATGACGGCCGCCACACCGTGGCCTACCGCGCGGTCGACGGAGCCGGAAACCAGAGCGACATACACACATTGACCATCAACATGGATCAAACCCCGCCCACCATCACCTACACCCTGGATGCCCAACTGTCCCCATCGGGGTGGTATCGACAAGCAGTCCACGTACACCTTCAGGCCGAAGACGCAACATCGGGCATTGCGAGCATCGAATACCAGTTGGATGGAGAAGAATGGCGGCCATGGCCCTCCCAGGGCGACCTTCTCGTGGGTGAAGATGGGGACCATCACTTGATGATCCGAGCCCGAGACGCCGCGGGAAACAGCACATCCCTGGGCCCCATCCATCTCCCGGTCGACCGACTGGCTCCGGTAACCGCCTATCTCGTGGACGGCAAGACCGGCGAATCACCGTGGTACGTCAGCCCTGTCACCGTCACCCTCATTCCCACGGACACCGCCTCTGGCGTGGTGGCTACCTACTACCGCGTGGACAACGGGCCGTGGCATCAGGGAACCACCTTCCACATCGAAACTGACGGCAAGCACGAAATCGAATTTTACTCCGTTGACGCGGCCGGCTGGCAGGAGCAAGGGTTCCCCACTCCCGTGTGGATTGACTCCACGCCACCACCCGCGCCGCCTTACGTGTGGATCGTGCCCAACACCTGGACCAATCGTAACGACTTCCGCGTGGAATGGGCTACCCCCAGTGACCTCTCGCAGGTCATCGGCGTGTACTACCGATTGGACACCCCACCCGCAGCCGCGGACGACGGCACATTCGTGCCTAACCCGCACCAAATCGAACACATCAGCGTACCCACCGAAGGGGCCCACACCCTATACCTCTGGCTACGAGATGGGGCCGGCAACGCGGATCACACATCACCCACCACCGTGGAGGAAGCCTTCAAGTTCGACGCCACACCTCCTACCACCACCATTACCGCCACCGGTCACACAGGCATGAACGGCTGGTTTACAAGCCCGGTCACCGTCACCCTTACCGTCACCGACGCCCACTCCGGGGCTGATGCCACGTTCGTGAGCGTGGACAGCGGCCCCTGGGCGCAAACGACTCGCGCGATCATCCACGGAGATGGAAAGCACGTCGTGCGATACTACAGCGTGGACAAAGCCGGAAATCGCGAGCCCACCCAGCACTACACCGTGCGAGTAGACACCCACGCGCCTCCCACACCCGACGACCTGCACATTGTGACCCAGGGATGGCAGCACGAGAACCGATTCCTCGTCCGCTGGACACCGCCCGTGGACGAATCCGGCATTGCGGGCATTCGCTACACCCTCAATCGTCCGCCCCAAAACCCTGAAGACGGCGAATTTGCTCCCGGAGTGGACCACGCTTTCGTTCGGGTTCCTGACGAAGGAATATATGACGTGTACATCTGGTTAGTGGACCTGGCAGGAAACAGCGATCACACCCAGGCTCGTCACTTCGAACAAGCCCTCTGGTTCGACAACACGCCTCCCCAACTCAATGTCACAGTGCGCGGAGATCAAGGGCAAAAAGAATGGTACATCTCCCCCATCACCATCCAAACCGAGGCCACAGACACCGTCTCCGATGATGTCCACATCTACGCCACCATCAACGGCTCCGCCCCCATCACCGTGACCGAACCTATCACAATCTCCCAAGAAGGGGACCACCACGTTCGTATCTGGGCCCAGGACGCCGCGGGGAACGTCTCTGCCGCGTGGGACCACCACCTACGCATCGACTTAACACCGCCGCGTGTGTGGATGCATCCCCTGCCCCCTTATCACACCGCTTTCCGCTCCCTGCAAGGGGATTTGGTAGGCTTTGACGTGCGGTGGGACGGAACAGATGGCCCCCACGGAAGTGGCATCGAGCACTTTGAAGTACAAGTGCGGGATGGATTCGATGGCCCGTGGGTTGTCTGGCTCCCGAAGACAACCCAGACATCCGGATTCTTCATCGGCCAAATTGGACACACGTACTTCTTCAGAACACGCGCGTGGGACCAAGCCGGCCACTCACGCCCCTTCACCACCTCTGAACGAGGTGACACATACACTCACTTGGAACCTGTGCGCAACGGGGATTTCCAGACCGGAAACTTCCTCTTCTGGGAAGCCGCGCGCGTCCCCCAACGGGACAACTCAGGCCATCTCCTGGGCGCGGGCCTTATTTCCACCGTAAAAGCGGCCCAACATTACGCACTTGACACATCCCTGGCTGCATGGTTGGGTGATCCCGCGTACGGAACCAATGAAGAGCCGGGATTGGTGCCCATTGGAGCCGCGGTCATCACCCAAACCATCACCGTTCCCAACCTCCACCAGATGCCCCACCCCACACTGGAATTCTGGTATCATATGGTGACCTGGGATGTGCGTTACTCACCCTATCACAAACGGTGGCAGGACACCTTTGAACTGCGTATCTTATCCCTGGACGGAAAAGAGCTGGACCACCCACTACGGGATGGGTACGAAGCCCAGCACACGCCCGCGTGGAAAGGCGTGGACTACGCGGTCCTCCACGACCTGGGATGGAAGCGCTACCGGTACGACCTGACACCCTACGCGGGACAGACCATTGTACTGGAATTCAGTAATTGGAACCGATGGGACAATCGGTACAATACATACACCATCCTGGACGACGTGCGCGTGGTGGACATGCACATTACACCAACCCAGTACTTGCCAATGATCGCCCAAACAGCGAACCAAAGCCGACGCCCTATCGTTGATCAAGTAGAGGAACCAGTACAACCCGTTTACCAGGGAACACCAGAACGCTAACAAGGAGCATTCCATGACCGAGGACCGTCGGCCAGAGCCGACAGCCTCAACAGACCCCACAACTGAACACGGAGATCCAGAAACACTTTACCAGCAGGGTATGAGCGCATATCGCCGCCGGGACTGGGAAACCGCCTTGGCGGCCTTCACGCGATTAAAAGAGGTAGACCCAACCTGGCAAGGTGTGGACGCGCTCATTGACGAAGTACACTGGTTCATGCAATTAGAGGCCATCGAACCCGGCCGACGTGCCCAATCCCTGGAACGACAACAAGGACGTCGGGTAGGTCGTCACCTATGGCTCAGCGCGTTGCTCCTGCTCATTGCCATTGTAATGATGATCGCGTCCTGGCTTGGGTGGGTACCCAGTTTCGGCAACAAAGAATTGGAGGAACGAAAACAAGCCCTTTACGAACAAGGGTACACAGCCCTGGCTGCCGGGGATTACGAAGAAGCCATCCGCTCCTTTGAAGAACTGGAACGCCTTGCCCCTAACGAAGACGCCGTAAAAGTCGCCTTACGCCAAGCGCGTCGACTGTACACCCTCTCCCAACGGTATCAGCGAGCAAAAGAAGCCATCGAACAGGAAGATTGGGCCACCGCGGCCCAGGAACTGGATGCCATTCTCGCCATTGATAGCACGTACAAAGACGCGGCTGAACTGGCCGTATACGTCTCACGCCAACAACGTCTTTACGCTCACTTCCAAAAAGGTAAAGAACTCTTTGACCAGGGGAAATGGGCAGCCGCGGCCGCCGAATTTGAACGCATTCAGCAACTGGATCGCAACTTCCGCCCCGATGTGGTAGCCGAATACCTGTTCAACGCCTATCTCAACGAAGGCATGCGCCTCATCAAAGAAGAGGGCGACAAACCCGAATCCGTACGCCTGGCCCTCCAGTACCTGGGTTCCGCGTTGAGCATCCACCCGCGCAACAAACAAGCGTCTGAACAACGCGCCCTCGCCGGCCTTTACCTGGATGGGCTCCTTGCGTACATGAACGAAGATTGGGAAACCGCAGCGCGGCGACTGGACCAGGTCGTCAAAGCCAGTCCAGACTATGCATCGGGGAAAGCACTCCAGTACCTGTTCACCGCGCTGATGCACGCGGGAGAAGCGCAAGTCCAGGCCGGGGATTACGAAGCCGCGCTCACGTACTTTCGTCGTGCTGCCCAACTTCCCTTGCCCGATGCGCCCAAAGCCCAAGCCCAGGTAGACCGTCTACTGGCCGCCCTGGCTCCCGCGCCCACCCCCACCTCTACCCCCACCCCCACCATGCCCCCCTTACCCACGGCCACGCCCACGCCCCAACCCACAGCCACACCCACATGGACACCTACGGCCACCCCCACCTTCACACCAACATCCACCCCCACACCGTTACCGCCGCCACCGCCGC
Source organism: uncultured Anaerolineae bacterium (assembly GCA_964402285.1). Lineage (GTDB taxonomy): Bacteria > Chloroflexota > Anaerolineae > JAADDB01 > JAADDB01 > CAYPUG01. The sequence continues at coordinate 78,700 of CAYOAZ010000092.1, read as the reverse complement.
CACCACCTACACCCACGCCCACGTGGACACCCAAACCTACACCCACGTTTACACCCACGCCGGAACGGTAAAGGTGTACCGTGCAACCTGACAGAAACAGGCAAGACGTTATCATCATGCTCGTTGGACTGGTCCTCTTTTTGGCCCCATTCATCGTGGGGATACTGCACGCGCACACCCAAAACACCTCACTGCACCCCCAAGCCTTTCGCGGCCTGGAAATCTCCTGCATGGAAACAGGCATACACGAGGGACTCTCCTGGCTTTACCTGTGGGGTCCGGCCGTTGGCTTGCGGCGCAGCCTGGACAACGGCCGAACCTGGTCCCCACCCCTGGAGCAAACCCTTCCCCCACTCAGATCCCACCCCCTGGTATCCCTCACCTTCGCCCTGGACCCCAGGGATGCCCGATCCCTCTACATCATGCTGGACACCCCCCGAGGCATGACCCTCTATCAACTAGTAGACCACGACCAATGGGTAAAAGTTCGCACCTTTGCCGCGACAGCCGCAAAGCGACTGGCTGTCGCTCCAGCGGAAAACGGAATGTACATCGCTTGGGGCACCACATTGTGGCACAAAAACGACCAGAACGAATGGCACATTCTCCACAAATGGCAAAAGCCCCCCGTTCGCGCCCTCCTCTCCCTTCCCGCACATCACGACACCCTCTTCCTCCTCACCGACCACCTCCAGCGCAGTCAGGACGGGGGAACAACCTGGGAACCCATTGCCCAGGCATTAGGATCGATATCCCGCATCGCCGTAGCCCCCCTCCCAGGAGGGCCCCTGTACGTCATTGCAGACGGACACCTCTGGCGCAGCAGCGATTGGGGTGTCACATGGAACGACCTGCAATTCCCAACCCAAGCCGTTGACCTGGCCGTAGCTCCCATATACCAAAACGTCGTGTACGTACTGGACAGCGACGGACGCATATGGCGCCACGGTCCCACTGCATCAACCTGGACGAACGTCTACCAGGGAGGGGAAATTCGCGCGCGCGGGATCCGGGCGGACGCCGTCGATCCAGGACGGCTTTACGCGTTTAGCACTGACGGCCTTTGGACACTTGAAGAAACACTTCCCGCGCCCACGCCCACCCCCACCCCCACAGCCACACACACCCCATCACCTACACCCGTGGAACCCACCCCCACCGCCACCCCCACCCCAACACACACACCTACAACCACCCCAACTCCCACCGTGACCAACACCCCCACTCCTACCGCCACCTTCACCTCGACTCCCACCCCGACCATTATCCCAACTCCAACACCTACCCCCACCCCCAAACCACCAATCACGCCGACGCCCACACCCTACAATCCCACCCCGACCCCACCACCTCCGCCTGCACCCACACCCACTCCCATGCCCACCCCCACGCCAACACCGTATCAAACCCCTGAACCCACCCTTACGCCAACACCGATACCCACCCCCACACCCACACGCACACCTGGACCACCACCGGAACGATGAGAGATAGATTATGAAAACGGGGAACGAGCGTAACCTCCACATCCAAACCATCGAAACAACACAACCGTGGGGCCACTGGCTCAAAGTGGAACGTCAGATTGGGATCCCCCTCCGATTGGGATACGCGTTAATGGCCCTGTGGATCTGGCACGGAGGTGCTTCCCACATCTTCCAGGGGGGAAGATCCTGGGCCTGGTGGTTATACCTCCTGTTCGCCCTGGGAAGCGTTGGCATCCTGTTCATCAAACGCCCCCACAAGCATATCCAATGGCCACTAGCAGTCCTCCAAGGAATGGACATGGCCTTTGTGGGCTACATCCTGTACCGGAGCGATTCAATCACCGGCATCAGCGCGTGGCTTTTTATCCCATGGGTGGGCAAACAGGCGATTCTGGCCGCGTTTCAACCTACCTGGTACCTCTTCGCCTTTCTCGTCGGCCCCCTGTACCTGGGCATTGCCTACCTGCGTAGCCACACATTCGCCTTCCTCTTGGACCAGGGATTCCAACAAACCTACCTGTTGATCCTCCTCCTGACGCTGGGAGGATGGGGGATTGCCCGTTACATCCACACCCTGCACGAAGCCCTGGCCCGTGAACGAGAAGACCTTGCCCACCAAACAGCCATCCTGCAACAAACCGCGTCGGATTTAGGGGCTCGAGTCCTGGAACTTCGGGCCCTACAAGAGATCGCCCATCACCTCTCTCTGTCCCTGCACCTGGAAGAAACGCTGGACGTCATTGGCCGACGGGCCAAAGAACTGTTTAACGCAAACCACGTGGCCATCTTCCTTATCCCCGATCACCGCACCACCTGGTACCTGGCATACCTTGAAGACATCTCCCTGCTGCCCGACCCCTTGTCTGTAGAACCTACGGGCACCTTATTCGCCTCCCTTAGCCAGGCATCCCCCCAACTAATTCAGACAAAAGACCCGCAATATGCCTCCAATGCCCTTGTGCGCCTCCTCCAATCCCGATGGCAATGTGAACACCTGTTTGCCATCCCACTGGTCACTCGCGGCCGCCTTGTAGCAGTGCTCGTCGTTACCGGCCCTATTGCGCAGGACCCGTTGAACGAACGACAGGAACAACTGGCCGAAAGTTTCGCATTCCTGGCTGCTACGGCCATTGAAAACGCTCGGTTGTACGAAAACGTGTTAGAGCAACGTCAGGAGTTGGAAGCCGTGCTCCAGGGCATTGGCGATGCGGTCATTGTGACCGATGCCAACCTCAACATCCTCATGGCCAACCCCGTAGCTATCCACACCCTTCACATGCCGCCCGCTCCGGAGGGACTTCCCCTCGCCTCAGTAATCGACAACCAAGAACTCCTGGAGGTAATGCGGGATGTGTTCACCCAAGAAGAACCCGTCATTATGCGAGACATCACCTTCGAATTCCCTGGCGAGAAACCGCGCACCTTCCAAGCAGTCGCGTCCGCGGTGGTAGGGCCGGGTCAAATAGCACGCGGAGTGGTTACTGTCCTGCGAGATATTACAGCCCAAAAAGAACTGGAAAAGATGAAGAGCAACTTCCTCTCTGTAGTCAGTCACGAGTTAAAAACTCCACTTCATTCCATCAAAGGATTTGTTGAGATCATCCGCATGGGCAAGGCTGGCCCCATTACGGATTTGCAAGCGGACTTCCTGACAACCGTGAAGGAACAGACTCAGGTCTTGCAGCGCATGATCGACGATCTGCTCGTCTTCTCCCGACTGGAAGCCGGACAACTCCGCCTTCACGTGGAGGAAATTTCCCTGGCTGCCATTGCGGCTGGCGTGGTACAGAAACTCACCCCCCTCGCGGAGGAGAAAGGGCTCCACCTAACCACGCACCTGCCAGATGATTTCCCCGACATCCAGGGAGACTACATGCGGATGGAACAGGTCATCACCAATCTCGTGGAGAACGCCATCAAATTCACCCCCTCCGGAGGAAGGGTCACCATCGATGGTCGGGACCTGGAGGACCGAGTCCAATTGTGGGTCCAGGACACGGGCATTGGCATCCCCGAATCCGAACGGGATCGCATCTTCGACCGGTTCTACCAGGTAGATGCCAGTGAGCGGCGCGCTTACCGCGGAGCCGGGTTGGGACTCACCATTTGCAAGCACATTGTGGAACGGCACGGAGGTCGCATCTGGGTTGAAAGCGAGGTAGGCAAGGGGAGCACATTCTACATTGAACTGCCCAAACGTCTGCCCGCGACAGACGAGGGCCTGGACTTCTACACATAACGCGGGCCGGACAGTCCTCAAAACGCCCGGCCCGCGCACACAACCCCGCTCACGTTCTGGGAGGTTCGCCGTTCCGCAAGGCAATGAGTTCGTCTAGGTGAGAGACCTGACCCTTTGTGCGCAGGTGAGGGAACAGGATCACCTCCCGAATGGAGGGTTTATCCGTCACAATCATGGTAAGCCGGTCGATCCCCATGCCAAAGCCGCCCGTCGGCGGCAGGCCAAAACGCAAAGCCAGAATAAAATCCTCATCAATAGGATGGGCCTCTTCATCGCCCGCCTCGCGGGCCTGACGCTGCTCTAAGAATCGATCCAACTGGTCAAGCGGATCGTTCAATTCACTAAACGCGTTGCAGATCTCCATCCCGCCCATGAACCCTTCAAAACGCTCCGCGATATCAGGCCACACAGGAGAGCGCTTGGCCAGGGGAGAAATGTCCACCGGATAGTCAATGAGAAACGTAGGTTGGATGAGCGTCTCCTCCACGTACGAGGAGAGTAACCCGTCCACTAACTTTCCCCAACCCGCGGTGGGATTGGGATTTCCTCCGATATCCTGAATGGCCCGCCGCAAACTCTCGGCATCTCGGTGAGCCATAATGTCAATGCCGGTCTTCTCCTTGATAATATCCCGCAGGGGCACACGCTCCCACGGGGGAGAGACGTCTATCTCATGGCCCTGATAAACAAGGGTGTACGACCCGGTCACCTGTTTCACCGCGTAGGAAATCATCTCCTCGGCACGGCGCATAACACCTTCATAATCGGTGTACGCCTCGTAGAACTCCAATTGAGTGAATTCGGGATTGTGCTTAAAGGACACGCCTTCATTGCGGAAATCCCGCCCAATTTCGTACACGCGTTCATATCCGCCCACGATAAGGCGCTTCAAGTACAATTCGAAGGAAATGCGCAAGTATAATTCCTGGTCGAGTTCATTGTGATAAGTCACAAAGGGACGGGCGGCTGCCCCCCCGTAAATCGGCTGCAAAATAGGCGTCTCAACCTCTAAAAACCCTTCGCTGTCCAGATAATCCCGCAACGCCCGCACGAGTTTCGCCCGTTTAATGAAGATCTCCCGCACCTCGGGATTCACCATCAGGTCCACATACCGGTGCCGATATCGCGTCTCAACGTCGGTGAGTCCATGCCACTTATCCGGCAGAGGGTGTAACGTCTTGGCCAAAATGGAAATCTCCCGCACTTCACACGTGATCTCCCCGGTACGAGTGCGGAAGATCGGGCCCTTGACCCCGATGATGTCTCCCAGGTCAAGCATCTTCTTGAAGAACCAATTGTACGTCTCATCACCGACGACATCCCGCCGAATATAAATCTGGATGCGTCCACTCCCATCCTCAATATGAGCAAAGGAGGCTTTGCCCATGATACGGCGGGTGACCATGCGCCCTACAAGGGCAACCTCATCCTCCGGCCCCAATTCGCCCCGTTCAAAAGCCGCTTTTGCCTGCTTTGCCGTGTGGGTGCGTTCACAGCGGGCTGGATACGGGTCAATGCCACGAGCGCGCAACTCCTCTAACTTCTGACGCCGCACAAATTCCTGTTCGGTGACTGCTCCCAAATCCATGAAAAGCCCCCTTATGTGTTCGTTATCGAATGCTCAGAATGCGCATGCGAAACGTCCCGCCAGGCGTTTCCACTTCCACCACATCACCCTCGCGGTGCCCCATCAGCGCCTTTCCTACCGGAGATTCATTGGAAATGCGGCCATCAAACGGATCGGCTTCAGCGGAGCCCACAATCGTGTATGTCTCCTCAAGCCCGGATTCCTCATCCCGCACTGTCACCTGGGAACCCAGTGCCACCTCACCGTGTACGCCCTCATCCTCGATGATGACCGCGTGTTTCAACTTCCATTCCAGTTCTGCAATCTCGCCTTCCAAAAACGCCTGGGCGTTCTTCGCCTCATCGTACCCCGCGTTCTCAGAAATATCCCCCATGGCCTTGGCCTCACGAATCTGTTCGGCCACCTGAGGGCGGCGGACTTTGATCAGATATTCTAACCGTTCCTGTAAACGCTGATACCCCTCGCGAGTAAGGTAGACCACATCCTCGTTGTTCGCGGAACGACTTACTTCATTCTTGCTCATGGCCACTCCCCTCGTTTGTAAAACCCCTTGAAGTCAATGTAAAACGTGTACCCCGTATTTTAGCAAGAAGATGATGACGCGCAAAACGCAATCGAACCCGGCAAAAAATAACCTCCTCCCTGGCTGGTTCACTCCCAAAAGTAACGAAAGCCCTCCTGTACCCCGCCCAACATAGTGTTTCCAAAGTGCGAAAATCCATGTTATGATCCCCAACGTATGCCTTGAAGGTCGGCCCAGGGGACAGAAGCATACTCCCATGAAGGCAGGGCAGACGTGAACCAGATAATAGGAGAATAGAGCAACACACTGCACATTTCCATTGCGAAATACTCGCCCTGCAGACATACTTGCAAGGCTCACAAACCCATTCCTGGCGGATTTTCCTGACAGGAAAACAACGTTCAACTGTGGTAAAAATCCTACACGAACATACTACACGAACGGATTCCATTTTCGAAGCATGATGCGCGTCTTTTTGGATTTTCTCGGCTGTAGGCTTAACGAAGCAGAAATTGAATCCTGGAAAAGGGAGTTCATCCGCCGCGGGTACCCCGTTGTGGAAAGGCCGGAGGATGCCACAGTGTGCATCCTGAACTCGTGCGCGGTGACCGGGGAGGCAGGTCGCCAATCCCGCCAAGTGGTCCGACGCCTGCACCGACGTAATCCTCAAGCAGCCATTGTCCTGGCAGGGTGTTACGCCCAGTTCGACCCCACGACATCCGCGTCAATTCCCGGAGTCGCCCTGGTCATAGGAAACCGGGAAAAGGATCACCTGGTCGACAAAGTCATCCGCACATTTGCCCAAGGGGAACACCCTGCTCACATAGACCCTGCCCACCCATTACCCCGGACGCGCACCCGAGCATTCGTCAAAGTACAGGATGGGTGCAACAACCACTGCACGTTCTGCATAGTCTCCATCCTGCGGGGACCAGAACGCAGCCGCCCCATCCCTGAGGTGGTCGCCGAGATCCAGGACCTAGTAACCGCGGGCTATCGCGAGGTCGTCCTGACCGGCGTCCACCTGGGAGGATACGGACACGGGCTAGGCGTCACACTGGCCGACTTAGTACGCGCCATTCTGGATCACACCGATGTGGAACGACTGCGCTTGAGTTCCTTAGAACCGTGGGACATCCCCCCGTCCTTCTTCGATCTCTGGGAGGAGAGTGGGGGCCGCCTGATGCCGCACTTGCACCTTCCCTTGCAGAGTGGATGCGATGCCACATTGCGCCGCATGGGCCGACGCTACACCACCGCGGAGTTCGCCCGCCTGGTAGAGGAAGCGCGGGCACGCATCCCCCATGTCACCATTACCACCGACATTATCGTGGGATTTCCCGGTGAAGATGAGAAAGAATTTGCCACGTCCCTAGCCTTTGTCGAACAAATGGGTTTTGCCCACATGCACATCTTCACATACTCCCCACGAGAGGGCACTCCAGCCGTTCGCCTTCCCCACCACGTCCCGCCAGAGGTGAAAAAGCAGCGCAGTCGCATCATGCACGAAGTCATGCGAGACATGAAGCGCCGCCACCTTCACGCATACCTTCAAACCGTCCGCCCGGTCCTCTACGAGACGGTTGTCCAGGAAAATGAGGAACAACGTATCTGGTCGGGCTTGACGGATAACTACCTTCGAGTACTTACGCCAGCCCCTCGCGGGGTAGACCTGTACAATCGCATACTCCCCACACACCTGACCCAGGTTGTGGAGGGAGAAAGATTGGTCGGCACACTTCTAACCACCGAGGAGGAGAACGATGAGCACCGGTTGCATCTTCTGCCAGATCGTTCAAGGTAAAGCACCTGCCACGATTGTTTACGAGGACGAATACGTGATCGCGTTCAACGACATTCACCCCAAAGCCCCTATCCACGTGCTTGTTGTCCCCCGACGTCACATTCCCAGTCTGGCGCACGTCACCCCCGACGATGAGCCTCTTCTCGGCCACATGCTTTACGTGGCCAAACGCATCGCCGAAGAACACGGCATCCTAGAACGGGGATTTCGGACCATCATCAACACAGGGCCAGAGGGAGGCCAGGAAATTTACCACCTGCACCTGCACGTAATTGGCGGGTGGCACCGATAAGCGTTCAGCACACCAAGGGGGGCGGTTAACGACCTTCTCTCAGGGCAAAGAGCAGCCCGTCTTCCCCTTCTTAGGGTTGATTGACAGAAATAATCATCTAGCGTACAATCGAAACACCACAACCACGGTGAGGCACCATGAGTCAAATTCGCGTCCTGCACTTCGCAGACCTACACCTGGGCATCGAGAATTACGGTCGGTTAGATCCCACCACCGGGCTTTCGACCCGACTTATGGACTTCTTGCACGCATTCGATGCCCTGGTGGAACACGCTCTGCAAACGGATGTGGACTTCGTCCTCTTCGCAGGGGATGCGTTCAAAAATCGAACACCTTCCCCCACCCACGAACGCGAATTTGCTCAACGTATCCGGAAATTAGCGCAACACATGCCCGTGTTTCTTCTGGTCGGTAACCACGACCTTCCCAATGCTGTGGGTAGAGCGCACACCCTTGAAATCTACGAAACCCTGGCCATCCCCAACGTATACGTATCCCGTCGCCCTCAACTTGTCCGCATCCCCACCAAGCACGGGGATGTACAAGTCCTCTCCATTCCCTGGATGACCCGTTCCGCCATACTGCGACGGGAGGAAATGCGCGGGAAATCCTGGCCAGAAATTCAAATGCTTATGCTCGAACGCCTTCACAGTTTAATCGCGGATCTCTTAGACCAGGCAGATGAGACCCTGCCCCTCATCGTAACCGCCCACGCAACCATTCAGGGAGCCACCTACGGGTCAGAGCGGAGCGTTATGCTCGGCCAGGACCTTGTCCTGCCCCCGCATTTATTCCGTCATCCCAAAATCACCTACACAGCCCTGGGGCACATCCACAAACACCAGACGGTCATCTCCGACCCGCCAGCAGTATACAGCGGCAGTGTGGAACGCATCGACTTTGGGGAGGAGAAAGAGGACAAGGGGTTCATAGATTTGACCTTACACCAGCAACGAGGTGGACACTGGCGCGCGGACTGGCACTTTCACAAATTGAAGACCCGCCCCTTTGTAACCATTCACGTAAACGCGCCCGGAGAGCAGTCCACAGAAACGGTCCTGGAAGCCATTCACCGACAAGACATTACCGACGCAGTAGTTCGGCTGTTCATTCACACAGATGCCATAGGCGAGATCCACCTGGATGACCGCCGCATTCGAAATGCCCTGGCAGAGGCCTTTCACATTGCCGCGTTATACCGAGATGTTGAACGTCCTTTGCGCCTGCGTTTAAACACCCCCCGAGGTGTAGAGAGCCTCAGCCCCCTGGACTTATTGGAACAATATCTAAAATCCATCAACACAGATCCAAAACGTGCCCGTGTATTAATCCGCCACGCACAACAGTTACTCACGGCGGAGGAGTGAGGAACCTATGACACCGTTACGCATTCAAATCGCCGAACTTTCCATCGTAGACGGAGCGCGGGAAAAGCGCGGGTATAACGTCCGTTTCGTTGAACCGGCACCAGATACCCCCTACATTGACCGGGGCTCTCTCGTCATGCTCATTGACATGCAAGGCCCCAAACAGCGCCGACGTCGCTACCTTCGGCAAATTATGAACACCATCCAGAGCACCTACTACGCGTCCGCCGAAGGTCCCATTCCCTTAGCCCTGGTTCACGCCATCCGTACAGCGCACCACGAACTGCTAAACATCAACGACACATTGCCCGATGGCAGTGAGCCATACACATGCCATGTTACCTGCATGGTCCTCTACGAGAACGACGTATACCTAGTCCAGGTAGGAGCGACCACAGTCGCGGTGCTCCTACCCACCGGGCTCAAATGGTTCTCCCCCTTACAGGATGCGGAGGAAGACGTAAAACCCATCGGAATACCTCACCACGTCCGCCCCAAGACATCGCACATCACCATTATCCCGGACACCATGATCCTGATGCTGGATTCCGGGTGGCTGGGACAAATGGATGGCAACCTGTTCCGACGCGCGATTGAGCGCTCTTCCCCCAAGGAAGTGTTGGAAGAACTGGCCGCGGCCGTGGAGGTTCCCAATGTTTCCGCCCTCGCGCTGAAAATTATCGAAGTGGAAAGCGAGGAGGAACCAACGCCCACTTCCTATGAAGAAGACCGCCTTCCGTGGGAAGAACCAACCCCCTCACCTGAAGAAGAGGAAGAGGAGGAAGAAGAAATCCTCACGGAAGAAGAGAAAGCGCCCCTCATCCAGCAGGTAAAATCCTTTATGGAACGACTGTTGCCCGGACAACGGGAAGAAGAACAAGAGCCACCACCGACCATTCCCACGCCTCCCTCCATTAAACGCCCGAAACTCCGACCGTTCCGCAAAAAGGAAGTGGAGGAAAAACGCGCCCGCCGTTGGTCGCGTGGCCTGTGGCTCATTGTCATTCTCATTCCCCTGCTGATCCTGGGCGCCACATCTTACACGTGGTGGCACCATGCCCGGGAACAAGAACAAATGTATGAGACCGCGCTCGCCGACGCTCGCGAAGCGATTGCTCAAGCTGCAGACGCCGTGAACAGGGAAGACGCCCGCATGTACTTGCGTCGAGCAGAACAGGCCTTGCACCAGGCCGAGTTAATACACCCCAACGCGCCGGAAATCGAGCGATTACGGTTGCAATTGCAAGACATCCGCATGGATGTGGAACAAATCAAGCCCCTGAGCGTCATGTGGTCACTGGCCACCTGGTCGGGACGGGATCCCACACGAGTGATTGCCCAGGACAACGAAGTCTACGTCCTCGACCGAGCCGACGACGTAGTGTACCGATACACACTGAACGAAACAGGAGAGGGCACCATCGGGGGAGAACAACGGCTATTTTCCCGCGGGGAACTGATCAACGGTAAAAGTGTAGGGGATCTGGTGGACATGAGTTGGCTCCCTGCAGGCATGGTGGTCCAGATGAGCAGCCTCATTGTCCTCGACGGTGCGGGCATCCTCTTCACATACGATCCCATGCACGGACCACAAACCTTGCCCTTCGTACGGCCGGAACCGTGGTTAAGTCCCCAACGCATGTTGGTGTACGGGGAGCGCCTGTACATCCTCGACGCACAAGCGGGGAAAATCTACCGTTTCCTCCCCACAGGGGAAGGATACACCGCGGGTGGGGAAGATTACTTCTCCACACCAACACAAATCAGCGGCGTGCAAGATTTTGCCATTGATGGCCATGTCTACCTCTTATTCCCGGATGGACGGCTCCTCCGTTATTACCAGGGGGAACAGGAGGGGTTCGATGTGGAAACCACATTCTCGACCCCCACAGCCATCTACACAACCGACGAATTACACCACCTATACATCGCAGACGCCGGGAACAAACGTATCGTAGTACTGGACAAAGACGGAAAATTCGTCGCCCAATTAGTACCTGGGGAAGGATACACTGTTGACTTCGGCAACGTACGCGATGTCTTTGTGACCCAGGATGAGAAAACCATATACATCCTGACAACGTCAGGACTTTGGCGGGCTCCCCTGCCTATCCGGTAGAATGAGCCGGCCTGTGAGTAAAACCAAACACAGCAAACAATCTCACCCGGTTTCGAAAAGAAAAAAACACCTTGGGGATTAAAAGGTCGGCGCTAGGACGTTGTAGGATAACACCATGAACAGAAACGAACACATTTCGAAATACAAAGCCCAGGGGGCACCGTGGGCAACATTGTTCCTCTCCTTCTTGTTGCTCATGTTCCTGGGCATCACCTTATATGCAAGTGTGTACCTGTACCACATTACTCGGGATGCCGTCCAGGAACTGGGGTTGGTTTCCATACCCATTCACGTACCCCGCCTGGACACACTCTTCCAACACTCTGACCAATCCCAAAGCAACGCGCAACCCGCACCGGCCCAGAACCCATTGCCCACCCCCCAGCCGGGGAGCGTGCCGCGCTTTACCCCTCCCGCGCCCAATCGACAGGAACGGTTAAACATCCTGCTCCTTGGTGTGGATAAACGTCCGGACGAACAAGGTCCACCACGCACAGACACCATCATCGTAGTCTCCATTGACCAGAAGACCGGACAAACGAGCATGCTCTCCATCCCGCGAGACCTATGGGTTCCCATACCGGGATACAACATAAACGCTAAAATCAACATGGCCTATGCCATTGGAGAACTGCGTAAATACCCGGGGGGAGGGCCAGCGCTGGTCAAGAAAACCGTCAGTGACCTCATCGGTTACCCTATCCACTACTACGCCATGGTGGACTTCAACGGCTTCCGCAAACTCATTGACCTGATAGGGGGCATTGAAGTTTGCGTGCCCAAGACCATTCACGATGAAAAATTCCCCACAGAGGACTACGGATACGAAACCCTGCACATTGAGGCAGGTTGCCAACACATGGATGGTGACCTCGCGTTAAAGTACGCCCGCACCCGCCACGTGGACAGTGATTACGGACGGGCCCGTAGACAACAGCAAGTCATCATGGCCGTCCGGGATAAGATCCTGCAAGCCAACATGCTCCCCACATTAATCGCTCACATCCCGGAGATCCTGCACAACCTTTCCGGATCCGTCGAAACCGACATTCCTCTGGACCGACTTATAGCCCTTGCTCGTCTGGCCCAGAAAATTCAACCAGAAGACATCCAGCGGGAAGTCATCGACAACCGCTACGGGGAAGAGACATACACCACCACTGGAGCCTGGATACTGGTGCCCGACCGAGAGAAACTGCGGCCGCTATTCGACCGATTGTTTGCCCCAGAAAAACAGGACGCACACACCTTGCAAAAAGCCATTGCCGAGGCCACTTCCCGGCCGCCAACAACTCCGTCCCCGCAGCCAACAGCAACACAAAGCAGTCCGATTCTGAAAGTGGAAAATGCCACCATCGTTGTCCTCAACGGCTCGGGCCGCCCAGGGTTGGCAGCCCAGGTCAGCGAATGGTTGGAAGCCCAGGGCTTCCACGTGGTCCAATTTGGCGACGTGGCCGAACACCTTTACCCTCATTCCGTGTTAGTCGTTCACACAGATAGACCACAAACCCGAGAAGCACTGATGCAACTCTTCCGCATTCGTCCGGAAAACGTACGCTACAGCACCAACCTGCTAAGCAATGTAGACATGGAACTCTTCATAGGCTCTGACTTCACCTTGCCGGAAAACCTCACCCCACCTTAAACTGCCCATCCCCCACATTATGGTGAACACCCGACGGCAAGGAGAGGAGAGATAACACACTGATGATGACCAATAGTCAAACAACAGCACCGGCCAACCCACGTTCCGACACTCGCATCTGGCGCGTTGGGATTGCCGTCCTTATCCTAGCCTTACTCCTCTACGTGTGGACGCTGGACAACGGCATTGCAGCCTACGAACTGGAAGGGGGAGACCTCATCACTCACCAGTATGCTCAGGTACAGGGCCGCTTTAGCAACGCCCCGGGCTACCCCCTGTACACAATGGGGGGATGGATCTGGTTTCACGTCTTAACCCCCTTGCTGAAAAACATAGCGAATCCCATTCAAATACTCTCCAGTTACTCCACCTTCTGGGCCATCATCGCCCTGGCCCTTCTCTACACCCTCCTCATCACAGTGACCAAAAAGAACCCGTACATCAGCGCGCTCATCACCCTGACCTATGGAGTCACATACTTTTTCTGGTATTACGCGGTAACCACCGAACAGTACACATCCGCGGTCGCCCACACCCTTGCCATCATCCTGGTACTCTTCCGCTGGGAAGAAGCCGTCAAACAGGGGCAAGAAGATCGAGCAGACCGACTTTTTCTCCTGCTCGCTTTTCTACTTGGTTTAGGACTAGCGCACATGGTGACCGTCCTCCTCATTGGACCGCCCGCGCTCTGGTTTGTCTGGCGCACCCAACCCGACTTCTGGAAACGCAAACGACTCCTGGGCAAAGCCATCGTGCTCGGCGCGTTGCCCCTTCTGGCGTACATATACGTCTACGTACGGGGCGCCCAACACCCCGAATGGCGAGGGGAAGGATCCTGGTCCAGCACATGGGCCTGGTTCTTGTACTTCCTCAGCACCCCCCAAGGGCGAGCAGAGATGACCTGGACCATAGGACCGTTCACCGACCTGTTCCCCTCGCTTATATGGAAAGAATTAACCTGGCCGGTCCTCATCCTGGGTCTGGGCGGCATAGCCCTCCTGGGAAAACGTCGGAGCATCCTGTTCTATGCCACCCTGGTGCTCTACTTCCTCTTCTGTTACATTGACCGGCTGGGAAACTGGTATCAAGTCATTATGCCCGCCTATCCCCTCATCTTCATTGGTCTTGCCCTGGTATTCCAACGGGTATGGGATTGGGCTGGCCGGTACCCCTCCTCCATCCGTCAGGCATTGCGGGGAGTCCTCGTTTTAATCCTGGTACTCCTGCTCATCAACCGATTCATAGTGAACTACCCGCGGGCAGACCAAAGCAACAAACCCACAGACACCGGTCTAAACCCGGGATGGCGACTCCTGGCGGACAACCCCGCGCCGCATGCTGCCATCTTCGGTGTTGTCGAAGAAAAACTCGCACTGGACTACATCACCATCATCTGGGGATACCGCAGCGATGTGCGCGCGGTCAACCTGGACGAAGCCCGCACCTTGCTAGAAAATGAATCCCGCCCCCTGTACGTCAGCACCCAGGCCGCGCCCTTCTTCTTCGAACACATCGGCCGTATTGTCGGAGTGCGTTCCGGGGGCCTCTACCTGCTAGAAGTGGGAAATCTGAAACCTCAATACACCCTGCCCGCAGACGCCACCCCACTGGACATCTACTTTGGAAACCAGGTCAAACTGGTAGGATACCAATTAACATCTCCCCCCAAGGAGATTCCCATCTCCTTACCCCTCCGCCTCACCTTATACTGGCAGGCGCTGTCCAAACAAAATGTGGATTGGTCCGTCTCCGTACGTCCCACGCGGAACGGCCAATTCATCTACCTGGACGGAAGCCTGGTCCAGAGCGATCACGCACACCCGGCTCACGGATACCGTCCAACCAGTTCGTGGCAACCCAAGGAAATTGTGCGTGATGACTACCCCATCCCTTCGGACCCGCGCCTGAAATTCGACAGCGTCACCGTGGTGTTATACCGAGCACTGGGGCAAGGACGTTTTGAGAACTTGGGCATTGCTAACTTCTCGGTAAAGTGACACATCGCAGACACGCAGCATACCTTCAACCTAAGACGGATCAACCGGATTATCGCGTCCCGGGAACAAACAAGACGCGGCCAATCACGCAGATACTCTAACGCAGGAGGATGACAATGGCGTCATACGTGTTCGAGCCCTTCAAAATCAAGGCAGTTGAATCCATCCCCATCACCACCCGTGCCGAACGGGAACGCTACCTGCAAGAAGCGCACTTCAACCTTTTCAACCTACCCTCCAGCGCCGTCACCATCGACCTCCTAACGGACAGCGGCACCGGGGCCATGAGCGACGAACAGTGGGCAGCCATCCACCGAGGAGATGAAGCATACGCGGGAGCCCGAAGTTATCAGCGCCTGGCCGAAGTCCAGCGGGAACTCTTTGGCTTTCCCTACTTTACCCCCGTCCACCAGGGACGTGCAGCCGAACGCATATTGTTCGAAATCCTCCTGGAACCAGGTGACGTAGTAGCAACCAACCAACCCTTTGACACCACATACGCCAACATCCTGGCCCGCGGAGCCACTCCCCTGGAATTGGTCATCGAAGAAGCATTCGACACCACGTCGCCACACCCCTTTAAAGGCAATGTGGACCTGCAACGACTGGAACGCGCACTGCAAGGAAACCCTAAGCCCAAATTCGTCCTCATCACCATCACCAATAACACCGGAGGTGGCCAACCCGTCTCCCTGGAAAACCTTCGCCAAGTGAGAGCCCTGTGCGACAAATACCATGTCCCCTTGTACCTGGACGCAGCGCGGCACGCGGAAAACGCTTACTTCATTAAGGAACGGGAAGCCCCGGACATGTCCATCCGCGACATTGTAAAGGAAACATTCGCCCTCGCGGATGGTATGCTCATGAGCGCCAAAAAGGATGGCCTGGTCAACATCGGCGGATTATTGGCCGTCCGGGATGAAGATCTCTTTGCCAAAATCCAACAAAACATGGTACGAACCGAAGGATTCCCCACATATGGAGGACTGGCAGGACGGGACATGGAAGCACTGGCGCGAGGATTGCTGGAGGCAGTGGAAGAACCATACCTGCGCTACCGCGTGGGCCAAGTGCGTTACCTGGCAGAACGCCTGCGAGAAGCCCAAGTGCCCGTATTAGAACCCCCTGGGGGACACGCCGTATACCTGGACATGCTTCGCTTCCTACCGGGCTGGCCTCGGGAACACCTGCCCGGACAGGCATTCACCATTGCCCTGTACCGAGAGGGGGGCATCCGGGCTGTGGAATTGGGCACAGTTGCCTTTGGACGCCACGACCCGGTGACAGACACTTGGGAATTCCCCCGCCTGGAATTGGTGCGCCTGGCCATTCCACGCCGAGTGTACACCCAGGCCCACTTGGACTACGTAGCGGACACCATCATTCACATCCACCGCCATCCCGATCTCATTCGGCCCGTCCGTATTGTGGAAGAACCTCCCGCACTACGACACTTCCTGGCCCGCTACGAAGAACTGTAACCTCTGGACCGCCGCGACTGTGGCATGTGCACTCCCCAGGGGAATGCACATGCCACAAATTTCTATTCCCGCATCCACCCACGTCCAGAGCAATTACCGCTTTATGAGAACCGATCACTTCTGTGAAATCACCGCCTTATGCTACAATGATGCGGACGTGGGATCGTCCCTTGCCGCGAAGCAAGGACAAAGAGGAAACTACGAACAAATTACTGGCACAGAATGCCGATAAAAGGGGGATCATCGAGGAATGGATTTTCTTACAATTGGTCATGTCACGCTAGATAAACGAAACAGTCACTACACCCCGGGAGGTACTGTAACCTTTGCCGCACTCACAGCCCAGAAACTGGGCTATCGCGCGGCCATACTCACCCGAGCCGGGGAGAATTACCCCTTTGCGCAAGCACTGCCCGGCATAACTGTTCATCGCCTACCCTCCCAGGTAACCACCACCTTCCGTAACATCTACCTGAACGGCCACCGCATCCAATACGTTGACGCGGTCGCCGACCCCATCCCGGTCGAAGCCCTCCCGTCCGGGTGGGAAAAGGCGCCCATGGTGCTCCTGGGAGCCGTAGCCGCGGAAATAGATCCTCGCTTCGCCGAGAAATTTTCCCATTCACTCCTGGGCGTTGTTCCCCAAGGATGGGGACGGCGTTGGGACGAGGAAGGACGGGTGCACCCACGTCCTTGGGAAGAAGCCGAACAAGTTCGGCCGTACACCGACCTGTTAGTGTTCAGCAGCGAAGACTTTGGCGGAGACCCGGAAATCCACCGCCAACTCATCCAGATGTTTCCCCTGGTGGTCGTCACCTTGAGCAAACAAGGGTGTATCGTATACCAGAACGGAGTGGCTACCCCTGTCCCCCCGCGTCCAGCCCACGAAGTAGATCCTACCGGCGCGGGAGACGTATTCACAGCAGCCATGCTCATTCGCCTGCACGAAACCGGCGATCCCCTTCAATCCGCGTACTTTGCCAACATTGTAGCGTCATTTGCAGTAGAAGACATTGGTCCGCAGGGCATTCCCACGCGGGACGTTGTGCTGGCTTACATGGAAGAGCATCCCTGGTCACCAACTGAGGTACCCGTTTTATGACCGCGTACACCTTTGCCATGGCCAATCAAAAAGGTGGGGTTGGTAAGACCACCACAGCGGTGAACCTGGGGGCCTATCTGGCCCACGGGGGATACCACATCCTGCTCGTGGATGCGGATCCCCAGGCCAACGCGACCAGCAGCCTTGGTCTCCCCACACTGGATTTACCTTACTCCCTGTATGACGTCTTCGTAGGGCGGGTAAACCTGGCAGACACCATCGTTCACACCGAGGAACCCCACCTGGATGTTGTCCCCGGCCATCCTGATTTGGCCGCGGTGGAAGTGGAACTGGTGGACGTACCGAACCGTGAATACCTCCTGCGTGACGCATTGGAGCCCATCCAGGACCAATATGACATCATCATTATTGACAGCCCCCCGAGTTTGGGACTCCTCACAGTTAACGCGCTCGCGGCCGTGAACGCAGGCGTCATCATCCCGGTCCAGTGCGAGTACCTCGCGCTGGAAGGTTTAGGGCGCCTGTGGGAAACCATCACCCTCGTGCGCGATCGGCTTAACCCCCGGTGTCACATTGCCGGGGTAGTGCTGACCATGTACGACGCACGCACCAAACTGTCCCAACAAGTCGAAGAAAACGTCCGGCAAGTCCTGGGAGAACGTGTCTTTCAAACGGTTATCCCGCGCAACGTGCGACTAGGAGAAGCACCCAGTTACGGGGAAACCATTCGTCGCTATGCGCCACACTCCCCGGGCGGCATTGCATACGAGAATCTAGCCCAGGAATTCTGCCAGCGACTTGGATTAGCCTATCCCAAACACGTCACTCATTAACCGTTCCTTCGTCATGGGTATCGTAGAATCTTCCAAACACACATAAAATCGCACGCATACCCTCATTCCACACCAGGAACCAACACAGGACATAGCGCAAAGAAAGGAAGCCGACAATGGGACGAAAGCGCGGACTGGGTAAAGGATTGGACGCCCTCATCTCCCAAAATGAACGCCATGGCCCACCTCGGATTATGGGAGATCTCACCCAAGAAGTACCGATAGACCAAATCTCTCCCAACCCCCACCAACCGCGTCGTCACTTTGACGAAGAATCCCTGGCCGAACTGGCCGCCTCCATTCGTGTACACGGCATCCTCCAACCATTGGTCCTTGCCCGCGCAACCCCGGATAGTCCCACCCCATACTACATCGTGGCCGGAGAACGACGGTGGAGGGCAGCAAAACTGGCCGGATTAACCCACGTCCCAGCCATCATCAAAGAAGCAAATCGACAACAACTGGTCGAATGGGCACTGGTAGAGAACGTTCAGCGGGCCGATTTGAACCCATTGGAAGCCGCGGCAGCGTATAAAAGTTTGATGGAAGGCTTCGGCCTCACCCAGGCCGAAGTTGCCCAACGGGTGGGAAAAAGTCGCGCAGCCATCGCCAACACCCTGCGCTTGTTGAATCTGCCCGCGGAAATTCAGGCCGCACTCCTGGAGGGAACCATCACAGAAGGACACGGCCGAGCCCTGTTATCGTTAGGAGACCCAGACCTGCAAAAGCGCGTGCTGGATAAAATCATTCGAGAACACCTAAGCGTCCGCCAGACAGAGAAACTGGTGCGGAAATTACTAGAAGCCCGGGAAAAAGAACCGACATCACCTCCTCCGCCCGACCCAGAACTCCAATCCCTTGAAAACGCGTTTCGGGAACGCCTGGGAACCAAGGTAGAAGTACGAAAGGGCAAGCGGGGAGGGCAAATCGTCATCCATTTCTACTCTGACGAAGAACTACAAGCACTGTACGAAGCCATCGTGGAGAGGAGGTGAGAACATGCGCCGCACAATTCTCGCAATTATCACCGTAGTAACCGTTGCATTGCTGGCCTTCATCCTGCTCGCTCCCACCTCCTGGGCCACAAACATCACCACAAACGACACCGTCCTCATCAAGGAAGGGGAAATCGTACCCGATGACCTCTACGCGTTCGGCAACACCATCCGCATAGACGGAACCATTCAGGGTGACCTGTACGCGTTCGCCCGAGAAATCACCATTGGCCCCAAAGGACACATAACCGGCGACGTGGTTGTTGCAGGGCAGATCGTAGACATCCAGGGCCAGGTGGACGACGACGTGCGCGCGGCCGGGCAGATAATCCGCATATCCGGACCGGAAGTGGGCGACGACGTCATCGCTGCAGGGTTCAGCATCGAGCAGACCGCCGAAAACCTCATTCACGGCACATTCGTAGCCGGCGCCTATCAAGTACTTCTCGCCGGCCAGATCGGCGAGGACGCCCTCATCGGCGCGAACGGATTGGAAATCCAAGGCCACATCATGGGAAATGTGCGCGCGAATGTGGGAGAACGCAGCAATGCTCCCAACGCGCCCTTTACAGCGTTCTTTGGCGCACCGAACATCGAAATTCCCCAGGTTCCCCTGGGACTGACCATTGCAGATAACGCGGTCATCGAAGGCGACCTCACATATCAGGCCCTGGAAGAAGCCAAAATCGCACCCAACGCGACCATTCGTGGCCAGATCACACACAAACTACCGGCCCCACGCGAAACCAAGGCCCAAAAACACCCCACCTTTGGCTCCGCTCAGTGGATCCTGATCCAGGTAAGACGTTTCATCTCCTACCTGATCATCGGCCTAATACTCTTCCTGGTTATCCCGGCCTTTCCACGGAAAGTGGGACAAACACTGATCCGAAAACCATTAACCTCCCTCGGGTGGGGCATCGTAGGAGTCCTGGTGACCTTAGCCGCCCTCTTCATCATCCTGATCGGAGCCATTGTGCTCATGCTCATCCTGGGCCTCATTTCCCTGGGCTTCCTGGCCAAGTGGACACTCATCCTGGGCCTGGCCTTTGACGCCTTCATCATCGTCGGATACCTGGCATATACCAACCTCATGGTCCCGGTTCTCGTGCCATACGGCGTACTTTCCAAAATAGACCGCGGCAGTTACTGGTGGGTGTTGCCCCTCCTCGTGGGCATCATCATCTACGTGCTCCTCACCGCGTTGCCTTATGTGGGATGGCTGTTTGCACTCCTGGCCGTTCTGGTAGGTGTGGGAGCACTTATTACCATGTGGCGCGAACGTCGGCTGACATAGAAATTGTTTGAACACTGCAATGCGACGACAATGTACCCGGACCGTGCATCTGCCTATGTGAGGACAACAAACGTATGGCCACACGCACCCGGATATACCACATTGCACTGGTAGGCATCATCGCCCTAATCCTGGGCACACTGTTAGCGTGTACAGTGAAATGGCCACGTGCCCCGCACGCGCGGGATCCACTGGCCCCCCAGCGTGTGGCCATACGTCCTCCCTACCAGAACATCCTTGACCTCCCACAACTCCGCACGGCTCCCATTTACGAACTCCGCGAAGAAGTGGACATCGCCCATCGCCTCATCACAGGAACTGCCCACATCACCGTCACCAACCGCATTCCGAGAGCATGGCACACCGTTGCCCTGCGCCTCTTCCCCAACCTCCGCCATTATGGCGGGGTCATGCGCATCCGATCCTTAATGGGGAACGGCCAACAACTTCCCTTCCGCTACAGCGACACCCGCACATCCGTGGTCGCCGACCTTCCCATGCTCATCGAAAGCGGTGGCACCCTTCACCTGGACGTCCTCTACACCGTCCAATACCCGCGCTGGGAACCGAACGGATATTGGCTCTTCGGAGAACACCAGGGAATTATCAACCTGCCCTTAGCCTACCCGGTATTAGCCGTCCCCCGGGAAGATGGCACGTGGAAACTGGATGACGGCCTTCCCATGGGGGATACGCTGGTCGCTGAAAGCAGTTTCTTCCACGCATGGGTCACCGTCCCCTCCACGATGACTTTGATAAGCAGTGCGGTCATCAGCGCGGCCACCCCCTACACTCAGAGCGCGCAGACAACCTACGAACTGGTCAGCGGCCCCGCGCGTGAGTTCACCATTGTCCTGGGCGATCGCTATCGCCAAGAGGAACGAAGAATCCAGGGAGTCGCCATACGGGTCTACTATCTACCCGGGGACGAGGAGACCGCGCGCGCCGCGCTGACCTACGCGAGCGCCGCGTGGCAAGTGTACAGCCACCGATTCGGCATCTACCCGTACATCAAAATGGATGTCGTGGAAACCATGCTCATCAACCGAGGCATGGAATACCCACTAATGAGCCAATTGGGAGTAGAATTATTCCGGGACGAACGGCGTAAACTCGAATTCCTTACAGTCCACGAAGTGGGCCACCAGTGGTGGTACAACCAAGTAGGAAATGACCAAATTAACGAGCCATGGCTTGACGAAGGGTTGACGGAATACAGCACTTACTTTTATTATCAAGACATCTACGGACAAGATGTGGCTGATGCAGTTTTGCACAATCGATGGGAAATTCCGGTACGCTACATTCGCGACCGAGGCCTGGATGCCCCCATCGGTTTACCGGAATCCGAATACACACCTCAGAATTACGAGACCATTGTGTACGGCAAAGGGGCCCTGTTCTTTCACACCTTGCGCAAACGTCTGGGGGATGACGTCTTCCTGGACGTACTGCGCACTTACTTGAACACATACCGGTACCGCATTGCTACCGGTCGCGACCTCCAACATGTCATTGAACATGTTAGTGGGGATAACGTGGACGACCTATTCCGGACCTGGGTGTACGGTCCGTAACACAGAGATACACTGGCACAACCAACGGACGGACCATGCGCGTTGTAATGCTATGCAAAGCCTGCATTGTCGGCATGTACCAACGCAAGTTGGAAGAAATTGCGGCCCACGAAGACATCGACCTCATTGTGCTCGTCCCGCCCTACTGGCGGGACAAACGTGGGATCCAGAAATTGGAACGCGCCCACACTCAGGGGTACACCCTCAAAGTCATCCCCACGCGTTTCATCGGATCCTATCACCTTCACCACTACCCAACCCTACGGGAAGAACTCAACACCCTACAGCCTGACCTGGTCCACGTTGACGAAGAACCCTATAACCTGGCTACATGGCTGGCCGTACGCTACGCGGTAGCCATGCACATCCCCAGCCTCTTCTTCACCTGGCAAAACCTGATGCGGACGTACCCACCCCCCTTCTCCCTGTTCGAACACTACGTGTACAAACACGTGGGATTTGCCATTGCCGGCAACCAAGAAGCCCTGAAAGTGTTACGCCGTAAAGGATTTCGGGGACCGGCCCGGGTGCTTCCCCAATTTGGCGTAGACCCCGACCTCTTCCATCCCCGGCCGGGGGAGCGCCCACCCGACGAACCCTTCACCATTGGATACGCGGGGGGCCTCGTGCCGGAAAAAGGAGTCGACCTCCTCCTACGCGCCGCTGCCCGACTATCGGGAAAATGGCAATTGCACATTGTAGGAGACGGCCGCGAAAAAACACGATTGCAGAAACTCGCCCACAAACTCGGCATCGCGGATCGCATCCAGTGGACACCTCGGGTGCCCAGCACCGAAATGCCTCACATCTACTGGCAGTTTGACGTACTCGTCCTGCCCTCGCGCACCCGTCCCAACTGGAAAGAACAATTCGGCCGCGTGCTCATCGAAGCGATGGCCTGTGCTGTACCCGTTATCGGCTCCACATGTGGCGAAATCCCCCACGTCATTGGGGACGCAGGCCTCATATTTCCGGAAGACGACATCGAACGCCTGGCCGAACACCTACGCGCGCTCCAGGAAAACCCCACCCTGCGAGTAGAACTCGGCCAGAAAGGGCGAGAACGAGTCTTGCAACATTACACCCACCAACGCATCGCCCAAGAAACCGTGCGCATTTACCATCACCTGGTAGAAGACATCGGCGCCATACCCACCTGGCGAGTGTAAATTCCGGCAACGGAGGGAAGTAGAACAGTGACCACCCAAGTAGGAGTGCCTGACGTTGTTGTGAGCAGATTGCCGCTCTACTTACGGACACTCAAACAACTACAACGAGCGGGAGTACAACTGGTCTCCTCCAAACAACTGGGGGAGATCCTGGATCTCACCCCTGCCCAAATTCGAAAAGACCTCAACTGGTTTGGAGAATTCGGCCAACAAGGCAAAGGCTATGACGTCTCCTACCTAATCACCCAACTGGAACGCATCCTCCACGTGGATCGCGTCTGGGACATGATAGTTGTAGGGGCAGGAGCCCTGGGCCTGGCACTGCTCCACTACCCGGAATTCGAAGTCAACGGATTCCGGATCGTCGCGCTGTATGACAACGACCCGGCCAAAATCGGCCGAGATCTGGGCGGGTTAACCGTTCGCGACGTCCGACACATGCCGGAGGACGTGCGCCAGCACGGATGGCGCATTGGTGTCATCGCGGTCCCAGAACACGCGGCACAAGACGTAGCGAACCTGATGGTAGAAGCAGGCATCCAGGCCCTCTTGTGCTACGCACCTATCATTTTGGCCCTACCTCCCCATGTTCAGGTACAATACATCGACCCAATCGTGCATCTCCAACACATGACATATTACTTAACCGACCCAGCAACATCACACAATGCAGCAAGTAAAACATCTTGAACACATACACCGTGCGGACAACATAAGGAGCCCACATCCATGAGCACGCTGGCCACCTACAAACGAATTCTTGTCCCGCTGGACGGATCGGGGTTTGCTGAAGTGGCTATTCCCCACGCGGCAGAGATTGCCAAGCGCATGGGAGCCACCCTCGTGCTGTTGCGCATTGTACCACCGATCACTGCTCTCCTGCCGACGGATTCCCTAACGCTCCCCAAGTTAGATACATTAGAAGAGCGGGTGTTAGAAGAAGCAGAAACATACCTGCGAGCGCGCGCGGGAGTATTACGCGCCGAAGGCCTCGCGGTCGAAGCGTTTGTCATGCAGAACAGTATTCCCGCCTTAGGCATTTTAAACGCCATCACATCCAAGAATATCGACCTGGTCGTCATGTCCACACATGGCCGAAGTGGACTGGGACAGTGGATGTTCGGCAGCGTGGCCGCGAAAGTACTGCGGAATTCACCAGTACCCGTATTACTTATTCGATCCACAGAAGCGAACTCATCTTAAAGGCCAAAGCCCAAACCACCCACAGTCGTTAATGCATGCAGGAGAGACGGAGGTTGGGGATGCACGTCCAAGCAACACTTGTCCGTGAAGTAATGAGTTCCCCGGTTATCGTCATCCAAGAAGACGCACCGGTGGAAGAAGCCCAGGCCCTCATGGAGGAAAACGGCATCCGTCGCTTACCCGTTGTGGACGCGGAAGGGCGGCTTGTCGGCATCATCACCCAGGGCGACGTGCGGGAAGCCACGGCTGTGAAAGCCACCATTAACCCTTACGCGCCAGAAGCGGCAGAGGAATGGCTAACCGTGGCCGAGGCCATGACCCCTCGCCCGATCACCGTCACCCCTGAGACCCCCTTGTGGAAAGCTGCAGAACTGCTCATCGAGAACAAAATTGGGGGCATCCCCGTGCTGGATCGGGACGGGAACGTCTGTGGGATGGTAACGACATCCGACATCTTAAAGCTGGTAGTAACCTGGTGGCGCAGCACGCGCGAAGAAGATCAGACCACTTCCCTTACTTAGTTTTAGCCTGATTCGTCGACGTAGGACGGGGATTGTATGCCGACACCACCCCATCCGAGCGCGCCGCGTGCACCACATCCAGCAAAAGATCCACAACGCGCTCTGTGGCATCTGCATGAGCCAGGGCCCGCGAACGTTCTCGCATTTCTGCCAACGCTGCCGGTGACGAAAACCACGAAGCCAAAATGGATGCCATACGACGAGGTTCTGCCGCGAACTCACCAATGCCGTGCTTGAGCACAAAAGTTACATTCCCCTCTTCCTGACCGGGAATGTAACCGTACAACAACACAGGCAAACCACACACCATGGCCTCGGCCAGAGTTCCCGGACCAGCCTTCGTTACCAGTACATCACTGATAGCCATCCACTCGTGAATGTTCTCCACAAACCCCAGAACGCGCACAGGCACAGGCCAGGAGAGAGTTTCCAAACGTCGGCGCAAATCCTCATTGCGCCCCGTTATAACCACCACCTGCGTCTGCGGACACTGTCGAGCGATCTCCCGCACAATGGCCTCTACAGGACCCATACCCTGACCGCCCCCCATAACCAACACCGTGCGTCTCGTTGAGGACACCCCCAAGCGCTCTCGCAGCGCAGTGCGGTCCGTGGGACAAGAGCGGAACGATCGGCGCAGGGGAAGACCTAACACGTGAACGCGCCCCGCCTCCGCGCCCAGGCGGATCACCCTCGTGTAAGCCTCGTGGGTGGCTACAGTAATCGCGTCCGCACCCGGATCCACCCACGCGGGATGAAAAGTGGTTAAATCAGTGATCACCGTTACAAAAGGAACCGAAAGCCGTTGTCGTCCACGAACCCAGTGTTGTAACACCCGGCGAGGCAAGTGATTCAAAAGCGGATGGAGGGAGACCACCAGATCCGGATTCACCCGTTCGTACAGGTGGCGTAATCGAGGACCAATAATCGGTCCCAACGTTTTGTTCAGCGTGGTATACACCTCACGGCGGGCCACAGAACGATATAAAGCCTTCCAAAACCAGGGCGCCTTACTTACTGACCAGAAGTAGAAGCGATCACTTTCGGAAAGAGGCCAGAACGTGCGTTGAAGCAACACATCGTCCATGAACACACGGTACCGCACATCACGCCGCGCGAACTCCTGTTGCAAAGCCTCCGCGGATGCCTTGTGCCCTCCACCGGTGTTGGAATACAACAACAGAATCCGCAGCATCTCCGTCATTTGCCGAGCACCTCTTGAGCGATGGCTGCATAGGCTTCAACGGCTCGGAGCAAATCCCGCACCGCAATGTGCTCATCCGCTGTGTGGGCCAACGCCTCATCGCCTGGGCCAAACCCCACCGTGGGGATTCCTGCTTCGCCCATGGTGAACACACCGTCCGTAGAAAAGGCCCACACTCCCACACTGGGCTTGGTTCCCAACGCCTTTTCTGCTCCGCGGATCACCTGGCGCAAAAAGGGATGGTCCTCCGAGATCAACCACGTTGGATAGTATTCCCGTCCTCGCATCCGATAATCCGTGTAACTGCTCACCTCGTACTCGGGCACAAACACCTCCGCCCGTACCCCCTCCTTCTGCACCACACTCTGCACCTCGGCCAGGGCTTTCACCTCAGTCTCACCCAACGTCAAACGACGGTCAATCACCAACTCCGCCCGGTCCGGGATAGCATTACGACTGGCGGAAATCGTCTCAATGTGGGTTACGGCGATTGTTCCAGGGCCCAACACCGGGTCTGAAGGCAGGGACGCGGCCAGGAGTTCGATGCCAAAGATAATGCGCGCGGCCGCGTACAACGCGTTCTCACCGGCGGCAGGATTTGAAGCGTGACACGCTCGCCCGCGTGTGATGACGCGAATTTCCAGGCGACCACGATGTCCGCGTTTGACCTGGAAGTTGGAGGGTTCACCCAGCAAAATCGCGTCGGGGTGAATATCATTCTCCTCGACCAAGGCTTGCATGGCTCGCCCTTCCCGGGGTTCCTCCTGCACCACGCCCACCACGTACAGCGTCCCCTTTCCCCCACGACCTCGTCGTTGCCGGAACAACCAGGCCCCATACACCATGGCGGCCAAGGGTCCCTTCATATCCACCGCGCCACGGCCGTAAAGGCGCCCCTCCACAATCTCCCCACCAAAGGGATCGCGAGTCCACGCGGCCGGATCCCCAACCCCCACCGTGTCCATATGCCCGTTGTACAACAACACCGGCCCCTCCCCGGTGCCAATCCGACCAATTGCATTGCCCACCGGGTCAATCCAAACCGCGTCAAAACCCAGGCGCTCCATCTCCTCGGCCAACCGATGAGCAACTTTCTCCTCCTCACCGGAAGGGCTGGGGAGCCGCACCAGGGCTTGAGCAAAGGACAGCAGATCATCCTGATAATCCACAGGTCGAATGCTCACCGGCCACATTCCCTCCGACAGTCTCAATACGCACCTTCTCCCAAGATAACCTTAGGAATGGTCAAGAGCAAGATGCGTATATCGAGTAGTAAGGACCAATTCTCCACATAATAGATGTCCAACAGCATCATCTCATCGAAACTCAGATCACTGCGACCGCTAATCTGCCACAACCCGGTAATCCCCGGGGTGACCGTCAAACGCTTGTGGTGCCACGGCGCGTACTGGGCCACCTCTTCTGGGAGTGCAGGACGAGGGCCCACCAAACTCATCTCCCCCCGCAAAACGTTCACGAATTGGGGCAACTCATCCAAACTGAATCGACGCAAGAACCGCCCAACGCGCGTCAAACGGGGGTCATTCCGGATTTTGAACAGCGGGCCATCCGCCTCGTTGAGATTCTGCAAATCCTTCTTGATCAATTCCGCCTCGGGAATCATCGAGCGGAACTTGTACAGGTAAAAACGACGGCCGTTCTTCCCCACCCGAACCTGGCGAAACAACACCGGTCCCTGGGGGGAATCCACCTTAATAGCAATGGCAATCAATGCCATGACAGGCAAGAGCAACACCAACGCCGCGGAAGAAAGGATCAAATCCATGGCTCGCTTGACAAGCAGGTGATGTCGCGGGAACACTGCTTCGCGGAGCCCGATCAAAGGGATACCCTTCAATGTGCTAACCTCCACGCGGCCCAAACGCAATTGGAACAGATCCGGCACCACTCGGGCCCGCACGCCAGCCCGCTCAGCCAAAGTCATCACCCGCATAATACGCCGATAATACTGCCACGGAAGAGTGATAATGACCTCATCCACATCCTCGCGCTCGAGAATTTCCCCCAACCGGTCCACGCCCCCCAACGCCCGAAAGCGCCCAATATCCGTCGTCCCTTTGGTGGGATTGTCATCAAGAAAGCCGATGATCTCGTACCCCAGATCCGGATTGGCCACCACATTTCGCATCACCAGGCGTCCCAATTCCCCCGCGCCCACCAACACCACCCGAGAAACACCAATCCCCCGCCGTCGCAAGTAACGCAGTACCCAGCGAAGGAGCATCCGTTCCAGCACCAGCAATGCCACTACCAAAACAGCCGTGTACGCGAAAATCAGGCGGGAATAAAACAACGGTCGCCAGAAGAAAACGATAATAATCGTAATCCCCAACCCTGTGGTGGTCCCGTTGACAATCCCGTACACATCGTCCCAAAAACGACGTCCGCGCTGGTCTCCGTACAACCCCTCCACTGCGTACGCGGCTATCAACAGCACGGTCAGCAGGGCAGCAAAGGGCACATAAGCGGTGAAATCCGTGTAATACGCGGGGTCAACACCGCGGAACCACTGAAGGCGATAACGAATAATGTAGGCCAAACCAAAGGCCACATTAACCAGCACAATATCGCTCAATACAAGAACGTATCGGAGCCACTGTAAGGATGGACGTTTGAGTTTAGGCATACGAAGATTCCCCGACATCCTTGTACACATTCAACGTGTGCACGGCCGTGCGCTCCCAGGAAAACATACGGGCCCGTCGTTGGCCCCATTCGCCCAACTCACGGCGACGGTTCGCATCGTTGTACAAATCGGCCAGGGCATCGGCCCAGGCATCTACATCCAGGGGCGGCACACGCACTCCCGCATCCCCGACAATTTCCGGCAGCGAGGACGTGTCGGCCACAATTACAGGCGTACCACACGCCATAGCCTCCAACACAGGCAACCCAAACCCTTCGAACAGCGACGGATATATGAAAACCGACGCGGCATTGTACAAATACGGCAAATCCGCGGTTGGGACATAGCCAAGAAAGCGAACGGAATCCTCCAGATTTAACTCCCGTACCAACGCGAACAGGCGTTCATAATACCACCCCTTCGCGCCACCGATGAGCAAGGGCCACGGAGAACCACGGGTTAGTGAACGCCAACGAGCGTAGGCCCGCACAAGCGTCTCCAAATTCTTTCGGGGTTGTAATGTGCCCACAAACAGAAAAAAGGATGAAGGCAATTGCTGACGCTCCCGCCACATCTCAACATCCGCGCGGGGTAAGGGGCGGAAACGGTCATCCACCCCATTGTACACGGTCACCACCTTTTCCGGAGGCAGTGCAAGCCAACGCAACAAATCCTGGCGGGTACTTTCCGACACAGCAATGACCCGAGCCGCTTTGCGGACACTTGTGCGGGTGAACCACCGTAGATAACGCGCTTTCCACACAGGGAGCGTCTCCGGATACCGCACAAAACTCAGGTCATGGACAGTAATTACGTGGGGGATGTTTGGTCCCCATACAGGGCCCACAAACGCCAGACCATGGTACACATCTGCGTTCAGTCGCCGTAAAACCCAAGGAAGCCACCCTTGCTCCCACACAATTCGGGCTGACGGCCGTTCTGTGTTCCACAAAGGCCGAAAGGTGTGCACGCCTGAGGGTGCACGCCATGCGCGATCACCCACGATCGCGGTCAATGTCATCTCCTTGTTGACTGTGCCCAGGGCTTGAATGAGATGCTGTTCGTACCCACTAATGCCCGCGCCTCGATATGTGGCTCCCGTGTTCAGGAGCAAGGCATTTAACACAACATGTGTCATCTAAGTTCCTCGGTCGCCTGCCGGACCTTCCCTATCTGATCCTCCACGACCGATCCGACACGCTTTTGAGTCCACGTACGACCTGATGGCGGCGAGATTATACCACAACCCAACGGTGCGTTGAAGTTTCACAGATGCCAGAGCGCTCTTCGCCTGACTGCCGAGTGAACATCTTGCGCCCCGGTTCAGTTTGGATTAGGATGTACTTAACCATGATGCAAACATACCCTGAAAAGGGCACAGAATCCCGTTGACAGAAAGGAGTATTTTCCATGCCACGCTTAGGAGCCCATATGTCAGTGGCAGGCGGCGTCAGCAAAGCGCTGGACCGGGGGGAGAGCATTGGCTGTGATACCATCCAAATCTTCACCCGCAACAACAATCGCTGGACCTCCAAGCCCCTGGATCCAAAGGAGATTGAACGGTTCCACCAGCGAGTTCAGGAGACGGGCATCTGGCCTGTGTTCTCCCACGCCGCGTACTTGATCAACCTGGCCAGTCCTAAAGAAGAACTGTGGAAAAAATCCATTGACGCGTTCATCGATGAACTGCAACGGGCTGAAGCGCTGCACCTCCTCGGCGTGGTCCTCCATCCCGGGTCACACATGGGGGAAGGGGAGGAGGCGGGCATCAAACGCATTGCCCAGGCCCTGGATCTCTGCCATGAAGCAACGCCCGGGTACCAAACTCTTACCCTGTTGGAGATCACCGCGGGAACAGGAGATCATCTGGGCTATCGCTTTGAACAACTGGCGGCCATTCGCGACCGGGTAAAACACCCCGAACGAGTGGCCTTCTGCTTCGATACCTGTCACGCGTTTGCAGCCGGGTACGACATCCGCACGCGGGAAGGGTACGAAGCCGTAATGGAAGAATTTGACCGCATCCTCGGTCTGGAGCGTCTCAAGGCCTTCCACTTCAACGACAGCAAACACCCCCTGGGATCGCGTAAAGACCGACACGAACACATTGGCAAAGGGTACATTGGCCTTGACGGATTCCGTTGGATTGTCAACGATCCCCGCTTTGAGGATGTCCCCATGGTTCTGGAGACGCCAAAGAGTAAGGACATGCACGAAGATGTGGAAAACCTGCGGGTGTTACGCAGCCTCATCGAGTAAGGGAACAACGTGACCACCTGTCCGGCCCTGGAGGTACGGACAGGTGGTCCATTCTTCCGAGGGATCACGGTGTTGTTGTCGCTGTGGGTGTAGGTGTGGGCGGAACCGGTAACGTGTCCACCCATTCCAACAAGCGATCTACCGCGTACTTTCCCACCACTTCTACTGTATCCTCGCCTTCTATCTGGATGTAATAATCGGTGTTCGTGGGGTTGGCATCGCCAACTAACACGGTTACAGGCTGTTCCCCCGTGTCCAAGACGATGCGAGCCTGGGGTGAAGCCAACCCATACTCCTCTAACGTGGTGGGCGTAAAGTGGTCAAAAGCAACGGAGAGGAGAAAACTCCGCAGGCGGCGTTCAACCTCTTCGTCATCCGCTGGTTGTTGGACAGGCTCCACAATGCGCCACCCCTCAGACTCGTGCACTAGGCGCACATGTGCGTCACCTTTGTACACATCCACAGCCACAACGTCCGCGAGGGAAATGTGAAATACCGGCGGCCAAGATGTAGGCGTGGAGTCGGACACAGGAGCGTGCTTATTTGTCACCCACGCCACGCCGATCAACACTAACAATACCACCAGAAGCAGCGCTGTTGTTCGCCACCGTATCATGGTTCACCGCCTCTGCCACCAGATGATGATGCCCGCTACCAGGATGAGCAGCGGGAGGAAGACCGTGGTCGTGAAGAAGATGACGTTCTGTTCTCCCGGAGTCAGGGGGCGCAACGGATGATACGCGGGCGGTTTGGGGCTGATGGAGACCAGGGCTTCGTCTTCTGTCAGCCAATTTATCATGTTGCCGAACAGTTCGACATTGGCAAACGCTCCCTGCACGCTGTTGATGATGATGTTACTGGCAAAGTCCGCATCCCCTACGACCACCAGCCGTCCTCGTTGTGCGTCCCCCTTTACCTGATCCACAACAGATACCAGGGTGAGGGGGCCTTTGAGGTCCTTATCCTTGTCATACCCGACTTTCTGTCCTGTATATTCGGTTTCTCCCCAGGCTCGAGAGGTGGTTGTGACCAGGGAAACCACTTTCTTGTCCTGGGGAGCCGGCTCCACCCGGCTAATGGAACGCGCCGTAGGGTAAAAGGTGGCCAGGCCGGCCAGTTCCTTTGTAATGGTGTGGAAGGTGTATCGGGTGACCAGCGGGGTGGCGATGTCGCCGAAGAGAGCGGATTGTGGATCCAGCACCAGATCGTTGTCGAACTTTACGCCCCACGCTTTGAGGCGTTCGTTCAGAGGGGAGATGTCCAGGTTAGGCGAAGGATCCTGCATCCACAACACTCGCCCCCCACTGTTCAAGTAGTCGAACACTCGCTCGAGTTCCTCGTCGGTAAAGGGTTGAGTTGGCCCGGCAACTACAAGCGCATCCATGTCCGCGGGCAATGTGTCTGTAATGGTGGCCAGGCTCAACGTGCGGACTTCGTAGAACTCCTGTTCCAATTTACGCACTGCTTGCCCTAAATCCCGATCCTGGTAGGAGTGGGGGTCGCGTTCGCCGTGGCCGATGGTAAAGTACACGACTCGGGGTTTGTCCCGCGTCACCCGGATAATGGCGCTGGTCAGGTCTTCTTCGTCGAAGACATCTGCCTGTTCCCGACGATCCCCCTGTACCAGGACGACCACGCCTAGGCGGGTCAGGCCGTACTGGCGGGCTTTTCCCGGTTCCCGGTTGGGATTCACGAATTCGTAGGTGAATTTGTTGGTGACCTGTGCGTACTCGCGCAGGAGATCTTCTACCCGATCGCGTCGGGGGTCCTGGTCGACGAAAAAGGCAATGGCATGCACGGGTGCGGGCAATTCCTTCAGGACGCGTACGGTTTGAGGGGAGAGGCTGTATTCCTTGTTGGCGGTCAAATCGAACCGCTTGTGATACCGGTAGCCGAGGAAGTTCACCACACCCACGATGCCGATGAAGATCAGGCTCATTAAGAGGATGTTTGTCCCGGCCTGGGTGGAACGGGATTGGAAGAGGCGAATGATTTTGTCCGGGAAAATGGCCGGGTAGAGTAGGATGAGTATTCCACCAGTGACGGCCAGGGCCTTGGATAACCACAGGGGCCCTATGGCCAGCCAATGGACAAACAGCGAGAGTAACAGGGCTAATACGCCCAGTCCAACAGCAATAGGAGCCACGGAAGTACGCCAGTCTCTCATTGCACCCTCCGCATTTCCACCGCTCGCGTGGCAAGGAATAGGGATATGATGATGAGGCTGATGAAGTACAATACATCGCGTGTGTCCACCACACCGCGAGCGAAGTCTACTGTGTGGTCGGCGAGGGCTACGTAGTTCACGATGCGCGCGGCGACGCCTTTCATTAAGTCGCCGGCTCCTCTAAGCACCCACAGTCCCACGGTGAGGACAACGCCGACAATTGCCGCGACGATTTGGTTTTCGGTGGTAGCCGAAGCAAAGGTGCCCAGGGCTAAGAGGGCGGCGCCGAACAGGAAAATGCCCAGGTACCCGGAAATGATGGGGCCCCAATCGGGTTCGCCGAACACGTTGAGGAAGTAGGGGTAGATCAGGGTGAGGGCCAGCATAACCACCCAAAGGACCAGAGCAGCCAACCATTTGCCCACGACCAATTCCCAATCCCGCACGGGGGCGGTTAACAGCACCTCGATGGTGCCGGATCGGTATTCTTCGGCCAGGAGTCGCATTGCCAACACGGGGGCCACAAACAAGAGCACTGTGGTCATGGTCCCGAACAGGTAGCGCAATGATGCTTCCTGGGAGAGGAGAAGGATAATGGAGAACATGTAGCTGTGCAATGCTAGGAATAGGGCGACCACGACGTAGGCGATAGGGGAGACGAAATAGGCGTACAATTCCCGTCGAGCGATAGTAAACACCGTCCGCATGGTTAACCTCCTCATCCGCCGGGCTGGGCCACGGAATCTTCGCGAGTGACCAGGTGGAGGAAGATGTCCTCCAGGGTCATGGTGGTGGTGTGCAGTTCCAGGAGTTGCCATCCCTGGTGCACGACCGTGGCCGCGATGTCTGCTCGGGGATCGCTGTTCTCTTCGGCAACGACGTCAAAGGTTTGGTCCGCGATGGCCCGGACTTCTTTGACGCCGGGCACGCGGGAGAGGGTGGTGATAATTGTGTCCGCGGGGACGTCTGCGTTCACGAGGACGCGCAGGCGGCGGCCGCCGGAGAGGAGGGCGGTCAATCCTTCGGGGGTGTCTTCGGCGACCAGTTTCCCGCGGTTGATGATGAGCACTCGGTCTGCGAGTTGGCTCACTTCGGGCAAGATGTGGGTGCTCAATATGATGGTGTGGTGTTCTCCCAGGGAGCGAATGAGGTTCCGCACTTCGATAATTTGTTGGGGGTCCAGGCCGATGGTGGGTTCGTCGAGTATCAGGACGTCGGGTTCGTGGAGGATGGCCTGGGCCAGTCCCACGCGTTGTCGGTATCCTTTGGAGAGTTTGGCGATGCGGGTGTGTGCTTTTTCGGTCAGGCCCAACTGGTCCATGACGTCGGTGATACGGGATTGGCGGCGGGGGACGCCGCGCAAGC
Organism: uncultured Anaerolineae bacterium; assembly: GCA_964402285.1. Lineage (GTDB taxonomy): Bacteria > Chloroflexota > Anaerolineae > JAADDB01 > JAADDB01 > CAYPUG01. The sequence continues at coordinate 43,858 of CAYOAZ010000092.1, read as the reverse complement.
GGGCCATGAAGTCCAGGTAGTCGAGGACGCTCATTTCCTTGTAGAGGGGTACGGTTTCGGGCATGTAGCCCACGTGTCGCCGCACTTCGAGGGGGTGGCGGGTGACGTCGTACCCTGCGACGCGCACGCTGCCCGCGCTGGGGGGCATGTACGCGGAGAGGATGCGCATGGTGGTGGTTTTTCCGGCTCCGTTGGGTCCGAGAAAGCCCAGGATTTCTCCCTGGCCGACGTGGAAGGAGAGGTTATCAAGGGCGACAAAGGATCCGTACAGTTTGGTTAGTCCCTGAACGTCTATCATAGGCGCCTCCTGGTCACGTGCTTGCGCCGTGATCACACTCCGCCATTTTAGACCGGGATTGAAAAGGCGCAAATCTTGTCATAGGAGGTGGAAAAATTTGGGCTTAATGTGCGTTATTTGAAGATGTAAAGGCCGTTTTCGTAGGGCCAGTGTGTGCCGCAACGGGGGCACACGATGTCTTTGTCGCCCGGGGGGAGGGGTTCATAGCCGCAGGTTGGGCATCGGAAGGCGAGGGGGTGGGCGTTGGGTGGGGGGGAGGAGAGGTGGGCGCGGACGAAGATGCTGGGGCTGAGTTTGAAGGGGGCTCCTATGCGTTGCAGTAGGGCGTCGGCCCGGGCGAGGAGTTGGGGGGGGATGTGTTTTTTGAGCCAGGGGATGCGGAAGTGGGAGGCGGTGCGCACGGTGTCCACGGTGAGGCCGGCGTCGGTCAGGCGTTCGACCATCCAGCGGGGGTGGAAGTCGTAGTTCAGGGGGACGAAGGGGTGGGGTTCGAGGTCGAAGGGGCTCCAGGTTTGGCGGCGGAGGAGGTAGCGGAAGATGGCTTTGATATGGCGCTTGTTGGCAAATTCGAGGACGAGGGTACCGTGGGGTTTCAGGATGCGGGCCAGGTGGTGCAGGGCGGTGGGGACGTCTTCCAGGTGATGCATGACGCGTACCATGACAACGGTGTCGAAGGTGTGGGAGGCGAGGGGCATCCGGTAGAGGTCGCCGACGACGAAGAGGAATCGGGGGTCGTGGCCCAGGCGTTGGCGGGCTTCTTCCAGCATGGAGCGTGCGTAATCGAAGAGGACGATTTGGCGGTATCCGGCGTAGAGGTCGGCCAGGCGACCGAAGCCTGCGCCCACTTCGATGAGGGTGTCGCCGGTGGGAGGCAACAGGCTGCGCAGGGCGTAGCGGTCGGCCAGGTCTTCGAAGCGTCGTTCTGGTGTCCAGAATTCTGTGCTGTAGCGGCTTCCTTCGTAATCACAAATGGACGGCATATCCCCTCCTTGTTTCACGTGAAACACACTCCTCACTCCTCTCGCGCCCCCGCATCCCCCGCGGACCCCGCAGCCTCCGACACATCCTCCAAACGAACCCACATCTGCTGCCCCCGCTTCGCCTTCACCCGCCGAGGATGCACATACGCCCGAGGACGGGCCAACTCCCACGCGTACAACGCATCCCCCCGAGCATACGACCTCAAAAAACGAGGATCCGCCAGATGCTTATCCTGGTGCTCAGCCAACTCCTCCAACGTAAACGGCCCCTTCACCCCCGTAATCTCCACCGACCCCAACAACATATCCCCACTGATCACCCCCACTCGCCCCCTCACACGCGTCGGATGCCGCCGTATCTCCCACCGCTTCTTCCCCTGCACAATGTACGTCGCATAAGGCTCCCTTACCCGAAAACCCCGCTCCGGGACCTCATCCAACGGAAAAAACGTCCCATACCCAACCACATACACCCGATCCGGCGACAACGCAGCCAACACCTCCTCCCGATGCGTCACCACCACCAACGTCAACCCCTTCTCCCGAGCCAACGAAGCAAACCGCCGCGCCACCCGCACCGCCGTGCGCCGATCCAGGTGCGCCGTGAACTCATCCACCAAAATGACGTTCGGCCGCCGCGCCAACATGTACGCCAACTTCGCCCGCTCCTTCTGCCCCGTGGACAACTCCGAAAAAGGCGCCCGATACAACACCGCATCCGAAATCCCCGCATACCCCAACAACTCAATGGCCAAAGCCGCATCCCCAGTAAGACGATACAACACCTCAGCCACCGGCGCATCCCCAAACGAAGGCTCAATCTCGTTTAACAACAACGCCTCCACCCGAGCATTCTCCGGCACCTCAATAGCCCCCCCATCCACCTGATACAACGCCCCCTCACAACCAGCAATCGCCCCGTACAACAACCGCAATAACGTCGTCTTCCCACTCCCCGAAGCCCCAAGAACGGCGACCACCGACCCCGGCTCAATCTCCATCGACGCCCCACGCAACACATACTTCTGAATCACCCGCTGCCGCACCCCAAACGCCTCCAACACCTCCCGCACCGCATCAGACACCTGAGATAAATCCAGACGGCTCGTGTACGCCTTCTGCACCCCCTTCAACACAATAGGACCCGACAACGTGTCCCCAATGTCAAACCGAGGCCGATAAAGCCGCCCCCCATGCTCCCGAGCCACCGGATCCCTCTCCAGAAAAGAACGAATGTACCCCCGCGCCTCCTCATCCAACGGATAGTAAAGCACAGGCCGACCACTGGCCGTATCCCACATATACACAAACCCCACCTTCTCCATGAAAGGATTATAGCGGGCCATCATCGCGATGGTCTCCACCGCCTTCTTCTGAACCCGCATCTCCGGCACCCACCGCTCCCGCATCCAGTCAAACAACACCCGCAACGCCAACTGCCCAAACCCATCCACCCGATAGTCCGGATGAACCACTACACGCGCCAAACGCGACACAGGCGAACGCGCCTCCGCCAACGCATCCCCCTGCACATCCCACCAGGACCGCCCTTCCCCCTGCTCACGAGAAGGATGAAAGGGATGATCAAACCACCCCTTGGGAAACACCTGCTCCCGAATGTTAGGAACCACCCGACCATCCGGAAGACGCCGATGCATCAAAGGAATAGGCGGATCAACACGCACATAACCAACAAACCGAGGCTCATACGCCGCTCGCGTCACCAACTCCAATACCAGAAAACGAGAAGCACGCGTCGCACTCTTCAAATCATGGAAACGCATGGGCTGCCCACACCGGGGACACGTGGGACGGACATTGGCATCCTGGTAAATATGACACTCCTCACAATACCACCGGGCCAAAATCTCCTCATCCGACGCATAATGGTACTGCTCCAACTCCACAATAGCCTCATAATCCCCCTCAAACTGCGCCTCCCGAGCCAAAACCCGATACTCATACAACACCTCATCCGAAAACGGAGCCCGCCGCTGGTGAGTGTACTCCCGCGAAAACACAGGCCACACCTGCACCTCCGTGTGCAACGTGTAATTCTCAAACGTCACCGCATCCGGATCATCCAGAGTCACCGTACACTCCTGCCCAGGACGCAACCACTGAGCCACAGCACCCGGCATGGGAACCCGAACCTCGCGACCATCAGACAAAGCCAACACCACAAAACCCGCATACCTGTAGTTGGGACGCCGAATGTCTACTCGCACCACAGAAGCATCCATCTCCCCCTCCTCCCACAGAAAATGAGCCCCGAGATCGGCCTCACACCTCACCAAGTTTGGCAAACTCCGCACATCGCACTATACTTATAACCGCATTGGGCCGCTAGCTCAATATGGCAGAGCAGGGGACTTTTAATCCCAAGGTTGCAGGTTCGAGTCCTGCGCGGCCCATTACAGTATAGCATAAGCCCGGCGGGCGGGAGTGATTCCCCCCGCTTTTTTGCTGTCCACAAACGGAGGAAGCGGCCATGAGCCACCAACCATCAGAAACACGCTTGCTGATTGTCCGACACGGGGAAACAGACGCCAACGCCGCCGGCATCTGGCAGGGCGCAACCGATCACCCCCTCAACGAACGGGGCAAACTGCAGGCCCAGGCCGTGGCCCAACGTCTAGCCCAAGAAGAACCCCACATTGCCGCCATCTACACAAGCCCCCTGAAACGCGCTCGCCAAACCGCTGAAATCATTGCCCAAGCCCTGGGCAATGTGCCCGTATACGAAGATCCAGACCTGTCCGAATACAACCTGGGAGAATGGGAGGGACTTACATACCAAGAACTGCGCTATGAACGTCGCTTGTGGGATCGAATGAGCGAGGATCCACACTGGGCACCACCTGGTGGAGAATCCGCTTATGAGTTCGCCATGCGCGTCCTGGACGCGTTCCAACGCATCGCGGAACAACACAAAGGACAAACAATTCTCATCGTCGGACATGGAGGCGCTATCGCCACCGCTTTAGCCCTGCTCCTGGAACGCCGCGGAGGAGAATGGAAGAAGTACGGCATGATTAACTGCGCCATCAGTGAACTTATTATGGGGCCTACCCCCAAACTGATCCGCCACAACGATACCGCCCACCTGCAGGCAGTTGGCCATGGGGGTAAGCCCCGCGTAGGTCAATAAAACATCACGCATTGCCCTTTCGCCGAAACGGAACCAATGGTGGCGTAAAGGGATCATCAGGTACCACGCGCCATTCCACCTCTTCCAGGTCCACATCCTGGGCAATATCCTCGAGCCGCAGTTTAAAGTACTTCCCCCTCGCAGTCACAGCAACAGTCCCATCAGGCAAAATCAACTCCCCCTCCCCCTCGAAAATCCGCTTAGTATCCCGTGTAATCCGAGCCACCACTTGCAGTTCCGTGTTAATGGGCACAGGAGCCCGAAACCGCAGGTTCAGTTCCACCGTCACCCCCCACACATTGTCCCCATACGTGATCATCAACGCCCGGCCGATTGTCTCATCCAAAATAGCAGCAGCAATGCCACCGTGCAAACGTCCAGGATATCCCTGGTGAACTTCCTGCGGCACAAAACGGGCGATGACCTCCCCCTCATCCGTCTCGTAGAAGAAGGCCTTCAACCCGGCAACGTTCTTCATCCCACACACAAAACACATGCTGGAATTCGGCTGTTTGCGCATGGCAGCATTCCTCGGTATCGGGTCCTAAGGACCGGGATTAGAAATCAACAGGGTCGCCCCGGTACGCGTACTCAAACAACCGACACAACTCATCCCGTGTGGGTACACGGCGCGAAGTCACAATGGTCGGATCGGCCTCAGCAAAATCACACAACTGTTCCAAGTGGGCCCGAAAACGCTCCTCCGGAACCCCCGCATCCCGCAGGGAGAGCGGTTCTCCAATGCGCCGGGCCAACTCCCGTACCGCATTGGCCAGCGACAACCCGGCCTCCTGATCATCAGCAGCAGGAAGGCCTAACCAACGGGCCAGATCCGCGTAGCGGCCAACCCCACCGCGGGCCACAAATTCGATGGTATATGGAAGCAGAAGGCCCACCACGCGTCCGTGGTGAATGTGGAAAACAGAACCTGCACTGTGTCCCATCGCGTGGGCCAACGCGGCCATACTATTACCAAACCCCAATCCCGCGATAGTTGCCGCGTTGGCCATCTTCTCACGGGATTCGGGATCCCTTGCGCCTAATTCCACCGCTCGCGGGAGATACTCAAACACCATACGCGCGGCCTGCAAACACAACCCATCCGTAAAATCGTTCGCCCACGTGCTGGAGTACCCTTCCACCGCGTGCGTCAGCACATCCATGCCAGTCGCTGCTGTGATGGCCGGAGGAAGGTCGCGGGTAAAACGGGGATCCACAATGGCAATATCGGCCAGCGCGTCGCGAGTGCCTAACCCCAACTTCCGACCCTCCTGCCGATCCGTAAGCACAATAGCCCATGTGACTTCCGCACCAGTGCCCGCGGTGGTGGGAATGCAGATGAGCCGCGCTTTGCGACGCAGGGGAATGCGTTCAATAGGACTAATGGCCGCGGGATCAATGTCCGGATGCTCGTACAAAATCCACATGGCCTTCGCCGCATCCATCACCGACCCGCCGCCAATGCCCACTATCCAATCCGGAGCAAAAGCCGCCATCGCAGCCGCCCCTTGCCGGACAGTCTGCAACGAAGGCTCCGGCTCCACATCCGAAAACGTGTGAACCTCCAGACCAGATCGGCGGAGAATGGCTTCAACCTCTTCCGGAAAGCCCAAAGCCAGCACGTTAGCATCGGTCACGATAAAAGCCCGATGCCCTTCCAACTCCTCCAAATAGGATAGGGCGTCTTCCCCAAAGATGATCTCCGGGGAGTTGAAGAACCACATATTCGCCTCCTCATGTGCCCGCGCGACCAAAAGGACAATCGGCGAGTTATGCGTCCGGAAATTCAGTGGGGACCATGGTGGTAGAGCGGACGAGTTCGTTGGCTGCTTTGACTGCTCGCATAATCTTCATCAAGTTGCCCTTGAGTTTCAGTTTGCGGGTCATCAACGCTTGAATGGGATCCATCTTACCCGTGACCACTTGTTTCCACACAGAGTACGGGGCAGAGATGATGAACTCCGGCTGCTTGTGCGCGGCGGGATCCTCGACAACGTACGCGTCACGACACTCACCATGCCATAAATCCATGTACAGGGTGACAGGCTTCTCCAGAGTGGTTGCACTGTCCGGTTCAATGACAAAGTAAAAATCTCCCTCCCAGGTCTTCGCCGCACTGCGATACGCCTCATTGTTGTTGATGGCATCTTTGAGAGCCTTTACCCATTCCTCGGACGGAAACACATACGCCATGACTCACCTCCTCAGTAAAATGCAGGTGTACTTTGTGAAAGTCGATGCGCGTTACACTTCCAGAACGACGGGCAAAATCATTGGCCGACGTTTGGTCTGTTTGTAACACAGCCGACTCAACGCTTCCTTGATTTTGACGGTCAGGGTGGGCGCACCCAACCCTGGCTTCACGAGATCGGCAATGATGGCAACCGCTTCCTCAATGAGCGGGGCCGCGTCCTCTGGATCGATGAACCCGCGGGTGAGGATCTCTGGACGGGTGGTCAATGTTCCGGTTTGCACATCCAGGGGCACGATAGCCACTAAGAAACCATCCTGGGAAAGGTGATGTCGGTCGCGCAGGACCACCTCACCAATGTCGCCCACCCCCGCCCCGTCCACAAACACATATCCCTCGGTAACACGTTCCCCCTTCCACATGCGCTCGCCGTCGAATTCCAGCACCTGACCGCTTTCAACCACGAATATATGATCCTTAGGAACGCCCATCTCCGCGGCCAACTGAGCGTTCAAAACCAAATGGCGATATTCCCCGTGAATAGGCACAAAAAAGCGCGGCCGCGTAAGGTCTATCATGGTCTTATAATCCTCTCGGCTCCCATGCCCGGACACGTGAACGTCGAAAAGATCGTGGTAATAGACGTCAGCGCCCTGGCGGAACAAGTTGTCGATGGTGCGGTTCACCAACTCCTCGTTTCCCGGAATGGGTTCAGCAGAGACGATGACCGTATCCCCGGGACGGATTTGGATGTGTTTGTGGTCGCCCAAAGCCATGCGCACCAGCGCAGAGGTGGGCTCTCCCTGGGACCCTGTACAGATGATGAGGACCTGGTGAGGGGGCAGGGAGTTCATCTGTTCCGGGGAGAGAAGTTCCTCCCGAGTAATGTCCAGGTATCCCATATCAATAGCCATTTTTACGATGTTGACCATGCTGCGGCCAACAACGCCTACTCGCCGTCCAAACTTTCGAGCAATCTGAATCAGTTGCTGCACGCGGGAAACATTGGAGGCAAAGGTGGAAACAATGATGCGTCCGGTCGCGTGTTGAAAGATCTGCTCGAAGTTGCGACCGATCTCCTGTTCAGAAGGCGTATAGCCGGGGACCTCGGCGTTGGTGGAGTCGGCCAGGAGAATATCAACCCCTTCCCGCGCGTATGCCTCCAGTTTTGCTACTTCAGTCAGGCGCCCATCCACGGGCGCGTCGTCGAACTTGAAATCACTGGTGTGCAGGACAAGGCCCACAGGTGTGCGCAAAGTAACCCCCACCGCGTCAGGAATACTGTGGCACACGTGGAAGAACTCCACAGTAAACGCGCCGAGGTTCAACACACTGTTCTCGTCAATTAACCGCACATCCTCATCGCGGAGTTTGTGCTCCTTCAGTTTCAGGTTTACCAATCCTAGGGTGAGGCGGGTACCGAAGATGGGAACGTCCACATCCAGTTGCTTGAGCACGTAGGGAAGGGCTCCAATGTGGTCTTCGTGCCCGTGGGTGAGGATGATTCCCCGCAGGTTATCTTGTCGTTCAATAACATAGGTGACATCAGGAATGATAATGTCCACGCCCAGCATGTCGTTGGAGGGGAACATCAGGCCGGCGTCAACAATGATCATGTCGTCACCGTACTCGAAGACCATCATATTCCGGCCGATTTCGCCCAACCCACCTAGCGGAATAATACGCAATACATCAGTCAATGGAACCTCCTTCATTCGCTGAACACACGGTACCAGGTTATGGAGTCAAAAGGCGTGGGGACAGGAGCACTTGCTATCTCTCTCCCCACGGTATTCTCTCACTAGAGCACATTATCCCATCTCAGACACCTTTTTGGAAAAACACCATCCTGCCGTAATGTAAGTCGTTTTGGGTTCGCCCAACAGGCCCACCACGAAATGGTAAAGAGCAAACAGTTCCAGGGAAAAGGGTAAATAACCCAAATAGCCCAGTAAGGGCATTTCAAAAACGTGCAGGAAATTAACGAAGGGAACGTTATACACCCATTTGGGATAAGCGTAGAAATTCCACATCTCCCAGAAGAACGCGGTCACCAGCACGCCCGTCCACAGCGCGGCAATGGGGCGCCAATCCCGACGATCGGTCCATTGTAGCAAGTTTACATGTCCCAACCACACGTTCAACGGTTCGAGAATCAGGTAGATGCTTCCCCAGAGGAAGAAGAAAAAGTAACGGGGCCATATCAACATTAACACCAACATGCCCCACCCTGCCAGGAAAAAACTTACAACCACCGCCCGTGAGGGGGGCACGCGCGGACCCTGACGCCAGGCAGGAAAGCCGTTGAATTGCGCGTATGCCCACTCCGCGGTGCCGAACACTGCGGGCATCACTGTGGAGAAACTCAATGTGGCCCAAAACGCGTACGCGGCATCGGAGAAGTACTCCGCGCCAACGTAGTACCAGTTGTGCAGCCGCGCGTTGAGGAGTTCAAACAACCACCACCCCGGAGCGGAGATGAGAAATAGGCCCACATACTTGCGTGGACTCCGAGCGTACAGGGAAGTGCCGTGACGACGGTACGCCAACGCGTCCACCGTCAGGGCATATCCCAACCAGAGGGGGAAGAAAATCCAGTAAGTGCGCAACCCGGGCAAAAGCCAGTTCAACGGCCAGAAGATGGATATAAGGAGCAGGCCTACCAGTCCGCGACGGGGAAATGGGAAAGAAGGTGTGCGAGTTCCGGTAATGCCCTCCTCACTCATGGTGGGACTCATCCTCCTCGAACAGGGATAACTGTTCATATGAGGTCTGAGCCGATGGCTCCCGCAGGCGTCGAATCAGGTCACCCAACTTGCGGAAATCTTCCTCCAGCAAAGGCTGCCATTTGGGCTGATAAAGTCCTGCCGCAGGGTGGAAGATCGGGAAAAAGATCCGGTCGCCGAGGCGCCGCGGTTGCCCGTGAACACGGCTAATGGACGCGCCAGGAAAGAAGTGTTGCATGGCAAATCGTCCTAATGTGACGATAACGCGAGGGTTGATAAGTTCAATTTGTCGGTCCAAATAGTCCTGACAGGCCGCGATCTCGTCAGGGAGGGGGTCACGGTTCCTTGGGGGGCGACACTTAACGATGTTGGTGATGTACACGTCCTCCCGGCGCAACCCGTTCTTCTCCAGGAGTTCGTTTAAGTACTGCCCGGCAGCCCCGACAAAGGGTCGGCCTTGTTTGTCCTCGTGATAGCCGGGGGCTTCGCCAATGAACATGATCTCCGCGTCATAGGGGCCATCACCGGGGACAGCTTGGGTTCGGGTCTGGTGGAGACGACATCGCGTACACCGCTTGATCTCCTCTTCCAGACGGTGTAAAGCCTCCCTCACGTGTTCATCTACGCTCATTGCTGTTGCTCCCCATGCCCAGCTGCTTATAACCTTCTCGCGTGCCCCCAAGGACAGGGAGTCCAAACACGCGGAAAACGGGATCAGGCATGGCGTATGTTGGGATGTAAGACAGGACTTTGCCCAATTATAGGGCAAAATCCAAAGGAAACGAAAAAAATCGTTTGGTACACTCAACGGCATAAGACCGCCTTAGGGTTTGCCAATTCTCCCGGAAGTCCGTATACTATGCCTGGATGAGCCCCGGTAGCTCAATGGATAGAGCAACGGACTTCGAATCCGTAGGTTGCAGGTTCGAGTCCTGCCCGGGGCGCTAAACCCCCGTGTGGGAAAGGTCCCCGCACGGGGGTTGTTTGATCTTTGGAGTCTGTTAAACCGCGAAGTGGGCTCGTCCTCTCCACCTTGGCACACGTCCCGGGTGGCCTTGGTTACCCGGGAGAATTTTTCGTATCCCGCGGGCCTCTGGTGGTAGGTTCTCTCCCTGAAGTGCGGGTACATGGCTAGTGCACTGCGGCTCCGCTGGGTTGGGGAAACGGAGCAAACTGTTGGAGGACGTTTGGGGTAAACGCATTCCCGGGGAAAGGAACGCGCGGGGCACCTTCCGTTACAGGGAGAGGACTAAACGTCTATCAAGCCCCGGGCAATGGCAATGCGCACTGCCTCAACCCGCGATCGAGCCCCCAGTTTGCCTAAAATGTTTCCCACGTGGAATTTGACCGTCCGCTCGGTCACGTGGAGTTTCTCAGCAATGGCGCGGTTGCTAAGACCCTGGGCCATCCATTCCAGCACCTCTCGTTCACGAAGGGTAAGGTCTTCAGGCATCGGCAGGTGGGTGTGAGCATCTTGTTGCCACACCTCACGCATGTGGATCGCGATTCTGCTGCTGAGAGGCATCCCTCCCCCCATGACCTCTCGCACGGCGTCCACCACGCGTGATAGCATCTCTTCCTTCAACATATACCCATCCACGCCAGCAGCAAGCAGACCGCGCACCAGGGCCGGATCTTCATATGCCGAAAAGACAATTATCTTGACCGAAGGGAACTGAGATTTGATGCGGCGCACCAGGGTGCTCGTCCGCACCCCCGGTATGACAGCATCCAAGACAACGACATCGGGCATCTCTTGGTGTATCAACGGCAAAACTTTGTTCCCCTCACCGGTTTCCCCTACCACCCTCATGTCCGAGGCCTGAGCAATTTGCATCTTCAGTCCATTGCGAACAACGGGGTGATCATCAGCAATAAAGACACGAATAATCACGTGACCCCCACCCGCTAAACTGGGCTGGTGGTACGATTTTGAGGCCATGATGAGCAGTCACTCCTTAGGGATAAATGCGTTTATCACCACTATCACTAATTATATTAACGAGTGTGCACACACGCAATCGTGTTGACCACTCCAGCATTCCCTTTGGGCCCCCGGCCTTTTTAGCCCAACCTAAGTAACATTCCAAAGGTGTGTTATAATGGAATTTGCAGGTCCATCCCCCAAACATTACTCAAAATGGCAGCGTGGACCATGAAAGCAAACGAGATATCCCTACCGCGCGTTCTGTTCTTCGCTTTGCTCTTTCTCCTTTTCTTCCAAACGTTGGCCGACTTTGTGGAAGCGGTGTACGCGTTCGGGCTAATGAGCACGGGCATTCCGCCCCAAATTGTATCCGTGCTCCTCCTGCTCTCGCCCTTCCTCCTGCTCTTTTTCCCACAACGTCCATCGACCCGCAGTCTCTACGCGTTGCTGTTCGCTTTCCTCCTCGCGCGTGCCCTTATCCCATTGATGAACACGTACGGTCGAATGCTCACAGCCGGCATAGGCATAGCCGCATGGGGGATTCTCTTTCCCGTGCTCTTTACAACAGCCCGCGGTTCAGAAGAAGGGCAGGAGATGGCCCTGGGTCTCATGCTGGCAGTCCCACTATCCGCGCTATTGCGTACAGTGGGCTTAGGATTGGATGTGTCCACTGTTGGATGGGGACAAGTAGTGGGGTGGGGGTTCGTGTTCCTGGCCGCGCTATTAGGGCCTTACGCGCTGCAGGGCAGGGGAACGCGAGGAACGAACGCGATGGCTCCGAGCATCTGGGCCGATGCGATCGGGGTGGTGAGTGTGTTCGCGTTGTTGTACTTCGTCTTCACTGCACCGCATGTGTTGGCTCGCTGGACTGGGGTGGACTATCGATGGATTGTCCTGGGATATGCGGCAGGCTGGATTGGCATGGTCACGTTCCTGGGACGCCGTGGAATGTCCTTCCCCTTTGAAGGAACGTTGTTGTTCCTCTTTGCCCTGGCCTTGGCCTGGACAGCCAAAGTACATCAACCCGTTTTCCCCACTCAACCGGACGCATATCCCCTTGCTGAGCCCATCCCATCCGCGACTCACGCAGTTCCCCTGGCATTGACCTTGCTCCTCTATCCGATACTTTTCTTCAGCGCGAACCACTTCTTCCAACGACTGACCACGTTCCGCCCTTCCCCACGACGGGCAGGGGTGATATTCGGCTTCGCGTTCCTCTACCTTCTTGTCCTCATCTTCGGACATGTGTTTACCACAGTGTACGATTACATTCCCGTGGTAGGACCTTTCTTCCGCAACCGTTTTTGGCAGATTCACCTGGTTGTAGGGGGCGTGCTGTGGGTCGCATTTCTCCTGCAACGGAATTCAGTCCCACAAAGTCGCGTTCCGCGCCTGGTGCTTGTAGGGGGGATAGGGATTCTGGTGTTGACCATTGGGACCGCGTTTTGGTTGACACCCCGCCCCCATCCGCCTGCAGAGGTACCGAATCGGATAACGGTGATGGCGTATAACATTCAGCAAGGGTACAGCAAAGACGGTCAGCGAAATTTCGCGGGGCAATTACGTGTTATTCGTGGAGTTCAACCCGATATTTTAGGCCTGGCCGAGACAGATGACGCCCGCATTGCCAATGGCAACGCAGACGTGGTCCGGTATTTGGCATATCACTTGAACATGTACGCGTATTACGGTCCTAAGACTCCAACGGGGACGTTCGGCATTGCTTTACTCTCCCGGTATCCCATTCGTTCTCCTCGCACATGGTTCCTGTACAGTGAAGGGGAACAGGTTGCGGCCATTGAGGCTGATGTGATCGTGGGGGGCCAGGTGTATCACGTGTTTGTTACACACCTGGGCAACGGAGGGCCTATGATCCAATTGGAGCAACTTCTCTCGTTGGTGGATGCACGGGATCGCACTATTGTCATGGGGGATTTCAATTTCCAGCCAAACACGATTCAGTACAAGCGCGCTCTTGAATTCCTGGTGGACACGTGGACGGCTCGTTGGCCCAACTGGGTCAATGACCGGGGCTGTGGTCCTGTGGACAAAATCGACCACATTTTTGTGTCGCCAGATCTTCAAGTTCTAGACGCGGATTATCTTATTGGCCCTGCTTCCGACCATCCCGCAGTGACCGCAACGCTGAGCAATCATCCATAAAAGAAAGGGGATTCGTGGACGTAGCCATCCCGTAACGCACATCCACGAATCCCCTTTTCCGGTTACACCACACGCTGCTCTGGCGCCCCCGGCAGGATTCGAACCTGCGACACGCGGGTTAGGAACCCGCTGCTCTGTCCTCCTGAGCTACGGGGGCTCACCCCGTACTGTCTCCTGGGAGAAGTATATGTATTTGACGCCAGGAGGCAACTCCCAAGGGATCCTTGCGTATCACGTCGCCGGGAATTCGACGCACAGCAAGATCTATTTCCGAGGCTTCCGTGGTGTTGGGATCTTGGGAAGGGGCACTTGCCGGGCCACGTTTTTGCGCAATTTATGCGTCCACGCGTACAGAGGCAACAGGGCCAGGGTCACTTTCTCAGACACGGCCACTCGCGCGTTCCACGCTTGTGTGCGCACCCGACGCCATCCCGTTTGTAACGCTTGCGGGATAGGCCAATCCTCCACCAGGATTGCTTCATTTTCCGGTGAGACAGGCTGCCAGTGCCATACTGCTGCGCCCCAGGTCAACCCCGCGCCAAATCCTACCATGACGATGGTATCGCCGGGTTTCACCCGGCCCTGCTCCAGTGCCTCCACCAGGGCTAAGGGGATGGACGCGGCCGATGTATTCCCGTACTTGTCGATGTTCACCATCACCTTCTCCATGGGGAACCCTAACTTCTTGGCCGCGTACTCGATAATGCGCAGGTTTGCCTGGTGGGGGATGAGCAATGCTATGTCCTCCGGCGTCAATCCTGCCTCACGGATCACATGTCGCGTGGCTTCGGTCATCACCCGAGTGGCAAAGCGGAACACCGCGCGGCCGTTCATGCGAATCGTGTACAGCTTCTTATCTATCATCTCATGGTCGGGGGGATGGGCAACGCCTCCCGCGGGGATCATCAACGTATCCCACTGATACCCGTCTGCACCCAACTCAAAGGCAAGAAGTCCGCCTGGCGTCTGGGACGCCTCCACAACCACGGCGCCCGCACCGTCCCCGAAAAGCACACACGTGGAGCGATCTTCCCAATTCACGGCCTTAGAAATCGTCTCCGCGCCGATAACCAGCACCCGGTCATACGCGCCCGACGCGATAAACTGATGCGCGTTTACCAGCGCGTACACAAATCCCGTGCAGCCGGCCACCAGAGCGAACGCCGGTACATCATCCGCCCCTAAATCCGCCTGAATTTGGGTCGCCACAGTGGGGAGAAGGTGGTCAGGAGATGAGGTGGCCACAATGATGAGGTCCAGATCCTGGGGGGAGATCCCAGCCACGCTTAACGCTCGACGGGCAGCAGCCACTGACATGGTTCGGGTTGTCTCCCCAGGGCCCACGATACGACGTTCCCGAATGCCTGTACGTTCGACAATCCACTTATCGCTGGTATCGACCATTTGCTCCAGGTCAAAGTTCGTAAGTCGTCGTTCGGGCACATACATCCCCCACCCGGTAATACGGCTGTACCGGTGCATACCTCGCCTCCTGGTCTAGGTTTACGCTGTTTGCGAACGGCGGACTAGAAAATAGCCGACCCCTCCGGCCACGGACACAATGGAAGCCAACGCGCCCCAGAGCCAATAAGAGCGCAACATTCGTTGAGCCGTGTTCGGCCACCACAACTTCCAGCGGGCTGCGCGTCGGACCTTCTTTTTCAAGCGCGCTCGAAATTCCCCGGAAGGTGCCACCGGTTGATATGCCCGGTGGACACGCTC
Source organism: uncultured Anaerolineae bacterium (assembly GCA_964402285.1). GTDB lineage: Bacteria > Chloroflexota > Anaerolineae > JAADDB01 > JAADDB01 > CAYPUG01. The sequence continues at coordinate 28,700 of CAYOAZ010000092.1, read as the reverse complement.
GGCCACATCCATTAACGAGAGGAGTTCGGGAGAAGCCTCGGCCAACGCCCGCACGCGTAACCGTTTCTCTTCATCCTGATCAATCAACGCCTGAGCGTGTTCATCCAACAGATCCCACAACACGATGCCCTCCTTCACTGTTCCAAATCCGCGGGATAAGCAACAATCCCCACTGTTCCCGGCCCCAGATGGACAGCCACCGACGTAGCAAGTGAAGTCGTGATCTCTGAGACAACATTCAGCCGCTTTCGAGCCAGGTTCAACAACCGCTGCATTGTCTCTGGAGCCTTCGCGTGCATGGAGCCAATGTGCAATGGTCGCCTATCGTATTCCTCCGCGACCAACTGGACAAGGCGATCCAATGCCCGCTGGCGAGTGCGTACCTTGTCCGTCGGCACCAAATGACCGGCCCGCACTGCCACAATCATCTTCAAACGCAACATAGAAGCCACCACTTGCTGCACAAACGTCACCCGTCCGCTCATCTGGGGAAACTTGAGATTATCCAGCATGAGATAAATGCGCATAGCATCCCGCATGCGCTCCAGGCGCTGGAGTGCCCTCTTTAAGGGTTTCCCCTCCAGGGCCATCTTTGCTGCCTCCAACGCCATAAATCCCAGTCCTCCCGAACCGGACAAACTGTCAAAGGGAATGACTCGTATTTTATGAGCCACCATGCGCGCGGCTTGAACAGCAGAATCATAGGAACCACTCAAGTGGGACGAAATGTGTATGGACAGAATCTCCCGAATCCCTTCCTGATACAGACGCTCATACGCTTCTACCAACTGTCCGGGGGTCACCTGGGAGGTCTTGGGAATAATCCCGCGCTCCTCAATGAGGCGGTAAAAATCATCCTCGCTTAAATCCACCTTGTCCAGATATGTTTCCTCACCAAAGTGGATGCGAATGGGGACGACCACGATGCCGTACTTCTCCACCAAATCCTGGGGTAGATCCATGGTAGAATCGGTCACAACGCGCCACATCAGATCTCTCCTTTGCTATTAACCCGTTGAGTCAACAGACGCCGCAGGGACACCAGGGTCCGATGGTACAAGGATTTAACCGCGCCCTCGGTTCGCCCCAGAACCTTGCCTATCTCCGCGTGGGGCATACCCTCCACAAACTTGAGATACAGCAACAACTGACGTTCTGGAGGCAACTGCTGAATCACCTGTAACAACATCTCCTGTTCTTCCCTGGCCACCACCATATCTTCAGGATGGTCTCGCTGGTGGTAGCCATTGCCCGCCACCTCCAACGGTACTTCCTGACGTCGCGAGCGATCCCGCATCCAATTCGCCAGCATATTGTGCGCAATGCGGAACATCCACGCGGACACGGGCACGCCCCGATCCTCGAACAAGTGAATTCGTTCAATCAGCCGGTAAAAGAACCGGGATGTCAACTCCTCCGCGTCATCGTGACTTCCTGTACGGTAGTAGAAGTACGCGTAGATCCGATTCACATACCGCTCATACAACGCGGCAAACGCGTTTGGATCAGTGCGCGCCTGCTGAATTAAATCCACATCTGACGGCGTCGAGCCGTTTTTACGCCGCCTCTCTCTCACCCTTCCCCCGTGTGTGCCGGTTCCCATAAAGTAGGAACACCGGAAATAGGAAAACGTTACGAAAACAGTATAATGTAACGCCACGGGCCGAGCAAACAACACTTTCCGCCCGTTTACTTACACCCATCCCGCATAAGGAGTAAATGAGCCATGTCCGTCCAAGCGCGGGTAATGACATGTATGGGAATTCCCGGCCTCCCCCTTATTCAGCAGGGAGACGATTTAGCATCCCTCGTGGTCCAGGCCATTCACAACGCGGGAGAGACCTTGCGCAATGGAGACATCGTTGTCGTTGCCCAGAAAATCGTCTCCAAAGCAGAAGGCCGACTGGTCCACCTGGCAGACATTCAACCAAGTCCCCAGGCAGTGGAACTTGCCCGACGCGCGGACAAGGATCCGCGCCTGGTGGAACTCATCCTCCGGGAGAGCAACGAAATTTTGCGCGTGCGACCGGGCTTAATCATTGTAGAACACCGTCTGGGATTCGTGTGTGCCAACGCGGGAATTGACCACTCAAACGTCCGGGGAGATGAAGAACACGTCCTCCTGCTGCCCGAAGATCCCGACCGTTCAGCCCGAGACCTGCGTCGGCATTGGATGGAAGCATTCGGTTTACAAAACCTGGCCGTCATTATCAACGACAGTCACGGCCGAGCCTGGCGACTGGGCACAGTCGGTGTGGCCATCGGCCTGGCAGGAATGCTCCCCCTCACCGACCAGCGCGGACACTCTGACCTCGTGGGGAGAACGTTGCAAGCGACCATCATCGGCACCGCGGATGAGATTGCCGCGGCCGCATCCGCGGTAATGGGACAGGCCGATGAAGCCTTGCCCGTGGTTATCGTCCGGGGAGCGCGTTATATCCCAGGGGAAGGACGCCTGCGCGATCTCCTGCGGCCCAAGGAACTGGACCTTTTCCGCTAGGATCAGATGTGAAGTCGCGCGGTGCTATTGTCTACTGCGGGGCCTTTTGGGCTTGCTGCCAGCGCTCAATGTCCTTCGCCTTGAGCACACCGCGCAGGGGGCGGTCCGGATCGCTGACCACCCAAACTTTGCGGGGAACCACACGGATCTCCAACTCCCGCGTCCCTTCAATAATGGCCTCGCCGTCCGTGTGTACAGGAACCGGAATATCCGTGCGCACGGTAATATGAGATCCTCGGGCAAGGGAGTAGGCAGGGTCGAAAATGTGTTTTCCCGTAATCGCCTTGGGCAACAAGCGCAGGATGTTCACACGGGACATGGCCTGAGCCATGCCAATCTCCAAGAGCCCATCATCTACCTCAGCAAAGGGCGTCAACCAGAACCCGCCACCAGCCCGGCGTCCATTGCCCACCGTTACCAGGAGCATGTGTTCTGACCGTTCTCCATCATCCCAGCGAATCGTAACGTGTGGTTGCCGATACCGCATCAACGCCCGAAACACGGCCACCAAATAGATGAGGAATCCTTGCAGCCGTTGAATGCGTCGACTTTCCAAGTTCACCTGGGCTTCAAAGCCAATACCGCAATTGTTCAAGAAGTAACGACGTGGACTGGTTGGTCCCACCATATCGTAACTGTGCACAACGCCCACATCCACCAGGCGACGCTTACTCTCCAACAAATGCCGGATCATGCCATCCGCGTCCCGAGGAATGCCCAACACGCTGGCAAAATCGTTTCCCGATCCAATGGGAAAAATCCCCAAAGGTACCGTCGTACCGTCGTCCGCGGCGCGACACAACCCATTCACCACCTCGTTCAACGTACCGTCCCCCCCGCCAGCCACAATAACCCCATATCGGCCCGACTGAGCAGCCTCCTCAGCAATAGTCATTGCGTGGCCGGGTCCCGCGGTGAGGACCACCTCATAATTCACTTTGTAGGACTGGAGAAGTTTCTCCAACTTCCCCCACCGCTTTCCAGAACGCCACCGGTCAGACGCGGGATTTACAATGAACAGATAATCCGGCATCGCACTACGCCTCCGCCTCCTTCTTCGTTGAGTGCTCCTCTGGCCGCGGCAATCGTACCACCGCCACCACAGTATCCCCTTCGGACAAGGAGATCACCCGCACCCCACGGCTATACCGACCCTGCACGGAAATCTGGGATACGGCCATGCGCACAGCCATGCCCTGGGAAGTGAGAACAATGATCTGATCCTTGGGCAACACCACGCGTGCGGAGACAATAGGCCCAATCTGGTGCAGTCGACGATGGTCGATAATCCACACGCCGACCCCATTGCGACTGCGGCGTGGAATGTCCTCCAAGGGAACCAACTTGCCAAATCCGTGGGCAGTGAGCACAAACAACTTTCCGCCGGGGCGCGCGGCAGTTAACGACGCCACCTCATCCCCTGCGGACAAACGGATCCCCTGCACCCCACCTGCCTGGCGTCCCATCACGCGAACCTGGGATTCAGGGAAACGCAAAGTGCGCCCTAAACGGGTAGTAATGATTAGATCCTGCTGCCCCGTAGTAATGCGCGCCCACCCCAACTCATCTCCCTTATCCAGGGTAATAGCAATCAGCCCGGTAGATCGGACACGTTCGAACGTGGAAAGGGGCAAACGCTTCACCTTACCCCGATGAGTACACAGGGCAATGTACTGATCTTCCTGAAAAGTGGACACGGGCACCAGCGCGGTCATGTACTCATCCGGTTGTAAATTAATCACATTAATCAACGGCAACCCCTTGGCCGTGCGTCCCCCTTCGGGCAAATTAAACACCCGCTCCGCGTACACTCGACCTTGATTGGTGAAGAAGAGCAGCGTGTCCAAGGAGCGACATCCCACCGCGTGGGCAACCCGATCCTCCTCGCGAGTCTCCATCCCCTTGATACCGCGTCCCCCGCGGCGTTGAGCGCGGAACACACGACTGGGTGTGCGCTTGATATACCCATCCGACGTCACTGTGACAAGCCAGTCCTCTTGCACAATGAGATCTTCATCACGAAATTCCGCCGGTCCCTGGGCCAGGATTTGTGTACGCCGTTCATCCCCGTAGCGGGACTTAATATCCTCCAGGTCATCCCGAATAAGCGCCAGGATCTTCTTCGGATGGGCCAACAGATCTTCCAGGTAAGCAATGCGAGACAGCACCTCCTGATATTCATCCTCAATCTTCTGCCGTTCCAAAGCCGCCAAGCGTCGCAACTGCATGTCCAAAATAGCCTGCGCTTGCACATCGGACAGTCCAAACCGCTCCATTAAGGTCTGCTTCGCTGTCTCCGCACTTTCCGATCCGCGAATAATGGCGATCACTTCGTCGAGAAACTGCAACGCGATGCGCAGCCCTTCCAGAATGTGAGCCCGGGCGCGGGCCTTCTCCAGTTCAAATTGGGTGCGTCGGGTAATCACCTCACGTCGGTGTTCAATGTAATGCAAGAGCATGCGCTTGATGGGCAGCAATCGAGGCTCCCCGTCCACCAGCGCGAGCATTTGAACGCCGAACGTGGTCTGAAGAGGTGTGTACTTGTACAACTGGTTGAGCACCTTCCGGGCTGCCACACCTCGCTTGATCTCAATGACAATGCGCAGCCCTTCCCGGTCCGACTCATCCCGCAGGTCAGTAATGCCATCCACGCGACCACTGCGGACCAGGGCCGCGATGCGCTCGATCAGTGTGGCCTTGTTCAACTGATAGGGGATCTCGGTGATGATGATGCTGTATCCGCCCCCGCGTCGTTCCTGAATCTCCGCCACCGCGCGCAGAGTAATGTGCCCGCGTCCTGTGGCGTACGCCTGCCGAATGCCATCCTTCCCCAGGATCTGGGCTCCTGTGGGGAAATCGGGGCCGGGCAGGATAGCCATAATATCCTCCACGCCCACACTGTCCAGGTCATCATAGCGGTCAATCAAGTACATGAGCACATCGGCCACTTCGTTCAAATTGTGGGGGGGAATGTTCGTGGCCATGCCCACAGCAATACCAGAAGCGCCATTCAGGAGAAGATTGGGAATTCGGGCGGGCAACACCACAGGTTCCTGGAGGGAGCCGTCAAAATTGGGCTGCCAGTCCACCGTATCCTTATCAATATCCCGCAGCATTTCCTCGGCAATAGGGGAAAGACGGGCTTCTGTGTAACGCATGGCCGCGGGGCTATCCCCGTCAATGGAACCGAAGTTCCCTTGGCCATCCACCAGCGGATAGCGCATGGAAAAGTCCTGGGCCATGCGGGCCATAGCATCATACACCGCGGCATCACCATGGGGGTGATACTTTCCCAGGACCTCGCCGACAATACGAGCGCTTTTGCGGTAGGGGGCATTCGCCCTCAGGCCCATATCGTGCATCGCGTAGAGAATGCGGCGGTGTACAGGCTTAAGACCGTCCCGGACATCGGGCAGGGCGCGGGCCACGATCACACTCATGGCGTAATCCAAATACGCGGCCTTCAACTCCTGCTCGATGTCAATCGCTTGTACTTGGCCGAGAATCTCGGAGGTACTCGTTTCATCCTGGTGATTTGTGGGTGCAGTGGACATCGTCTTCCTGTCTGTATCCCTTCTAAGGATGGCGAACCTACAATAACATCCCAATCACGCGCCTTGGCCGCAAAAAGGCGATTTCCTCGCCAGGCAAGGAGCGTCAGGTCCGTGGTATAGCACAACGTCTGATTATACCTCATTTCGGATATTTAAGCGAGCGTGCACTTATCCCTAGACAGTAAACGTTAAAATTCTGGTCCTCTTTCGCGGAATTTCCCTTCTCAGAATAACGCGAGTAGAATGAACATGTAAGCACACACTTCATTTCCAGGAAAGGTGTATCCATGACCAAGCGAGAAGTGATTCACACGAATAACGCGCCCGCGGCTGTCGGACCTTACTCTCAGGCCATTCGCGCGGGACAATGGGTGTTCACGGCCGGACAGATTGGCATTGATCCCGCGACAGGCACCTTGGTTGAGGGATTGGTTGCCCAGACCCGACAAGTCCTGCAAAATCTGGAAGCCGTGTTAAAGGCCGCGGGAACAGACATTCAACACGTGGTAAAGACGACTATCTACATGGTGGACCTGTCCGAATTTCGCACAGTAAACGCCATTTACGGCGAAGTGTTTCACACAGATCCCCCAGCCCGATCCACCGTCCAAGTCGCTGCCCTGCCACTCGGAGCCCTGGTAGAAATCGAAGCTATTGCCATTGTGCCGGAAAGCGACGAATAAGCCCTCCTGGCCGTCTGACAGAGATGAACCCAGCGCCTACAGAATCCAGCGCGAAACTCAGTCAATCTCTGTGAAGGGGAAGAAGCGCATTTGCCAACCCTAAGAAGCATGTTATAATTGCCGTAGCCGTAAAGACTTTTGGAAGGATTGTACAACAAATGGACACAGGAATGACACAAGAGACCACCCAACAACCCGACATTCAAGAAACTACATCTGCAGAAGAACTCATTGCCACGGATACCGCGACTGAGGAGACTGCTCCTAGCGCAGCCTCCGATACCCTGGAAGCCGGCACCCAGGAAGAAACACCTGCCGAAGAGGAGAGCCCCTTAGGGCAAGAAGCCGCGGAGGAAGAAGAGGAAAGCATGGAGACGCTCCTTGAGGAGAGTCTCACCCCACGGCGTTTTCGTCGTGGCGAAATGGTGGAAGGCGTTATCGTCCTCAAGACCGACAAAGAAATCATCATTGACATTGGCGGCAAATCCGAAGGCATTGTCCCTCCCCAGGACCTGGAACGCCTGGATCCGGAATTCGTGAACAGCCTGAACGTGGGTGACACTGTTGTTGCATACGTGCTCAAACCAGAAGGCCGCGAGGGACATACGGTTCTCTCCCTGAGTAAAGCACGCTTGGAATACGAATGGCGTCAGGCACAAGAATGGGAGAAATCAGGCACCATTCTGGAAGGCGTGGTCAGCGAGGCCAACAGCGGCGGGGTTATCGTCCGCCTGGGCCAACTGCGTGGGTTCATTCCCGGTTCCCAACTGGAACGTCGCGAAGAGACGCGCGGTGACAACCGCGAGGAACGATTTGCCCCCTTGGTTGGGCAGACATTGAAATTCAAAGTCATCGAAGTGGACAGAAACCGGCGTCGCCTGATCCTCTCCGAAAAAGCAGCGCTAAAGGAGGAACGGGAAAAACAACGTCAACGCCTCTTAGAAGAACTGCGCGAGGGAGAAGTCCGACACGGGCGCGTAACAAGCCTGACCAAGTTCGGCGCGTTTGTGGACCTCGGAGGAGTTGATGGGTTAATTCACATCTCGGAACTTTCCTGGGGACGCGTGGAACACCCCTCGGATGTCCTTAAAGTGGGCGACGAAGTGGATGTCTACGTCCTCAAGGTGGATCGGGAAAAGGGGAAGGTTAACCTGAGCCTCAAGCGCCTATTGCCCAAGCCCTGGGAGACCGTTTTGGAACGGTACGCGATTGGCCAGGTAGTGGAAGGCACCGTCACCCGCGTCTTACCCTTTGGCGCCTTTGTACGGTTGGACGACGGTATAGAAGGGCTAGTCCACATTTCGGAACTCTCCCAGAACTTTGTATCCCATCCCCATGAAGTAGTGAAGGAAGGGCAACGAGTACAGGCTCGCATCATCAACATTGACCCCGAACGAAAACGGATGGGCCTGAGCATCAAACAAGCGGATGAAGAAGCATACGTGGAAATCGACTGGGATGTGGCAGATGAAGAAGAGATCGTAGAAGAAGGAACCTGGGAAGCCCTGGAAGACGTAACATTAGAAGAGGACGTTACAGCGGCCGCGGCAGAGCAGCCGGAGGCCCCGGAAGCCGCGGAGGAAACTCCTGCTGAGCCAGAGAACAGCGAAGCGGGCACCTCATCGTAGGAAGAAGGGAAGGAATTACTCGCGGCGGCACATTAACAAAGGGACACGGCCAACCGCCCTCCCGCAAAGTGCCCCGCGAAGTACAACCTAAGCGCAATGAAGCGGGGGCACAGGCGTGCCCCCGCTTTGCGTAAAAAGACCGACATCGGTTACAGAGGGACGAGGTTAGGTGAATTGCTATGAACGAGAGAGATAAGTTTGATCGTTTTACAAAACGGGCTCGGCGAGTCCTGGCATTAGCACAGGAGGAGGCCGTACGAATGCGGCACAGTTACATTGGAACCGAACACCTCCTCCTGGGATTGGTCAAAGAAGAGAACGGCGTGGCCGTCAAAGTGCTGCGAGAACTGGGCGTTGAACCGGAGCAAATTATCCGTGCGGTGGAACGCATGGTTGGCTTTGGCGAACGCCGCCCCATGGGAAAACCCACCCTGGCCCCGCGCACAAAACGCGTCATCGAACTGGCCGTGGAGGAAGCCCGCCTGATGGGGCATCACTACATCGGCACGGAACACCTCCTGTTGGGGTTGGTGAGGGAAGGTGAAGGGGTGGCCGTAAATGTTCTGCGGTCCTTGGGCATCAGCCTGGAACGCGTGCGCAGCCAAACCGCGCGCAGCCTGCTTCAAAACCAAGTAGAGATGCGACAACGGGCCAAGGAACGCAAGAAGATGCCCCTGGTCGAGCAACTGGGCGTCGACCTGACCCAACTGGCTGAAGAGGGAAAACTCGACCCAGTCATCGGTCGGGAAAAAGAAATCGAACGAGTCATTCAGATCCTCTCCCGTCGAACCAAGAACAACCCCGCGCTTATCGGCGAACCGGGTGTGGGCAAGACCGCCATTGTTGAAGGACTCGCCCAACGCATTGTCCAGGGAGATGTGCCAGAAAGTTTGATGGACAAACGCCTGGTCATGCTGGACGTGGGATCCCTGGTCGCAGGGACCATGTACCGGGGTCAGTTCGAAGAGCGAATGAAAAAAGTTATCGAGGAAATCATCAACGCAGAAGCCATCCTCTTCATCGACGAACTCCACATGCTTGTGGGAGCGGGCGCCGCGGGCAGCGCGGTGGACGCAGCCAACATCCTTAAACCTGCCCTGGCTCGTGGGGAACTCCAGGTTATTGGGGCTACAACCCTGGACGAATACCGCAAGTACATCGAAGGCGATGCCGCACTGGAACGCCGTTTCCAGCCCATTATCGTTGAAGAACCCACCATTGAGGACACCATAGAGATCTTAAAGGGCATTCGTTCGCGGTATGAAGAACACCACAAATTAGAGATCACGGACGAAGCCCTCCGGGCAGCAGCCCACCTCTCCGCGCGCTACGTGCCCGACCGTTACCTGCCCGACAAGGCCATCGACCTCATTGACGAAGCCGCCAGCCGGGTGCGCATGTACAAGGCCCCACTGGCCATCAGCCTGCGGGAAGTGTACGCCCAACTGCGTGAACTCCAGCGCCAGAAAGAAGAAGCCCTCCACAAACAGGAGTACAACTACGCCATTGAAATTCGCCAGCGCGAAATGGACCTGCGCCAGAAGTTAGAACAACTTCGAGCCGGGTGGAACGATCCAAAATCTCGCCCCAAGGTGACTGCAGAAGATGTCGCCGAAGTCGTATCCATGTGGACAGGCATCCCCTTAACCCGCTTGGCGCAGGAAGAAAGTCAGCGCCTGCTGGAAATGGAAAAAGAAATGCACAAGCGGGTTGTCGGACAGGATGAGCCCATTCGAGCAATTGCCAAAGCCATTCGTCGCGCCCGGGCCGGACTTAAGGACCCGCGACGACCTATTGGCTCCTTCCTCTTCCTGGGCCCCACAGGCGTTGGCAAAACCCTGGTCGCCAAGACACTGGCCGAATTCCTCTTTGGCAGTGAGGACGCGCTCATCAAACTGGACATGTCCGAATTCATGGAACGCCATAACGTCAGCCGTCTAGTGGGAGCGCCGCCGGGATACGTGGGTTACGACGAAGGGGGGCAACTCACCGAGGCCGTCCGTCGTCGTCCCTATTGCGTCATTCTTCTGGACGAAATCGAGAAAGCCCATCCCGAAGTCTTCAACATCCTCCTGCAAATCATGGAGGATGGCCACCTGACCGATGCCAAAGGACGCCGTGTGGACTTCCGCAACGCGATCATCATTATGACCTCCAACGTAGGCGCCTCCATGATCAAGCGAGCAGGAGGGCTGGGCTTTGTGACCTCAGAGGACGAGCGTAAGCAACAAGAGGCCACTTACCAGGACCTGAAAGAACGTGTGATGGACGCGCTAAAACGCACCTTCCGGCCGGAATTCCTGAACCGCCTGGACGGCATCATGGTCTTCCGACCGCTCACCAAGGAACAAATCGCCCAGATCGTGGACATCGAACTGAAGCGAGTACGCGCACTGCTGCAAGAACACGAAATGGACCTCATTGTCACAGATGAGGCTAAGATGTTCCTCGCGGACAAGGGGTACAACCCAGATTACGGCGCTCGCCCCTTGCGGCGTGTCATCCAGGACTACATCGAAGACCCGTTGAGCGAAGGGATGCTGGCAGGACGGTTCCAGGAGGGAGATACCATTGAGGTAGGATATGACGCGGACAAAAAGGAACTGACCTTCACCGTAAAAGAACGAAACGAAGACAGCGACGACGACATCTTCGCCATGAACACATTTAACGAACTGGCCCCCCTGGTTCAATGAAACACAAGCGGGGGATGGGAAGATCCATCCCCCGCCCTATTCCCTCACGCCAAAGCCAGATCCACCATATCCGTTAACACACCTGAAGCCGTAGCGTCCACGCCAGCACCGCGACCTTGCAAAGCCAAAGGCCCTGTGCTGTAGTACTCCGTGTAAAACTCCACCAAATTATCGCTGCCCTGAAGGCGTCCCAATGGGGAATCCTGGGGAACAAACTCAATACCCACCCGCAAACGTCCCTCTTCAACGCGCGCCACATAGCGCAGCGCTTCGTGCCGGGCCTGAGCAGCATCCCGCCAGGAATAAAAATCATCATCCAGCGCGAAAATCTCGGCCAGGAAATCCTCCATAGGCCACGAGGCCCACTCCTCAGGAATCAGGGGCTCTATCTCCACATCCTCCATCTCCACCTGCCACCCCATAGTACGGGCCACAATCAACGCCTTGCGGGCCACATCCCGTCCTAACAAATCCTCACGGGGATCGGGTTCCGTATACCCCAACTCCTTGGCGCGCAACACTGCCTTGGAAAAAGCCACCCCCTCCTCAACCGCGGTCATAATGTACCCCAGGGAACCGCTCAAACTCCCTTGAAAGCGATAAATAGTTTCCCCGCTGGCCAACAAACGCTTCAACGTAGTAATCACCGGCACAGCCGAACCCACGGTCGTCTCATATCGCAGGAGGGGATAGCGGAACAAGGGAGCAGCCCGATCATACGGACCAGCCAGGGGAATTTTATTCGCCAACACGATCCGGGCACGGCGCTCCATAGCCAACACCAGCGCGTCATACGTCGCCTCAGTAGCCGTTACATCCACCACTATCGTGCCCGGAGCCGCAAACAAATCCACGAGATCCCGCGCCTGATTCTGAAAATACCCGGAAGGGTAATCGGCCAACGAGCGGCCCGATTCCTTGTGGGCTACAATTTGGTCCAATTCCTCATCCGTGAGCCCTTCAGAGGAAACCACAGCCCCTCCGCTGTCTGCTACCACGACCACGTTCAAAAAGACACCAAAACGCTGTTCATGGTAGGAGCGCCGCCGCACCAACTGCCGAAGCAGGGCTCGCCCCACACCTCCCACACCCAAGATAATGACCGGTACCTGTTTCATGCCCACACCTTCCTCCCCTCACGTGGATGACGAACGACGGCCATGCAACCAATACCCCACCCCTCCGACCAACGCCATGAAAGCAAAGCCCACAATTGACGCCCAAAACACCGGCGATGTGCCCAGGCGCGGGGCAACAATCCCCGCTCCCACCAGCGCCAGGGCAAAGGGAAAACTCAACGTAAACACCAGCCACCACACCAGCGTCCACGTATCCGGGCCGTCCGGACGCGAGAGTCGGCGATTTAAGCGAAAGACAGCCCACAGCGGATACAGCCCTGCCACAGCGATCACGCCTGCCCCCAAAAGCACCCGTAAAAAAGCCGGCATACTGTTCACTACGCCTCCTCCCCCTCACCAGACTCCGGAACATCAGGTGGTGTAGGGGGTTCCTTAGGGGGTTCAGAGGGTTGATCCTGGGCTTCCTCCTCTTCCTCCTTCTTTTCCGGCTTACGTTCACGCCCAAACTGACGCAACCGCATAGCCATTTCCCGAAGTCGTCGGTCCACGTACCAATTCACCGTCCCTTCGGGCCATGATCCGTCCGGATTTCGTTCTCCCGCGGCAACACCGGTGAGGATCTCAATGCCCTCATCCACAGTGCGCACAGGATAAATGTGGAACTTACCCTCTGCAACCGCGTCCACCACCTCCTGTCTCAACATTAAGTGCTGTACATTGGCTTCGGGAATGATAACCCCTTGCGTGCCTGTCAGTCCCCGGGCTTTGCACACAGCAAAGAAACCTTCGATTTTCTCGTTCACCCCTCCTACAGGCTGAATTTGTCCCCGCTGGTTAACCGAACCGGTGACAGCAATATCCTGACGAAGGGGCAAGCCAGAAAGCGCGGACATCAACGCGTACAACTCCGTGGAACTGGCGCTGTCCCCTTCTACGCCCTCGTAGGACTGTTCAAAAGTGATCGTTGCGGACAAACTCAACGGCTTATCCTGAGCGTACCGTCCGGCAAGAAAGCCGGAGAGAATCAGCACCCCCTTATCGTGAATGCGCCCACTCAGTTTAGCCTCTCGCTCAATGTTTATCACTCCGGATTGTCCCAAATACACCCGGGCCGTGATTCGGTTGGGCCGACCAAAGGTGTAATCCCCCAACGTGATCACGGAGAGACCGTTCACCTGGCCTACAACTTTGCCCTCCGTGTCAATGTAAATCACATTATCCTGTATCAACTCCTGAATCCGTTCCTCCAGCATACGGGAACGATACACGCGTTCCTCAATAGCCCGACGCACATCTTCCGCCTGGACCACCTCGTGGTTGTCCACACGAGCCCAGTAAGCCGCCTCACGCACAATGTCCGCCAGAAGGCCAAAGCGGGCACTGAGTTTCTTCTTGCTATCGGCCAAACGTCCAGCGTAGGCGACAATCTCCCCGACTGCGGGAAGGGAAAAGTGCGGTAACTTCTCCTCCTCACAAATCGTGTGCACGAACCGAGCAATCTGTTCCACGTGTTCCTGGGTCCACGGCATGTCGGGAGAAAAGTCGGCCCGGACTTTGAAGAGTTCGGCAAAATCCTCGTCCAGGCTGTAGAGCAGGTAGTAGTACCAGGGTTCACCAATAAGCACCACTTTAATGTCCAGGGGAATCGGTTGCGGTCGTAAGCCCGCGGTGGGGAAGAAACCAAGACCCAGTTGTTGGGGAATATCCTCAATAACGATCTCCCCGGTCTTCAGACATCGCTTTAGCACCTCCCAGGCCATGGGTTGGCGCAGTACATCCGCGATGTTCAGCACCAGGTACCCCCCGTTCGCCCGGTGAAGCGCGCCTGGTCGTAACATCGTGAAGTCGGTGACCAGCGCGCCAAAGCGGACTTTGTATTCCTGTTTGCCGATCAGGTTAATTACCGTAGGATTCGGTTCGTAAACGACGGGAGCCCCATCCAACTTGCTATTGTCGACGATTACATTAACGGTGTAACGGGCCAGGGGAGAGTCTTCCCAATGCCGAAGGGGAAGAATCGGCGGGGCACTCCCCTCGCCACTTACCTGGGCCGCGGCAGCCAGAACCTGTCGAACCAGGTGGATATTTTCCACCATGTCCTGACGGCACGCGTCCATCCAGGCCACTACATCCGGCAAATCCGCGAACTCCCGACGTTCATCGTCAAACAAATACTCCAGGACTGCTTCTGCCACGCGTTTATCCAGATCGGACAACTTGCGCCGTAATTCCTTCTCCAACTCGTACACCTGGCGCATGGCCTTTTCGAGGACTTTTTCCACTTCCTCGCGAGCGGCTTCCAATTGAGCCTTCACCGGAGGGGGTAACGCTTCGTACTGATCAGGGGGTAGGGGTTTCCTATCCTTGCCCATAGGGGCCAATGCTAATCCCATAGGCGTTTCCAGGATGAGAAAGCCATGGGCTTGGGCAAATTGTTTGACTTGTTCGAGAATTTCTTCCCGTTGTCGCTGGTACTGACGAACTAACTGACTGCGGTGCTCCTGGTATTGCTCTGTTTCAAACGCTTGGGGAAGTTGCTGGGCCACATCGCGCAACAGTTCCTCCATGCGCTTGCGCAACTGGGCCGCGCGTCCCGCCGGCAGCCGAAGCGCTTTGGGAGCATCCGGATCATCAAAGTTGTACACGTACACCCAATCATCAGGGACCGGGCGCGTGGCAGCCACTTGCTGGAGATACCGTCGGATGGTTGTGGTACGTCCGGCGCCTGCGGGGCCCAGAGCGAAAATGTTGTACCCTTTGGCCTGAATGTTAAGGCCGAACTCCACGGCGCGAGTTGCACGCTCCTGGCCAATAATACCTTCCAGGTGGTGTAATTCAGCCGTGGACACAAAGGACAACTCCGAGAGATCGACTTCCCTCCTCAGTTGTTGAGCAGCCAACTCACGAGGGGAAGGTGCAGGTACGGGTTGAACATTGCCGGTTTCCATGATGCCAGCCTCCATTCTTGTGTGGGCGGACAACACACCGGAAAAAGCGGTTAGTTCGCGTCCAGGCCTCGGCGCAACACCTTCCGGGACCCGTACACTCGACGATAGTAATCCTGAAATTCCCCTTCTTTAATGGGACGCCACCACCAGGGATTTTCCACATACCACCGGACTGCTTTGGCGACCGCTTCTTCGGGCATATGGCGTGGTTCCCACCCTAAAGCCCGAATTTTGCTAATATCCATCGCGTACCGACGGTCGTGCCCAGGGCGATCCTCCACAAAGTGAACCAGGGAGCGGGGTTTGCCCAACGTGTCCAGGAGAATTTCCACCATGCGCAGGTTCTCGATTTCATGTCCGGTGCCCACGTTGTACACCTCCCCCAACTGTCCCTGGTGCAACACCAGGTCGATGGCCTCACAGTGATCCATCACCCACATGTAATCTCGCATCTGGCGGCCATCACCGTACACGGGAAGGGGTTTATCCTCCAGGGCATTGGTGGTAAACAAGGGCACGACCTTTTCCAGGTGCTGATACGGTCCCACGTTATTTGATGCCCGCGTAATCGTCACAGGCAAACCATATGTCGTGTAGTAAGAAAGGGTTAGCAGATCCCCAGAGGCCTTGGCCGCGGAATAGGGGCTTCGCGGGCGTAAGGGATCCTCTTCGCGGGACCGATATCCCTTGGGAATGTCGCCATACACCTCGTCGGTGCTCACCTGATGAAACCGCTCCAAGCCCAGATCTTTCGTAACCTCGAGCAGCACATACGTGCCGTACACATTGGTGCGAATGAAAGCATCGGGTTCCAGGATGGAGCGATCCACATGGGTCTCCGCGGCAAAGTTGACAATCGTGTCCACACCGTACTCACGGACAGTACGCTCCACAGTGTCCCGATCGCAAATGTCGCCCTTGACAAACGCAAACCGAGGATGATCCCACACGTCCTTCAGGTTGTTAATGTTCCCCGCGTATGTGAGTTTGTCATAGACCACCAGGGTATATTCCGGGTATTTATTAAGCATGTAATGGACGAAATTCGCGCCGATAAATCCGGCCCCACCAGTGATTAAGAGTGTGCGCATGGTGCATATCCTCTCTTGCTGTGTACCTGAGATCGCTTGCAAAATCCTGTGAAGTGCAGGATTTTGCCCCGTGTGATGCGTGCTCTCCCGGCTGCCCTAGGGATGTCATTTCGCGTGAGAACGCCGCCAAGGACGATGTTGCCACCGCAAGAGCGCGCGACGGCGGGTTCTCTCCTCAGGCGGAACCAGGCTGAACGCCACTTCTAACGTCAACGTGGGCACAAATTGAATACGCCTCCATATGGACGTGTCCACGTGGCCGTTACGGGATCGGGCCACCCGATACTTCTCCTCCCACGAAGCGCTGGTGACGAGAAAATCCACAACGCCCCACTCGTACAAGAGATCGCGTACTGCTTGAATTTCACGGGCAGCCCGGTACAAGTGCTGATCCATTTGAGGTCCCAATGCCTGGGCCACCTCTTCAGCCCAGGTCAATCCCGCCGGATCCGGGGGTTCGTGGCCGTTTCCGAAAAAGACCGGGTGGGCCACGTGTAAAGCCGGAACAACGTGATGCATCCAAAACTGTTCCGCGTCCTGGAACGCAGGCAAAAGCACATCCGTGTAAAACGTGACTTTCACTTGCGAGCGGGACTGAGCAATGTGTACGAGGACCTCAACCTGCTCCGGGTACAGGTCGAAAAAGGCGCCCGGGTCGAAAACATCCCATTCCTCCCACACACGCGGAAGACGAGATAACCGGTCGGCAATAAGGCGCACCATCCGAGCCAAAAACTCCACCTGCTTCTCGCCCGTCACGTGGGAGGGAACACGATAGGCAGGGGCCAGGCGTCGCCGTTTTACCTGCTGAACACCGGACACATCTCCCCACCGATCCTCCAACGTCCACCACGCGCGGGCCAATTCTGGCAACGTCCGAATCATCTCACAACAACCCGACCTTACTGTTGTCCCCCAAGGTCAACTTGTACGCTTTCGGTTTGTAGGGAGAACGGCGTATCTCCACGTTGCGACCGATTAAACTGTCTTCAATGCGATAGGGGATTCCCTGGATGACCGAATTCTCCAACACGATACTGTGTTCGATCTCACAGTCCTCAATGACACAATCGTGGTAAATAGAGGTAAAAGGTCCCACATACGCGTTCACCACCCGCGTGTTCTTGCCGATAATGGAGGGTCCCCGCACCACTGAGTTAATGATCTCCGCGCCCTCTTCTACGGTGACATTGTGATCCACGCGGGATTCCCGATCCACGTAGCCGCGAACCTCGTGTTGCATCTCCAGGAGGACGCGATTATTGGCTTCGAGCATGTCAATCGGCTTGCCCGTGTCGATCCACCATCCTTGGTGGATGTACGCCCGAACTCGGTACCCGTGTTCAACCAGCCATTGAATCGCGTCCGTGATCTCCAATTCCCCGCGCCAGGAAGGCGTAATGCTGTTCACGGCTTCAAAGATGTGGTGGTCGAACATGTAAATGCCCACCAGTGCCAGATTGCTGGGCGGATTGCGGGGCTTTTCGACTAGGCGCACAATGTTCCCTTCCTCATCTAACTGGGCCACCCCATAATGCTGGGGCTCCTTGACCGGCGTGAGCACAATTTGGGCATTATAATCCCCGGAAGAAAATTCCTCCACCAGGGAAGAAATTCCTCCTTCAATAACGTTATCCCCTAAGAACATGACAAAGGGCTCATCACCCAGATAATCCTGGCTGATTTTGACCGCGTGCGCCAACCCCAGGGGAGCTTCCTGTCGGATGTACTGAATGCGCACACCCCAGCGGCGGCCATCGCCCACTGCTTCCATGATCTCGGGAGCCGTGTCCCCGACCACAATACCGATATCCTCAATGCCCGCGTCCCGAATGGATTCGATGACGCGGAAGAGCACCGGCTTATTGGCCACCGGAATTAACTGCTTGGCTCGTGTGTACGTCAGCGGGTACAAGCGAGTACCCTTGCCACCACTTAAAACCAAACCCTTCATACGAGTGCCTCCCTGCCGTATTCCACCGATTATTTAGTATCCCCCGACCCCCTTGTCGTAGGGAGCGTCCAACAACACAACACCGAGCACATGAGCTTTTACCCGTTCCAAGCGCTCCTTAGCCGCGATCGCGTGCTGGCGTTTAGTGTGTCCTGCCCGCAACACAATCAACACGCCATCCATGCGCGGGGCCAAAATGGCAGCATCCGCGACGGCCAGGACCGGCGGTGTGTTCACCAACACCATATCGAAGCGTTGTCGAAGTTCCTGCCAGATGCCTAACAATCGCTTAGAATCCAGAATATCCGCAGGACTCACAGGCTTCTCTCCCGCGGGGAGCACGTACAAACCGGGTACCTCCGTCTTATAGAAAGGCGGAGACGCGAACGGATCCTCGGATTTCACCATATTCGTCAACCCGCGCTCGTTACTGACCTGAAAGATCTCATGCAGGCGGGGATGGCGCAAATCGGCATCCACCACTAACACCGTTCGTTCCGTTTGGGCCACGGTAACAGCCAGGTTCGCGACCGTGGTTGCTGTATCCTCCTCCCTGCTGGGCGAAGTGAACAACACCGTGTGAACGGCCCCATTTTGGCCAGCAAACTCCAAATTCGTCCGCAAGGAGCGATACGCTTCCGAGACCGGTGACTGTGGATCCGTCAACGTGATCAAGTTTAACGCCATTGTGTGGGCCTCCCTTCCCGATAACTCACTAACGCCATATCAGGCGGGTGGAATAGTACCGAGAACCTCCAACCCCAGCGTCCGTTCCACCACCTCTGGCGTGCGCAAAATGTCCGATTCAATCCACTCCAGAAACAGCACCACAATCACCCCCAGGAGCACACCGAGAACTCCACCGGCAAACATGTTCAATCTGGGCTTCGGACGCACTTTAGGGACATACCGCACATGCTCGCGAATGGACACATCCACCCGGTCCTCTCGACGTTGCTTCTGATTCCACTGTTCCCGGTTAATGCGGAACACCTCAGCGGTCGTCTCCGCGATAATGCGGGCCACTTCAGGATCCCGGTTTTCCACATCTATGCGGATAGTAAAGTTCGACTCATCGGGATCCACTTTCATGTGAGCCAACAACTGGTCCGGTTCCATGTCCAGTTGAGCCCGGTCGATCACCTTCTGAGCGATATCCGCGCTGTGGATAAGCACCTGGTAGGAACGCAGGAGCGTCTTCACCGCGTTGACGTTACCCCAGTCAATGCGGGCCGGCTCCACCCGCACCTGAATGCTGGCCCGATACATGGGCTCCTGGAAAAAGGAAAAGACCCCACCGGCCACGGCCATCAAGATCGCCATGACCAGAATAATCCAGCCTCGTTTTCGCAAAATAGCCCAATACTCCTTCAGTTCCACGACCACTCCTTTCTTGCCCGGCGTTACAATTCATTTCCAAGCAGGTTCATTGTACTCAGCCTACTCACCTTTGCCAACCTCGTCTTCCCCTGTGCCAGACCGTTGACGGGGCTCCCGATAGTCGCGAAAGTTCTCATCCAGGAAAATCGAGCCCACGCGAATCGCGTCAACACGTTCCAGAGTGCGCAACGGAGTCCACACCCGCATATCCTCCTCGGAGATTTCCCGCACCACCCCTAATGCCACGAGAAACCCGCTGCGGTCCAGAAAACCGACAAGCCGACCAGGGCCTAACCTACTCTGTCCCAGCAGAGGAAACCGATTCAGCGAGACAGAGACCTCCCGCGCCCGCTGAAAGTACAACCGAAACCTGTACTGTCGCCATGCAATGCGCGACTCGCGACTGCGGGGGTGGGCAGCCGAAGAAACGGGCAATTCTATCAAGCGAAAGCGCCGACTGCGTCGCCACGGCCCAATAAGGGGTTCCAGTTCGCCCTCGCGCTGCAAGGCCACTACCACCCGAGGACGTATCAAGTCAAAATGCGCCCACTTCAAAGCCACGCCCCCCACATAAGGGTGAATCATCCCCGTTGTATCCACCAAAATGCGCTCCGCCCCCCACATCCGTGCCCGGTCCACAAGGCGAAAGACACCGACCACAGTGGGCAGCATATGGCCCCTTGGGGAAACCGCCCCCACAAACCAGCGGGCAAAGCGGCCGCGGGGAGGAAAACTGGTCGGTTCGTCCGGGGATGCCAGGCGCAACGTCTGAGTAGTGGGAGGCCCAAGAATGGATTGCCCTACATCCGCGTCCACCAGTGCCACCGACCGTGTGTGAGCGAGCCGTTGCCACACATAACGCACCAACGTCGTCTTGCCCGTATCCACAGCGCCCACCACCATCATTACCCCGCGCAGAGTTTCCCACGGAACTTCGGCCCACGCGGCCGGCACCTCAATTGTGGGCATAGTGGGCGGCATCATCCTCTCCTTTCCCTCCCCTGTGGATATCCCCGTGGATAAGATGGGTAACAACCTCGGGAAAACCTCTGCACATCTTGTGGATTATCCACGGTTCCTGTGGAAAAAACGACTATCCCCCTTCAACGCGTTCTAATGCCCTTCCCTCCCTACATGTAGGCATTACCCCTTCTCCAGACCACAAAATATTCCACACACCAGAAAGAACATAGTCATATTTCCGGGAATTTCCGGAAAATATCCGCTTCATTTATCCACAAACCGTCCAAGTTATCCACAACCCTCTGTGGATAACTTATCTGCTTTTCCTCCACAGAACATCCCCACATCTACGTTCCCGTCCCCCTCTAAACCCTACATCTGGTCATCCCATTCCCCAGATGACAACCCGTCCTCCAATTTTCCACAAATCCCCTGCCTCTACTGTGACGACTACGTATACAATAAGAGAAATCATGGAAAATATCCACATAGTAAACATCACGCCTTCTCATCCCCATCCTGGGAAACAGACGCCCGTCGTTGGTAGAAGCGCTTAAAGATGGGAATGTCATGCTCCACACACCATTGCTGACGTATGGTTAACGTTGCCCCTTGAAACTGTTCTGCCAGGGCCGGATTGTGAGGTAACAGAAGTGGATGTTCCGCCACCAAACGATCCACGAACTCCGGATATCCAACCACATCCGTCTCAAATCGGATAATGCCCCCGGGCTTGAGTTTACGGGCCAGCACGTCTATAAACCAGGGGCTAAAAATGCGTTTGGCCTGATGCTTAGGACGCCACCAGGGATCAGGCATGAGAATGTGAAAAACTTCGATGCTCTCATCAGGAACAACTTCGGAAATGGTCACCCGCGCATCATCGTCACTAACCCACAAATTCGTGAGCCCACGCTTCATCAGTTTGCGGTAAATCTTGTTGGCGTACTTCCAACGCACTTCAAAGGCGAGAAAGTGGCGGCGCGGGTGACGCTGAGCCCAGTCCACAATAAAGTGCCCGCTGCCCGCTCCAATCTCTATCTCCGCGGGGGCCTCTGTCAGGAATTTGATCAGGCGTTCCCGGTGTTCCGGAGAGGATTGTCCCAGACGAAACCACGGGGCGGGTTCCTCGGGGATGGGGTGTACCCAACGGGGACGCCGTCTCGGGTCTCCACCGATCAACCCCTTCCCAGCCTTTTGTTCCTCCCACACTTTTCGCAATCGCGCTTCGTCGATTTCCAGTACCCCTTTCCCGCGTCGTATATCCCGTGCCATACCTTTCTCCTTCACTCATTGTTGTACACCAACCTCAGCAGTTTCCACACCCCATTTTCCTTCCGCAATTCCCAACGGTCGCCCCCTGGCGCGACCTCTTGTCCTATGCGCGTGGTGCTTGTGACCACCGCCTGGTTTCCTTCCACATGGATATCCACGTCAGGGTGTTCCACAACGCTGGGGTTACCGGGAAAGACCAGGTGCACATACCGCTGGTAGATGGCCGTTTTCCCCGACCACACTATGTCATCAGAAGGATCCGTCGGTGTATGGCGTGCGTCGCGCACCTCCCCCTCCTCGGACCAGAGGGACATGAGGAGATCAATATCTTGTGCTTGTACTCCACGCGCTTCCGCGTTGAGCACCGCCCGGATCGCTTCCTCATCGGGCAATCCCCATCCCACAGGAGTGGCTGTAGGTGTGGCCGATGATAGATGACTCCCCCCACACCCTGTCAGGATGAGGGTAAAAATCCCCACGAACACAAGTAGCCGTCGTCCGTGCATGGAGTTGTGTACCCCTTTTGACGTGTTCCTTTATGCGCGTTATACTACATGGAGAACGGCTTGAAAAGCAAACTCTTTTTGTAAGCACATCAGGAGAGTGCCTGACAGGAAGGTCAAGCAATGAGTCTCTTACGAGTAGTCACTGTATTTGATAAAGATAGTGCTGTGTTGCGTCAAAAGGCTCGCAAGATTAAGCGCTTCGGGCCGGAACTGGCAAAATTGGCGCAGGATATGCTGGAAACCATGCACGCTTCCAATGGCATTGGTCTGGCCGCGCCTCAGGTTGGGTTATCCATACGGTTGTTTGTGGTCGAGATTCCTGAAGAGGAGGGCAACCCACAGAGCGGCAAACCTTATATCTTCGTGAACCCGAAAATTATCCGCAAGAGCCATGAAGAAGTGCTGGGGGAGGAAGGATGCCTCTCCATCCCCGGCATCTACGGGGATGTGTGGCGGGCCGAGGAGGTCATTGTGCGGGCCCAGGATCCCTACGGCAAGGAGTTTCGCTTGCGGGCGAAAGATCTCCTGGCTCGGGTTATCCTGCACGAGTACGATCACCTGGAAGGCATCCTGTTCGTTGATTACATCGCAGATCCGACCCAACTTCGACAATATGTGGAAAAGGACGGCGAACTGGTGGCTCAACCTGCTCAATTCCCCGCTCACCTCATTCGCCCCCTGCGCGAACCGGTCTTAGTACGATAAGGGGGGATGGGGGATTACCTCCCCCATCCCAGGGCATTCGGTTCTACCCATAAAGGGGTCGCAATGGAACGAGATATCTTGGTCGCGCGGATCGCTTTTGTCCCTGGACTGTGGGATGTCTTGGAAAGAGACGCAGATTCCCCACGCGTGATAGATTTTCCAGAGCGAATTGTGCAGATGGGCTCCTATACCTTACTCGGGCTGGTGTCTTAACGTTCTATGGAAACGAAGACGTGTTGGATCTGTGGAAAACCCGCTGTCACAACCTGTCGCCAGTGTGGGCAGCCAGTTTGTGCCGAGCACTTGAAACCCATCCCTGCCCCCTACGTCCACATTTTCGGGCCGGATGCATGTGAGCGTTGCGTGGAGAAAACCCTGGATGATATTGCTCGCATGGAGAAACACCGGCAACGCCGTCAGGTAAAGGCCGTGCGCGATCCCGCAGTGGAGGAACGGACGTGCGCTTTTGACGGTCGGGTGTTTGATTTTGTCCTGCCTCAATGCAGTGTGTGCGGCCGTCGTTTTTGCCCGGAGCATGGCGTTCGATACCGACGTAAACTCCCCATCGGCAGTCCAGAGGGCTTTACATCCACGTATTATTGGGAGTATGAAAATCGTTGTCAGGATCACCCATTACGCTTTTGGAGACTGCGTAAGTGGGAGAAAATTGAGGATTGGGAAGAGCACGGTGAGGGGTAGATAGTAAGTTATGTTAGTCTTACACGGAACGTGGTTGAACGACACATTTTACATCTGGGGGGAACATTACCGCCCAGAAGTACAACGACGGGGGCGACGGCCCGAAGCCCGACCGGATAGGGCGCTCAAGCATCCCTACGCAGCCTCCGCAGAGGTCCTGCAGCGGTCACTGGAGAAAATTGCTGGCCACCCTCTGCCCGCAGCCCAGCAGGGACGTCTTCACATCTTACTCCCTTCAGACGCGCACACGCCCGCGCCCTCAAAGGAATTGGGGCACGCTCCCGGGGGACCGGTGCAGCCCGATCGCCTGGGACTGTGGTGGGTGCCAGCCTTATCCTGGACGCCTGAAGATGCTCTGGATGTCCTCCTGGCCATCCCACTCCATCTCATTGGGCCCCGTCCAGGCATCCTTCTTGGAACAGACCTGCGTTATTGGGCCCATGTGGCTTATTTCCTGCTCAACATTATCGCTGGCCAACATTATGTACCTGCTGTTGAACAGGAAGGCAATCACCTAAAATCCCAATGGCGCCCCTGGTTGGATGGCGGCACGCTTCTACAACAGTTTTCCGCGCTCACCGAGGCCATGCCCCCCGTGTGTCGGGCTGCCCGTCCAGCACGAGGGACGTGGTCTGAACCTTCGGCCGGGGATCTCCTAACTCAGGTACTCACCATCTGGCTTGACAGGGTTCTACGTTCCTGGACCGAGGCGTTGCAGGCAGAATTGGCTGACCGGCCTTACACGCCCGTGGTCCAATGGCTTCGTTCCCTGGTGGCGCCTTCCCCCGCGTTTCAGGTGTACGAGGAAGAACGCCTGATCTTCCTGCAACACATACGGGCATGGATGGAGGTTTTGCGTTCTGCCTCCCTGGGCAATGTGCGGTTTTGTCTGCGCCTGGACCCCCCGGAAGGGGAACGGAACGAGCCCTGGGTGTTACGGTATTTCCTCCAATCCCGAGAAGACCCGAGTTTGCTCATCCCCGCGGAACATGTTTGGCGCTCTCGGTCCTTGAAGATTCTTGACCGGTATGTGCAAGCACCGCAGGAGGCGTTGCTACGGGGATTGGGAGTGGCCGCGCGGCTCTTTCCTCCTTTGGAGCGCAGTCTCCAGGAAGCCCAACCTACCCAGTGCCTCCTCTCCCTGGAGGAGGCGTACACCTTTCTCAAACAAACTGCTCCCGTGTTGGAACAGAGCGGCATTGGTGTGTTACTCCCCTCCTGGTGGGTAAAGCGCCAGCGTCGCCTGTCCGCGCGCGCGGTGCTCTCCTCCCCGGAGCAGGTGGAATCTTCCGGCGTGTTGGGGATGGAGCGACTGGTTCAATTCGATTGGCAATTGGCCTTGGGAGACCAAGTCCTCTCGCCCGAGGAATTCCGCGCGCTGGTGGATTTGAAAACGCCACTGGTCAAGATCCGGGGGCAATGGGTCGAAGTCCAACCGGAGCAGATTGAGCAAGTCCTTCAATTTTGGGAACGTCGCCAGTCCAGGCAGACCCTTACCTGGTCAGAGGCGTTGCGGGTCGCGTTGGCCCCGGAAAGTGTGGAAGTCAACGGGATCCCTGTGAGCCAGATTCAGGTAACAGGGGCCCTGCGTCGCCTCCTCCGCGACCTGGAATCAGCCCAGTTCCAACTGATTCCCCAACCTCAATCGTTCCAGGGCCAGTTGCGTCCTTACCAGGTGCGCGGATTTTCCTGGATGGCATTCCTTCGCCGGTGGGGATTGGGCGCGTGTCTGGCTGATGACATGGGGCTGGGGAAAACGCCACAAACCATTGCCCTCTTCCTCCACGTGCGGGAACAAGGTCAGACGCGACGACCGTCCCTGGTGGTGTGCCCTACGTCGGTGGTGGTGAACTGGAAGCGGGAGTTGGAGCACTTCGCTCCCTCCTTGCGGGTGATGATTCACCACGGCCCACAGCGACGCCGTGGGGAAGAATTCGTGCAAGCCGTTGAGGATTACGATGTTGTAATTACCAGTTACGCGGTAATGCAGCGGGATATCGAATTCCTACAACGTGTCCAATGGGCTAATGTTGTTCTCGATGAAGCCCAGAACATCAAGAACCCGCAAACCAAGACGGCTCGGGCTGCCCGGAAATTGCAAGCGGAGTTCCGCATTGCCTTGACGGGAACCCCTATTGAAAATCGGCTCATGGAACTGTGGTCCATTTTTGCCTTCCTCAATCCCGGGTATTTGGGATCACAACGCGCGTTTCGACGGGAGTTTGTCCTCCCCATAGAGCGGTGGCGCAGTGAGGAACACACACGTCGACTACGTCGCCTTGTTGGCCCGTTTATCCTCCGTCGGCTTAAGACTGACCCTGAAATTGTCCGGGATCTGCCGTCCAAGTTGGAGATGAAGGTGTACGTCCCCCTGACCGAAGAACAGGTCACCCTGTACCAGGCGGTTGTCGAATCCGCGTTGAGCCATATTGAGCGGGCATCGGGGATGGAACGGCGGGGATTGGTGCTCAGCACGTTGACTAAGTTGAAGCAGATTTGCAATCATCCAGCCCAATTCCTTGGCGAGGAGCCTGGGGTGGCTCGGTTGGCTGGCCGGTCTGGTAAATTGAGCCGGCTGGCAGACATGTTGCAAGTTATTCTGGAGGAAGGGGATAAGGCCCTGGTGTTCACCCAGTTCCGCCAAATGGGCGCCCTGTTGGAACGTTACCTCTCCGAGGTGCTGGGGGTGGAAGTCCTCTTCTTGCACGGGGGGATCCCGCAACGGGCTCGCCAACGGCTCATTGACGCGTTCCAATCCCCTTCCGGTCCGCCCATATTCCTCCTGTCCTTGCGTGCAGGGGGCACAGGGCTGAACTTGACTGCTGCGACCCATGTGTTCCACTTTGACCGGTGGTGGAATCCCGCGGTGGAGGACCAGGCTACAGATCGGGCGTACCGCATTGGGCAGACGAGAACCGTGGAGGTTCATAAGTTCATCAGTGTGGGAACGGTGGAAGAACACATTGATGAACTTATGGAACGGAAGAAGGACCTGGCTCAGCGAGTGGTAGCCGCTGGCGAGGAGTGGATTACTGAACTGTCCACCGAGGAATTGCGTGAACTGTTCCGCTTGCGGGCAGAGATGGTTATGTGATGGAGGTTGGGGATGGCGCGAAAAGTCTTTGGCAAAACGTGGTGGGCAAAACGGTGGATACAGACTCTGGAGCAACGGGGATGGCAAAATCGCCTGCAGAGAGGCCGTTCGTACGCGCGCAATAAGCGGGTGCTCAATGTCCAGATTCATCCTGGACAGGTGGTTGCTGAAGTGCAGGGAAGCCACCTTCACCCTTACTGGGTGGAGATTTCCATCCCTATGCTCAGTGATGAGGAATGGGAACGGGTGTTGGACGCGATGGCTTCGCGGGCTGTGTTCGCGGCGAAGTTACTTTCCGGGGAAATGCCCGAGAACATTGAGGAAGCGTTCGAGTCGGCGGGTGTACACCTCTTCCCTTCGGAGGATGAGGAAATTTCTATGTTCTGTTCCTGTCCGGATTGGGTCAGACCGTGCAAGCACATTGCTGCTACGTACTATGTGTTAGGTGAGATGTTTGATTATGACCCCTTCCTCCTGTTCCTCCTCAGGGGGCGGAGTCGGGAACAGGTTATGGATGCCCTGCAGTCCCGTCACGCGCTGGAGGCTGCAAAGCCAGAAGCCGCACAGGAAGAACATTCGTCCCTGGTTCAAGAAATGGCCGAGTTTTGGGGGGATCCGGATCGGCTGTCGGGGTTACACATCCGAGTGGAATCTCCTCCGGTGTCTCAGGCCATGCTTTTGCGATTAGGCCCGTATCCCCATCCCCAATCCGCTCAAATCGTGGAAGAGGTGCTATCCCGTGTGTACACAATGAGCACGGAACGTGCGTTGCGCCTGGCGTATCCTACCAAGGAGGAGTCCTCGCCATGAAAATTCTGACCTTTCAGGCCAAACGGTTTCAATGGGTTCCCTATGAGCCCTCTTTGCCCGAGGCCCAGCCCGCCCAGGCCGGGGAAGCATCCGATGCGGTCGTGGCCTTCGTACATGTTGAAGGGAAGGATGTGAGCGAAGATCGCTACCGTTCAGTGTTCCGACAAACGTTGAAACACCTGAAATGGGTAGCAAACAAGCGCGGAATGCGTACAATAGTGCTCCACTCGTTCACTCACCTGGGCGGAGAGAGCGCGTCTCCTGAGGATGCGTGGGCTTTTTTCCAGGCCTTGGCCGAGCGCTTGCGCAACACAGGGTATGAGGTTCACATTACTCCCTTTGGCTGGTTGTGTGAGTGGGATTTAAGCGTGTACGGAGATAGCATGGCTCGAGTGTGGAAGTCCATTTAAGGATTAGGCAAGATGGCCAGGTTGGCGTAAAATACCTTTAAGGGAAGAGCGGCCAAACGGTCTCTTGTTCACACACTCCCTTATATTGGCAAGAAAATTTAAGGTAGCGGAGATAGGAGCAGGAACGCGTGAACGAACGAAGTAAGTGGAGCAGGAACGGATTTGTCTATCTGCTCATCGCTGTGGCTGCTGTGGCCATCTTTTTGAACATGTTCCCCTCCACACCCAACGCCCGTACTGTGGATATCAGCGAGGTCGCGCGTTGGATACAAGAGGGGAAGGTCAAGTCTATCACCGTTAACGGCGATACACTTCGGGTGCGTCTAAACGATCAATCCCAGGAGGTCACCTCGCGCAAAGAGCCGGGGCAGGATCTTATTTCTCAGTTGCGAGCCTACGGGGTGACTGTAGAGCAATTGCGTTCGGTTAAGATATACGTGGAAACTCCCAGCCAATTTGGGAACTGGCTGGTCATTCTCACCAACATCCTGCCCGTTCTGATCATTGGTGTGCTCTTCTTCTTCCTCCTTCGCCAGGCCCAGGGGAGCAACAGCCAGGCAATGTCCTTTGGCAAAAGTCGGGCGCGTTTGTACATGGGGGACAAGCCCACGGTGACCTTTGACGATGTGGCCGGGGCCGAGGAGGCCAAGCAGGAACTGCAAGAGGTGGTGGAATTCCTGCGCGAGCCGCAGAAGTTTGCAGCGTTGGGGGCCCGCATTCCCAAG
>CAYOAZ010000091.1:0-18178 GCA_964402285.1 uncultured Anaerolineae bacterium | reverse complement strand
GACAGGTGCAGGTGCAGCAGGTGCGCCTCCCCGAGCAGGAGGTGGCCGCGGCGGGTTCAGTGCCCGATTTCATGTACTACGGGCACCCTTCGCTGTATGGCCAGGGCTGGATCGTGGCTGAGTTTGGCCCGATGGGGGCGGGCGCCCTGGGCGTGGCCAGCCCCACAGATGGCTCCCAACTGAACGCGATGACCGTCTCCCGCAAGGGCGCGTCCTCACGCAGCACAGGTGTGGCCCGCACACCGGCGGAGGTGGGGCCCAGCGGTGTGAGCTCGGTGAGTGGCAGCAGCGGCAGTGTTCTCATCAACAACGAAGGTGGCGGTGGCGGCTATTTGACGCTGCGCCTCAAACCGAAAAAGCGCATGTGTTGCCTTCGGACGAGGGTGGAGCCTACTGAAGCGGCTGATGGTGGGTGTGTGGTTACACCTCCCCAGGCTAAGGAGACATGCCGCACCATAATACGTTTGGAAGCGTCGCCCGGTGGGCCCAACGCGGGCAATGTGTGCAAGAACTGGATCTTCCGTGAGTGGTCGGGCGCGGCCCGGGGAACGAATCCAAAGACTCGGGTGAGGCTAACCGAGCCGCCGCCCACGTGCGCCGAAGCTGTGGCCCATTACGATCCTTATCCCATTCTCAACATTGGGGTAACGGGCAACAACGAACACTCGTGCATCTCCGATGTCGAGGACTCGTCGCTGACTGTGGCGCAGATGACGTTGACCGCGGATGAGGTGGCGGATTGGCGGGTCACGGGCATCAAGATCAAGGCCTGGGGTACGGGCGACGATGCGACGGATGTCATCCAAGTGTTGCTATATCGCGGCAGCGCTATCCTCGCGAGATCAAGTTTTCTTCAGGACGATGGCACCCTCAATTTCTCGGTGAACCTGTACATTCCCAAGGGCCAGAGCGTGACGCTGCGGGTGGAGTACGATTTTCCGGCCCCTCTCGAACACGAAAAGGCTCGCACCTTTGGCATCGGAGTGAAGGGGGCGTGGGTCACGGCGGAGCCGGTGGATCCGCCATTGGAAGCCTATATGATCTTGCCTGCCGAGATGGCTCTCAGCGATCCGGCCATCACCATCGCGGATGTGTGGGATATCGATCAAGATCCGTGGAAGGGCTATGATCATATCCAGGATGCGGTGGACGATGTTCCCCCCTATAGTCACGTGGCCTTGTGTCCGTGGACCTTTACCGAGAATGTGGTCATCACCAAGGAAATAACTGTGCAGTCCCTGTACCCCGAACACCGGGCCATTGTTCAGGCCGCGAATCCTCGCAAGCCGGTCTTCTTCGAGAACGCGTTCCCCCCGTATTACTACGGAAAAAAGGGCGTCACCACACTCAAGGACCTAGTCATTCGGCAAGCCACCCAGTCAGCCGGAGTGAAGATCGGGGGGGAATATCGCAGTACCACTGTCTCCATCCAGAACTGCCGTATCATCCTGAACCGGTTTGGGGTGTTCATGCAGGAAGATAATAAGTGGGCCAGTTCACGTAGTCAGACGCATATCGAAAATAGCGAGATTCGGATGAACAGCGAGGATGGGGTTCACATGGAGAACTATTCCCATCTCCAGTTGACATCAAACCTTATTACCGGCAACGATGGCAGCGGTGTGTACCTTGGCCCCACGATATCCTACCTCATCCAAGACAATGCTATCTGGCAGAACGGCAAGGAAGGGCTCATGCTGTACGCTGTAAAGGGAACCATTGAGAGTAACGAAATCTATAGCAATGGCGGTCATGGCATCTTCATCGACAACACACAGGATGAGGATAAGAACGGGGATCTCCTTCCATACCCGTTTATCAAGATGTGGGACAATCAGGTGCACGATAATCAGGGTCATGGTTTCTACCACAGGATGAACCGCGTAAACGCAACCGATTTTACAGATTTTATCGAGAGAAACACCATCGAAGATAACGCAGGCCATGGCATCCGCCTGGAGGTGGCGGGGGAAAAGTTCGATGTCCCGCATAGCCAACACACGGGGGGAAGGATTTCGAGCAACATTATTCGCAGGAATCACCAGAATGGCGTCGACATCAGCAAGATCGATGATGTTCATTTCTCAGACAACCGGATCGAATACAATCAACAGTACGGTATCAACCTGACGCAAGTGGAGAACTACACTTTTCGTGGTGACGTCATTGGCTCGCACACCGAGGATGGCGTCCATGTCGAGAATTCCCTCCGACTCTCCTTCCAGAAGAACACCATTCGTCTCAATGCCAATGGTCTGGTGTTCAGGGATGTGCTGGGTGTGACCATCACAGACGCCGAGATCCGCGAAAATCAGGGATATGGCATCTACATCAATTACTGTGTGGATGGCGATATCAGTCACAACCACATTGTGGAGAACTGCGGGGGTGTCCGGCTGGAAAACATGACCATGGGCTTTGAGGTGCACGACAATGTGGTGGCCCGCAATCGCTGCACATCCTCCCAAGGCCTGGCCAGAACCGCGAGCCCCGCCTCGGGTATGGGCCTGGGCCTGTGGGTGGACAACAGCGCGTCCATCCAGGTGGAATCGAACAAGATCGCGGACAACGGTTCGGACGGGGTGCGCACCTCCCAGGGGGCGGACCCCCAACTGCGGCGCAACAACATCCAGGACAACGACGGCTACGCTCTGAACAATCAGGACGCGTCAGTGACAGTGGACGCGCAGGAGAACTGGTGGGGCGACGCGGCGGGCCCGGGCGCGGCCATCACCGGCACGGTGGACGCGGCCAACTGGCTCACGGAGCCGGTGGCGGTGGTGGCAGCGCCAGAGCGGGATAAGGTGGTAGGCGCGGTTGGCGGAAAGACGTTCAACACCCTCTACCTGAACAACCTGGCGGTGATGAGCGACACCCTGCGTATCTCCCTCAACGCCTCTCGCCCCTGGTCAGTGCTCCCGTCCATGCCCCAGACCCTCACCATCGAAGGGGACGTGTGGGCTTCCCTGCCCCTGACCATCACCATTCCCGCAAATGTCTCCCAGGGCGCGGTGGATGTTATCACCCTCACAGTGCAATCTGTGGCCCACCCTCGGCAGAAAATGACCACCTCTTTCCGGGTGGAAGCGGGCCGGAGCGTGTACCTGCCCATGGTGTTGAGATGAAATTTCATGCACCACACCTTACCTATCACAAGGAGTCCGTTGATGAAACTGATTACACGTTTTCTCATTCGCCCACGCGCAAGCCTGGCGCTGATCGTCGCGTTCCTGATCCTGGGGTTGGTGGTTGGACAGGCGGGCGCGGCGCCCGCGAGATGGACCCGTGATGAGGAGCCGGTCATCCTCTCGGGAGACAGGTTGGCCGCGTGGACAGGAGTGTCCCTGGACGATTTATTCCTCTACGCTTTCCACGAGGGCGAAGGGTGGCGACAGATTCCCTGGCAGTTCGACGAACAGGATGACTCCGACCGATATGTCTCGGCCGAGGATGGCAGGCTCGACGCCAATGATGAACTGGCTTTCTGGTCGGGCGACTGCGGCGAGCGGGCTCAGGAGGACGCCTGGCTCGAGGATGGCGACGCGCGGACCCATATCCGTTATGAGATCCAGGTTACCGATCCCTTGAGTGCCCAGGAGACGTGCTGGGTCTATCTCTATCGTTCTGCCACCCTCACCGTCACCCACACCCGAGACGACGTGGCCTACGCGGATTATACGGCCAGCAGCCATCACTATCACTTAACCTTGAAGCCCCACAAGATCATCGCGGATGCACTGACGCTGGGCGACCGTGAGGAAGATGTGTTGGACCGCACTAAGGTGCGGGCACGGGTAGGTTTCTTCAGCAAGACAGAGGACACCCTGGACACCTTTGGCGCGGACAGTGACTGGGTGCTCACTCAGGATGGCCCTATTCGCACCATTGTTCAGTTCACGGACTACAGGGGGGACGATACCCGCACCCTTATCACCTTTATCGGTTATCGGTCCATGTTCTTACAACATGTCACCTACCCAGTAGAGACCTGGAGCCAATTGGACGAGTTTCGCTATTCCGTGGACATGACCGAGGCTATGATAGGCGCGACTTATTACGACGCGAATACCAGGGATGGCGTCCCCGTTGACGGGGAGGAAGATTCCGTGACCGTGACCCCGTTCAGCGCGTGGCAGCAGATCAGCCATCCCACTCTAGGGAGTTTGGTACAGGTAGTGGACATTGCCATGCTGGGGGGGACGCAGGAAACATACTATCAGGATAATGGCGATTACGTGTACTCGGACACGGGGGACCATCGCACCTACGCAGATGGCGGCTTCCGGGTACGGAATTGCAGCGCGCACCTGGATTTTTACGTGTACTACTTTGTCTTATCCCCCGGGCAACCCAATGTCGGTGCAATCTACGCGGCGCGAGTCCAACACCCCCTGCGCGTCCAAACCGCCCGCCAGTCCTATTCCTCCCCGAAGTTCAAGTCTTTCTTCCCCATGTGGTGGAATGCACATTAAACGAGAGGAGTTACTCATGCGGACTCGAATGGCATTTTTTATCATTAGTACCTGGTTCATCTTCCTGGTGTTACTCCTCATTCCGAGCACGGCCATGGCCCAACCCATCGCGGCCTTGGCGTCTGAACCTGCGTTTCCAGGTGGACCTGTCCCTCAAGGAATCCAGGCCACTGTTCACTGGAAAGGGGCTACCAGTGGCAACTGGAGTGATCCCACCATGTGGGATACAGGCACGGTGCCCGGAGCAGGAGATGATGTGGTTATCGACGCGAACGGGGATTACGTGGTTACCCTGGATGTAGACGCCACAGTCCAATCCTTTACCCTGGGTGGGACCAGTGGCACGCAAACGCTGAACATCAGCAGTCACACCTTCACCCTGAACGCCGCGGGGACCATTGGTTCACGTGGCGTGATGAATGTCTCCGGCGGTACTCTGAATGGTACGGGTATTCTGACCAACGAGGGTACGTTCACCTGGAGCAGGGGTACGCTTGAGGGTACGGGAGGTCTCGTCAACAACAATACCCTGGAGATTTCCGGGAATAACGTCAAGACCTTGGACACTCGCAGTATCACCAATAACGGGGTTATCCAGGTCTCTGGCAGCGGCAACCTCAATGTTTCCAACGGTGCTGTCATCACCAACGGCGGCGACGCCATCTTCGAGTTTCAGAGCGACGCGGATATTAATGATGTAGGAGGAGCAACCACGACCTTCAATAATATGGGCTTCCTGTCCAAGAGTGGCGGCACTGATACCTCCTATATCAGCATGGTCGTCAACAACGAAGGCCAGGTCAGTGTCACCAGTGGCACCCTGAATCTGAAAGGCGGAGGTACGCATACTGGTGACTTTGACGCGGCCGCGGGGTGTACCCTGCAGTTTGGCGGCGGGACGCATTCCCTCAACGGAGTCAGTTTCACCGGCGGCGGCACTGTGAAGATCTCGGACGGAGAGGTGGACACCACGGGCATAGGGGCAACTGTCAGTAATGAAACAACGATGGTCCTCTCGGGAGGTTATCCTTCTCCCGTCCTGGGCGGTGATGGCCCCTTCACCCTGAACGGCCCTTCCGACTGGGGCCACGCGGTCATTGAGGGAACGGGCGCGTTCACCAACAACGGCACCATGACCATCTCGAACAGCGACGTTAAAACCCTGGACGCCCGCACCATCACCAATCAGGGCACCATGCGCTTCACAGGCACGGGGAACATGAACGTCAGTAACGGCGCCACTATCGCTAACTTGGCGGGCGCGACCTTTGACTTCCAGACTGACGCGGATATCAATCACACCAGTGGATCCACGACCACTTTCAACAACATGGGGACCCTTACTAAGAGCGCGGGCGCAGGAACCAGTTACGTGTCGATGGCTGTCAACAACGCGGGGCAGGTCAACGTCACCAGCGGCACCCTGGAACTAAAGGGTGGGGGGACGCAGACAGGTGATTTTGATGTCGCGGCCGGAACCACCCTTCAGTTCAATGGTGGAACTCACTCCTTCAACGGCACGAACTTCACAGGCAACGGTACGGTCAACGTCTCTGGTGGCGAAGTCAGCGCCACGGGCGTGGGCGCCACATTCGGTACCTTTACGACATTTACCCTTAACGGTGGGTATCCATCTCCTATCCTCTCCGGTGACGGCCCCTTTACTTTTGATGGTCCTGTTGAGTGGGGCCACGCGGCTATTCAGGGGACGGGACCACTCACCATCAACCACACCATGACCATCGCTGGCACTGATGTTCGCGTGTTGGATACTCGCAGCATAACCAACAACGGCACTATCCAGGTGACCGGTACAGGCAACATCAACGTCAGCAATGGTGCCGCGATCAACAATGAACAGAATGCCACGTTCGAGTTCCAGTCGGACGCGGACATAAACTACACTGTCGGGGCCACAACTCACTTCAACAACGCGGGCACTCTGCTTAAGAATGGCGGCACCAACACCAGTTACATTGGCATGGATGTGAACAACACGGGAATCGTAGAGGTTCGGACCGGCGTCTTGCACTTCCAGGGCAACTATGTGCAAACGGCTGGCACAGCCTGGCTTAATGGTGGAAACTTCCAGACGTCTAACTCCATGAGCATTCAAGGGGGAACGTTGGAAGGGACGGGCACGGTCAACGGCAGCGTGTCCAACACAGGAGGCATTGTGCAGCCCGGGCTCTCTCCGGGCATCCTGACGATCTCGGGGAGTTATACTCAAGGTAGTGGGGGGATTTTGGCCGTGGAAATCGGGGGCACAACCGCGGGTACGGAGTTTGATCAACTGGTGGTCGGCGACAACGCGTCCCTGGACGGGACTCTTGACGTGACTCTGATCAATGGATTCGACCCCCAATTGGGGGACAGTTTCCTCGTCGTGGATGGCAGCAGCAGCGGCACGTTCAGCACAACCCAACTTCCCGCCCTCTCTGGTGGCAGGGAGTGGCAAGTGACATATGGCTCTGTCATTCTCAGCGTGGTCGCGGCATCCCCCACTCCCACCCAGACCCCTACAGACACACCGACTCCCCAACCCACGTCGACGCCCACAAATACACCGACATCCACACCCACGCTTACACCTACCGACACACCCACACCGGAGGACACGGCCACACCCACCCTCACCCATACCCCCACACTGACGCCGACGAATACCCCCACACCTACAGCCACTCCCACTCCTGAGGCTGGGTGTTGGACGTCCATCAGTGGTCAAGTGTACTTGGACGCGAACGAGGACGGACATTATCAATATGGCCAGGAGCAAGGTGTGGCGAGTGTCACGGTTCACGTTGAGGGGCCTGTTTCCCGTGCAGTGCAGAGCAACGAGAATGGATGGTGGGCAGCGGGTGGCCTTCCTGTAGGACAATATACGGTGATGGTGGACCCCCCTTCGGGGTACCGCACCTCCGGTATTGCAGTGTACGATGTCATCATCCCTTACCCGTGTTATAGGTGGCCGTATCTTCACTTCGGGCTGGTGCCTTTGCCCACACCTACGCCCACCGCGACACCCACCTGGACGCCTACATCAACCCCCACGTTTACACCCACGCCCACACCTTCGACTGGCGTGGTGGAGGGACACGTGTGGAATGACATGAACCGAGATGGGCAGTTGGAACAGGGAGAACCTGGACTGCCGGATCGTCATCTGCGCTTGGCCCCTGTCTCGTCCACCCAATCCCTTAGGGAGCGGGAGGCGATAACCGACGCGGATGGGTTTTACCGCTTTGATGGGGTTTCCCCGGGGACGTATCTCCTCACCCTCTTCGCGCAGGGCGGGGACTATCCCACCACCCAGACAGTGGTGGATGTGCAGGTGGGGGCAAATGTTGTCGTGGAGAAGAACTTTGGGCTCTACATCCTGAGCGAACACATCTATCATCCTGTGGTGGTAAGACGGGCAGAGTAAGGCGGGGTGACCTGTGCTTCCTGGGCACCAAGGACCTGTTCAGGAAGCACAGTCTCTCTGGCTTTAAAGTAGTGGTTTCCCTTTATGTTCCTCTTTTCCCTCGTAGGACTTTTCAGCAAAAAGGCTTCTACAAAATCGTTTTTGGCCGTAATCCTTCTAATAGGGTATGATATAATACCATTTGATAATTGAACGTTTGGGTGTGCTCACTTAGAAAGGAGGTGGCGGCAGAGGACATCCATCCTGTTTCCCGGGTGCAATGTCGTATCCGGCCATTTCCAACCTTGCAAACCCTCAATGGAGGAGGAAGAATGATGAAGCAACGAAGCCTATGGACTCTATTTGTGGTCCTGTTGATTGCCAGTTTGTTGATGGGCGCGTGTGCGAAGGCCACGCCAACACCCACCCCGATTCCACCGACGCCCACTCCTAAGCCACCTACACCGACACCGAAGCCACCCACACCGACGCCTATCCCGCCCACGCCTACACCGCAACCGCCTGCTGCCAAGTTAGTCATCTGGGCGGATGAGAACCGGGCACCCATTATGGAAGAGATTGCTAAGGCGTTCACTGAGAAGTACGGCGTTGAAGTCGAGGTTCAGCAGGTTGGCTTTGGTGATATTCGGGATCAGTTCAAGGTGGCTGCGCCTGCAGGAGAGGGCCCGGATATCATCATTGGCGCGCATGACTGGCTCGGCGAATTGGTGGTGAACGGGCTCCTCGCGCCTGTGGACCTGGGCGCGAAGAAGGATAAGTTCCTCCCCTCCGCGTTGCAGGCGTTCACCTACAACAGCCAGTTGTACGGTATGCCGTACCTGACCGAGAACGTGGCCTTCTTCTACAACCCGGACCTGGTCCCCGAAGCGCCCAAGACCTGGTCTGAGGTGACCAAGATCGCCGCTGAACTGGAGAAGGCGGGCAAGGTGAAGCAGGGATATGTGCTTCACCAAGGGGATCCCTATCACTTCTATCCCATTATGACCGCGTTTGGCGGCTACGTGTTCGGCAAGGACAAGGACGGCAATTACAATCCCAAAGACCTGGGAATCGACAGTCCGGGATCCATTGCCGCGGCCAAGTGGTTGGACATGATGGTGAAGGAAGGGCATCTGAAACCTGACGTGGACTGGGATACCGCGCATACTATGTTCGAGCAAGGTGACGCGGCCATGATCATTACTGGCCCGTGGGCTCTCAAGCGCATTCGCGAGTCGGGTGTCCATTACAAGATAGCGGAGATTCCTGACGAGACCGCGGACGGGCATCCCTTCTCCGGTGTGCACGGGTTCATGATCAGCGCGTTCAGCGAGAACAAACTCCTGGCCCAGACGTTCCTCACCGAGTTCGTGGCCACGGAGGAGAACATGTGGAAACTCTTCAACGCGGACCCGCGACCGTCCGCGTTCCTGCCTGTGCGGGAGAAGATAGATGATCCGGACATCGCGGCCTTTGGCCTGGCCGGAAAGAACGCGGACCCCATGCCCGCTATTCCTGAAATGTCCAAGGTGTGGGAAGCGTGGGGCAACGCAATTACCCTCATCTTCCAGCAACAGGAGGATCCCGAGACCGCGTTTAAGAACGCGGCTGAACAAATCCGTCAGGCCATTGCAGGTGGCCAGTAACGCGTAGAATACATCCGTGGTCATGGTCCTAGGGCCATGACCACGGAACACCCTTCACGGAAAGGGCGCTATGCAACAGGGAACGCGACCGCATCGAGGGTTTACGTATTCACTTTCCGCCATCCTCTTCCGCCTCCTGGGGCTTGCGGTAATTGACGCGTTCGCGGTGTGGCTTCTGCCCCAAATGATCCACGACCGGGTGTGGTACCTGGTGGTCCTACTGGTCATTATTACCCTGGGCATCAATCTCATTTTCCTGCGCGAGGAGTACTACCCCTTGCGCTGGATGTCCCCGGGGTTGGCGTTGATGATCTTGATGGTGGTCTATCCCCTGCTGTTCACGGTGTACACCGCGTTCACCAACTACAGCGACGGCCACCTCCTGACCAAACAGCAGGTCATCCAGGTGCTGGGCCAACAACTCTACCTGCCCGAGGGCGGAGAAAGTTACAAGTGGACCGCGTACCGATCCGAGGATGGACAGTACGCACTGTGGTTGGTCTCTCCCGAGGGAAAGACGTTTGTGGCCTATCCCGGACGTCCTGTCCAACCGGCCGTCCCTGGCCAGGGGGATATCGGCCCGGCCGACGACCAGGGAACGCCCACCCATATTGGTGCCCTCCAGCGCCTGGACCGTATTCGGGTAATTCGCTACCTTCCAGACCTGGAGAAGTTGGAGTTCGGGGCCCCGCCCCAGGTGCTGAAAATCCGCTCCCTGGACGAGGCCGCGGCTCTGCAACCGCGCTATGTGTATGACCCCCAACAGGATGCCATTGTGGACCGCAAGACGGGCAAAGTGTATCGGGCTGACGACCGTCGGGGGAGTTTTGTCGCGCCGGATGGGGAGGAGTTGACGCCAGGGTATCAGGTATTTATTGGGGTGGCGAACTTCCGACGCTTGTTCCGTAGCCCCGCGCTGCGGGGGCCCTTCCTGAGGGTGTTCTTGTGGACCATTCTTTTTGCCGCGGGCACAGTGTTCACGACTTTTGCTTTGGGGCTCTTCCTGGCCCTGGTGTACAACGATCCGCACATTCGGGGACGCAAGATCATCCGGTCCCTCCTTATTGTGCCTTACACTGTGCCCAGTTTCATCAGCATCCTGGTCTGGCGGGGACTGATGAACCCACACATCGGCGTCATCAACACCACCCTGGAGAAACTCATTGGCTGGGCTCCGCCGTGGTTCTCCAGTCCCACCTGGGCGAAAATTGGTGTGCTCCTGGTGAACTTGTGGCTAGGATACCCGTACATGATGCTTATTTCCACGGGCGCGCTCCAGGCCATCCCCGATGACCTGTACGAGGCCGCGGAGATTGACGGCGCGGGTTTGTGGCAGCGGTTTCGACAGATTACTCTGCCCCTGTTGCTCATCTCTGTGGGGCCCCTGCTCATCTCCTCCTTTGCCTTTAACTTCAATAACTGGAACGTGATTTATCTCTTCAACCGTGGAGGGCCGCCCATGCCGGGCACGCCTACTCCCGTGGGGCACACGGACATCCTGGTCACCTACACGTATCGCCTGGCGTTTGCCAGCGGCGGCGGGGGCGATTACGGCTACGCGTCCGCGATCACCATTATTATCTTCCTGATCGTAGCGACCATTACGTACTTCCAGTTCCGTTATACCCGCATGTGGGAGGAGATCTCGGAAAATGTCTAGGAATATGGGTGGGTTTCTGGCCTCCAAGCGGCGTCAACGGCAACTCATCACCCTGGGGCGGGTGCTGGTTTCCGTGCTCGCTATTCTGTACGCGGTCTTTCCCGTGTTGTGGATTGCGTCCGCGTCCTTTGACCCGCGCAACTCTCTGGCCCAACAGCGGCTTATCCCACCCAACGCGTCCCTGGAGAATTACCGCGCGTTGCTGAACAATCCCTTGCAGCCCTTCCCCCGCTGGATGCTGAATTCCATCAAGATTTCCCTGATTACCTCGATTCTGGCCGTGCTCATCAGCGCGTTGGCCGCGTACGCGTTTTCCCGCTTCCACTTTCGTGGGCGGAGAAGCCTGCTGCTCACCATCCTCCTGGTGCAGGTGTTCCCGAACTTCCTGGCTATGGTGGCCATTTTCCTCCTGCTGCAGCAGATTAAGAACTACATTCCCTCCCTGGGATTGAACACCCACGGCGGGTTGATTCTGGTGTACCTGGGCGGCGCGCTGGGCATCAATACCTGGCTGATGAAGGGGTTTTTCGACGCGGTCCCACGCGACCTGGACGAGTCCGCACGCATTGACGGCGCGTCGGACTGGCAGGTGTTCTGGCGCATTATTTTTCCCCTTGTCCGTCCCATCCTCGCGGTGGTGGGAGTGCTCACCTTTATCGGCACGTACTCAGAGGTGCTTCTGGCCAGCGTGCTCCTGCGGAGCAAGGAGAATTTCACGTTGGCCGTGGGACTCTGGCAACTCATTGAGGGACAGTACACCCAAAAGTGGGGGATTTTTGCCGCGGGCGCGCTCATCGGCGCCATCCCCATCATGGTGCTCTATCTCATCGCCCAGGACTGGATCATCGGCGGACTGACGCGCGGAGCCGTCAAGGGATGAGTCAGGACTTTATCTTCGGTACTCTGCACACGGAGGAACAGCGCCTCGCGTTCGAACGCGAGGCGCGGGCGGGCATCCACCACTTCCCTTATGTGTCCCCGCCCGATCCTCACCCCCACCAGGAGGTGACTCTTACCGTAACCCTGGGTCCTGATGTGCCCGCGAACCGGGTAACAGTGTATTACACCACGGAGGACATTATCCCTTATGGGCATCGGGGTCACCCGCGGTCTGGGACGGCTGTGCCCCTGCAGCACGTGGCCGTGGAATGGGATACGCTCCTGTGGGGGTATCGGACGGTCTGGCGTGGCCAGATTCCCGGACAACCAGGGGGCACTGTGGTGCGCTACACTGTGGAGGCGTGGCACAGTGCTACCTCGTTTAGCCGCTTTATCCAGGACGGGAAGCGGCTGCGGGTGTTCGGCTACGGGGTGGATGAGGAGTCCGTGGCCGAATGGTTGCGCTCCGCGGTGATTTATCAGATTTTCCCCGATCGGTTTGCGCCCGAGCCGGGTAGGGACTTTGACCGCTCGGCCGATCCTCAACACGACTTCATGGGCGGCACGTTGCGGGGCATTACGTCACGGCTGGATTACCTGGCCCGCCTGGGGGTGACCGCTCTCTGGTTGACGCCCATCTTCCCTAGCCCCACATATCACCGTTATGATGCCACCGACTACGGGGACGTTGACCCGCGGTTGGGCACGCTCGCTGATTTTGACGCGCTGGTGGCGGAGGCACATCGGCGGGGCATTCGGGTCATTCTCGACTATGTAGCCAACCATTGCTCCGACCGTCACCCCGCGTTTGTGGCCGCACAACAAAATCGGAACGCGCCCACGAGTTCGTGGTTTACATTTGAGGATTGGCCCCATCAATACCGCACTTTTTTCGGTGTACGTACCATGCCCCAATTCAACGTGGACGATCCAGGCGCCCG
This sequence comes from uncultured Anaerolineae bacterium, assembly GCA_964402285.1. Classification (GTDB taxonomy): domain Bacteria; phylum Chloroflexota; class Anaerolineae; order JAADDB01; family JAADDB01; genus CAYPUG01. The sequence continues at coordinate 5,174 of CAYOAZ010000091.1, read as the reverse complement.
TAATTACCTTATTGACCACGCTGTGTTCTGGCTCAAGCGCGGGGTAGACGGCTTTCGCCTGGATTATGCGAACGGTCCCTCCCATGTGTTTTGGTCCGAGTTTCGACAGGCAACGCGCGCGGCGCGGTCGGATAGCGCGCTGTTCGGCGAAGTGGTGCACACGCCCGCGCTGATGCGTTCTTACGTTGGTCGCATGGACGGTGTGCTGGACTTTGTGATTTTGCAGAAGATGCGCGCCTTCTTCGCGTACGGCACGTTGTCCCCTTCGGAAATGGATGTGTTCTTACATCGCCATTTTGCTTACTTCCCCTCGGATTTTGTGCTTCCCGCGTTCTTTGATAACCACGATATGAACCGCTTTCTCTGGATTGTGGGGAACGACACGCGCCGATTGCGGCTGGCCGCGCTTTTCCTGTTCACCATGCCTGGCCCACCCATTCTCTACTACGGTACCGAGGTGGGCTTAAGTCAGGATGCGGATGTGGTGCAATCCGATGGCTGGCACCATCATGGCCACGCGCGCTTGCCTATGCTCTGGGGGGAGGCGCAGGATCGGACCCTGTACGCGTTCTTTCAACGGCTTATCCACCTGCGCGGCGAAGGAGGGGACGTGTGGTGGACCTCTCCCATCGTTCCCGTAGTGGTGGACGATAATCTCGGTGTGTACGCTTACGCGCGCGGCCCCTATGTGGTGGTGTTGAACACGCGCGGGGAGGGGGTGAATGTTCCTCTAAAGGTCGGGCGTGTTCTCCTGACCACGGATGACCGGGCCGATGTCCGTTCCGACGGTGTTCACTTGCCTCCGTATGGAGGCCTTGTGGGAGATCTATCCTGATATTTGGTGCCCTGAGATTGTCCGAATACCCCGACGTTTCACCTGCGAGGTCGGTGTTTGGGGCTATTCGCGGGTTCCAAACTCCCGTTCCATGTACCGTTGGAGCGCGTCCTGCCAGGAGGGCAGGGTGATGCCCAGTCGCGGGCCCAGGGTGTTACAGAGGACCGCGTGGCGGGGCGGTGTGGCCAGGCGTTTCCACTGGTGATGTTGAATGGGCATTACAGGCACGTGGGCCCGTCCCGCCAGGCGGAGGATTTCCCGAGCGTACTCGTACCGGGAGCAGTACCCATCGTTGGTGAAGTGATACGTCCCATAATGTCCCGTTTCTATCAGGCGAGCCAGCGCGTGGGCCAGGTCCAGCGCGTAGGTAGGATTGCCGAATTCATCTGCGACCACGCGCAATCGCCCGAATTTGTCTGCGGCTGCGATGATTTTAGTGATAAAGTTGTTACCTCCGTGGAAGAAAACCCACGCGGTGCGCACGATGTAGTGCCGAGGCCATAATGTTCGCACTATCCTCTCCCCTGCCCACTTGGAGCGGGCATAGGTGTTCACGGGGTTCGTCGGGTCGAATTCGCGATAGAAGACCCCCGGCCGTCCTTCAAAGACCTCGTTGGTGCTCACGTGGACGAGGTCCGCGTTGGCCGCGCGCGCGGCCAGCGCGATGTTCTGCGCGCCCCACGCGTTCACCGCAAACGCGGCCTCTGGATTCCGCTCCGCGCCGTCCACATCTGTCCACGCGGCCGCGTTGATGATTACATCTGGGGCGAGGTGGGTCACGCGCCCCACGATCCCAGGGTCTGTGATGTCCCCTTCAGCCCGGGTCCAGGTGATGATGTCGTGGTGGACAAGGATTTCCTGTAATGCTCGGCCCAGTTGTCCACGCGCGCCGGTGATCAGGATTCGCATGGTCTCACTCCTTCTCAACACACTGGATACCCTGGGGTCGTAAGCCCCAGTCCACATTCTCCCCCACGCGTGGGGGTGTGTCCACCCGAAATGTGAAGGTGTTTCCCCGGAAGGTTTTTACTTCGACTCGATATGCGTCCCCAGCGAAAACCACATCCACTATCTGGCCTCGAATCCGGTTCTCGTGTCCCTTTGACTCCGGCTCCACGGCCCGGGGGCGCAAGAGCAGGGTGATGGAATCCCCCACCTGGAGGGTTATACCCTCACACAGGGGGGTAAACAGGCCCTCCTCTGTTTGCACGCGCAGAGGCGAAAGGGAGAGGACGCGGCCGGACAGCAGGTTGTTCAAGCCCAGAAATCGGGCCACCCAGGGAGAGCGTGGCCGCGCGTACACGGCCTCGGGCGTGCCTTCCTGTTCAATTCGCCCTTTCCTCAGGAGGATGATGCGATCAGCAATGGCGAAGGCTTCCTCCTGGTCGTGGGTGACGTAAATGGCCGGCGTGTCCTCCTCCCGCAGGATGTGGCGCAAGTCCTCCAGCAATTGCTCACGGAGCGTCCGGTCCAGCGAACCCAGGGGCTCATCCAGCATGAGTAGCGCGGGTCGAGGGGCCAACGTGCGAGCCAGCGCCACTCGTTGTTGCTCTCCTCCTGAGAGATCGGTTACCCGCCGGGACGCGAATTCCAGCATGTTCACCCGCTGCAGGGCTTCTGTCACGCGTTGCTGTATTTCCTCCCGGGGCAGGCCTTGCATGCGCAGACCAAAGGCCACGTTCTCCCACACGGTCATGTGAGGAAAGAGCGCGTAATCCTGAAACATGAGGCCAAATCCTCGTCGGTGAGGAGGCACAGGGGTGATCTCTTCCCCCTGCCAGAGGATGCGACCGCTGTCGGGCATTTCCAGTCCAGCGATGATGCGCAACAGGGTGCTTTTGCCGCCGCCTGATGGCCCGAGCAAGCACACTGTCTCCCCACGCGCCACCGTGAAGGTGACGTCCTGGAGGACTGGATGGCCTTCGTAGGATTTGGAGATGTGTTGCACTTCAAGCATGGGGACTCCACGTGAAGTTGGGCCACGTTATGGGCATTTCCTAAGCATTCTCGCCTCATTATAACACACCCGCATCCAGCGGCCTATCTGCTCCGTGCTGATAGTTTCCGGTTGCAGGGTGCGCTTGTCGTCCCTGCCCACCGCGAGTTATTTCTCGGGATTAGAATTCCCCCATGCCCGGGAGACGTATTCGTTCCATAATCACGATGCTCACGCCGACCACGGCCATGAGGAGGGTGGCGCGGTAAAATCCCTCACGTCACTATGTGGTGTATGAGAGGGTAGATAACCTACATCATCTGGCAATGTCCACCCACGTTGGTCTGGTTCTCTGCCCTATCAAGTCCGTTTAGCCACCCACCACAGCACGGCAAGCCCAGATATAAAGATGGACAGCAAGAGAGTTAGCACTGGCTTCCGTCCCTTGTGTTTTTCCCCTTTGGCTTCAGGAGCGGTTGGAGTTGGTGGAGGAGAAGACGTGGGGCGTGGATGATGGTGGGGGGAGTTGGACACTAACCCCGGGTCGCCGTTGAGCACAAAGCCGGCCCAGTAGAAGGGGGACCGCCAGCGCGGGTTACTACGCACGTCCGCCTGTGCGGCTTGTAGGGCTTCGGCCTTGCTCATCCCTTCATACCAGTGTTTGTAGAAGGCTTCCATGAGCACCTGTGTGGCTTCATCATCCACAAACCAGAGGCTGGCGATGACGGTAGGGGTGCCCGCGAAGAAGAAGGCTCGTGTCATGCTCACTATCTCGTCCCCTTCTGAGAAATTGCCCACGTTGGTCTGGCAGGCACTGAGCACTACCAGGTCCGTGCCGCGCAAGTCCAACCCAAAGATTTCGTGCACTTCCAGGCGACCGTCATAATCTCCGCCTGGGGCAAGGGCGATGAGACTGTAAAGCGGGTTGAAAGGATTGTATCCCCCATGAGCAGCCAGATGAACAACTCGGGCGGTACCAGCGTTCTCCCAGAGCAGCCGTTCCTGGGCTTCAGGACCGATGTACGCGGGCACACCCAGCAACTGGGCCACAGTCCTGGCTTCGACCTCTGAGTGGACCAGAGGGGGGAGGTCGGGGTCGCCGGTGGCGGGATTGCCCAAGACGAGTGCATCGCGGGCGTTACGTCTCTGTACTTCTTTCCTGTTCTCCTGGATGAAGCGGTAAGCACTGGCCGAAGGCAGGAGAAAGAGGGTGTACTCATCGCCGAAGTAGTGGTCGCCGTTAGCACTGAGCGCGGCGAAGGGTACGTAATGGAGGTGCCAGTGGGGTATAATGCCCACCTTGGGCGTGTGAAGATAGGGTTTGAGAGGTGCCACCAACCAGGCATAGAGGCGCTGAAGGGGCAGCGGATGGGGATTCTCCAGGTTAGGCCATCGCAGTAGGTGGACGAGTTGTTCGGCAATCTTCTCGGGTGTAACGTCAGGAAGGTCCACCACAGAAAAGGTATTGTGTGTGATGATGAAGACTAAAGTGCCCTCGTCGCCCAGCATGTAGTAGGAGACAAGGGTGGTATCCTGATCAAGGAGGGCTTGGACGTCCGCAAGGGTGAGTACCGCGGAGCGGCCCGGCACAAGCGCTGCCAGTTGGTTGTGCCGGGCCTCAATGGCAGCCAGGGCGTCCTGGTGGGCCTGCTCAGCTGCTTGAACGTCCCTTTCCAGGCGGGCAATGAGATTGGGATCGGGTGAGGTGCGGCTGTAGGCCCGGGCCAGCGCGTCGCGGGCAGCACGCAGGTGGGCGTAGGTCTCTTGTTCACGAGCAAAGAGATCGGCGTCCTCATCATCACGCAGGTGCACCTGCCCGGTGGCAAGGGCGTCCAGAAAGGTGCGGGCCCGCCCTCGTTCACTGGTGAGGAATGCCTGCTCATCCTGATTCAATATGTGGTAGAGGGCCGCGGCACGCTGGTACAGGTTACCATATTGGGAGATAAATGTGGCTCGGGCCACGTCACTCCCCGCCTTTGCCCGCACGGATTCCAGCACATCCATAGCCTGCTGGAAGTACGTGAGGGCCTGGTCGTACTCCCCACGGGCGTGGTAGACGTGGCCCATATTGTACAAAGTAGCGCCTTCGTGGGCCCGGTCGCCCACCTGGCGGTGGATGGTCAGGGCCTGCTGGAAGTACGTGAGGGCCTGGTCGTACTCCCCACGGGCGTGGTAGACGGAAGCGATGTTGTTCAACGTAATGCCTTCGCGGGCCTGGTCGCCCACCTGGCGGAGGATGGCCAGGGCCTGCTGGAGGTACGTGAGGGCCTGGTCGTACTCCCCACGGTCGTAGTAGATGAGGGCGATGTTGTTCAACGTAATGCCTTCGCCGGCCTGGTCGCCCACCTGGCGGTGGGTGGTCAGGGCCTGCTGGAAGTACGTGAGGGCCTGGTCGTATTCCCC
>CAYOAZ010000090.1:0-20473 GCA_964402285.1 uncultured Anaerolineae bacterium | reverse complement strand
GCCTCGCAGGGGGCTTTGCAAATGGAGCCCGCAACTTTTAGTTGCCGGGCGTTCTGTGCGGCTTCCACCACGGACGATGGCCGCGGCCGAAGGGCGTTGGGCCCCGGGGCGGCCGGCAGTTGGAAACTGCGGCCTTCAGTTGCGAAACCGCCGGGGCGGTTCAGTGCAGCCCCCGGCAGGGGGCTTGGCAGATGAAGCCCGCAACGTCCAGTTGCCGGGCGTTTCGTGCGATTTCCACCCACGGACGATGGCCGCGGCCGAGGGGTATGGGGCTCGCCACGGCCGGCAGTTGAAAACTGCGGCCTTCAGTTGCGAAACCGCCGGGGGCGGTTTGGGGCCCTCACCCCACTCCCCTTGCCCTCTCCCCTCTCCCAAGGTTGGGAGAGGGGAGAGGGGGAACACGCCTCCTCTCATTCTGGCGCCGGTGCCGAGGGGTGAGGGGTGAGGGATGAGCCGGACGGCAGTTGGAAACTGCGGCCTTCGTGGGGGCGAAACCGCCTGCGGCGGTTCCCTCCAGCCCCCGGCAGGGGGCTTTGCAAATGGAGCCCGCAACTTTTAGTTGCCGGGCGTTCTGTGCGGCTTCCACCCACGGACGATGGCCGCGGCCGAGGGGCGTTGGGCCCGACATGGCCGGCAGTTGGAAACTGCGGCCTCCGATTGCGAAACCGCCGGGGGCGGTTGGTCGCAGCCCCCGCCAGGGGGCTTTGCAGATGAAGCCCGCAACGTCCAGTTGCCGGGCGAATTTCGGCGGATGTTCTCTCCTTTGGAAACGCGCGGAGTTCTGTTGCTTCCTCGGAGTACGTATAATGGAAAGCATGGGAGCGGATATGGTCACGGAACGTGTGCGCACTAAGTTGGACAACCTGCCCCGACGTCCGGGTGTGTACTTGATGAAGAACGCGGCCGGCGACATCATCTACATTGGCAAGGCCGTGGATCTGCGCGCGCGTGTGCGCAGTTACTTCCACCGCAGCGCCCAGCACTCCCCTCGCACCCGCCGTCTGGTCGCGGAAATCGCGGACATCGAGTGGATAGTGGTGGGCACGGAACTGGAGGCCCTGGTCCTTGAGAACCAACTTATCAAAGCACACCAGCCTCGTTACAACGTCCGTCTGAAAGACGACAAAACCTACCCGTACATCAAAATTCACTGGCAGGATCCCTTCCCCAAGGTGACGATTACACGGCGTATCGAGCAGGACGGTGCCAAGTACTACGGTCCCTACGCGAGCGCATGGGCCGTACGTCAGACCCTGGATGTCCTGCGGCGGGTATTCCCCTACCTCACATGCAATCGTCCCATTACGGGCAACGACACACGCGCCTGCCTCTATTACGACATCAAGCGATGTGCCGGACCGTGTATTGGCGCGGTCTCTCAAGAAGAGTACCGGCAAATCATAAAAGGGTTGATGCGCTTTCTGGAAGGGGATACCGAGAGCGTCATTGCGGAATTGGAAGCGGAGATGAAGCGAGCCGCGGAGGCCCTTCAGTTTGAAAAGGCGGCTCTTCTGCGAGATCAGATCGCGGCTGCACGTGAGATCGCTTCCCAACAGCAGGTGGTCGCACAAGGGTCAGCCAATGAGGATGTGCTGGCCCTGGTTCAGGAGGAAGGAACCAGTTGCGTGCAAGTTTTCTTCATTCGGCGGGGAAAACTCCTGGGCCGGGAAACCTTCTTCCTGGAAGGCACTGAGGAAGCAGATGCCCGGGAGATCCTGGCTTCCTTTGTGCAGCAATTTTACGACGAGGCTGCTCAAGTTCCCCCTGAGGTTATCATTCCCGAGGCCCTGGAAGAATCGCACATCATAGAACAGTGGCTTAGCCAGAAACAGGGCCGCAAAGTGCACATTCGTCCCCCCGCGGATGAACGAGAACACGCGCTGGTTGAGATGGCGGCCACCAACGCGCTGGAAACCCTGCGCGTGATGCGCCAACAGTGGACCAGGGACAAGGTCCGGCAGGAGGAAGCCCTGGCCGAGTTACAGCGGGTGTTAGGCTTGAGTGCACCGCCCGCGCGCATTGAAGGCTACGACGTGAGCACATTGCAGGGAACGAACACCGTGGGCGCGATGGTCGTCTTTGTGCACGGCGTGCCCCGCAAGGGTGATTACCGACGTTTCAACATCCGCACTGTCCGCCAGGTGCTGGAACCCAATGACTTCGCTGCCATGCGCGAGATGCTGCGCCGTCGCTTGCGTCGCCTGGTAGAGCCGACCGAAGATCCTGGGGAACGAGCGCGCCGCCGAGAGCAGACGTGGCGTCTGATGCCGGACCTGATACTCATTGATGGGGGGCGGGGGCAACTCAACGTCGCGCTCTCGGTGCTGGACGAATTTGGCCTGCGGGACACGATACCGGTGGTAGCCCTGGCCAAGCGGGAAGAAGAACTCTACGTCCCGGACCGGGAAACACCCTTGCGTCTCCCCCGGACCTCCGAAGCACTTAAACTCCTGCAGCGAGTGCGGGACGAAGCCCACCGATTTTCCATCACATCCCACCGTCAACGCCGTCGCCGGGAAACCCTCAAGAGCGTGTTGGAGGATATTCCCGGCATTGGTCCCAAGCGCAAACGCGCACTGTTACAGCACTTTGGTTCCCTGGACGCGATCCGTTCCGCGTCAGTAGAGGAATTGGCACGAGTACCCGGAATGAACCGCAAAGTCGCGGAACGCTTGAAGAAATCCCTTTCTACCCTTTAAAGGAGACCCGTGAACGATGATTCAAGAGGAACGCATTGTATCCATTTTTCTGGAACTGGTCCGCATTGACAGTCCTTCCGGTCAGGAGGAGATTATCGGTGCCCACTTGCGCCAGCGACTCGAGGCCTTAGGATTGACAGTCGAACAGGATGAGATCGGCAACCTCATAGCCCGCCGTCCCGGTCGCGATCATGCGGCTCCGTTGATGCTCAACGCCCACATGGACACTGTGGGCACGGATACGGGCATTACCCCGGTGATTCGCGACGGCGTTATTTACTCGGACGGCACCACTATCCTGGGCGCGGATGACAAATCTGGCCTGGCGGTTATCCTGGAAGTCTTGCACATCCTGCAGGAGCATCCGGAAGTGGACGCTCCGCCTCTGGAAGTGGTCTTCACCGTGGGCGAAGAACGCGGACTCGTTGGCGCTCAGGCTCTGGACCCCTCACGCTTGCACGCTCGTCGTGGGCTCGTACTGGACAGTGGAGGACCTATCGGGACCATTATTGTAGCCGCGCCTTACCAGGACAAACATCACGTGACAGTGTTTGGGCGTGCCAGTCACGCGGGCGCCTCGCCAGAGAAGGGCATCAACGCGATCCGCGTGGCCGCGGAAGCCATCGCGCGTATGCGTTTGGGCAAAATCGATGAGGAGACCACGGCTAACGTGGGGGTTATCCACGGCGGGGTAGCCACTAACATCATTCCCGAGCGTGTGGATGTGGACATGGAGGCCCGAAGTCGGGATGAGGCCAAACTGATCGCCCAGACTGAACACATGATCCATCTCTTCCAGGAGGCTGCCGCGCGTCACGGGGCTCACGTGGACATTGAGGCCAAGCGCATCTACAACGGTTACCGCCATCCGATAGATTCTGACCTGATCCGTTGGGTCGCGGAGGCTGTGCGGCGTATAGGACTCGAACCCATCTACCACGAAGCAGGTGGGGGTACCGACGCCAATGTGTTCAACGCGCGGGGGATTCCATCTGTGGTCATCTCCACGGGCCAGGCCGACGTTCACACAAAGAACGAACACATTGCCATTGCGGATCTGGTGGACTGTGCCCGTTGGGTGCTGGAGTGTGTGAAAAGCGCCTGAAACCTCGATTGCGCGATAAGACCATTCCTTCCTATATTTTGGGATGTTGCTTAGTGTGTGCATATAATGGGTTGGCACTCGACCCAGGGCCGGACGCTCGCGTTTGCGGTCCAGGTACTTGTCACCTGAGCCGGCACGAAAGGGTCGCAACGAAGATGGAGGAGAGTTGAACCCATGACGGATCAGTCATTAGAGGCCACAATCGCCGAATTGGTCAAAGATGCGAAGCGCTTGAAAGAGGAATTTGCCTATTACTGGAGCCCCGAGGGCGAGAATATCGCCCAGTTGGAGATTTTCATCGATCCCGACCTTTTCCAGTACATCAAACGCCTTTACGATGACGCGCAGGCTTTCCTGGAGCGGGTTGTCGCCCTTGAAGAGCAGTTGAAGTAACGAGTTGGGATAAGGGAAAAGCCATGCGACGGCAGGCGACCACGGATTACATCATTTACCTTATTATCTCCGATGTGTTGATCACGGTGCTGGCATTGCGCACCGCGTATGTGGCTCGTCTGCACCTACCTTTTGGCATTGCCCTGGCGCCACGGCATGTTCACTTCCCGTCGGGCTTGTACATCGTCGCCGCGGCCTTGTGGCTTTCCGTTTTTCTCCTGCTTTCCGTTTACGATCCCCGTGATACATTGCGGGTGCACAGGGAAGTTCAGCGGGTTCTCCTGGCCTCCGGGGTCGCGGCCGCGTCCTTCGCGGGCTTACTCTACTTGACTGTGCGGGATCTTCCCCGGTTGTTGTACATCTACTTCGTGATTTTGTTGCCTTTGCTCCTGGTGATTCACCGCCTCACGTTGCGGTTGGCCTTTCGATACGCGGGACCTCGGGTGCGGGACACAGAGCGGGTACTTTTGGTGGGCGCGGGTCCTTTGGGACGTGAGGTCGCCAAGCGCCTGAGGGAATTGTCCTGGTGCGGTTTGGAACTGGTGGGTTTTGTGGACGATGATGTGGCGTTGCAGGGGCGCACAATTGATGGCGTGCCCGTGTTGGGGCGTCAGCAGGATATCATTCAGATCATCCGCAATTACCACATCGACGAAGTGATCTTTGCGCTGCCCCGGCACGCTCAAGCCCAAATGGCGGATATCATTCGCAGCCTGTACGCGACGCCTGTGTCCATTCGGGTGGTTCCTGACCTGCTGGATTTGAGCATTTCGCAGGCTACTGTGGAGACGTTTGAGGGGATTCCCCTCATCGGATTGCGCAATTCTCCCATTCGGGGGTTCAACCGAGTGGTCAAGCGGGGGATTGACCTGTTGTTCGCGTCCCTGGCATTGCTCCTGGTATGGCCTTTGATGCTGATCATTGCCATCGCCATTAAGGTCACTTCGCCTTCTGGGCCCATTATCTTCAAGCAGGATCGCATTGGGGAGAATGGCCGAGTTTTCAAAATGTACAAATTCCGCACCATGATCCCCGATGCGGAAAAGCACTTTGACAAAGTCATCCGTCGCTTACCCGATGGGACAGTGGTCCACAAGAGCAAGGATGACCCTCGGGTTTTGCCCATTGGTCGTATTTTGCGGCGTCTTAGTCTGGACGAATTACCTCAGTTGTTCAATGTGATCAAGGGGGATATGAGTCTTGTGGGACCGCGACCGGAGATTCCCCAAATGATTCAGTACTATCAGCCCTGGCAGTGGGAGCGGTTCACCGTGCCGCCGGGCATCACTGGTTGGTGGCAGATCAGCGGCCGGGCTGACAAACCCATGCACCTTCACACCGAGTACGATCTTTACTACATACAGAACTACTCCCCCCTGCTGGACTTACGTATCCTCTGGCGGACCATTGGCGTTGTCCTGCGGGGGAAAGGCGCGTACTGATCCCCTGCTTTATCCTCTTGCTCCGAACATTTTTCACGGAGTTGCCACCTTCCCCCTTACATTCCCCTTCCCAATTACGTATAATAAATATGAGGACACACATGGTTGGCACTGCCCATGCGTAGCAGAACGTTCTCATACACGTGGTCATGGGAGATGGGTAAAGGAGGGGGACCATGAGCGAGCAAGAAAAGCAGAAGCAGGAGAAGGTAGTGTTAGACACGATCCGAGACGTTTTCCTGGCGGGCATCGGGGCCTTAGCTTTGACGAAGGAAGAGTTGGAAGCCATTGCCAAGCAGTTGGTGGAAAAGGGCGAAATCGCGGAACGTGACGCGCGGAAACTCATTGAGGATGTGTGGGAGAAGCGGAAGAAGCGCTCGGACGAGTGGGAAGAGAAGGTGATGAGTGTGGTCGAAGCCCGCATCGAGAAGGTCCTGGACCGTCTGGAAATCCCACGCCGGGGGGATATTGAGGCCTTGCACGACCGCATTGCCCGGCTGGAGGCTCGGTTAGACGAACTCGCCAAGCGATCTGGCGAGGAGGAAGCCGCGGGGTAACAGGAACTCAACGTAGCACAGGACGGGGGTGGGCCGATGCAGGGGCCTACCCCCGTTCCTGTAAAATGCGCTGGAGTTCGCGCAAAGTCAGGTCTGCGCGCTCGTCCCGGAGCAGCGGTAGCCGTTGCCGGGTGCGACGCACTTCTTGCAAGTCCAGTTCCACGACCAGTCTCGCTTCCTCGAAGTACGGGGCCTGAGCCAGCATGTCGCCCGTGGGACCGTACACGGATGAGCCTCCCCAGAAGTTAATGCCGTCCTCAACTCCCGAGCGGTTGCAGTGCAGGACATAGGAGGTAAACAGGGCCGCGTAAGTTTGGTTGACTTCTTCCACAAAGCGGCTGCTATCCAGTTTGCCCTTGCCGGTGAGACCGCGGCCAGGGCTGGCCGAATGGTGGATGAAAATGTCCGCACCGTCTAGCCAGAGGATATAAGGCGGGCTTGCGTGCCAGAAATCCTCACAGATGAGAATGCCCGCGCGCCCCCAGGGGGTGTCGAACGCGCGAATGCGGTTCCCCTGGGCCAGATCGCGACCTTCTTCAAAAAGACCGTAGGTGGGCAAGTACACTTTACGGTGGACGTGCAGGAGTTCTCCCGCGTGGAAGTACGCGGCCGCGATGTAGAACCGGTGGCGGCGATCTTCCTCCACAAACCCGACAACAATGTCAATCCCGTGAATGGACGAGGCCTCTCGCAACGGACGCAGCACAGGATCATCCCAGTCGTAGGGATGCAATGCCACCTCGGGCACCAGATCGCGCAGCGTGTACCCACACAGGGAGAGTTCGGGGAACACAATCAAGTCGCTTTCCGCCGCGCTTTCCTCAATCCACGCCATGTGTTTGTCCAGGTTGGCCCGCACATCGCCTAACTTAGGGGAAATCTGAGCCAGCGAGACGGTGATGGTTGTCACGGGCTAGTCCTCCCACACCTTCCAGGGGGTTTCACCCCGTTCCCACATGCGGTTGAACTCCAGCCAATCCCGGTAAGTGTCCATGCTCTTCCAGAAGCCCTTGTGTTCGTAAATGGCCAGTTGGTTGTCCTCCGCCAGACGGCGCAGTGGCTCCTGTTCCCAGACCACGTTATCGTCCAGGTAGTCGAAGACCCGTGTGTTCAACACGAAAAACCCGCCGCTGACTAACCCATCCAGTTGAGGCTTCTCCCGAAATCGTTTGACCAGTCCATCCTCGGACATTTCCACGACTCCGAAGCGTGAGAAGGGACGGACGCCGGTCACTGTTGCAATGCGGCCTTTTTCCCGATGGTAGGCCAGGAGCGCGTCGATGTTGATGTCAGCGACGCCGTCGCCGTAGGTCATAAAGAATGTGTCGCCGGGAATATAACGGCGGATGCGGTAGATACGTCCCCCCGTGTTGGTCTCCAGGCCCGTGTCGGCCAGGGTAACGGTCCAGTCCTCCTCTGGATGGTGGTCGTGGAGGATGACGCTGTTCTGTTGGCCGAGCCGAATGGTGAAATCCCGGTGCATGTATTCGTAATTCAGGAAATACTCCTTAATCATGTAGCCCTTGTACCCAAGACAGATAATGAAGTTCGTGAACCCGTAATGGGCGTAGATTTTCATAATGTGCCAGAGGATAGGTCGACCGCCGATTTCCACCATTGGCTTAGGGCGGAATTCCGTTTCCTCCCGCAGACGGTACCCACGTCCGCCTGCTAGAATGACAACCGGGATGTTGCGTTTGTCTTCCATCATGGCGTCCTCTTCTTTAAAATTCCCCCTTTATCTTGTAACGGAACATGTTCAACGCGAATTCCAGGACAGTCTTCCAGCGCACTTTGGATTTTCCTGATGCCCGAGGGTAGAAAATAACTGGTACCTCCTCAACGCGCAAGCCCAGGCGATGGGCTTTGATCATGATTTCCGCGTCGAGAAACCAATCCTTGCTCTGGGGTTGAATGGCCTCGTACGCTTCGCGGGTGAAGATTTTAGGGCAGCCGTTCACATCCGCGGAGTGGACCGGGAAGAAGAGGGGAAAGACGGTGTTGTACACCTTGGTGATAATCAATCGCTGCAACCCATCGTGTCGTTCCACTCGCCGGGATTTGACCAGATCGACATCCCCTTCGCGCAGGCGCAAGAAGATGCGTACTACATCCTCCGCCCGGACCTGGTTATCCCCCCAAGCGTACCCCAGGTACCGTCCTCGACAGTGCCGTAATCCCGTGATAATTCCCCACCCATACCCTTGATTGACGGGGATGTGCACAGGGACCAGGCGAGGGTTTTCCTGGGCCAGGCGTTCGATGATTTCTCCGGTGGCATCTTCGGATCCGTTGTCCACCAACACCAGTTCGTAATCAATGTGCTGCTCTTCCAGCGCCCGTACCAGTTCAGCAACGACCGAGGCGACATTTTCCTCTTCGTTGTAGAGGGGGATGGCCAACGATAGTTCTGGAGGTGTAGCAGAAGCCCCCATCCCCTGTTCCCGGGTGGGCTCCTGGTGTTCCTGCGGCTGTGGCATAGAATTTTCCCTTCCCATCATGGGTCGGCATCGCTCCCTTTGACCGTCATACCTGCACGAAGCCATATGTTACCACAAAGGGGAACGGTCCTGCCAACTTACGACAAATCCGTTCGTATCCCCCGCCTTTGTTGAGCGTCTTTTTTTGTAGAAAAGCGGGGAACATGGGGCCCCTGGAACCTCATCGACATCGCGAACCCATGGGGATGTTGCTGGGAACGCGTTGCTAAATCCGTTGACTGCAAGTTCATGGGAGGAGGATAAAGGATGGCAGACCTGTTACTGGATGTGAGTGTGTTTGCACAATTTTACGATTTGTGGGGCGAGGAAGCAGGGGACGTCATCCGCGAACTGATTGAGATGTTTCTCAAAAACACCCCTGGCATGATAGAAGAGATGGGGCGCGCGTTGGAAGCGGGAAACGCGAAGGAGTTGCGCCGTTTGGCCCATACCCTGAAATCCAACGCGGGCACTCTAGGCGCGATGCGCCTGTCCAGCGCGTGTCGCCAACTGGAGGCGCTGGCCGATGCCGGAAATCTGGACGAGGCGCGGCAGGTGTACGAACGCGTGCGGTCAGAGTACGCGTCCGCGGAGGAGGCTTTGCGCTTGTACTTGCAGACGTTATCAGAGACGGCCCTCTGAAGTCAGGATTCCCGCCTCACGGAACCAGCGCACCGCTTCAGCGAATGCTGTTTCCAGGTCGCTTTGAGGCATCCCCAACTCTTCAACGGCTTTGCGCGGGTTTGCAGTGAGCCCTTCCGGTGCAAACCCGAATGGACGTTTGCGCCGTCGGATTCGTTGCCATCCCTGACGAAGCGCGCGACGCCATTGCCCCAGTTTCGATGCTTTGGGCATTGGCGGGCAGGGTGTATCTGACACACGGCAGACCATTTCCAGGAATTCCGCCAGGGAAAGGTTGCCCTGCACATGACCCAGGATATACCGCTCGCCTGCTCGCCCCTTCAACGCCGCCAGGATCATCCCCTCGGCCACGTCGCGCGCGGGGACAAAGTTGATGCCTTTAGGTGGGTATGTGGGAATTTTCCCCTGCAGCACGGTTAAGATGCGGCGGCCCGTGGCCGTAGGACGTCGGTCGTATGGCCCCACCGGCGCCGTGGGATTCACCACGACAATGGGGGCCCCCATTTGAGCCCACGTGAGCGCGGCAACCTCGCCCAGGTGTTTACTTCGCACGTAGTGACTGGCGTTGTCCCACAGGTTGAACGGTTCCCTTTCATCCGGCGGGCGTCCATCCCGACGGCGACCGATGACACCTATGGTGCTGGTGTGGACAATGCGAGGGACGCCCACGTCCCAGGCCAGTTTCAGCACGCGTCGTACAATGCCCACGTTCACCCGGTAGAGTTCTCCGACATCTTCCGGACGCTGGCTGTACATGGCCGCCAGGTGGAAGAACGCGTCGGCCCCGTCCAGCACGGTTCGCATGAACTCGTCATCCTCCAGCCCTCCCCGCCTGATGTCGATGTCCAGGCCTTCTAACACGCTCACGTCGGAGGAGGGGCGCACAACCGCGCGCACTTCCACTCCCCGCGCGAGGAGGGCTCGAACCAGGTGGGCCCCGAGGAAGCCGTTAGCACCTGTGACCACGGCTACCTGGATGGGGTCAGGATGTGGTGAAGGGGTGGTGTGTTCAGGTCCCATCTTTGTTCCACCTCTCGCCCGCCAGCAGTGCTGCCGCGCTCAGCAGCGCGACTCCTATCGGGAGGACGTCTTCGTCAATGTCGAACCGAGGATGGTGGTGACCGTACACCAGTCCCTTTTCTTCGTTGCGGATACCCAGGAGCATGAAGCAGCCGGGCACCCGGGAGAGGAATTCGGCCACGTCTTCGGCTACCATGACTGGTTTGATGCGCACGATGTTCTCTTCGCCCACGATGTGTCGAGCAGCTTCCCGCGCGATGGCTGTCGCGCGGGGGTGGTTGACAACGGGGGGCGCTATGGTTTCCGTGAGCACAAAGGCGCGGGCACCGTGCGCTTGGGCTATCCCTTCGGCCAGGGAACGGAGACGGGCTTGGGCCATGTGCATGATGCTGTCGTGGAACGCGCGCAGGGTGCCCCGGAGGATGGCCTGACTGGGAATGACGTTGAACGCGGATCCCGCGTGGAGTTCGCCCACGCTGATGACCAGGGATTCCAGTGGGTCCAGGTTGCGGCTCACGATGCTCTGGATGGCGTTAATGACCTGGGCTGCTACGACAATGGGGTCCACGGTGAGGTGGGGTTGGGCGCTATGGCCGCCTCGGCCCACAATTTCTATGTCGAATTTTCCGGCCGCGGCCATTAACGCGTTTTCCTGGATGGCGACTTGGCCGGAGGGCAGTGGGTTCCACACGTGCAGACCGAACACGACGTCCGGTCGCGGGTTGTCCAACACGCCCTCTTCCACCATGCGCCGCGCTCCCCCGAGGCCTTCTTCGGCTGGCTGGAAGACGAATTTGACCTGGCCGTGCAGGTCCTCGCGATGTTGGGCCAGGAGGGTGGCTACTCCCAAGCCAATGGCCACGTGACCGTCATGCCCGCACGCGTGCATACGCCCTGGTTCCTCGGAACGGTAGGGGACATCGTTTTCTTCCTCCACGGGGAGCGCGTCCATGTCAAAACGGAGCATGACTGTCGCTCCCGGGTGTGCTCCTTTGAGTAAGGCGACTACGCCTGTTTGGGCCACTCGAGTCTGTACATCCAGCCCCAGGGTGTGGAGGTGTTGGGCGATCAAGGCGGAGGTGCGTTCTTCTTCGAACCCCAATTCCGGGTGACGGTGCAGGTCGCGGCGCCAGGCTACAAGTTGCGAGCGCAGGGCCTGCGATTCTTCGCGCAGGGAATGTACATCAATCATGTTCTTCCTCCCCGCCGGGCTGCGCTGCCCAGGCGCGTAATTTCTGGCGAATGGTCGGCAATGCTGCACGGGCTGCTTGCCGGGCCTGTTCCAGGAGACGTTCACGGTATTTCATGTTCCAGAAGGTTTCCCATCGAATTTGGGGTTCTATGACAACGTCCGCGAGGGCTCGTTCGTGACTGTTGGCCCGAATCATGTTGAAGAAGGCTGTGGAGAGCAGGTCGAACATGTGGCGCGGGGGACGAGGGGTGCTCCCCTTGGGCATGACGTCCACGGCGATGACAAAATCCGCGCCCATTTCCCGCAGCGCCTTTACGGGCAGGTTGTTGAAAATACCTCCGTCCACCAGGAGTCGGCCTTCTCGTTTGACCGGGGTGAAGATGCCGGGGACTGAGCAACTGGCCTGCACTGCGCTTGCCAGGGGACCTTCTTTCAATACCAGGAATTCCTCGCGCTCGACATCGAACGCGCCACAGGCAAAGGTG
This sequence comes from uncultured Anaerolineae bacterium, assembly GCA_964402285.1. GTDB lineage: Bacteria > Chloroflexota > Anaerolineae > JAADDB01 > JAADDB01 > CAYPUG01. The sequence goes on along the minus strand of CAYOAZ010000090.1, from coordinate 8,458 downwards.
AGGGGGAGTTCTTCGATGGTGTGGACGCCGGTTTCCTGTTCCAGGAGTCGGGCCATTGGTTTTAAGGTGAATAGGCCCATTCGGCTGGGGAAGGCAGGGCGTGCCAGTTGACGCCAGGTGATGACGCGGACCAGTTCTCCAATGCGCTGGAGGGGGATTTGGGCTGCTACGAGGGCTGCAATGATGGAGCCGGCACTGACGCCGATGGTCATGTCAGGGTAAATGCCGGCTTCGTACAGGACTTCTAGAACGCCCACATGCGCAAAACCCCGCACCGCTCCCCCGGAGAAGGCGAAGCCGATGCGGGGTGTCCGTGTTGTCCTGCCAGAAGGAGCACGGATGTCGTCCATGGTTATTCCTCAGGCGTATTCCCTTCGAGACGCTCTGTAAGTAGTTTACGCACAATGGCCGGGTTTGCTTGTCCTCGGGTCGCTTTCATTACTTGCCCCATGAACCACCCTAACAGGCCCTTTTTACCCGATCGGTAGCGTTGCACTTCGTTGGGGTGGTCGGCAATGACTTTTTCGACGATGGCCACCAGGGCAGATTCATCGCTCACCTGGGCGAGTCCCTTTTCCCGGACGATGGTCTGGGCATCTTTGCCGGTGTCGAACATGTCCGCGAGCACTCGTTTGGCGGTGTTGCGGTTGATGGTGCCTTTGTCCACCAGGGTGAGAAGTTGGGCCAGCCCCTGGGGGGAGATGGGCATGTCTTCGATGGTGATGTTCCTTTCGTTCAGGTGTCGGAAGATTTCACCAGTGAGCCAGTTGTACACTTCCCGAGGGTTGCCATAGGCCTGGACCGCGCTTTCGTACCAATCGGCCACGGACTTCTCTTCCACGACTACGTGGGCTTCCGCGCGTGAGAGGCCGTATTCCCGTTCAAAACGGGCGGCTTTGGCGTCCGGCAGTTCGGGCAAGGTGGCTCGCAGGGCTTCCACCCATTCCCGGGAAACTTCCAGGGGGAGTAGGTCGGGTTCGGGGAAGTAGCGGTAGTCGTGGGCGTATTCTTTGCTGCGCTGGACAAAGGTGCGCCCGCGAGCGTCGTCCCACCCCATGGTGACTTGTTCGATGGTTCCCCCCTGTTCCAGGATTTGAATCTGACGTTTGACTTCGTACGCGATGGCATCGCGCACTGCTTTGAAGGAGTTGAGGTTCTTGATTTCGACTTTGGTTCCCAGTTCTTTTTGTCCTTTGCGCCGGACGGAGAGGTTGGCTTCGCAGCGCATCGCTCCCTTTTCCATGTCGCCGGTGCTCACGCCCAGGTAGCGGAGGATGGTACGCAGTTTGGTCAGGTAGCGATGAGCTTCTTCGGCGCTGCGTAGGTCCGCTTCGGTGACGATTTCGAGGAGGGGAACACCGGCGCGGTTGAGGTCGACGAGGCTATATCCGTTTACGTGGACGAGTTTGCCGGTGTCTTCCTCCAGGTGGGCGCGACGAATGCGGATGCGTTTGGGGTTCCCTTCGTCGTCTTCGATTTCCACCCAGCCGTTGGTGGCCAGGGGGAGTTCGTATTGGGAAATTTGGTACCCTTTGGGCAGGTCTGGGTAGTAGTAGTTTTTGCGCGCGAAGACGGAGAATTCCGCGATGTGGCAGTTGAGTGCGAGCCCGGTGCGAATGGTGGCTTCTACGGCCGCTTTGTTGATCACGGGTAGCGCGCCCGGTAAGGCCATGCACACCGGACAGACGTGGGTATTCGGTGGGGCGTCCGCGTAGTCGGCACTGCACCCACAGAACATTTTAGACTTGGTTAAGAGTTGGGCGTGGACTTCCATGCCGATAATGACTTCGTACTCTTGGGTCATCACACCCCCCGTTGTGCGGTAAGTGAAGTTCGTAAGGTATTATACACGGCCCTGGGAATCCTCTCCATCCTGTTCGTGTTTGCGGCGTAGTCGCTGAAATTTCTCAAATATGCCCCGTTCTACCAGGAGTCGGGCAAAGGGGTTCATTTCGTACTCTGTGGTGCGCATGATGTGCGCTACGGCGACTGCTTGTTCGGCCATGCGGGGTTCTCCAATTACCATGAACCATTCGGCTGTTTGTAGCAGTCGCTCTGCTACGTGGTGCCATGTTCCCGGGGCAAAGTCCTGGGAACGAACGCGCTGAACAGCCGCGTAGAATGCTTCAATGGTGGGCGGCGCGGAAGTGTCCCCCCTGTCCTGGAATACGTCACGAATTGGGGTGATGTTCCACAGGAGGAAGGCTTCGTGTTCAAAGAAGCGTTGTGGGTCGGGCAGGGCGTTGTAGGAGAACGACGGTAATGTGGGCGTCGCGGCCAGTCCTTCTTCCCGTGTTTCTTGCCAGAATCGTGTGATGTGGAGGCGGTACATGGTGGGGACGGTGTAGGCGTTGACGTAGTTTTGTATTGTGAGGTTTTTAAGCCAGCGCCGCGCGTGGGCTACGGGGATTTCCCGCAGCCAGGCTATGCGCCGTTCTGTTGCGTTGATGGATACATCCAGGGGGATGGATGCGCGTTGGGCTTTGTTCTCGGTGGGAGGGATGAATTCCTGGGGGATTTCGTGCAATACGAACGCGAATTGGATGCCCAGGTCTACGTTGGCCAGCAGGCTTATCAAAAGGTAGGGCGGAGAACCGGTGCGCAGGAGCCAAAATGCTTGGGTTCCGTGAATGTCCGGGGCAGAGGCGAATGTCCGCCAGGTGGTGGGTTCGTAGGTGTAGCGTATGCCGCCCTTTAGGCGCAGTTTGCGAGCGCTTCGTTCGGCAGTGGTCCGTTGTGGAGTTGGGAGGAAGTCGACCAGGGTGGTTAGGGCAGGTAATGCTTCTGGGTGGTGGGTTTTGCCCAGGAGGTGTAATGCCAGTTCGGCGACTTCTGGCCGCAGGTCGTATGCCAGGGCAACCAGGATGGGAAATGTTTGATCCTCGGGGAATCGTTCCGCGATGTTCAGCAGCATTAACGCGACATCTGAGGGCTCTTCTTCCAGTTGTGCTATGAAGTCGATGATGATTTCCGGGTATTCGTGCAGGTTTTCCACAACTTCGCGCAGGGCTTGTTCCATGACCGCGTCGGGATCCCGCAGTTCCGCGTACATGCTGTCTTCGATCTCTTCGCCCAGGAACCGTTCCAGGATCATCAGGGCGGCCATGCGTTCCTGGTCGCTGCGTTGTGGGTCGGAGACGACGCGGTAAAGGGCAGGGGTGATTATGTCCGCCGGCAGGTAGGAGGCGACCAGTCCCAGGGAGGCCCGGAGGAGGGGGTTGGTGGTTTTGAGGTGGCGGAGTATGACGGGCACTATGCGTTCTCCTCGCTGGGCCAATTCCTGGGCCAACGCGTTGCGCGCGTGGTCATCCCGCTCGCGGGCCAGGGCTTGGAGTTTTTCCTCGATTTCCAGGCGTTCTCGGAACGTGCGTATAACACGCCCTTGGCTCATTTTGGGTCCTTTCTTCGTTATCTGTATTTCGTCTCTGTCATTGTACTCGAGGGTGAATAGGCCCCCAACTTTTGCGCTTGCAATATGGGGAGGGTTTTGCTGGCAAAGGGAGGTTTGTGAGTTTTCCGTTTGTTTGTGATTACGGTAAAATGGGCGGGATCCCGGAAGAGGAGGTGTGGCCATGGAAGATGGGTTGGTCAAAGAGATATTGGCCGACGCACGAAGGCGTATGGACAAAGCCGTCGAAGCCCTCCGCATGGATCTGGCCGCGATGCGCAGCAATCGCGCGTCTCCGGCTCTGGTGGAACGCATTCCGGTGGATTATTACGGTACGCCCACTCCGTTGATGCAGTTGGCCGCGATTACTGCCCCTGAGCCGCGCATGTTGATGATTCGGCCTTTTGATCCGAGCAGTATGACCATGATCGAGAAGGCCATTATGAAGTCCGACTTAGGGGTTACTCCGAACAATGACGGGCAAGTCATCCGCATTGTGCTGCCTCCGCTCACTGAGGAACGGCGTCGCGAGTTGGTGAAGTTGGTCCACCGCCGTGTGGAAGAGGCTCGAGTGGCTGTGCGCAACATTCGACGCGATGCTATCTCTGACCTGCGAGATCTGGAAAAGGAGAAGATGATCTCGGAGGATGAGTACCACCGGTTGGTGGAGAAGGTGGATGATATGACGAAGGATCACATTGAGAAGATCAACGAACTTGGTGAGAAGAAGGAGCAGGAGATCCTGGAGATTTGATGGCTGATGATTAAAGAGATCGCACCGGTTGTTATTCACCCGCAGCCAGATCCGGCCGCGCTGGCTGAATTGAACGTTCCGCGGGAGCGTATCCCGCGCCACATAGGCATTATTATGGACGGTAACGGCCGTTGGGCAAAGGCGCGTGGCCTGCCGCGCATGGCCGGCCACCGGGCGGGCACGCAGAATATCCGGCGGGTTTTGCAGGCGTGTCTGGATTACGGTATTGAGGTGCTGACGATTTACGCGTTTTCGACGGAGAATTGGCAGCGCCCCCGTCCAGAAGTGGAAGGTCTTATGCGGTTGCTGAGTTTAACCATCCGAAAGCAGTTGAAGGAACTTAATGAGCAGGGGGTTCAGTTGCGACACTGTGGTCGTTTGGAGGGGGTGGAGGAGCGCTTGCGGCGTCGGATTGAGGACGCTGTGGAACAGACTCGCCACAATGACCGCATGATTCTGAATGTGGCTTTTAATTATGGGGGACGGGTTGAGATTTTGGACGCGGTGAAGTCCATTATTCGGGACCGAGTTCCCCCTGAGGCTATTGATGAGCAGGTGTTCAGTAATTACCTGTACACGGCTGGCCTGCCCGATCCGGACCTTATTATCCGGACATCCGGGGAGTATCGCCTGTCGAATTTCCTCATTTGGCAGGCTGCTTATGCGGAGTTCTACATCACGCCGGTGTACTGGCCGGATTTTGACCGTTCAGAGTTGACCAAGGCGATTCGGGATTACGCGGCACGGGAACGGCGTTTTGGAGGATTACCCAGTCAGGAAACGACTTGATGCTTAAAGAACGAGTTTTGAGCGCGATTGTCCTTATCCCCATAGCGTTTGCCCTCCTGTACCTGGGTGGGTGGTGGTTTGCCGCGTTGGTGGCTCTGTTTGGCCTTGTGGCCGGCTATGAGGCCTACACGATGTTGAACCGCCGCGGGTACGAGCCCTTCCGTTGGTGGGGATTGGCGCTTATTTTGGGGTTTACGGTGTTGCCCCTTTTCACGTCCCATGGTCGGGGGTTGTTGTTGATGCTGACGTTGGGGGTGATGTTGACGTTGGTTCGGGCGCTCCCTCATCGGTCAGAAGCACCAGCCACGGATTGGGCGTTGACGCTCGCGGTTGCCCTTTATCTGGGGATGGGGATTTATTACGCGGTTTTGCTTCGGCTTTTGCCCCGGGGGTTGTGGTGGGTCCTTACGGCCCTTCTGTTGACGTGGATTACCGATAGCGGCGCGTATTTCATTGGCACAAGTGTGGGACGCCATCGTATGGCCCCCCGGCTGAGTCCGAAGAAGACGTGGGAGGGAACAATAGGCGGTGGGGTCACGGGGGTGATAGGCGCGTGTTTGCTGGCGCCCTGGCTTCTTTCGCTTCCTTTGGCGCAGGCGTTTGTGTTGGGTGTGTTCGTGGCTGTGGTCGCGCCTTTGGGAGACCTGGCTGAATCGATGTTTAAACGGCAGTGTGGTGTGAAGGATTCTGGGCACTGGATTCCTGGACATGGGGGCGCGTTCGACCGCATTGACAGTCTTCTCTTTGTCTTTCCCACGGTGTACTGGCTGGCACTGTGGATGGCCGGTTGAGAAGTAAGGAGGAAAGGATGAAAGAGGACCGAAAACGACGTTTGTTGGAGGCTCTTCTCTTCGCGGAGAAGATGGCTTCTGAGTTGGAGGATTATGTCGCGCGAAAGGAGTTGTTCCGCCAGTTGATTGTTCACACTCCATGGGGCGATGAATTGCCCAAGATGTCCTTGGGAGGACTGGTGGAGCGGTTACGTTTTCTGGAGAAGCATAAGGATGAGTTGTCTCCTGAGGAGCAGGCCCGGTTGGAGGCCACGCGCAAGGCGTATGAGGAGTTTGTGCGTGTTCACCGACGGGATGTGGAGGAGCGTTTCCGTCGGGAGTTCAAGAGTTTCCTCGGGTCCTGGAAGTGGTACCTGGACGATCTGCGCGATAATCCCCGCAAGGCCGCGGATTATCCAGGGGAAGTGCACAACCGGGTGCGCTTGACCACATTGCTCGAGGAGGCTCAACGTTTGAACGTGGATTTGGGCGAGGAGAATGTGAAGCGTTTGGAGGAGTTGGACGCGTGGCTACGCTCTCACTGGGAACCTGGTCCCTTTAACTGGCCAGGGCACGATCCGGAGGATTATGATCCCGAGGTGTACTGGTATTTGTACGGGAGACCTCGAGTTCAATGAACGGTTCTCGTGTGGAGCGAGGGCTTTGCCCCCGCTCCACACGGGTTTCCCCTTTATTTACTTCGCTAATAGCACCTGGAGTGTCTTCACGGCCACGTAGAAGTAGATGAGTGTGACCAGGATCAGGGCCAGGATGGCCGAGATAAGGAAGATGCCCAGGTGACCACCGAATTGGTAGGTGATGGAACTCAACACGGACAGGGCCACGAAAGGACACACGAAGGACCACCAACTGGGGCCGAAGGGCACGTGCTCCCGGAAGTAGACGATGAGCACAATGATGCCCAGGGTGGCCGCGGCTCCCATGAACCCGATGGCCATGAAGGTTAAGACTTTGAGCAACACCGGCGCGATGGTCATGTCGTGATGCCCCATGAAGTGGAGCAGTTTGAGCATGAAGATGGTGTACACTGTGATGGACGGCATGAGCAATAAGGAAGTCGGTGCCACGGATGGTTCAGGGAAGCCGTAGGTCATAAAGCGCTGGAAGATGAAGATAAGCGCCAGCGAACCCACGATGCCTCCCACGCCGAAGGCCGTTAACCCCAACAAGAGCGCGATGTCGCTCATGGGTTCCGGCAACATGCCGGCCATGCTCACGCCGGGTACGGCAGCCAGCCCGTAAGTAAGGGGCTGCAGGAAGAGCCCGAAGTGGAAGGTCTCCAGGGATGCGGTGTACGCAAAGGTATTAAACAGGATCTGAAAACCCAGGACGAAGGTGATGGCGTACACCAGCAGCCAGGCCCAGAAGCCGAAGGGGGCCAGTGCCTTGGCTGACAGGCCGAAGAATTCCGGCAAGATGATGAATGTTGCGTTCAACAGCATGGCAAAGGCCGCGGGCATGGCCATCCACCCTGTACTGGTCACAGGTGACTGGGGAGGCCACTTTTTCGACCGGCGCGAGTACTGGGGTGGCAGTTCGATGCCGAAGAACTTGTCTGTATTCTTCAACGCTCGAATCCAGAAGGGCAGATTCGCGATAAATAGTCCCAGGGCAAGAATGTAGAAAATGGCTTGGCCTAATGTGGTGATAAAAGTAGGGTGTGTGACATCTGCTAACTTCCAGAACGCTACGGTGAGACCACCCGCTCCCAAGGACGATAGGTAGTAGAGGGGATGGTACTTAGATTGAACTTTCTTTTCCGCCATGATAACTCCTCTCCTCATTACTGGTTTTTACTGGAATTGTTGTGCTACCTGTGTGGTGCAGCCGTCCTATTGGACGCAAGAGCCAGGATATGGTTACATATTTGGTGCTAAAATCCGGGGAATTTTTCCAACCAAAATAGGCGCGGCAGTCCGCCCTGGGCTCCCCTGTGCTACGTAAGATCTTTTCGGGGTGAGGGATGGGGCGGCCGGCCCCGCCAGGGGGCTTTGCCAATGCAGCCCGCAACGTCCAGTTGCCGGGCGTTCTGTGCGGTCTTCACCCACGGGTGATGGCCGCGGCAGAGGGCATTGGGCCCCGACACGGCCGGCAGTTGAAAACTGCGGCCTTCGGTGGGGCGAAACCGCCGGGGGCGGTTGGTCGCAGCCCCCGTCAGGGGGCTTGGCAGATGAAGCCCGCAACTTCCAGTTGCCGGGCGTTTTGTGCGATTTTCACCCACGGGCGATGGCCGCGGGTGAGGGGTGATGGGCCCGATACGGCCGGCAGTTGGAAACTGCGGCCTTCGATGGGGCGAAACCGCCGGGGGCGGTTGGTCGCAGCCCCCGGGAGGGGGCTTGGCAAATGAAGTCCGCAACTTTTAGTTGCCGGGCGTTCTGTGCGGTTTTCATCCACGGGCGCTGGCCGCGGCCGGGGGGCAGTGTGGCCCCGGCACGGCCGGCCGTTGAAAACTGCGGCCTTCGGCTGCGAAACCGCCGGGGGCGGTTGGGTGCAGCCCCCGGCAGGGGGCTTGGCAAACGAAGCCCGCAACGTCCAGTTGCCGGGCGTTTCGTGCGGCTTCCACCCACGAACGCTGGGCACGGCCGAGGGACGATGGGCCTTGAGGCGGCCGGCAGTTGAAAACTGCGGCCTTCAGTTGCGAAACCGCCGGGGGCGGTTAATCGCAGCCTCCGCAAGGGGGCTTGGCAAACGAAGCCCGCAACGTCCAGTTGCCGGGCGTTCTGTGCTCCCCCCCGG
>CAYOAZ010000089.1:0-12221 GCA_964402285.1 uncultured Anaerolineae bacterium | reverse complement strand
GGTGAAACGCGGCCGTCGTCGCCAGTTGCCCGACCTCATCGCGGAGGTGGCCGCGGAGGTGAACCGCCGTCTGGACCAGATGGACGAGGACCAGGTGTGGAAGGAGCCCGCGGTTTATCTCTTCATCTACGGCCTGCAGCGGGCGCGGGACTTGCGCCAGGAAGAGGACTTTGGCTTCCCCTTTGGGGTGGAAGAGGAAGAGACGCCGCCCAACCCCGCGCAGCAGTTCGCCACTATCGTGCGGGAAGGACCGGAAGTGGGCGTGCACACCATCGTCTGGTGCGACACCTACGCCAACCTCACCCGCACCCTGGACCGTCGCTCATTGCGGGAATTTGAGATGCGGGTGGCCATGCAGATGAGCGCGGAGGATTCGGCCAACCTTATTGACACCCCGGCTGCGAGCAAGTTAGGTCTATATCGGGCCTACTTCTACAGCGAGGACGAGAGCCGCCTGGAGAAATTCCGGCCCTATGGCCTGCCGTCAGAGGCATGGCTGGCGTGGGTAGGGGAACGCTTTAGTGTAAGAACATCCTGAAACGTCACGGCAACGTATTCACTCTGACAGGGATTTCCGGCCCCGGCATACTTATGTGCCAGGGCCGGAAATCCAACCTACGACTATTGGATGATCGCTGGCACGAAGATGGACCAGCGCGCTTGGGAGACCGTCACCGCGTACGCGCCCATCTCCTGCGCGAACACCACCACCTGATTATTGGCCGCGTCCACCACAAACCCATCCACAGGCACCCATGTGCCCGCGTTGGTCAGGTGCACGACACGTAACGCGCTTTCCGGGATATGATGAACCGCGAGCACATCAGCATCGTAAGGGATGCGTAACACCATTGGCGCGGCCTCTTCCTCCTCGAGTGAGGCTGTCCCGCCTGTGCCTCCACCGGCCAGCACATCCTGGGCGTCCACCGTGTACATGGGACTCACCAGCAGCAGTGATGTACCCCCCGCGGATTGAGGCCACGCATCATACATGCCCGGCAGCATTCCCACGGGCATCTCCGCGAGCGCGTCCATTATCGACGCCTGAAACGTGAGCAGTACCGGCGTTCCGGGCAGGGAGGCCACATCCTGTAGCACTCCCGCGGGGATATACAAGGAAGCACCGTCCTCCAGTTCCCCATAGAAGGACTGACCAGGATTCACCATCTGGGCCAGGTCCTGAGCCACCGTGTACGCGTGGGCTAACGTCAGGTCGAGAACGATATCCGCCCGATTCACATCGACCACCGTCTGCGTTATCCACAACGTGTTCTCTACCTCGTAAAGAGCCCCCACCACCCACTTCTGGCCCTGGAGCAAGGGCAAGGAATACGTACCCTCCCCAGCAGAGGACATCTCCACCCACGTCCGCGTATGCCCCGCCGTTAGCGTCTGGGCGCTGGCCGTAGCAGCCCACACCAGCGCGGGTAGTCCAGACACATCCTCCTGTTTGCTTGTGCCAGAGGGCGTGGCCAGTGCAAGATGCCCGTGAATAACAGCATCCCCCGACCTGAACTGGAGTACCGGCTCCGGTGCAGGTTGATCTTCACGCACAGAAATGAGTTCAGGCTGAGGACTGATCCACGCCTCTTCTCCCAGAAGAAGACTGGGTGGCCCTACTACAGAAAGCACATAAGATCCCGGCGGCAGGCCAAGAACAAAGGCCCCATCCTCCCGAGTGACCACCACATGCTCACGAACCCACGAGCGCTCAGCAGAACTTCCGTCCGGAATCGCAAGCCCCATCGCCAGAACCACTGCTCCCCGGACTCCCTTCCCATCGGGGGCGAGAACGCGGCCACGCACCGCGATGCCCACCTGGGCCACAGGGAGATTCACATCTACATCCCGAGTATTGGGAGGCACGGAAAGCGTCTGGACCGGTGGCATCTCCACATAAGGCGTGTTCGGGTCCACCTGGAAAGCTAGAATCCAGTTCCCCGGCCCTGCACGTAAATTCCCCGTGCCTGTATCCGGATCAATGTGGGTGGCCGACCACGTGCCAGCCCGGTCACTAGACGCGTGCCATCCCAAAAGAAGACCACTCACCCCCAGCACTCGAGTCTCTCTGTCCACATCCCAAAGATGGCCGTGAACTGTCGTCTCCGCCACAGGTAACGTAATGGTCACGTTCGCATCCTGGGTGGCCGAAATGCCCTTCTTAGAGGTGACCATGTACGCACCGGGCGTGCAAGAAGGGGGATACAGCGCGGGGTCCACGCCCAATCCGCTGAGGTCTGGATTAGGAATAACCGTTAACCGATATTCCCCCGGCACCACAGAGAGATCAAACGTCTCCCCCACAAACGTTCGGTACGCGTACGCGACAGGAGTACCCTTGCGAAACGCGGCCACAACTCCACAGGCATCTGTGGCCGGAGCCCCCGTGTCAGAGCGCACCAACCTGCCATGGATGTGTACATCAGCGGGCATCACCCGCAACACCACACCTTTCACCACATCCTCATCCGCCACAGTGAGGACTTTCTGCCACTGGAAACGATAGGGCATATACGGGTCCTCCGGTCCCAGAGCAACCGCAATCCACCAGGTCCCCGCGCTCAGGCGGTGAGTAAAGCGTCCCTGTGCATCGGTCACCACCCGTCGCACCGGTGTCCAGGACGCGGTTGTCATCCCCTTCTCTGAGAGAAGCGCAGCCACGACCGTAACCCCGCTCACCGGATCATCCTGGGGTGTCAACACCTGCCCCTGGACCGTCGCGGTCCCCGGGGCTACAGGACGCAGGTACAGGAACCCCATATCGTGCACATCCCCTGCCTCAACAGTAAAGGGAAGGAGCAAGGGCGGGATATAAGCGCTGGGATCCTCGGGCATGACATTTACCTGATAGCGCCCTGGTGGGACAGCCAGTTCAAACACACCCGTGCCCGCCCCGATGGGGGACTGAACACGCACGTTAGGGATGGGCACACTGGTCGCGGTGACAGTTACCGGAAACGTGGGCACAGTGGGCGTAGTTCCTGTGATAAGCACATGTCCGATAATGCGGGCCCTCTCCTCCTCGGGCAGTGCGTGGAATGTGAAGTCCACGTCCGAGCGCACATCCGCCTGGCGGCCGAAGACAAGCACCCGAGCCTGAGGTGGGGGGACCAGATTGGACGGCGTGGTGGCGGTTGTGGTCTCCGCGCGCACATACCAGGTTGCGGTGCCCACGGGCAGGGAGAGCGTGTACGCGCCGTGCGCATCGGTCGTAGTCTCCTGCACCTCTCCAGTGCCCGCGCGGCGGGCCACAATGCGCGCGTTCTGCACAGGGCGAGGGGTGTCCTCATCCGTGCGTGCGTGCCCCAACACCCAATTCACCGTCTCCCCCAACGCAATCCCCGCCTCGCCGCGGGATGATGCCTGGGTTACCATCGTGGTCCAGGCCAGCAAAAAGCCCAGAGCCAAAACAACAAACACACTCAACCTGCGAAACGTCCGATTCATTGTCCGTGCTCCTTTCTCACCACGCCTTCCCGCCAGGCGTACACCGCGGCCTGAGTGCGGTCGGCCAGGTGGAGTTTGCTTAAGATGTTACTCACGTGGGTTTTCACCGTCTTCTGGCTGATATTCAGGCGCTGGGCGATGGTCGCGTTATCCAACCCCTGAGCAATAAGCCGCAGGACTTCCAACTCCCGTTGGCTAAGGTCGGTAAAGGGATTAACCATCCGGCCGCTTCGCCCGTGCAACTCCTCCACCACCCGGGCCGCAACCCGGGGATGCAAAGTGGCTTCCCCCCGAGCAGCCCGTCGCACTGCTTCTGCCAAACCTTCTGCCTTGATTTCCTTAAGAAGATAGGAGAGTGCGCCGGCTTTAATGGCAGGAAAAATGTGCTCATCCTCGTGAAAAGAAGTGAGGATGACCACCCGGGTGTGAGGGCTGACCCGCCGAATGTGTCGAGTGGCTTCCACCCCATCCATGCCGGGCATAACCAGGTCCATGAGGACCACATCCGGCACCCACTCCTCGGTCAGACGGACAGCCTCCTCGCCAGACTCCGCTTCGGCCACCACGTGGATATCTGGCTGCGCGTCCAGAAACGCACGCACGCCCTGTCGCACCACCGCGTGATCGTCCACGATAAGAACCGTGATCTTGTTGGTATCAGACTTGATGTCAGACATGGATGCCTCCAACATGACACGTCATACACTAGACATCAACACCGTGCCCTTGGCAGGTTTTTCCCCACTGTCATCCTCCCCTTTCCGAGTTTGAAGGAAATGGAGACACCCCACCTACAGCGGCAAGTGGGCTAATCCTGGCTGGGGACACGAATTTCCACGCGGGTGCCTTGGCTGGGACGGCTGGAGATGCTCATCACGCCGCCCAGGTCCTGAACCCGCTCCCGCATACTGACCAGGCCCATGCCCTTCCCTTGCACGGCCTGGAGGTCGAAACCCTGGCCGTCATCCTCCACCCACAGAACCAGAGTACTTCCCTGCCAGTGAAGTCCTACCTCCACCCGGGTAGCCTGACTGTGCTTGGCCACGTTGGCCAGGGCCTCCTGCACCACACGGAACAATGTCTGCTCCACGTGCAAAGGAATCCGCCGCACACTCCGAAAATGCCCTTCCCCGTGGATGCCCGTGTGCTGGGTCCAGGTGGACAAATATTCCCGCAGCGCGGGCACCAACCCTTGCCCCGCCAGCGCAGGGGGACGCAGTTGGCGCAGGAGCGCGTTGAGTTCCTCCTGGGCCTGGTTGGCGAGAGTTTCCGCCTGCTCCATCAATTCGACAGCCCGGTCGGGTTGGGAGGCCATCAGAGTGCGAGCAGCGGCCACTTGCATAGCCGTGGCAAAAACTTGCTGCTTGACACTGTCGTGGAGTTCCCGTGCCAGCCGATTGCGCTCTTCCAGGCTGGCCAATTCCTTGCGCATCTCCATCAGACTCTGCACATCCTCAGCCATGCGATTAAGCCGCGCGGCCAGTTCGCCAATCTCGTCTTGCCCTTTGTCCTCCGCCCGCGCGGAGAAATCCCCCTGCCCCCAGGCCTGGGTGACTCGAGCCAGCCGCCCCAGACGACGGCTCAGCCAATACGCGGTGATAAAACCGAAGAGCCCGGCCAGGATAATGCGCGTGATGGAAAGGATCACAGACACAGAGCCCAAGAGACGAATGGCCGTCTGCCAGAAACGCGCGCCCGGCGCGACAGAGACCACCCGCAAGTAAAGCGCGCCTACCACGGATCCCTCTTCTCCGTAAATGGGTTCGGCCGCGAGAACCACCCCGCCCGGCTGGCGCACCACACGCCCCATCCCCTGCAAAGCATCCTGAATAAGGGAGCGGCTCACTGCCGGAGCCCGGGGGTCAACAAAAGGCTCTGTGGTCCAGCCCCCGCGCAAAGCAGAGGGCACATTGCTCGCCAAAAGAGAGCCATCAGAAGCCACTACCGCGGCCAGGTCATAACGGCGGGGTAGAGAAGAGGGTACGGCCTCGTCCTGGGGGACAGGAAGGGGTAAACCGGGAAGTCCGCTGCCCCCCTCGCGCAGAGGCACGGACCGGGTAAGCCACACCGTGAGCGCGTCTCGATCTTGGGGGACATCGCGCAAAAAGACCGCCACGGGCAGAGCCATTTGTTGGGCTGTATATGCCACCATTTGCGACACACGGCGTCCCCGGGTAGTGGCCCAGGCAAGGCCGGAGAGCACCAGGATCTGAAATAAGATCAAGGTGGCTAACATGCCCAGGGTGTAATACAGCGTCAACCGCCAGCGAAGTCCCCGGGGACGGGGCAGGGTGAACCGCATGCGCACCTTCCTTATCAGGAGGGATTTCCGCTTCCAGCATACCACATCCCCACGCGTTTGTCATCAGTCCCCGGGGGTATTTTTTCTCGGTCGGAGGGCGGAAAAACCTTCGCTGTAACGTAAAACAACTTGCCAAGCCCCCTGCGGAGATCCACCCAACCGCTTGGACAAATCGTTTCCCTATGCAGGATTTTTAGTGGTATAATGGCGATGTCTAAATTGTTTGGGGAGGCGCACATGCTGTCTACCATTCAGACTGCTTGCCCCCGTTGTCATCGACCATTAACCTTCAACACGGCTACGATTTGGGCCACGTGGACTTTTGGGGTAGCCGTGTTGTCGCTGCTAGCCACCTCATTGGGAATTGTGTTCTTTGGGAAATAAATACAGGCACCGAATGCCAGAGGAATAATCCATGACCATCCAGGTACATCTGCGTGTTGACGAGCACAATCGAGTTCAAGCCTACCTGAACGAAAAGCCCATTGCAGAGGCCGTGGCCCTGGACCACCTTCTCCAAATGGTGCGCACAGGTCGGGAAGAGAGCGGTCGTTCCCTCTGGGTACCCGAAACAACGGTTCACTCCCCAGTGGCTACAATCCAGGATCCCCTTGGCCAGAGACTCTTTCAGTCCTTAGGCGGCCCCACCCTGCTCTCGAGCCTTGAAACGGATCCAGACAGTCTTCTTCTGCTCCACATAGATCCACCGGCTGAAACCGTGCCCTGGGAGCGGGCCACCCTGCCCGAGGGCGACCTGCTGGCCATTGCCTACTCCGTGGCCCGGGTGGTAAACCGCCCCGTCCCGTCCCTGTCCCAGAGCCAGGCAGTGAGCCAACTGCTGGTGCTGACCGCGGACCCCCTGGTGGACGAATGGGGACGCCCCCGTCGCGCACGCCTGGACTTTGAAGCCGAACTCAAAGGCCTGCGCCAGGCCCTGGCCGAAGCCAACGTAGGCCTGACCGCCCGCCGCGTCCCACCCACCCGGGGGGAACTGCAGGCCGCGCTTCGCCAGGGGCCAGCCATCCTGCACCTGGCCGCCCACGGCACCGTGAACGAGAAAGGCCCCTGGCTGCTGCTGGAGGACAAGACAGGCGGGCCAGACCGTCTGTCCGGCCACGAGTTGATCCGCCTCGCACCCCGGGGCTACCTGCGCCTAGTGGTGCTTGCCGCGTGTCTCACCGCGGCGGGGGGTCCCACCCAGCGCCTGGCCCGAGCCCTGGTGGAAAAGGGTGCTCCGGCCGTGGTCGGCATGCAGGGGACGTTGCCTGACTCCCTGGCCCCGGCCTTCGCGCGGCACTTCTACGCTGCCCTCTTCCAGGGTCTGCCCCTGCCCGAAGCCCTGCGCCAGGCCCGCCTGGCCATGCACGACGACGCCCTGGACCTGCTCAAGGGTGAGGAGGAACGCGAGGTACAGGCCAAGCACCTGGCCGCCCTGCCCGTGCTCTACCTGGCCCAGAACGTCCTTGAGGCCTTTCCTTTACCCCAGGGCCAGCCTGCACCGTACCTGAACCTGCCGGGCCGCGTGGCCCTGCCCGAAGAGACCATCAGCGCGCCCACCCCCTTCCTGGGACGGGAGGAGCACCTGCACGGCCTGGCCCGTCTCTACCAGGAAGGCCACAGGGTGATCACTTTGACGGGCACCGCGGGGGTGGGCAAGACCGCGCTGGCAGCGGCCTTTGCCCGCCGCTTTGCCTGGTACTGGCTCCACGGTGTGGTGGGCTACAGTTTCGCCCCCTTCGAGGAACAATTACCACCAGCCCTCGCCTTCGCCCAGGCCCTGGGGGCCGCGGCCCTGGGCCCAGAGGCCGCCCAAACCCTGACCCGGGCCGCCGATCTGCCCGGGCTGCTGCGAGAGCGGGGCTG
The DNA here is from genome assembly GCA_964402285.1 of uncultured Anaerolineae bacterium. Lineage (GTDB taxonomy): Bacteria > Chloroflexota > Anaerolineae > JAADDB01 > JAADDB01 > CAYPUG01. Next base: position 4,609 of record CAYOAZ010000089.1, on the reverse strand, counting down.
GCAGGGCCTGCTGGTGCTCGACAACTACGAGACCGTGCTCCAGGCTTTGGAGGAAGAGGGCAGGGACGGCCCAGCCCACCGCATTCACCGGCTGGTGTACCGCCTGGCCGAGGATGGCCATGCCCTGCTTCTTACCAGCCGCCAGCAACCTGCGGGTCTGCCTGGGGAGACCACCTATCCTCGTCACGGCCACTTGCTGGGCCTGCCCGAGGCCGAAGCCGCAGCCCTCTTTGTGTACCACAGTCAGCGGGCCAAAGGCCTGTCCCACGAAAAACAGACCTCCCTGGCTCGCCAGGTGGCCCAGGCCACCGAGGGCCACCCCCTGGCCATCCGGCTCCTGGCCCATGAGTTCGACCACAGCCTCGAAGTCATGCCAGAGGCCTTCCTGACCAACTGGGCCGAAGAACTGCAGCAGGCTGAAGTCCACGGCCTGCCTCACCACCACCGCACCTTCACCGCCGCGCTGGACCGCACCTACCGCCGCCTGGACCCCGAAACCCAGCGTCGGGCCCGATTGCTGGCCCTTTACCCCTTTCCCTTCCTGGCCGAGGCCGCGGCCCTGGCCTGGCACCTGCGCACCGCCGAGGCCGCGCCCGACGCGAAGGCCGCGCGAAGCACCTTGTCGAACCTGCACCAGCGGGGCCTGCTGGAAGTCACCATGACCTTCGCGGGCAGCGACGTGCCCCGAGTCTTCCGCCTGCTGCCGCCTGTGCGCGAGGCCTTGCGGGCCCGGCTGACGCCGGACGAGGAAACCGAAGCCCAGCAAGCCCTGGCTGCCTACGGCGCCTGGCTGGCCCGTCGCGCTTACGGCGCCATTCACTACGACCTCGCCCTGGCCCAACTGGTGCGGGAATCCATGCCCGCGCTGGACGCGGCCGTGGCCACCCTGGAGGGAATAGAACGGCTCTGGCACATCCAACGCACTGCCTGGCTCAAAAAGGCCTACGGCGATTACGACGGCGCGCTGGAATTGCTACAGCCCTACGACCGGGAATTGCCCGCGGCCCCCGATGAAGAAGTTCGCAGGGCCTACAGTAGCTTGTGGTACGAGTTGGCTGGCATCTACGCTACCCGCGGGGACCTGGACCGGGCCCTCCGCCTCTACCAACAGAGCCTGGACATTGACGACCGCCTGGGCGACCAAAAGGGCAAGGCCGCCACCCTGCACGAAATGGCCTACATCTACCGCCTGCGCGGGGACCTGGACCGGGCCCTCCACCTCTACCAACAGAATTTGGACATCCTCGAACGCCTGGGCGACCAAAGGGGCAAGGCCGCCACCCTGCACGCAATGGCCTACATCTACCGCCTGCGCGGGGACCTGGACCGGGCCCTCCGCCTCTACCAACAGAGCCTGGACATCTTCGACCGCCTGGGCGACCAAAAGGGCAAGGCCGCCACCCTGGTGATGATGGGGCAAGTGCTGGCGTCACAAGGTCATCTGACGCAGGCTCTGGAATACTATATGCAGGGCCTGAACATCCTCGACCGCCTGGGCGACCAAAGGGGCAAGGCCATGACTCTGGGCATGCTGGGCCAACTCCTCTTCGCCCAGGGCCAACACGCGGAAGGCATCCACGCCGTGCTGGAAGGATATCTCATCTTACAAGTGCTGGACATCGACCCCCAGGGGCGGAAAACTCTGGAAGAGGTTCTGGCTCAAATGCGTCGAGAAGCCGGGCCCCAGGTCTTTGATCCCATCTGGGCTGAACTCACCCAGGGGGCCCCTCTACCCGAATGGCTCACCACGACCGCGCTCACCATCCCCGCAGAAGCACTTCCTCCTGAATGGAAATCCATGTTGCAGGCCCTGGTTGCGGAACAGGGGGACGAAGTTTCCCTGGAAGACCTGCCCCCCGAAGCCCAAGAAGCCTTAAAAGCCTTGCTGGCCCTGTTACAGGCCGAGCCGTGGGACCAGGCGGCGTTGCAAGGGGTGGCCCTTTATCAGGCCGTTCGCCAAGGCGCTGCCCCCCTGGAACAGGCCGTGGAACAACTGCAAACCTGGGCCCAACAAGCCCGCGAAGGCGAATCCCCCGGCTCCCCCTGGCTGGATGTAGCTACCCTGTTCGAAGCCCTAGCCGCTCGCCTAGAAGGCCAAGAAGCACCTCCCGTGCCTGAACGTTACGTGGACCTGTGGAAGAGATTCGTCCTTTAATTTATCAGCCACGCATGGCGGGTTCCAGGCCGCAAGCCAGGGCCCCTAACTTGCAACCTGGAACCCCCAGTTTAAGCCCTTCCACTTTACTTCAGTTCCCGGCTCGAGTACCCCAGGATGCGCCGGGCCACAATGAGGGTGTTAATCTGCCCCGTGCCCTCAAAAATGTCGTTGATCTTCGCGTCTCGCATCCACTTCTCAGCCAGGTACTCGGTGGAATACCCCAACGGCCCCAGAATTTCTACGGCCTTCTGGGTGATCCACGTGACCGCCTTGCCCGCCTTCACCTTGGCCATGGAAGCCTCCAGCGCGTTGGGCAGCCGCTCATCACTCATGGCCGCGGCCCGCAACGTGAGGAGCCAGGCCATCTTGTGCATGGCTTCCATCTGGAGAACGTCCCGTTGTACCGCGGTAAGTTTGTGCTTGGGCAGGTTGTAAGGAATGTCGATCCCCTGCTCGGCCAGTTTTTCCTTGACAAATTCAATGGCCGCGCGACCAATGCCCAGCGCGCTGGCTGCCACCACCGGACGGGAGGTGTCAAAGGTGACCATCGCGGCCTTGAAGCCCGCTTTCTTATCCCGCTTCTCCACCTCGGGGTTGCCCAAAATGTTATCCGCGGGGATGCGGCAATCCTCAAACACCAGAGCCGCGGTGTCGCTGGCCCGGATGCCCAGTTTGTACTCCCGCTTGGTGACCTTCACCCCCGGCGTGCCCGCGGGCACAACAAAGGACTTAATGCCCGCACGCCCCGCGGACTTGTCCACAGTCGCCCAGACAACAACAAGCCCGTCCGAGGCTTCCAGGGAAAGCCAACCGTTGGTGATGAAAATCTTTTCGCCGTTGATCACCCACTCATCGCCATCCCGCACCGCGGTGGTGCTGATGGAGGAGACATCGGATCCCGCGCCGGGCTCGGTGATGGCCATTGCCCCCCACTTGGGGTCACCCTCCGCGAAGCGCTTGAGAAAGCGAACCTTCTGTTCCGGCGTGCCGGCCGCGTCAATGGCGAATCCAGCCAGCGCAGGGCCCGGCGTGCACAGGTAAATGCCCGCGTCCCCCCAGGAAAGCATTTCCACCATAAAGACCAGTTGCAGGTTGAAGTGGTACTTCTTACCGCTACTCTTCTTCTCCTTCCTCTCTCCAGCCAGTTCTTGCTGGGCCTTCATCACCCGGCGGGCCCATTCCATTTTCATCACAGGCCACATCCGGTTGACGTACTCCCAGGGAATCTCGTGTTCATGTTCATCATAATAGCGAGAGTACGGCCGCATCACATCCTTGGCGACCAATTCAAAGAGTTTGCGTTGCTGCTGTATGTCCTCGGGGATGGTAAAGTCGATCATCATACCCTCCGTTATGTGCGCTGTGCGTGATACGTCATACAAAGGCGTTGAGCGTCAAGCGCCTGGGCCTCCCTGGTCAACGTGCTGCTTAAATGAGAACCAGGCCTTCCAGTGTTGCGATTCCCCGGCCATTGCGGAGCCAGCGCTCCACCGGGTACTCACGGATGTACCCATATCCGCCCAGGATCTGGACACCGCGGTCAGTGACCTCCACTGCCACGTCATCCGCGGTCAGTTTGGCCAGATAGGCCTCCCGGGTGGCGTCTTCACCCCGGTCCAGTTTCCACGCGGCCTCCCATGTCATCAAACGCAAACCATCGATGTCGATAGCCATCTCCGCGAGCATGAAAGCAATGGACTGCCGATGGGCAATGGGTTCGCCAAACTGAACACGTTCCTTGGCGTAATCCCGAGCGTACTCAAAAGAAGCACGAGCAACCCCCACGGCCGCGGCCGCGGTGGCCACACGCATGTACGCGAGAAGACGGTGGAAGTCTGCTCCTGCCTCTCCCCCCAGTTTGTTGGCTGCCGGGATCGTCACCTGGTCAAAGGTGACCCGGTACATGGGCAGGGCTCGCAAGCCCATTAGTTTTTCCCGCTGTCCGATAGTGACTCCTTGGGTATTCCTCGGCACAATAAACGCTTGAGTTGAGCCGTTTTCGTTCGCGTACACTAACATCGCTTCCGCCCGGTCAGCCAGGGGCACATACGCCTTCTCCCCGTTGAGTACGTACATGTCCCCGTCCCGTGTGGCCGTGGTCTTCATCGTGTAAGGATCAAACTGAAAGAGGGGCTCCACGAACGCGGCTGTGGCCGGGTAGAAGGATTCCTCACAGAAGCGAGGAAGATATTCCTGCTTCTGAGCATCCGTGCCTTCGAGAAGGACCGGCGTGGCAAAGAGGCTCGGAGTGAGGATGTGTAAGGCAATGCTTAAATCGCCCCAGGCCAGTTCTTCCAGGGCTAACACACCGGTCAGGATGGAATACTCCTCCCCAAATCCCCCGTACTCTTCGGGAATACTGGCAGGGATCAAGCCCATTTCCCATCCGGTGTCAACCAGGGATTGGGGAACTTCGCCGGCTTCATCGCATTCGTGCGCCTTCGCCCGCAT
>CAYOAZ010000088.1:0-20419 GCA_964402285.1 uncultured Anaerolineae bacterium | reverse complement strand
CACCGCCGCCAGCACCAGCATCCCCAAAAGCCCCGCCAACGGATATACACGTCCCTGGCCCCGCCGAGGATCCCGCACCTCGGCCAAATACCTCAATAACCCACGACGCTCGGAGGCTTGCACAACCTCCTCTCCCATCTTTTTCCCCTCCTTCCTTGCCCTTCTTTTCCCCTATATTCTATTTCCCTCAGCATTGATAAGCCCTGGGATTAGGGAGATTTGACTTGATTGAATCTACCCTATACAATGTGGACAAATCTTTTTATCTCCCCAAAAACATGGTGCGCCACGAGGTCAAAAGGCGTGGAAGCAAAGAACACTTTCATTCAAGGCATGAAAGCAAACTGAGATCTCGAGCCGCCCGGTAAAGCCCGGGGCAAAAGCAGCGCACTTTCCCAATTCAGGTAAAGGCTGGTCACTCCAGAAGTGGCGTTTAGGCTGGTTGGATGGCCCCGTAAGCCCACCCTACGTAGGTCAGGGTACTGATAGAACGACGGCATGTCGGTCGGCGGTGGGGCCAGCGGGAGCCGAATGGACGCGACTACGCCGCGCGGCAGCAAGAGCGAGAATCGGCGAACTCATGCGCCAACCGGGTTTGTGAACGGCTACACTGTGCGGCTGATGCCGTCGTTATCCTGCTTCTTGAATGCCTATAGTGGTAGAAAGCGGTTATGGTCAACGATTATCTCAAGGTGCTCGAAAAGATTGTAAACCGCCTGGAAGACAAGCCCATTGTCTGGGTTCTGACAGGGAGCCTGGGGATGGCATTGCAGGGTGTCCCGGTTCAAGTTCACGACATAGACATCCAGACTGACAAAGATGGCGCATACGAGATTCAGCGATGCTTTGCTGAATATGTGGTTGAGCCTGTGCACTATTCGGAATCTGAACGGATCCGATCCTATTTTGGCGTGCTCGAAATTGATGGCATTAAGGTTGAGATCATGGGTGATCTCCAAAAACGTCTGGACGACTGGAGTTGGGAGAAACCTGTCAAAGTTGAGCGTTACAGACGCTGGGTAGAAGTCGGTGGAATGCGCGTCCCTGTATTGTCATTAGAATACGAATATCAGGCGTACCGTATATTGGGCAGGAACGAAAAGGCTGAAATTTTGCAAAGATGGTTGCAGAAAGCAAAAATGGGCTAACCCACCGCTACACGCTACAGCCGATTCGCCTCCGCCGGCGCTTTGTAGGTGGCGAAACTAGGCCGTTGGGTAACTTCCACGTGCGCAGGCGCATGAGCAATCTATTGTGGTAAAGACAAAGCATTTACTCGCTGAGGAACAGAGAAGGGAAAAGTACGTTTTCCCCGTCTCACCAATCCCAAATCCTACCTAGCCCACGCACCTTCACCCTGTGGGGGCCACTTCGGGTTCCCGGGACTTCTTCTTCTCACCAATGAAAAACCGCTTCGCATTGCGCAGTGTGTCCGGCAGATTAAGCCAGAGGTCCTTATGAGTAAGTTTTTGGAGTAAACGGCGAGGACGGTAAAGATAAAAGCGACGGTACGCCTCCCGCCACTTCCGTTCCACCAGGTCCGGATCGTAACCGGGCATGATGAAGCGGGCCTTTTCCTCGTGAATCGCATAATCGCGCCAGTTCTGCGCGAAGATTCGTCCCTCCCGCAGGATAAGGTCGTACATCTCTGTGCCCGGGAAGGGAGCGGCCAGCATAAAATTGGCCAGATCCGGATCCAACTCCAGTGCAAGTTGGATGGTCTTCTCCATGGTCTCCTCGGTCTCGTAGGGCATGCCGAAGATGAAGAAACCCATGGTCTCGAGCCCGGCAGCCTTCGCGTTGCGGAACACCTCCCGCACCATGTCCACGGTCTGGCTCTTGCGGATAACGTTCTTCAAAATCCAATCATCCCCGCTTTCCACACCAAATCCGACCCGCTTGCACCCCGCAGCCTTCATCAGTTGAAAGAGTTCCAAATCCGTGTGATTAACTTTCATGCCGTGGACAGTAATCCAGGGCACAGTGTTCAAATCCTCCTCAATAAGCCGCCGACAGATGGCTTTGGCCCGGTCCAACTTCAGGTTCCAGATGTCATCGGTCACACCAATTTCCGTCGCGCCCAGGTCACGCACAAGCCAGCGCCATTCCGCGATGACGTTCTCCACAGAGCGCCCGCGCCATGTGTTTCCGGTCACCGGCTTGGAGCAGAAAGTGCACCGGTACGGGCAGCCCCGGCTGGTAAGGATAGTATAGGAGCGCGCGTGGGGGTCCAGTCCGTCGGTAAGGGGTTGCAGGTTAGTATAGCGCTCAATCTTGAACAGATCGTGTGCGGGGAAAGGCAGGCTGTCCAGATCCTGGATAATGGGCGATTCGTAAGAGGGCACAATTTCATCCCCGTGCCGGAAGAAGAGCCCCGGGATACCGCCGTAGTCCCGGCCCGCGTCCAGCGCGTCCACCAGGTCCACCAGACCTTCTTCAGCCTCGCCCCGGAACACAAAATCCACCCAGGGCTTCTTCTCCATGGTCTCCATGGGCATAATGGTCAAATGGGGTCCGCCCAGAATGGTCCACACGTTATAACGCCGCTTGACTTCAAAGGCCATCTCCCACGCCTCTTCAATGAGGGGGGTGGACGCGGTGATACCCACCATGCCAAAGGGACGGCCCTCCTCGATTGCCTGGTCCAAATAATAGGTGATAGGCACATCCTCCACCGCGGCGTCATAAATCATAGGCTCATGGCCGGCTTCGCGCAGCACCGCGGCCAGGTAGCCCAGGCCCAGGGGAATGTGCTTTCGGGAACTCCAGACTTTACTTTCCGGACTGGCAAGTAACACGCGCATAAGCGCTCCTCTCCTTACACAGAACAGTGTTGCATGTCACATGTTGAAAATTCCTGGAAACCCCTCCTAACCAGCAACATGCAACCTGATGCTTGGCACGCTCCATCTACGCTGCGCCCTGCCATTGGGGCTGCGGGCGATCCGGCGTATCCGGTCGGTCCAGGCCCAACATGCGGCGCAGTTTGCGGATGTACCGGTGCGGGTTCAGCCACTTCTCACGGAAGGCCTTAAAGCCACGTCGCACTCGGTTCTTAAACTTTCGCTTCTGGCTGTAGTCCCGAGCCCACTTAAGGAACTCGTAATCCTGGCCCTTGATCTTGGGTTCCGTGGGATTGCGCCGGTACTGGTCGTAATCGGTAATCAGGCTCAAATCGTGTTCCATCACGTACTCGTACAAATCCGTGCCCGGATGGGGGGTGAAGAAGGCTGGGCTGAAGTAATCCGGGTCAATTTCCCGGATCATGCGCACTGTGTCCATCACCTCTTCCTTTGTCTCCGTGGGAATACCCATCATGTAGTTGGCCCAAATTGCAATGCCGTATTTCTTGCAAATCTTCGCAGCCTGAATGTTCTTCTCGACCGTGGTCCCTTTACGCAGGAAATTTAATACCCGTTGGTTACCGGACTCAAAGCCAATGAAGTAGCCGGCCAACCCTGCATCCGCCATCAAAGCCACCATATCTTCGTGGCGCACAATAATATCCGCGCGGGATTGGGCAAAGAAGGGCTGGGTGAACCCCTCCTCTTTATAGCGACGAGAGAATTCAATTACCCACTCCCGGTCCTCGGTCAGACAATCGTCGTGGAACATTAAGGACGCGAAATGGTACTTATCCCGTAGCATCTTCAACTCTTCAATCACATTTTCCACAGAACGGCGACGCACCTTTTTGCCAAAGATAAGGTCCTCACCCGGCTTGCAAAACGCGCATTTATACGCGCAACCACGGCCAGCAATAACGGTCACAAAAGGTGGGGGAAGTTCCTTAACAAAGGGAACTTCCGGGCTATCCAACGTGTATCCCCACTTCCGCCATTCGTTCAGGAACAAATCCCGATCGGAAAAGGGAATCTTATCCAGGTCGGGTGTAATACCGCGAAGTACTTTTTGCTTTGGTGGACGACCCTCTTCAATCGCGTGGAGGAGGCGCGGGAAAGTAATTTCGCCCTCGTGGAGCACCAGATAATCCACGTTAGGCATGCGCAAGGCATCGTCCAGGGCCAGGGTCACGTGGGGGCCGCCTACAACGGTGATAACTTCGGGCTTAACCTCCTTCATTATCTGAAGTGCCCGCATGACCGGGTTATAGTCCACGGACATCATAGTAATGCCCACCACATCCGGATCGCGGAGTTTGAACTCTTCCCGGAAGTGATCCCAACTCTGCAGCGCGCGCAAATCTATAAGGTCAATCTCAAAACCTTCGGCCTTAGCAGCCGCGCTAATAGACGCCAGACCGTGAGAGATCCAACCGGCTTCCATACCGCGACTTAAGGAATTAAACCCGTAGCCCGCAATGCCCGGATAAAGCAACGTCGTCTTCATACTTCAACCTCCTCCGTCAATCCTCATCAGTGCGTCGTTCGACTTCCCTGGTTTCACTCCTCTAAGTCATCGAGACCGATGATAATGGGGCCATTGTCGCTCAAGCGCACAATTTTACTTCCCTCATCTGCTGGACGGTTTCCTTGAGCAAAGAAGGGGGAAGGTTTCCACCAAGCCCATTCCGTGCACTTATTGCACGGGGACACATCGTCCAGGTCATTTTCCAGGTGACGGCGCCGCAATTCCTGCATTTGCGGGCCGTTCCAATTCTTCATCACCCGCACTTTCCCGTCCTCGTCGATGACGTTCCCCAGCGGGAAGTTAAGGTTGAAATCCCGATCGCACATAGCAATGGACCCGTCCCAATAGATGTGTACGTGGTACCAGAGGTTGGGGCAGGCCCACCGTTTTTCGGGTAACTTAACTTCGTTTGGCCGCAATTCCGAGATCTGTTCCACCTGATCGCCCCAGGAGTCAAAGGGCTTAACATTAATCCGATCCACACCTGGCAGGCTCCACACGTGGACGAATTCCCGAATTTCATCCAACGTCTGCTTCATTTTGATGATTTGGATGTTCACATAGGTGCGATAGCCCCCCTCGACTTTCAATTCCACAAAACGACGGATATTCGCGTTCGTACGCTCATAGTCTGCTTTTACCCGAATACTCTCATACGTTTCCGGTCGCAAACCGTCAATGGAAAGGTAAATAGCACTCAAACCGGCATCCAACAGGCGCTTAGACTTCTCCTCAGTAAGCAGCGTGGCATTCGTGCTAATCTCCGAGCGCAACCCTTTTTTCGAGCAATATTCCACCATGTCGAAAATGCGCGGGTGCAGGAGTGGCTCTCCCCAGATGTGTAATGTAGTAGCCCGCACCCAGGGGGCCATCTCATCCACAATCTGTTTGAACACATCAAAGTCCATGTATCCCTTGGGGCGCTTGATAAGTTTCAATCCCGTAGGACACATGATGCAGTTCAGGTTACAGATGTTGGTCGACTCGATATACATCCGGTCCGGTGGGGGGACGAATTTCGTCTGCCCCGTGGTATACGCCAACCAGCGAACTGGCTGTAAAGCCTGGCGCCGGTAATAGCGCAATCGACGTTTCACTTTTTGGGTGAATGTAGGTTTCCCCTGAGGGGCCTTTCGGTTGTTCATGACCACTGCTCCGCCTCTCCCCGTGTCTTGTAATAGCGAAACCGCTTGAACAGGCCCAAATGCATCAGGCCTCGTCCCACAGCACGGATGGTATCGTTGCGACTAACCTTCCAAAAGACCTCGCCCAGGGTGGGACCAAAGGCCTTGTGATACATGCGACGGGCTTTCGCTTCCAGGAAGCGACGTCGGGCCAGCCGCACATATTCGCTTAACTTCTCGTCTGGCACATCAGAGACGTTCATAAAGGGGGCAATTTCGGAAGTGTAGGAATTGTAGTAGTACGCACGCGTAAAGTCCGCGTTGTATCGCAGTTCTGGCCGTCGAGCCACCAACTCCTCCCACAATTTAGTGCCGGGGAAGGGAGTGGCAATGGAAAACATCGCTTCAGTAAGAGGTAAACTGGCCGCGAACTCAATGGTTTCCATAATAGTTTGATCGTTGTCGCCGGGCAGGCCAAGGATAAAGTACCCCTTAGCCGCAATTCCGGCCTCCTCAGTCCACTTCACAGCTTGCTTCACCTGGTCCAGGTTAATGTGTTTGGCCGTGCGACGTAACACTTCTGGATTGCCGGATTCAATACCGTAGTGAATTTGGCGGCATCCGGCCCTGTACATCTTAGCCAAGAGTTCTGGAGTTACCCGGTCCACGCGGGCTAAACACCGGAAGCGAATATCCAAATTACGTTCAATCATGTAATCCAGAATTTTGCCCAAACGCCTCACATCAATAGTGAAGAGGTCATCAATGAAATAGAAATTGCGGGTGCCGTACTTCTCCATCACCTCTTCAATTTCGGCCACAATGTTCTCTGGACTCCGCTGCCGGTACGTACGCCCCACAATGCCCTTAAAGCAGAAAGAACAATTATACGGACACCCCCGGCTGGAAAGGATCGTGATCATCCTCTCACCATTGGGTGCGAAAAGCGGATACGCTTCCAGGTCAAATAAGTGCCGGGCCGGGAAGGGAAGCATGTCCAGGTTGGGCACCAGAGGACTTTTCCCGCCTTCTACGATGTTCCCATCTTCATCCTTAAACCACAACCCCTGGATCTTCCCAAAGCGCGTGTCCCCGGCCGAGAACGCGCGCAGGAACTCCCGCCAGGTGATCTCCCCTTCTCCGTAGACCAGATAATCGATGTTTGGGTTCTGCAGGGTCAGGTCGGGCAACGTGGTCGCGTGGGGTCCGCCGATGATGATGGGCACGCCCAACGCTTCTTTGAGAAGTCGGGCGGCCTTTTCCACGCTGTAGTATGACGTGGTCATGGAGGTGAACGCTATAAGGTCAGGCTTAAAATCGATAACAGCCTTCACCTCCTCTTCCACCGGAACATGCGGCCGCAGGCCAAAGTCAAAGATCGCGCACTCGTGGCCTTCCTGCTCGGCCACCGCGGCCAGATACCCCAACCCCAACGAGGGGTAACTATTAACTAACTGGTTCCACTTTGGACCAATGAACGCGATACGCATATACGGATTCTCCTATTCTTGCGCAGTCAAATTAGAATGTTGATTGAAGGGTTTACTGTGATCGCTAACGGAAATTGTCCCCTTCTCGCTCACGCGTTAGATGGGCACCGCGTCGGCCTCGATTTGACGGCGAAGTTCCTCCTTTTCCTTCCGCGGGAAAATGGTTCGATACGCGATGCGCGCGTTGCGTCCAAAGTTCAGCCAGAAGTCCTTGCGTCGTACAGCCCGCCAGATGTACTTGGGCCGCCAGTAAAAACGGCGGTAGGCCTTACGGAACATTTCCTCCATGAGTTCCGCGGTTAAATCCCCCATCTCGAACCGGGCTCGGTTATCAAAGAACACGTAGTCCTCCCACGTCTCCACCAGGAGCCGCCCTTGTTGTTTAATAATCTCGTACACAATTGTCCCGGGATAGGGGGTCATCATGCTAAAATTCGCGATAAGCGGGTCGACTTCAATGGCAAACTGGATGGTCTTCTCCATCGTCTCCCGGGTGTCTCCCGGCAGCCCAATGATGAAAAAGCCGATGGTCTCCAAGCCCACCTCTTTCGCGTTCTTGAAGGCCTGACGAATGGTCTCATGGTCAATACGCTTGTCAATGCTCAGGAGAATCTCCGGATCTCCCGTCTCCACGCCAAAGGCCAGGCGTTTGAGACCGGCCTGTTTCAGGTGAGCCAACAGTTCCTTGCTCGCCAGGTTAGCCCGGATGCCGTTGACGAAGATCCACGGCACATGGTTCAGTCGATTTTCAATGAGCAAGTCCGCCAGTTTATGCAACCGGTCCACCCGGATGTTGGCGGAATCGTCCAACACGCCGATTTCCTCGGCCCCTAGATCCACCACCAGGTGCCGCCATTCCTCCAACACGTTCTCCGGAGAGCGGGCCCGCCATTTGATGGGCATAATGGATTGGGAGCAGAACGTACACCGGTACGGACATCCGCGGCTGGTGAGGATGGAGAAGGAGCGGGCGCCATCCACGTGGTCAGTAGCCGGCTGCAAGTTCGTGTACCGCTCCATCTTGAAAAGGTGATACGCGGGCCAGGGAAGGCTGTCCAAATCACGAATGGCCGGACGGTCAAAGTTCGTGTGTACTACCCCATCGCTGGTCTTGTACGTGATGCCCAGCACTTTTTCCCAGATGCCCTTGGCCGGGTCCATTAGGTCTGCTGTGCGAAATTGGGGTTGATCCCGCAGGAAATCCTCCACCTTCTGACAAATCTCCAACCAGGTGGCCTCCCCTTCGCCCCGGACCACGATGTCCACATAGGGTTTTTCCGCGGATTCTTCGGGGAGCACACTAACATGGGGGCCTCCCAGGACAATGGGCACGTCGTGGATGGCCTTGATGCGCTTGGCCGTGCGCCAGGCCTGCATGACCTGGGGCGTGTTCGCGGTAATGCCCACAATGTGCGGGCGGAATTCCTGAATGAAATCCTCCAGAGGTTGGTCCTCCACGTCGGCATCGTAGATGCGGACCTCGTGTCCTGCTTCCTCGGACACCGCGCCCAGATAAGCAAGCCCCAGATGGGGCGTGGTTCTCGTGTCAATAGGCAAACGGAATTTCGGGTTAATTAAGGCAACGCGCATGTTTAATTCATCCTCCTCCCCAACAGTAGGTGCTAAATAAACTGCCGACCTTCTCTCGCCGCGAGAGATTATACGCATCACCCTGCAACGTGGCAAATTTTTATCACGCTACTCATAAAAATTACCGTCCTTCGCTCCAGTATATTTCAACTTAACAGACTTACATCAAGCGAATCCCCGGCAAGAAAGTAAAGATGAGAAAATAAGTTGGTCTACCAGTAAAGTAGAACCATCAACAAGCCAGGAAGGGACAATCCGTGGGTACAAGATGCATACTGCCCCTGCGAACCAACTTGCAAGGGGAGCCGGAAATACCGTTTCTGGGGAAGGAACTGCATTTCTTCCAGGCGGTTAACCCGACGCCGGAAGGCACACAAAACGCCTTGTAACTGGACGTTGAGGGCTTCATTTGCAAAGCCCCCAGACGGGGCTGGTGGCCCCCCGCGGTTTCGCGGGGGGAGGCCGCAGTCTTCAACTGGTGGCTGTATCGAGCCTCCTTCTCGGGAGACTCCCACCATCGCCCCGCTGGTGGAGAGGAAATATCCCCGGAGACAGCAACACGGTTGTCGCATCCCCCCCTCACCCCAAAAAGACCTCATGTGGGCGCCAGGCCCTCCTCAGGCAAACGCTTGTTGCTTCAGATCCAATAACCGCTCCAGGAACATCCGTTCCCCTGTTTGTTCCACAAGTTGCAGGCTTTCATCCACCAGAGATTGGGCTTCCTCCATGCGCTCTGCTCGGATATACGCTTCTATCAGGGGGATAACCTGGCATGTACGACCCGACACCGCCCCCATGGCTTCCCACGCGTCTAACCCCGTCCGCATCTCAGCAATACCTCCTTCCAGATCCCCCAGGGTAGCCTGGACCCACCCCAGAAACACGTGGCCCCACGGGTGAACGCTGGCCAATGTCTCCTGTGCCATGAGAGGCATTAACTCCGCTTCATAAGCGGCCGCGAGTTCGGGTTGATTGCGCAGCCAGTAAAATCCGTACGCCCCTAGAGTGAGCGCAAAGATCAGCGAAAGGGGATGCTCCATGCTACGAGCCAAATCCAGCGCGGCCTGAACATGCTTCAGCCCAATTTCAGGGTGATCCAAACGTTCCTCGACCCAGGAAAGCCACACATGACAGACAACGCCCAGGTCAACGGCGGTCAGAGGGGTAAGCGCGCTCGCGTCTGGATCGTAATATTCAAGCGCCCGGGTGAGATGATGGTGCGCGGCATCCAACTCGCCCAGGAAAAAATGCGTTTCTCCAAGAGTCCAGTGAGCAAGAGCCAAACTGGACGCAGTACCCTCTTGAGCGGCCAGGTGAAGCAATTGCTCTCCCAATTGGAGGGAAAGCCCATGTTCGGCCCGGGCTCTCAACATGTCCGCCTGAACGAACAAAGCCTGCACCAGAACCTGCTCATTTCCCGTTTGGCGGCAGAGATCATAAGCCCGCTGGCTGGCCTGAGCGCGTTCAGGAGCCCCCCACCCCTGCATGGCCAGCAGAGGAGCGCTCATAGCCATTTGAAGAGCCATCTCTTGCTCGGACCGTTGGGGGGATTCGGCCACTTCCTGCAAGAGGGCCAGTCCCCGGCCGTAGAGTGCTAACGCTTCCGCTGGAGCAAAGAGTTGCATAGCCCGAAGTCCGGCCAATTGGTAATACTCAGCAGCCTTGAGGAAGAGATGTCCAGCCTCAAAGTGACGTGCTATTTGCAGCGCCGCGCCTTCCCGTTGAGAGCCATGTTGACTTTCCAGGATGAGAGCGATCTTCTGATGCCACCGGGTGCGCTCTCCCAGGGGAACCTGCCCGTACAGGTAATTTTGAAAGAGGATGTGGCGAAAGCGGTACATGGAAAGCATCTTCTGGGCAACCCAGGAATGTCCCCGAAACTGAACAAGCCGCCGCGGGGGAGCAGCAAGGGCTTCCAGGCTCTGGCGGACCTCGGGCAATGGCCATTCAAGGACACCTGCCAGCAACTCCGCGGTGAAATTCTCCCCGATCACGCTCGCTGCCAGGAGCAATCGCTTCCACGGTGGGGGAAGTCGCTCGGTGCGTTCGGCAATGATGGCTTCGACGCGTGGAGGTAACTGAGCCCACCCTAATTCATCCCGGCTCTGCCAATCTCCTCTTGCATCCCGGAAAATATCCCCCCTCTCCTGGAGAGCGCGCAGCAACTCCACTGTAAAAAGAGCGTTGCCCCCCGTATGTCTCCACACCTGACGCCGAAAGTCCTCCCCTAGACAATTGGGCTCCATGTCCAAATATGCGTCCACGAAATCCCTGCCCCCGCGTCTGTCCAGGTCCACCAAAATGTCCCCATGTTGGCGTTGCAATTCGTGGACAATTAAGGCCAGAGGGTGCCGGCGCCCCTGTTCCTCACCCCTTTCGTTTCCCGGAATCAGAATTTCTTCACTGCGGAAAATGCCCAGTAAAAAGACACGGCAATCGTGGAGCCGACGGCTGAGGTGAAAGAAGAGGGATAAACTGCCCGCGTCCGCCCACTGCAGATCATCCACAATGAGAAGCAAGGGGGCATGGGCAGAAAGACGGGATAACATGCGCCCAAATTGGGTGAAACTCTGAGACTGGGAAAGGGTCAAAGGAGTATCGGGAAAATAATCCTTGTGCCGTCGCAGTTCCTGTAAAAGAGCCTGCTTGTGAGCACTTTGAGGCAGGAAGGCTTCAGCCTGCATAATAAGAGGTGAGGCTAAGGCCAGAGCATCTACCAAATCCGGGCCAACCTGGACCAGAAGGGGGATGGTGATAGGAATGATCCGCTGAATGCGTTGGACATATCGATCACCCATTTCACTGCCCAGGTGCATGGCCTCATGATCCCCCACAAGCGCCAGGAGAATATCCCGAAATGGCAGAAAAGGGTCCCCTTGACCAGCAAATGCGTTGCTCTCTCCCCGTACAACCACAACTTCGTTGTGGTGCATTAGTACCTGTTGTCCAAACGCGGTCGCGAGAGCGCTCTTACCGCTACCGGCCTCACCTGTAATAAAGGCAATCTGAGGCTTCCCGGCCAGGCTTGCGTTTAAAAATCCTTGCAAGCGAGCCATTTCCTGCTCCCTGGCCACAAAGTACCGGGGGCCTGAAGGTGGATGCGCGGGCCTGGAATGAATGCGGGGCGCCGCAGTGAGGGCGGTCGGAGGTGGGAAATTCCCATCGCGAATGGCGTTGGCTAGGGCGGTGGTCTCGGGTGTAGGCTCCACTCCCAGGGCATTTTCGAGCCAGGTCCGACAACTCTCGTACTGAGCCAACGCGGCAGAACGCTGTCCATCCAGGGCCAAAAGCCGGATCAGTTCGTGATGCGCCTCCTCGTTCCATGGAGTGTGCTGTATCCACTGCCGCACATATTCCCCGGCACGCTTGTAGTTACCTCCACGCTCGTAGGCCAAAGCGAGACCGCGCAGCGCCTGGATCATCCCGTGCTCAAATTCCTCCCGCCGCAGAAGCACCCATTCTTCCCAGGGGACGCTGTTACGCACATGGAATCCCTGCAAAAATTCCCCTCGATAGAGGGTCAACGCGGCTTCCCACGCGGTGATAGCATCAGCGTCCACCGCCGAGGATTTCCCTGTAGCCAGAAGATGACGGAAGGCCACAACGTCGATTGAAACGTCGGCATCGGGATTAATCTGGACAGTGTAACGAGTAACCAGAAGAAAGGGGAGAGATGAACGAGTGTCACCTAGACGACGGCGCAAATCTGCAATGGCATGACGAAGGTTACGTAAAGCAGCCGCGTCATCCATCTGGGGCCACAACAATGTAGCCACTTCTATTCGGTGATGAGGACGTACACCTTCGGTGCCCAAAAACGCCAATAACGCCCGTACCTTGTTGGACTCAAAATCCAGCAGGGGGGTGCTATCCAGGGTGGCCTGGAAGGGACCGAAGAGGGCCAGGTTTAAGCGGGACACATGTTTCTCCCAAGGGCACGCCTGCCGGAAAAACGCACCACCGCCTACATTTTACCATCAACGCTGAAAAACACACAAACGGAAAGACGCCAGAGGCATGAACTCACCTGTTAAGAATCCGAAAAATACACGATTCCCACACGTTTCCCTTCTACAATAAGAGGTGCGTAAACGGCATTCTCTTAACCCATTGGAGCCAAAAACGAACATGTCCTATTTGGCATATCTGCTTCGCCTCTGGTCCAGCGAACACGGTGGGCGTCGGGTCTGGCGAGTCTCATTAGAGAGCGCACACACCTCAGAGCGCCATATCTTTGCCGATCTGGACGCGCTATTTGCGTTCCTACGACAGCAAACCGAACACATGGACCACCTCGAAGCAGCAAAGGAAGGACCTGCCACAGAACAAGAGCGTGAGGAGTAGAAGGGAGAGGACCATGAATACCCCCCGTTGGTATCGCCCACTGCGTGTCTCGCTGACCATTGTAGTTGTACTCATTCAACTCCTATCCCCTTTAAGCGTCCTGGCTGAGGAATACTTAGCCCATGAGGCGCAAACGCCGCCCTCCCCGCCACTGGCCAGGGGACAAACAGCGACTGTCCCTACGCCGCCCCTCTCTGCCGCGGAAGCCGAGGCCCAGGTAATGATGGCTCTGCAAGGGATGCTTAACTTGCCATCTGACGCCCCGGCCGAAGTTGTTGAGGGCTACCAGACGTTGCTGGATAACGCCCTTACACGCTACGCAGAGGCCCTGCAACGCGAGACGCCCCCCTCCCCCCAACTGACCGACAGCCCCCCGTCGGCAGTTGGGGGCACCGCGTCTCCGTCCAACGCGCCCACGATGGGGAAAGAACCAGAGAGTCCGGGCTCGGATCAAACGGGATTTCTCTGGTACATGGAAGCCAAGCCAGCCCCAGGGGACTCCCGCTATTCCCGCACAGGAGCATCCTGGCTTTTAACGGGGAAGGTCCCGGAGGACCCAGCCCAGTTCGACGCGTCCTTCTCCCGCTGGATGGAAGCCAGTCTAAACACAAAGGATAGGCCTTTTCCAGAAGCCCACAGTACAACACAAACGTGTGCAACGGCAGAAGAGTCCCCTCCAACCCTTTCCCTAGCCAGCGCCTCATTCCCAGAGGAGGAACGGCCGGCAGCCCAAGCCGATCTGTGGGTAGACAATCTTTCCCACTCTCCCAACCCTATTAACGCTACTCAACAATTCACCATGGCCTTCACCGTCCATAACACGGGTCCCTCTACTTCTCAGGCTACCGTTCAGATAACCCAAGTTCCTTATCAGGAATTAAAGTCTAGCACCCCCAGTAGTTGTACAAGCCCTGGTCCCGGTGACATAACCACATGCTATTTGGGAAACATAGAACCTAACAATCAAATTCGCGTGCAATTAACTTACAAAGCAAGGGCAGAGGCCACAAGCGAATCCCATAGCCAAGTAGAGGTCTCGAGCAGTGTGACAGACCCCAACACGAACAATAATACAGCCACTTTTCCTACTTTGATCATCCAACCCTACGCGGACCTCACCGTAACATCGGATGTGCCACCGTGGGTGGAGCACCCATCCATCGGCAACGGGGATTACACCATAGTAGTCACTGCGACGAACAATGGGCCTTCTGTCGCAGAAGGGATAATTGTAACCCATACCATCCCCAATGCTGATTACGTGGACTCAATATACAAGCCTTCTTATTGTGCCTACAACGGGAGCACCAGCATCCTAACGTGCACCATAGAGCAAATGGGGATTGGAACAAGGAAGGTAATGAACATTCGGCTAAAAGTAAAATCCTGGGTTCCTTCAGGCACAATCCTCTCCGCCTCGGCCCAAATTGCTGGCGAAGGCGAGGACCCAGGCCCAGGAGTTAACGAAACCAGTGGCTCAACCCAGGTCACAACATGGAGTCCCAACCTTAGCACAACGGATCCGGGCACGGTCTACGCTTTAGTTCGATATAACGGTGATCTGTTCGTAGGAGGGACGGACGGCGTCCTTAGATGGCAAACCGACGGTTCATGGCTCGCACAAGGGAATGTCGGTGGTACCGTATACGCCCTTATTGTCGTGAATGGAACTCTCTACGCTGGAGGAACTTTTGGGGTCAAAAAGCGGAAAGGACACACCTGGATAGCAATGGACACCCTCTCGGATTCGATCCACGCGTTTGCCTTGCACAATGGCACCCTTTATGCGGGCGGGGACAATCATGTCTGGCGCCTCAACGGTACCACCTGGTCCTCTCTCCCTCTGTTAGGCCAAATCCGAGCCCTTGTTTCCCACAATGGTTCCCTGTACGCTGGTGGGGTTAGTGGGGTGTTCCGTTGGACGGGCAGCAGTTGGATAGATACAGGGGCAGCGCCTGGAGTCAAGGCTTTGGCCTCCACAGGGAATGATCTCTACGCGGGAGGCACGTTCCCGCACTATATGGCCTGGTACGACGGCTCTCAATGGCATCCTGTCCCGGGAGTCACAGGGATTGTAAATGTGCTCGCAGCCCAGGGAACCGAAGTGTACGCGGGAGGAGAATTCTCTGGTCATGTAGCCCGCTGGAACGGGGTCAACAAGTGGACTGTTCTTAGTCGAGGGACATCCGACACTGTATACGCCTTATTGGTGGAATCAGTTGTCTACGCGGGTGGCCAGTTCACAACCGTAGACAGCGTTCAAGTTCCCACCCTCAAAGTAGGAGGATGGCGCGAGTACCCAACGGACCTGGTCCTCACGAAAACAGTGGACCCTCCCTCCCTCTATGAAGGAGGTGATGTAGAATACACCATCACCATCCGTAACACCAGTGGTCTGCGCGCTTCCCATGTCTCCTTACGGGATACACTGCCCCCAGGATTTACGTTTGTCTCCGCGTCCTCTCCTACCTGCGCAGCAAGTGCGCCCCCGAATGAACGGGTTGTAATTTGCGAAAATCTGGTCGATTCCCTTAACGCAAACAGTTCCACTTCATTAACTATTCGCGCGAAGGCTTCTACAACCTCAGGGACTTATCGTAACTGGGCCGTAGTAGGCTCAGACCAACCCGAACCCACATCGAGTAATAATAACGCTGGTGCTGCCGATGTGACAGTCTTAGAACGCCAGGCAGACTTGAGATTAACCAAGAGAGGACCGTCCACAACGCGCATTGGGCAACAAATCGAATACCAGTTGACGGTTCGGAACGCGGGTTCAGACACAGCCACAAACATTGTCCTCACTGACACCCTCCCTGCCGATGTTACCTACATTTCTGTTACCCCTTCCACCACCACGTGTAACCAGGCCGGACAGACGATCACCTGTACTCTGGGCGATTTGTATACTGGAAGCAATAAGACCATTACCCTGAAAGTTCAGGTTGCCAACACAGTTGATGTGGGAACTTTTCTCCAAAACACCGCCACTGTCCAGGCGGATCAGGCAGATCCAAACTTGGGGAACAACACCTCGTCCGTTAGCACGGAAGTTATCGCCTATGCGGATCTCTCCCTCTCCAAAACCGGTCCCAGCACAATCAAAGCGGGAGAATCCCTCACATATGAAATTACAGTCACCAATCACGGTCCTAACACGGCCGAAAACGTCACTGTTACCGACACTCTGCCCTCCAATGTCACTTTCTTAGCGTCCCAGTCTGATCAGTCCTGTAACCTTTCCGGTGCCGTGGTTGTCTGCACTCTGGGCACCATGACGAAAAACGCCCAAAAAACCGTAAATATCACTGTCAAGGTGGCCTCGGACACACTTGCTGGCACCACGCTGGAGAACCACGCTCGTGTGGGGTCCGACGCGCAGGAGGATAACCCAGGCGACGAGGAGGACACGCTAACCACCACCGTCCAAACGGAGGCGGACATCTCCCTGGCCAAATCTGCCCCCGCAACGGCCAATGCAGGCCAAAATATTACCTATCGCCTCACCGTGACCAACACGGGGCCCTCCCTGGCATCGGGAGTCGTCCTTACCGACGACCTCCCCGCGGGGGTTGCTTTTGTCTCTGTGACGTCCACCCATGGAAATTGTGCGTACGATGGAGGAACGCACCGCCTGACGTGCTCAGTGGGGACGTTGGACGCCAACGTGAGCGCCCAGGTAAACCTGAACGTGACCATCTCCGAAACTTTAGCCGCCAATACCACTCTGGTTAACTGGGCGGGGGCCACCTCTAACGTAACCGATCCCACCACACCTAACTTGGTATCTGCCAGCACCCGGGTGGAAACTTCCTCGGACCTGGTGCTAACAAAGGGAGATACGCCAGACCCCGTCAACGCAGGAGATCTCCTGACATACACCCTTAGCGTCCTCAACAACGGTCCATCCCAGGCCACGAATATCAGGCTAACCGATCCTTTGCCCCAAGAGGTCACCTACGTCTCTGTGAACGCAGATAAGGGAACGTGTACCTACAACGAAGGAACGCACCAGATCACTTGCTCACTTGCCGCCCTGGCCAGCGGGGCGCGCATGCAGGTCACCTTGGTTGTTCGCACGCTCTCGACCATGGACGGAGGGCAACTCATCAACACAGCCAGTGTCACGTCTGATACGCCCGATCCAACCACGCCCAACAGCACCTCCGAGACCACCCAGGTGAACACGCAGGCTGATCTTGCCCT
The DNA here is from genome assembly GCA_964402285.1 of uncultured Anaerolineae bacterium. GTDB lineage: Bacteria > Chloroflexota > Anaerolineae > JAADDB01 > JAADDB01 > CAYPUG01. The sequence goes on along the minus strand of CAYOAZ010000088.1, from coordinate 3,294 downwards.
GACGAAATCAGCCAGCCCTAACCCAGTTGATGCAGGGGAGTGGCTAGCCTACACCCTGGTGGTCACAAATCAAGGGCCTTCCCGGGCGAAGAACGTCGTCCTCACGGATCCTCTGCCCGCCAACACCTCCTTCAGTTCGGTTTGGCCTGATAGCCCCACCTGCACTTATGCGGGGGGAACGGTCACATGCAACCTGGGCAACATGGACAGGGGCAGCAGCCGAACGGTCACCATCATGGTGCGCGTCTCCCCTGACATAACCGGGGGCACAATAACCAACAACGCAGCCGTCCACTCCTCCGCGACAGACCCTGTATCCGGGAACAATGAGGCTTCGGTTACCACAAATGTACAAGTCCACGCGGATGTAGAAGCCCACAAAACCGGACCCAGTTTGGTATACATTGCGGGCCACATCCTTTACCAAATACACGCTACCAACAAAGGACCATCCAGGGCCACAGGAGTGGTTCTCACAGACACCCTTCCCCCTCGCACTTCCTTCGCCCATGCGAGTCCGGGGTGTGTCCGCAACGGGAACACGATAACGTGTGCTGCTGGAGCGCTAGCGCCCGGAGCGAGCACCGCTACTTACACCATCACCGTCACCCTAGACCAAACTCTAAATGAGGGAGAGCAAGTGGAGAATCAGGTGACGGTCTCAACAAGCACACCGGATCCCAACGGGGCCAATGACACCGCCTCAGCCAGTACCACAGTCACTCGAGATCCCACCAACCTGCAGGCGAATCTCTCCCTCACCAAGAGCGGACCAGCAACAGTGTACGCGGGTGGGAGCATAGATTACACTCTCATCGTATGTGACGAAGGAGCACTGGACGCGAGCGATGTCACTTTGGTGGACACTCTCCCCGCGAACGTGGCGTTCGATACCGCCACCAGCAGCCAGGGCTCGTGCGACTACAATGCTGGGACCCATCAGGTGACGTGCGCTTTAGGTGCGCTGGCTAATGGAAGCTGCGCGCAGGTGAATATTAGTGTGACGGTCCCCACTTACCTTGTGGGGCAAACGCTTGTCAATGAGGCTACCGTCTCTGCCGCAGAAGATGACTGGGCCCAGGACAACAACCAGGCACATACTTCCACACAGGTTACCCCTTCCGCGGACCTGAGCCTCTCCAAGAATGCGCCAACAACCATCCACGCGGGGGAACGCTTTACTTACCACATAACGATTCAAAATCATGGTCCCAATGATGCCCCCACAGTGGTTTTGACAGACACGTTGCCTACGGACGTCACTTTTGTCTCCGCCACCTTCGCGCAGACACCGTGTACTTATGATGCAATCAACCATCGCGTCCTTTGCACGTTGGATACTTTGGCCACCAACGCGTCGGCAAGCGCGGATATCGTGGTGGAAGTTCCCTCGGACCTGGCCGCAGGGACCCCACTAACCAACACCGCGACCGTAGGAGCCCAGGCTCACGAAGCAGGCCCAGGAGACGAAACCGCGGTTGCGGTCAGCACTGTGCAAGTACAAGCCGACCTCTCCTTACACAAGGAGGCTGCTCCTGACCCAGTGGACGCGGGAGCACAACTCACCTACGTGCTTGAAGTTACCAACCTCGGTCCCTCCCGGGCCACAAACATCCGCATCACCGACACCTTGCCCGCAGAAGTCGCCTTTGTCTCTGTTGCGCCAGGAAGCCCTCTGTGCAGTCATTCAGGCGAACCCGTTGGCGGCACAGTGACATGCACTATGGGCACACTCTATCCCGGCGGCAAACACACAGTCACTATTGTCGTCCAAGTGCGAGACGATTTGAGCGCGGGCAGCACATTGACCAACCGGGCTCGCGCCTACTCGACCGTCCCTGACCCCACACCTGCCAATAACGAGGTCACATTAAATACCCCTGTTCAGACCAACGCGGACCTGGAAGCACATAAGCGTGCCCCCGCGCGCGTGTATGTTAAGGGACGCATCCGCTACGAGGTCAGCGTGACCAATCACGGACCCTCCCGGGCCGCTGGTGTGACCTTAACCGATACCCTTCCCGCGGGCACGTTCTTTGCCGATGCCAGCACTGGATGCACCCATGCCAACGGTGTGGTCACATGTAATGTGGGAGAGATGGGTGCAGGAACGACCAGTGCAACCTATGCCATTACCGTCACATTGGCCTCTAACCTGAATGAGGGCACGACGTTGACCAACAGTGTCACAGCCGCGGCAACCACCCCTGATCGTAACAGTACAAATGACACAGCCACCGCCCAAACGATCGTCAGCACGGATCCCACGCCCTTCCAGGCGGATTTGCGGCTTATCAAGAACAGCCCCGCAACCATTGATGCAGGGGCCCTCCTGATGTACGTAGTGACGGTAATCAACGACGGTGGGCTGGATGCTACGCACGTGGTCATGACAGACCCCCTGCCGGCCAACACCACCTTTAATGTGGACCACTCCGATGTCAGTTGCAGCGAAGCCGAGGGGCTAGTGACGTGCCACCTGGGCGATCTGCCCGCTCACACCCGACGCTACGTGGCCATTGCAGTGAACACGCTTCCGTGGCAAGCGCAGAACTCCGTGTTCGTCAACAGGGCTACTGTCTCCGCGGATCAGGATGATTGGAATCCCGGCAATAACACAGACGATGCCCGCACGCAGGTAACAACCAGCGCGGACTTGCGCCTGACTAAAACCGCTCCCAGCACTGCCGAAACCGGGAATACAGTGGAATATACTCTCGAGATATACAACCGGGGGCCATCCGTAGCCCGCAACGTACGCCTCACCGACGTGCTGCCCTCAGGAGTTCTCTTTGTCGAAGCCGTTCCCTCAGCGGGCACATGCATTAATCAGGACAATACGGTTACGTGTTCCCTGGGAGATCTGGGACTCTGGAAACAGATGACCGTGGTGATAACAGCCATAGCTGGAGATGGCGGCACGCAAACAAATACGGCCAATGTCACTTCGGATGTGGCCGATCCAGATATAACCAACAACACAGCCAGCGCCAGCACCGATGTGACCACCAAGGAACCCGAGAGCCACACTATTGGCCAGGTCACGGTGACCGCCAACGCGTTCGTGGACTTGGGCGGAAACCGGATGCAGGCCATAGGAGACATAAGACTGGGAGATCATTATCGTCTGGAAGGCGGAAACGTAACATTGGATTACAATGACAACTCCCTTGCTGGCGTGGGCACACTGGTTCTTAACGAGGGAGAGGTATCCCTGTTCCGTGGCAACTTCACTGGGGATGGGGATACCGGCCTTCTCACACCGGCCGAGGGGAGCACGTCCCTCTGGACCGA
>CAYOAZ010000087.1:0-31803 GCA_964402285.1 uncultured Anaerolineae bacterium | reverse complement strand
GGAAACCGCGGCAGAAGCCCCGACCCAAGCCCCAACCGACCTCGAAACTGCCCAGATCGCGGCCGAAGAAGAAATCGCGGTGGAAACACCAGAAATTACTCCCAGCCCCGCGCCGGAGGCTGTATCTCACCCGACCGCCGCAGAACTCCCAGAGGAAGAAGTCGTAGCAGCACCGGGCAAGGAAACACGTATCACGTACATGGACATCTACATCCTCGTGCCACCGGATGGACCTCGTACCCGTGCTATCCTGCTGGCAGCCCTTCCCTTCCTCACCGCGGGACGGGTCACCGTGGGATACAATCCGGAAGAAGCCCGTTGGGCGCGACGAGTCCTCATAGTGGGTGGTCCCGAAGCCTACGGACGCGACATCGAAGAAATGCTGAAGGCTGCCGGGTGTGAAGTCGATCGCGCCACAGGCACCCTGGGAGAACTGGTTGAACAGTTCGAGGCCGCGGCACAAGCCATCACCCTGGAGAAGGAGGTACCGAATGGGCCTGTTGGATAAGTTAAGCGGCAAAAAAGGGTTAACGTTCCCGTTACCTGCCGAACAAATACCCCAAACACCGAAAAATGACGCCAAACCCTATGGCGTTCACGTCAAACCGGCATCCGTCCGCCCCGGGGATGTGTACTGGCAGGTTGTCCTCGTCCACCACCTCACCCCTGAAGAAAACCGCAAACGCCATCACATCTTCGTCGAAGTTCTAGACGAAAACGGGGAACGGGCAAAGGACGTTGAAATCATTGTCAAAAACGGGGGAACACACGTGCAAAAAACCGAAACCTCCCCCCAAAAGCCGGCCCTCGCGTTCCCCATGAAAGGGTGGACAATATACGAAGTCCGCGTCGCGGGTATGCCCTCAGATCGGGTCGTTAACCTTACCACAGCCCTGCCGGCCGAGGGTAAAGGAACCCCAGAAGGGCGCCACTCCTTCCTGATTGTCTGGCGCCGCACACGTGCAGCCCAAAAATCGGAAGGCGTTGAAAAGCCCGCAGTAACCGAACCCCACATCGAAGAACAACAACCCACCGAAACCTCGCCCCAGCCAGACGTGGAGACCACCCCTCCGGTTCCTCCACCCCCGCCTACTGAGCCGGCGCGGGAACCCGAAAAACCCCCAACAGTCCAGGAAGAGACAGCACAGCCAACAGCGCCCAGCAAAGAGGAAAAACCTGCCAGCCCGCCTCCCGAACCCGCGGAGGAAAAACCCGCCCCCGCGGAGATCACACCTCAAGCCGAGGAAACGCCCGAGGAAGCAGAAGAGGTCTCCCCACCACCAGAACCCCCCGAACCCGAGGCAGTAGAAACACCCCCAACGCCCGTCAGCGCGGAACCGGTGCCCGCGGCCCAGAGAACTGAGCCTCCTGCCCCAACACCAGCAGAAGCGCGCGCAGAAACACCTCCACCGGAACCAACCACCTTGGAAGACTTCCGCCTAGCGGAAGCGGAGACAACCGTTCTCCAAAGTGAGGAAATCGCTCCCCTGCCGCCAGAAATTCCCGCAGCGGAGAGACGCTTCCCCGCGTTCGACACCTACGTCCTTTTTGCTCTGGAACCAGAAACCGCGGCCCGAGGATACTTCTACGCGCTGGTGGACGATCTGGTCAGCATCGGAGTCCCCTTCGGATTTGGCGCGGTGGACGCGGCGACTCATTACAAACACGTCATCGTTGTCGGACACCTATCCGACGCGGAACAAAAACACCTGGAGGAAGCCAACGTCCAAATCACCACCCTCGCAGGCGATGAGGCCACCATTAGCCAACGATTAACAGAGATTCTCAGCGTGGGCTAACCCACAACCAAACGGGTGCCAATATCTGCGTGGGGATCCACCAACGCTCGGTAAAGGGTGTTTGGCGCGGTGCCACCGATAATGTGAACGGTGAGCGATGGCATTTCGCGCACGAGCGCGGCCATTAACTCCACCTTCGCCGCCATCCCCCCGGTCACATCCACCCCATGCGATCGGCCCAGTCCGTCCAGGCGCGCCACATCCTTCGCGAACAAGCGGGAAATCAAGCGAGCGTCCGGGTCACGATGCGGATCGCCCGTGTACACACCGTCCACTTCACCCACCAAGTAAATACGGTGAGGACGCAAGGTCTCGTCAGCCCGACTCAGGTAAACAAACACCTCCTCCGTCGAAACAATTGTGCCCCCACGCACCTCATCCAAAGCCACATCCCCAAATACCAGGGGCACAATCCCCACCTGCAACAGCGTGCGATGTGCGCGCACATCCATGTGAACCAACACCCCATCCACACACCACGCAGATGCCGAGGGCGGCAAACTCACCACATGAACCCCCTCGTCCAGGAAAATATCCGTGACAATGCGATTGAGCCGGGCCGCGGCCGCGGCCGTACGAGCATATCCCTCCCATCCTCGGGCATCGCGCACACCGGCCCGCACATTGTACGCCCGCCCCACCACATGTCCGAAGGACCCACTCCCGTGTCCCAGGAGGAGGCGCATGTGGGGACGCTCATTCAGGGCCGTGTAAATTTCCCTCGCTAAGCGCCGGATAAGATCCGGGCGCGGGGTCTCTGGTCGGGTTTTATCCGTGATTAAAGACCCACCCAGTTTGACGTACACCACCTCGTGCTGGGTCATCCTTTGACCTTCCGCAAGCGGTTGAGCAAATCCTGCAATCGGGAACGGTAACGCGCGTCCAGAGGCGCCAGCCGCAACACTTCTTCCACGTCAAGAATGTGCTCTTCCAGTTCCTCACCGCCCCCCTCTCGCTCGCGCGCCTGGGCGTACAGTTCTGCCGCGCGCTCATCATCGCCCTCAAGCCACGCAATGAGGGCTCGGTTGTACGTGGCCCGAATGTAACGGGGGCGCAGGGCCAACGCCTTCTCGAACATCGCCTTCGCGTCCTCGATCCGTCCCTTGAGCAGGTAGAGGAACCCCAGGTTGTTATAGTGACTGGGCCCCTCTGGTTGATAACGAATGGCAGCCTCGAAGTGTTCAATAGCCTCGTCCACGCGGTCGCGCAGGTACGCAATGTACCCCAACAGAGCATGGCTCTGGGCATCATCCTCGGCCAGTTCCAGCGCGCGGCGCAGGTGAGTCTCGGCCTCTTCAATGCGTCCAGTGTTGAAGTAAAAGGTCCCTAAATCGGCTTCGTACAGGGGGAAATTCGGCTGCAATTCCAGCGCGCGGCGCAGGTGCTTTTCGGCCAGGGGGTAAAATCCGATCTCCTGAAGGGCTCGCCCCAACCCATGATGCGCCGGAGCATATGCGTCATCGTAACGCAAAGCCTTGCGAAAGGCACCAATAGCATCGCGAGGCTTGTTGAAATGTAACCATAACCACCCGACCGTGGTGTGGGCCTCCGCGGTCTTAGGCGCCCGTTTCGACGCTTGTTTAAGCGCCCGCATCGCGCCTTTGACATCGTGATCCTGCATCCGCGCGCGGACTTCATGGATGAGACGGCCGAATTCCGTATCCGCTGGCGGCAATTTCCAGGGGAGGATGTGTTCGTCCATCAGAACCACACTCGGGGCACACGTTTTCGCTTCTTCTTTTCCTCCTGTTCCCCTTCCGCTCCGCCCTCCTCAACAACAGGATTCTCCGGGAGGACAGGGGTCTCCGCGGCAAAGCCATCCTCCTCTGTCCGCGGCGCCGGCTGTTGTTCTGATGGGGATGAGGGCGGATACACTTGGCGGGAACGCCCACCACCAGGATCCGGGCCGATAATGCCCGCGGCTTCCAACTCGTCTATAAGGCGGCCGGCCCGGGCGTAACCTATGCGCAATCGGCGTTGTAATAGGGAAATGGACGCGCGATTGGCCTCTCGCACCACCCGAACCGCTTCATCAAACAAGGGATCACGGCCACTGCGGGCCTTCTCTGCCTTAATGTCTTCCAGCAAATCATCCCACAGGGGACGCTGCTCCCACTGTTCGGGTTCCTGCTCCCCCGGGAAGCCACTGAAGCCGGCCGTGTTCTCCTCCTCACTTTGTTGGGAGACATCCTCCGGCACCTGAGGTCGTTGCCGCCGCCAGAAATCCACCAGGCGCTGAATTTCCGCGTCAGACACGTACACCCCCTGAAGTCGGGCCAATTTGCTGGAATCCGGCGGCATGAAGAGCATGTCCCCCTGACCCAACAATTGCTCCGCACCTGGGCTGTCCAAAATCACTCGGGAATCCACCTGTGACGTCACAGCGAAGGCAATGCGAGCAGGGAAATTCGCCTTGATGAGCCCGGTCACCACATCCACACTGGGACGCTGGGTGGCCAACACCATGTGAATGCCCGTAGCGCGAGCCATCTGCGCTAGACGAACAATGGCGTGTTCCACTTCATCAGGTGCAGAGAGCATGAGGTCCGCCAACTCATCCACAACAATGATAATGTAGGGAAGGCGAGGTTTCCCCTCTGCCTGTACCTTCTTGTTGTACCGGACAATGTCCCGCACGCGAACCTTAGCAAACATCTCATATCGACGCTCCATCTCCCGCACAGCCCATTGAAGCACAGTAACCACGACCTCTACATCAGTGAGAACACTCCCAATAAGGTGCGGGACCCCTTCGTACACGGTCAATTCCACGCGCTTGGGATCCACCAATATGAAGCGGACCTCCTCCGGGGTGTGCGTGGCCAGCAAACAGGAGATGATGGCGTTAATGCACACAGATTTACCCGACCCCGTAGCACCGGCAATGAGGAGGTGCGGCATACGAGCCAGGTCCGCGACCACTGGCCGCCCAGCCACATCCTGACCCAGCGCGATCTTCAAGCGGCCCTTAAACGTTCGCCACACGTCGGATTCCAGAACACTGCGCAAGGTCACCAACGCGGTGCGCTTGTTGGGCACCTCAATGCCCACAATGGGCTTTCCAGGCACCGGGGCTTCAATGCGAATGGGGGCCGCGGCCAGGGCCAGGGCCAGGTCATTCTGCAGGGCCAAAATGCGGGAAACCTTCACCTTCTCCCGGCGCACCGTGCCCGTTTTACGGTCCACCTTTTCGATGTAGCCCGGCTGAATGCCAAATTGCGTGACCGTGGGACCCCGGTTGACCTCGACAACCCGCACGGGCACGCCGAACGCGGCCAGGGTTTCCTCAATGACCCGACTGCGTTGCCGAATCTCCTCCTCACTCAGATCGCTCTCCTCCCCCTCATCAAAAATCTCCCGGATGTCGGGTAATTGCCACGAACGCCCGGCTACATCAGTGCCAATGACAGGAGCAGGCCTCGTCTCCGCGGGTGAAGTGGTGGTAACAGGGCGTGGCGTCGGCCGAGGCGATGGAGGTTCGGGCTCCTCATCCACGATCAGGGAGTGATCGGCCGGTGTATAGGAACTCACAACGGGTTCCTCGGCCTCGGGCGCTTCCCCGATGATGTGAGTGGGCAAGGGCTCCTGGGAAACCTGTCGGGATGTCCGCCACTCACGTACGCGTTGCCACAGACGCTTCCACCAGGGCTGATACGCCTCAGCCTCCTCAATAAGGGGAATATCCCACAGATCTTCGGGCTCCCCCATCTCCTCAACAGGAGGTTTTCCACGAACCCAGGTAACCACACGTCGAGCCAGGCGCCACCCATCCTTGGGCGTCAACGCCAACGCGAAAAACGTGCCAATTAAGATAATCAGACCCAACACCAGGGGAGTTAACCAGGCGCCCAAATTCCGAACCAGGAAGTCGCTGAGCACGAACCCAATAATACCGCCCCCCCTACCTGCTTGGGCCAACACCTCGGGCTCCGGAGAGAAGGCCAGGAAGTGCAGAAAAGCGGCAATACCGACCACCAGCAGGAAAAGTCCTACAACACGCCATGTGGGCGGCCCGACCTCTTCCTCGGCCTCCTCATCATCCTGCAGCACCGCATAACGCATCAGCCACCAGGACGTGGCAATCAAGCCAATGGGCACAAGGTAGACCGCGTTCCCCACCAGCAGTCGGATGTGCTCGCGCCACCATTTCAACAGCGCGCCATCCCCGGTCGGCACAAGGGCACCGATGGTGAGTAACCCAAAGAAGAACAGGAGAACAGCCCAAAGAATAGGGTGCAACAACCAGGAGAAATCCGGCCACTCAGGAGCACTGTTCTTTTTGCGCTTACGTGTGCTCTTTCTCCCCTTGGCTTTGGTGCTCTTCTTTTTTCCGCTGGACTTCTTTTTCGTCGGACTCATGGTGAATGGCGATCTCTACGCAGAGTTCAAAGAGGTACGTGTGTGATGCCAATGCCGCAAAACCAACAACGCGACCGATACGGTCACAGAAACCACGCCAATGAACTGGGCCGTAGTCAACGTACCCACGCCCAGACGCCACGCGTCCGGGCGGAACATTTCCACCCAAATACGTCCCAACGGGTACCAGATAGCGTATAAGAGCATCACATCACCGGGAAGTAACTTATCCTTCCACTTGCGACTTATCCACATCAGCAGCGCAAATCCCACCACATTCCACGCGGCCTCGTAGAAGAAGGTGGGGTGAAAGCGCGTTGTTTCCACCGGGTACTTGACCAGATCGCGATATGGACCAAAACGGTGGGCCGCGTCAATCTTCACGCCCCAGGGTAATGTGGTGGGCGGACCGTAAAGTTCCTGGTTAATGAAATTACCAATGCGGCCAATGGCCTGAGCCAGCAACAAGCCAGGGGCCGCAATGTCCAACCAGCGGGGAAAATTCAACTTATGGCGCCACGTGTAAATGGCAACAGCCAACACCCCACCGATCACCGCGCCATAAATGCCTAAACCACGGAACCCACCATGCCAAAACGCGATAATCTCAATGGGATGCTCCCGGTAATAGGGCCATCCGGCAAAGTCACCCGTGGGCTTGGAAAAAACATGATAGAGCCGCGCGCCAATTATGCCGAAAATCAGCACCCACGTGAGCATGTCCCACACGTGGTCCGGGTTCTCCCCGTACAAACGCGCCTGTCGTGTTGCAATAAACGCGGCCAACAAGGCGCCAATAACAATGAGCAAACCATACCAGTGGACCACAAAGGGCCCAATTTTTAGGACAATCGGATTCATCGGATAGTTACCCTTCCCCTTATCGATGAGATATTAGATATCCACACTCATGTACCAGGTCCACTTGGACCCACGCATCTCCCGGATGATATCCGTGGTTGAAAGTACCCCCACCGCACGACCATCCTTTACCACGAACACCCGGTGAATGTGATTCTCCAACATGATCTTGATGGCATCCTCGATCAAGTCGTCCGGGGAGACGCTGATCACCTTGGGAGTCATCACATCCTTGGCTGTGTACTTCTCCAAATCCTCATTCCAGAACTTAATCACGTCCATGTGGGAAATTGTGCCCAACAACTGTCCTTCTTCGTGTTCTGCAACGGCCATACCATGCACCCCCGTGTCGGCCATGACACGGACAACCTCGTCCAGAGGTGTATCCGGGTGACAGGTAATGACGCCCTTGTGCATAATAGACCAAACATGTGTCTTCTTGGCCATGGCTCTCCTCCCTGTGGGGTTCAAGATACTTAAACGGTCTGAGGGGGTTCCCCAAACCGGTGTAAGAACACGTGCACACCCACACTACTCCAAGACACTCCCATGATACATCCAATCTCGCTCAGGAGCAAACTGGAATTCACTCAAACCCGCGTCCTGATTATAATCTCCCGAACGATGCTGCCAACGCGCTGTGCATACTTCTATTACGAACACCTGTGGAGACACACGTCACGGCATGAAGCAGAGACGCATATCCTCTCCTTTGTGCCAGTCAATGGAACGGATTACGCGGTGCAGGTCTCATCCATCTCCTGATGCTGTTCGAGACCTGACATAACATCTGCACAACCATCCCACATAGAAGAAAGGAGCACCTTTATGAAGGTACGCAAACGATGGATAACGGCTATCACTGTAATCCTTGCCCTGGCGGCAAGTTTTATCTCCATAACCACGTTCCCCTGGCTCTCCACGCAAGCAGCCCCCCAACCGGATCCAGCCCCCCAAACCCGGCAGCAAGTCACGGCCACTGCTCACGCGTGGAAGGTCCAGTGGCGAGCGGATAAGGACTTGCACGCTATCGCGCTGCTCCCAGGGAACGAAATCATCCTGGCCGGAGATGGAGGCACCACGTACAAAAGCACTGACGGCGGCACATACTGGCACTACGCAGCCATCCCCCAGGGAATAGATGTCCGCGGTTTATCCTTTGCCGATAAGGATCACGCCTGGGCCGTAGGGCCCCGGGGACGCATCCTCTACACCCGCAACGGCGGTATTACGTGGGACCCCCAACCCAGCGGTGTGTTGAAGGATTTGACGGACGTGTGGGCCTTCTCCCCGCAAGAGGCCTTTGTCTGCGGCGGAGGAGGGCTTATCCTGCACACCGAAGACGCTGGACACACCTGGATTCCAGTCACCCTCCCCACGAACAACTCCCTCTTCGCACTCTGGTTTGTAAACGAGAGCGAAGGCTGGGCCGTGGGAAACAACGGAACCATCCTCCACACCGCGGACGGAGGACGCACGTGGACCATCAACAGGACCGGCGGGGCAGCCTTGCGCGACATCGCGTTCACCCCTGACGGCCAAAAGGGATACGCGGTGGGTGACAACGGCACCATCCTGCGCACTACAGACCACGGCCACACGTGGACACCTGTATCCTCGCCAGTGACGCGCCAGTTCAACGCGGTCACATTCGCGGCAGATGGTCACGCCTGGATTGTGGGAAATGCCAGCGCTGTCCTCCGTGAGGAAGAGGACGGATCGTTCACCCAGATCACCTTCCCCAAGGCCAATGCCCACCTGTACGATGTGGCCGTAGACGCCAGCGGCCGCGTTTGGGCGGTCGGCCAGTTCGCCCAGGTCATCATGTCCCCGGACAGCGGCACCACCTGGACGCAACCCACAGGCGGGGGTATCCTCCGCTTCTGGGAAGTCGCCTTCCCCGACCCACTACACGGTTGGGTCATCGGCGTGCAAGTAGCAGCCAACCCTCAATATCCCAACTGGCCGAACCAACAAGTAACCCCCACAGGCAACTGCGGCGATTCCCCCTGTGAGTACACGGTCGTGCTCCTGCACACAGAAGACGGAGGTAAAACATGGGCCCGCCAGTACCTCCCCGTCCCCCCTGCAGGACACGTGCGGGAAATGGCCGGCCTGGACTTCATTAACGAGAAACAAGGCGTGGCCACAGGTCGCGATGGCCGCAAAGCCTACACCTCAGACGGAGGACAGACGTGGACCTTCGCGCGCATCGGCCCCGAAGGGGATAAGTGGGCAACGCGCGTCGACCTCCTGCCCGATGGGTACGGTTGGGCCGGTGGTGAGTTCGGTAAAACCTGGCGCACCAAGGATTACGGTCACACGTGGGAATTCTTCTGCTTCAGCCGGGGATTGGCCGGCTGCACGGGTGAATTCAGCATCAGCGTTCGTGGTGTCGGTGTTGTCGCTGCCGAGGACGAACACCGAGTATGGCTCATCGGAGATGCCAGCGGCGGGACCGTGTTCTTCATTCGCGATGATGGACAAGGTCTGAAAAAGGATAGGTTCAACCTGCTCGCAGGACGGGCGCTGAGCCGCCTGCTGAACATCTACATGCTTAACGAGGACATAGGATGGATCATCGGCGTAGACGGCATTATCTGGCACACCGACAGCGGGGGAATGACCGAAGGGGATTGGACACTCCTCCCCTTAGACCCGGACCTGAACCACGTAGATCTGTACGATGTGTCCTTCCGCAACAAGGACGAAGGGGTGGTTGCCGGAGGTTATTGCGCGGAACGGGATCAAGGAGGCGAGTGCATTCTCTACCCACCTCAGGGCTACACCAAAGCCGTTGTAGCACGCACCACAGACGGAGGCGCCACATGGACCGCGGAAGAATTTCCCACCGTGAGTGCGTTCTACGGTGCGACCATCACCGAAAACGGATCAGCCTGGGCCGTAGGAGACTGGGGCACTATTGTCCACTACGCGGGACCACCAAACGCGCTCACTGCCCTCAAACTGGCCGAACCCCTCACAGTGGACGGAAGCCCTGCCGAATGGCCGGTGCCGGTGGAGATGACCGTCACCGCGACAACCGCGGACCTGATCATCGGCACCACTATTCCCACGCCGCAAGACATCTCGGCCCGGGCCCGAACCCTCTGGGATGACGGCGGACTCTACATCGCGGTCCAGGTCACCGACGATGTCGTTAACATGCCCGCAAACACCCCCCTGCAGGGCGATGCTGTCATCCTGGGCATTGACGGCGAAGGCGACCGGAACGGCGGAGGACCGGGAGACCACGTGTACACAATCACCCTGGACGGTCAAGTTTGGGAGAACGGCACCCCGGTCTCGGATGTCACAGCCGCCGTACACCGACCATGGACCGGGTATGAGGTAGAAGTGTACATCCCTCAGGATAAACTGGGCCTCCCATTGAAGGATGGACGAGTAATTGCTTTCAGCCTGGCCATCCAGGACAACGACGGCGGCGACGAACCAGAAACCACCATCATTGCCGATAGCGAGGATTACACCACACCCTCTGCTGAATTCGGCACCATCACCATCCTCGGGGACACGCTGACCTTCCAGGAAGGCAAAACCCCATACGGGCACGTCATTGACACGTACATCGACCGATACCTTCCGGACCAGAACTTCAGCGAAGGCGATGAAACTTCAGGACTTCCCCAGCCCTACTTACGGTTGCAGCACAGCAGCCGCTGGGACGTGAAATCCATTCTCTTCTACTTTGATGTCGGTTTTCTCCCCAGCACAGCGACGATTGAAGATGCAGCCCTCACACTCCGAAGCGCGGGGTGTCCTTACACCACAAACTGCACCGCCCCCTTGACCATCGGCGCCTACCGGATGAAGCGCTACTGGGATCCGGCGACTGTTAACTGGTTCATCGCGTCCCGAGACGACCAGGGGAACGAAATCCCATGGGGCCGACCCGGCGCGAATGACGAAAGCGACCGGGAAACCACGCCCGAGGACACCCAAGTCCTGCAAGGCGCCATGCAAGACATCACCTGGCACATACCTAACATGGTCCAGGAATGGATCAACCACCCCACGGAAAATCGGGGCGTTATCCTGCACCCCGACCAGGGGAACGTGCAATACCGGCTCCCCTCCTCCGAGTACACAGCCAATCCGGACATCCGCCCCAAACTTGTAGTCCGCTACTCCTTACGTCCCCTGGACGTGGTACCTACCCCCACCTTTACACCCACATTCACACCAACGCCGGGCCCCAGCCCCACGCCTACCCCCACACCCACAGCCACACCGACACCAACCCCCACGCCCACACCGGAAATCGTCCGCTCGTACACATTTGTTCAGGGCGTGGACGGTTACGAAGGATACGCGGACACCAGCATCGTACGTTGGCACCCCAACACCCCCCAAGATACCACAGGAAAACTCCAGATCAAGGCGGGGGATATGCACACCTTACTGCGGGTAGACCTCTCCTCAGTGCCCCAGGGAAGTCGAGTGCGCAAAGCAGAACTGCGCCTGTGGGGAAGTTATGGCCCGGAGAGCATCACCCTCCGAGCCTATCGCTTACTGCGGGCGTGGGACGAAACAACCGCCACCTGGACAGAAGCCCGCGCAGGAGACCCCTGGGCCCAACCGGGTGTGCTAGGGAGCGAGGATGTCGAAGACACCCCCTTCCTGGAAACATCCATCCCACCGGCACCCGGGTACGTCACCCTGGACATCTCCGACGCTGTGCAGACCTGGCTGGATGACCCAGAACACAACTTCGGCATGTTAATGACAGGAGTAGAGTACGGCCGACAGTACACCTTCAGCGCGTCCAACGTGGGAGCCACCACCCAACGTCCGCGACTGGAATTGGTGGTTGTTCTGCCAGGTCCTAGCCCCACGCCCACCCCCACGCCAACACCTAGCCCTACAGCCACTGCAACACCAACACCCATTGTATCACCCAGTCCCACACCCACTCCCACAAGCACGTGGACACCCACACCAACGCCCACGGCCACACCTACACCGTGGCCCTACCGGCAATGGATTCCCTGGATTCCTGCCAGATAAGCAGGATCCTCGCTCAAAAAACCTCCATGGGGCGGACAGAGTCCGTCCCATGGAGGAAACCACACCACAAAATCCAATCCAGGAGGCACACCCATGTCACAGTCCGAATCCACATCCATGACAACACCCCACGACCGATTCTTCCGTTTCCTCCTTGGACACCCGCAACGGGCGCGGGATTTTATCCGCCACTTTCTCCCCAACGACCTTGTCCCCCTGTTGGACCTGGACACCCTGCACCTGGAACACACCTCCTTTGTGGACCCCGACCTGCGTTCCCACCAGGGCGACCTCCTCTTCCGAGTTCAACTCACCAAAGGCGAAGATCTCTACCTCTACTTCCTCTTCGAACACAAAAGTTATCCCGACCCCCATGTAGTATGGCAGTTGCTTCGTTACCTGGTCCGCATATGGGAACAGCAGTGGCGGGATGAAGGCCGGTTAGCCCCAATCCTGCCCGTAGTCCTCTATCACGGAGAACGTCCCTGGGGCAAGCAGGTCGACCTGGCCTCACTGTTAAATGCCCCATCCCAGATACGAGCATATATGCCCCAAATTCCCTACCTGCTCTACGACTTGAACACGTACGAAGACTTTCAACTCCACGGGGATGTCATGCTGGTCGCGGGACTGCTGCTGATGAAATACATCCAGCGCCCTGAACTGCGAGACCGACTGGGCCAAATTGGCGCATTAATGAGGGAAGTGTTAATATCCTCTTCAGGAATTGAGGCGGCTGTAGCGTTACTGCGCTACCTCACCGAGGCCGGACGGCACGTGAGCGAAGCAGATGTGCGGCAGGTTGTAGAGGCGCTGCCCCAGGGAGGTGTGATCATGGCAACGCTGGCTCAAAAATGGTTGGAACAGGGAATGCAACAAGGACTTCAGCAAGGGCTCCAACAAGGACTCCAGCAAGGACTCCAACAGGGACTGCGGGAAGGCCTCCTACAAGGCATTGTAACCCTGTTAACCGAACGCCTTTCCCCCACTGACGAATGGCTCGACGCGACGGTTGAACGTCTTAAGACCGTGGAGGATACACGGCAACTGCAGCAATTGCTCCTGGTCGCGGCACAAGTCACCCAGTGCGAGGATTTTGAAAAATCCCTCGAGGAATTGCTGAACGAGGGGTAAACACGAACGCTGTGCGTGACCTACGTATGCCGCGTGTTCTCGCGAGGCACATCCCGCAACAAACGCACGCCATGAGGCAATGCGGGTTCAATAACTTCAAACTGCTCGCGTACTGCCTTCACACTCCCGGACATGTTGACAATTAACGTCCGGCCACGGATCCCCGCTACGGCCCGGCTCAACATCGCGTGAGGCGTAATCGCCAAACCAGCCGCGCGTATCGCCTCCACCAGCCCGGGAGTTTCACGCTCAATAACTCGACGCGTGGCCTCCGGCGTCACATCCCGAGGGGCGAAACCGGTTCCCCCTGTGGTGAGGATAAGGGATAAATCCTCCTCATCGGCCCAACGGCGCAACACGGATACAATTTCCTCCTCATCATCCGGCACCACAGTCATGTGCGTCACATCCCATCCCAATCGCTCACGCACCAGCCGCGCCAATTCCGGGCCGCTGAGATCTTCACTCTCCCCGCGGGAAACTCGGTCACTCACTGTGAGGATACCCACCCGAAACATCATCGGCTACAGTCCTAGGGAGAAAAAAGAATTCGTGTGCTCCGGACAAATGGCGACCGAAGCACACGAATTCCCATCATGTTAGCGCTTCGTGTACTGTGGCGCCTTGCGAGCCCGCTTGAGACCGTACTTCTTGCGCTCCTTGGCTCGCGGATCACGGGTCAGGAAGCCGTGTTGCCGCATCACCGGGCGCAGATCCTCGTTGTACTTCACCAACGCCCGCGCAATGCCCAAACGCACCGCGCCCGCCTGACCGGTAATACCGCCCCCCTTCACCTGGACGGTAATATCAAAGGCTCCTTCCAGCCCAGCAACACGCAGCGGTTCCAGCAAGTGAATGCGATGGCGCTCCAAGGGGAAGTACACCTCCAACGGGCGTCCGTTGATGGTAATCTCCCCACTCTTTAGTTCCGGATAAATACGTACCCGAGCCGTCGCTTCCTTCCGACGTCCCACCGCTTCTATATAGCGAGCGGTCTCCTCAGCCATTCACCACCCTCCTCAAATGTTCTATGGGCAGAATTGTTACCTACTCACCAATCTTCAACACTTTGGGCTTCTGCGCTTCGTGCGGGTGCGTGGGCGACGCGTACACCTTCAACTTCTTGAACATCTTGCGCCCCAGGCGATTTTTCGGCAACATGCCCCGCACCGCGTGTTCAATCACCCGCTCCGGGTGTTTCTGCAACTGTTCACGCAGCGTCCGGGATTTGATGTGCCCCGGGCGGTTGAAGTATTGCCAGTAGTAGCGCTTCTGGTCCAACTTGCGTCCTGTCACCCGCACCTTGTCCGCGTTGATCACAATGACGTAATCCCCACAATCCATGTGCGGGGTATAGTACGGCTTGTGCTTTCCGCGCAGAATTCGGGCGATTTCAGACGCGAGCCGACCTAACGTCTTCCCACTCGCGTCAACAACCCACCACTCTCGCTTAATGTCCTCCGGCTTTGGCGAATATGTTCGCATGGCCTGTACTCCTACGTGAGAATATCCGTTTTCCCTAATATGTCACTTGCCACAAATAAAGTCCCTGCGGCGGAGCCGGTGGCGGGGAGTAACTCCGATCCTGGGCAGCCAGCGCGGCCTGAAAATCCTCCGCCGTCCACCGTCCCTGCCCAACCCACACCTGGGCCATCACCAATGTCCGCACCATCCGACGCAGGAACCCATTTCCTTCGATAATGTACACCAACGTCTCCCCATCCCGCTCCCAGCGGGATCGGTAAACCTCCCGCACGGTCACCTCACCGACCGTTGGATCGCCGAAAGTGGCGAAATCATGTACCCCTACCACCACGGATGCGACCTCGTTCATGCGCTCCACATCCAATGTCTGGGGCACATGCCACGTATAGCGTGCCCGCAACGGCGACCGAACCGGCCGGTTCAGCACAAAGTAACGGTACTCCCGACTTCGGGCAGAATACCGGGGATGAAAATCATCCTCGGCTTCCGCCATCTCCAGCACAGCTACACTCTCTGGCAGGAGTGCGTTCAGAGCCCGCTGCAAATCCTCGACCGTATGTCGCCATGAGCAACGGAACGCGATAACCTGCCCACGGGCGTGAACCCCTGTATCTGTACGACCAGCAGCCAGGATTCGGACATCCTCCCCTACGATCCGGGATAACGTCTGCTCCAATGTTCCCTGAATCGTGGGTTGGTCAGGTTGTACTTGGAACCCGAAAAAGTCTGTGCCGTCGTACTCTACCGTTGCCCGAAAGTACCGCAAGCCTCCCTCACTTCACCAGTTCAATAATGACCATCTCCGCGCCGTCCCCGCGGCGCCGTTCCCCTAACTTGATGATGCGGGTGTAACCGCCCGGGCGATCCGCGTAACGCGGGGCCAATTCGGTGAACAACTTGCGAGCCACATCCTCATCGTACAACCGAGCGGACACCATACGGCGCATGTGCAAGAACCGTTCAGGGTTCTGCGTGCCCTTCTTCGCCATGGTGATCAACCTCTCGGCCTCGCCACGGATAAACTTGGCCTTGGCCTTCGTGGTGCGAATGCGTTCATGCCGCAGCAATTCTGTCACCAGGTTACGCTTCAGCGCCTTCCGGTGTCCCATGCTACGATTTAACTTGCGACCCTTTACCCGATGCCTCATCGCTCAACTCTCCACACGTAGCCTCTACGCCTTTTCTGGCGTTTGAATGTATTCAAGGAATCCCTTTTGGGCCAACTTATCCTTCAACTCCTCCAAGGACTTCCGGCCAAAGTTCCGGATATTGAGAAGTTCATCCTCGCTGATCTGCAAACGTTCCAAAACCTCGCCCACCTTGGAAATGCCGGCACGCTTCAGGCAGTTATACGAACGCACGGAAAGGTCCAACTCCTCCAGGGGCGTATCGTACACACGAGCAGGAATGCCCGCTGTGACCTCTTCCTCTTCTTCCTCTTCAGAAGGCCATTCAGGCTCCATGCCGGCGATCAGACGGAAGTGCTCCATGAGAATGCGAGCCGCTTCCCGCAGTGCATCCACGGGCGAGATACTTCCATCCGTCCATATTTCCAGTGTTAGCTTATCGTACGTGGATGCCTGTCCAATGCGGGTGGGTTCCACCTGATAAGCCACCTTCGACACAGGACTGAACAACGCGTCAATGGGGATCTCACCAATGGCCAAGCCCTTGCGATCTTCCACCGGCCAGTACCCGCGTCCCTTCTGAACGGTCAACTCAATATCCAGGTTGACATCGTCTGACTCCGCGGTGAACAGGTACTGGTCTGGATTCATTATCTCCACCCCCGGCGGACACTGGATATCCGCCGCGGTAACCACACCCGCTCCCCGCACCTCCAACACAATCTGGACAGGCTCCTCATCATCCATGCGGAAGCGCAAGCGCTTCACGTTCAAGATCAACTCCGTCGTGTCCTCCCGCACCCCTGGAATTGGCGCGAATTCGTGGTGAATGTCCGCGATGCGCATGGACGTCACCGCGGCTCCCTCCAGGGAGGACAAAAGCACACGACGAAGAGCATTCCCCACCGTCGTGCCGAAGCCCCGCTCCAGTGGCTCCAAAATAAACTTCCCGTACTTCTTCGTCAGTGCCTCAGTCTCGATCTTTTGTGGTAATACCCGCGTCAACAACGCCACCCCTCCTCTCTACAGCCACTGCATGGCATCCATTGGGCTTCCTTGCCGGCCCTTTTTCACCTCAGAACCGACCATGCCGGCTGCGCCAAGCCTGTTCATTTACCGTACTTATCGGCTGTAGAACTCCACAATAAGTTGTTCGTTAATCTCCACATCGGTGATGTGGTGTCGCTGCGGCAATGCTAGAACACGCCCCACCATGTTCTCAGCATCCCGTTCCAGCCATTCGGGCACAGCCCGTTCCGCGATAATCTCTGCCCGATCGCGGAAAAACGCCTTCTTGCGGCTCTTCTCGCGCACGCGAATAATGTCCCCGGGCTTCACCCGGTAGGACGGGATATCCACCTTGCGTCCGTTTACCTCAATGTGACCGTGGCGCACCAACTGTCGCGCCTGCGCGCGAGAATCCGCGAAGCCCAGGCGATACACCACATTGTCCAACCGACTCTCCAAAATCTGCAACAGCGTTGCGCCGGTCAGCCCTTTTCGTCGGGATGCTTCCCGGAAGTAGATGCGGAACTGTCGTTCTAACACACCGTACAGACGCTTAACCTTCTGCTTCTCCCGCAACTGAAGAGCGTAGTCCGACTGCTTACGCCGGAAGCGCGAAGCCTGTCCGTGCAAGCCCGGCGGGTACGGACGGCGTTCAAACGCACACTTCGGCGTATAGCACCGTTCGCCCTTCAGGTACAATTTCATCCCCTCACGCCGACATAATCGGCACACAGAGCCTCTATACCTCGCCAAGGTTCAACCTCCCAATTCCACCAAGTGTGTAATCAAAATGAATAGGTTCACTTATACCGACATATCCCATTACACACGACGTTTCTTTGGCGGACGACATCCGTTGTGCGGAATAGGTGTAATATCGCTAATCGACCGCACCAGGATACCCGTCCCCTGAATAGCGCGGATGGCCGCTTCCCGACCGGGGCCCGGTCCTTTGACGAACAAGTCCACCTCGCGCATCTGGAACTCGTTCATCGCGCGCTGAGCCATCTGTGTGGCTGCCAACTGCGCCGCGTAGGGCGTGCTCTTACGCGCGCCCTTGAAGCCGACCGTACCACCACTGGCCCAGGCCAGCGTATTCCCGTTCGGGTCAGTGACCGTCACAATCGTGTTATTGAACGTGGACTGGATATAAATCCGACCACGAGGAACGACTTTCTTCTCCCGTCTGCGAGTAGTTCGCCGTCGCCTCCGTGCCATGAAACCCTCCCTAAGATTAAATTACAAAATCGAAATTGAGCAGCGAAGAGGAATTCCTCCTCGGCTCACACACGCTTACTTCCTCGGTGCTCGCTTCTTGCCCGGCACGGTCTTGCGCGGGCCGCGGCGAGTGCGCGCGTTAGTCCGTGTGCGCTGACCTCGAACCGGCAAATTGCGCTTGTGGCGCAACCCGCGGTACGTACCAATATCGATGAGGCGCTTAATGTTCATCTGCACCTCACGCCGCAGGTCACCTTCCACCCGATAATTCTTCTCCACGGCATCGCGCAGCCGGGTAATCTCATCCTCGGTGAGATCCTTCACGCGCTTATCCGGATCCACGCCGGTTGCCAGCAGGATCTCATGGCTGCGAGACAGACCAATGCCGTAAATGTACGTCAGCGCGATCTCCACTCGCTTGTTCCTCGGTAGGTCAACACCTGCAATACGCGCCATGCCCCCTCCTTATCCCTGGCGTTGCTTGTGCTTCGGGTTCTTGCAAATCACTCGCACAACCCCACGTCGTCGAATAATCTTACAATGTTCACAGCGTCGCTTCACAGAAGGCTTGACTTTCATTGTATAAGACCTCCCTCATTCCCGTTCTATAACGTCGTCAAAATGAATGGCTCACCGTCAGTCACGGCGACCGTATGCTCAAAATGAGCGGATAAGGACCCATCCTTCGAAACCACAGTCCAACCGTCAGACAACGTGACGGTCTCCCACGTGCCGACCTGGACCATCGGTTCCAGGGCTACAGTCATCCCCGGCAAGAAACGCCGTCGTGTATCCCGATGGTGCGGGTTCACGTAATTGAGAATCTCCGGGGGCTCGTGCATCTCCCGGCCAATACCGTGGCCCGTGTAAAGGCGCACAACGTAAAATCCCCGGGACTCCACATATTCCTGGACGGCTCGGGAATAATCCATCAGGCGATTTCCCGGGCGGACCTGAGCAATGCCCACAAACAGCGCCTCTCGGGTTACATCCAGGAGGCGCTGGGCCTCCTCATCGATCTCGCCCACCGGATATGTCCACGCCCCGTCACCGTGATATCCCTTGTAAATGGCCCCCACATCAACGCTAATAATATCCCCTTCCTTCAGCACCCGATCCGGGCTGGGGATACCGTGCACCAACTCCTCATTTATCGACGCGCAAATAGTCGCGGGAAATCCATGATATCCCTTAAACGACGGGATGGCCCCGTGCTTGCGGATAACCTCCTCGGCCAACGCGTCCAAATCAGCCGTTGTAACCCCCGGCCGAATGGCCTCGCGAATTTCCGCGTGCACTCGCGCCACAATGCGCCCCGCCTCTCGCATCAACGCGATTTCCCGCGAGGATTTAATCGTCACTATCCGCTTCTTATTTTTTCCCAAAACCATCCTAAGTGCCTACATGCGCCCCTGGCGCGAATCCCTTCCAGAATTCAGTTCCCCTTCTCCGCAAATTTTACCGCGCGAAGAAGGGCCTGTTCCACCTCCTCGATGGAACGCTCCCCATCCACCTCAACCAACAGCCCTTGTTTTTCGTAATACGCGAGTACAGGCTCAGTCTGCTCAAAGTAAACGGCCAAACGACGTTTGGCCGTCTCCGGCTTATCATCCGACCGCTGGTACAGCGGCCCGCCGCAAACATCACACACCCCCGGCTTAGCCGGGGGCCGGAATTCTATATGATACACGGCTCCACAATTTCGGCAAATCCAACGCCCGGAAAGGCGGCGCAGCAACACCTCCTCACTGACCCGAATGTAGGGCACCACGTGAATGCACCACCCCAACTCGGCAAACCGCTCATCCAACGCCTGGGCCTGAGGCAACGTGCGCGGAAAACCATCCAGCAGCACGCCGTCCGCACAATCGGGCTGACTAAGCCGATCAATGACCATCGCAATGGTCACATCATCGGGCACCAACTCACCCTTATCCATGTACGGCTTGGCGATTTTGCCCAGTTCCGTCTGATTGTGAACGTGCCAGCGGAAAATATCCCCCGACGCAATGTGAGGGATGCCCAACTTCGCGGCCAGCCGCTTAGCCTGAGTTCCCTTCCCGGCTCCTGGTGGCCCCATGAGAATAACGATCATCGGCTGTGTCGCCATAGACACACCCTCCCGCACCCAACCGGCGCTCCCTGTAAAATGTACCCCCGTGCAACCGAACGCGCGACAAGAACCACCGCCTCACCCTCCCGGGTATTAGCGGATAAACCCTTCGTAGTGTCGCATAAGCAACTGGGCTTCAATTTGCTTCATGGTATCCAACACCACGCCCACAACGATGAGCAAGCCCGCGCTGGTGATGAGCATCACGTTCGTCTCCGTAATACCACGCACGAAGAAGGGCAGAATAGCGACCAGCGCCAGGAACACAGCCCCCACGAACGTAATGCGGGACATCACCTTGTTCAGGTAATCCTCCGTCCGTTTGCCGGGACGAATGCCCGGAATAAATCCACCCTGCTTCTGCAGGGATTCGGCCAAATTCTGCTGGCGGAAAATCACATCCGTGTAGAAATACGTGAACCCGATAACCAACCAGAAGTACAGGAACCAGTAAAACCACCCCTTCGGGTCCAGAATGCGCTGAGTAGCCTCGGCAATGGAGGCAATCCACGGCGTTTGCACCTGGGCTAAATACGTGGCAATAGTGCTCGGGAAGAGCAACAAACTCTGCGCGAAAATAATCGGGATCATGCCGGCCGTGTTCACCCGCAAGGGGATGTACGTGGCCTGACCGCCGTACACCTTCCGACCCCGCACACGGCGGGCATACTGCACGGGAATGCGGCGCTGTCCCTCCTGGACAAAGACGATAGCCGCCACCGTGATAATCGTCAGAATGAAGAAGACCAACACCCCTGTGTAATTTCCTGCCTGAATCATCTGCCCCAACCGGGTGGGCACCCGGGCGACAATACCGCCGAAGATAATCAAGGACACGCCGTTCCCCACACCTTCCTCGGTGATGAGTTCACCCAACCACATGGCGAAAATGGTGCCCGCGGTCAACGCCGTAATTGTGGCCACAGTCGGCAACAGGCTAGCCCCGCTAAACCCAAAGTTAGGGAGCACGCCGGCCCGCGCCAGCAACGTGGACTGTCCCCAAGCCTGGAGCGCAGCAAGTGGCACTGTCAAAATGTTCGTGTACAGATTAATCTTCTGCTGTCCGCGCTCCCCTTCCTTAGCCAACTCCTCCAATTGCGGAATAATGGGCACCAACAACTGCATAATAATGGAAGCAGTGATGTAGGGGTAGACCCCCATCGCCATCACAGAAAAGTTGGCTAACGCCCCGCCCGAGAACAGATCCAACATACCGATAAGCGGGTTCGTTTCGAACAACTGCTTGAGCACGTCCTGGTTAACGCCCGGCGCGGGAACGTGCGCAGCCAGACGATAAATCACCAGAATGCCCAACGTGATTAACAACCGCCGCCGCAAATCCGGGAGGCGGAACGCGTTACGCATTGCTTCAAGCATGGGAACTCTCCATCGTCTAAGATCTCGGCACGGTTAAATACACACGTAAAACGTCGGGGCGTTCATGGCTCGCCCCGACGTGTCCGCCATCAGTGCTTTTGCCCCGACTTCATGGGCATAGGAGGCAAAGGTAGAATCTCGATACTCCCTTTTGCCGCCTCCACCTTAGCCCGAGCGCTCTTGGACACCCGGTGCACCTTGAAGTGAAGCGGCCGATCAATGTCGCCATCGCCTAACAACACCACTGGCTTCCGGGCCGAACGAATAAGACCGGCATCGGCCAACCGTTCAGGGGTAACCTCGGAATCCGCGGGAAAACGTTCAGGATCCAGATCCTTCAGATTAACCGGCTGATAGTACACCTTGAAAATGTTGGTAAAGCCGCGGATGAAGGGCAACCGACGCACCAGCGGTAACTGGCCACCCTCAAAATAAGGGGGCACCCCACCACCGGAGCGCGCATTTTGTCCCTTCGTACCTCGGCCAGCCGTCTTCCCCTGTCCGGCAGCAATACCGCGTCCAACTCGCTTGCGCTTTTTCACAGAACCGGGCGCTGGACGCAAGTCGTGAAGTTTCATCACCAACCTCCCACGTGTGAATTACAGACTTTCATAACAAACCGGCTGCCCATACCAGGGCTGGATCATCCCCATCCACACTACCCCCAGGATCCCAGGGGAGCGACCCATGCCCCAGATAACCGTCAGGTTACCCGATGGGCTTACACCTCCTCCACTTGAACCAAGTGCGCCACCTTCTTGACCATGCCCAAGATCGTCGGTGTGGCTTCATGTTCTACACTCTGCCCCAGGCGCCGGAGCCCCAACGCCTTCAGGGTTGCCTTCTGGTCCTTTGAATAGCCAATGGCGCTCTTGGCATACGTGATGCGAATGCGCTTAGGCGCTTGTTTCCTGGTTGCCATGCTTCTTCCTCTTCCTCGTCCAGAAAGGTTGTACTCGCTCAGGTGGCAGGCCGCGCAACCGGGCGACCTCTGCCGGATCCTGCAACTCCTTCAGCGCGCGGAAGGCGGCCTGAGTCACATTCAGCACATTATTGCTTCCCAGGGACTTGGTCAGAATGTCCTTAATTCCTGCGGCCTCCAACACAGCGCGCACGCCACCGGCTGCGATCACACCGGTACCGGGAGATGCCGGTTTCAACATCAACTTGGCCGCGCCGAACTTCACCGTAATGGGGTGGGGAATAGTGGTTCCCACAATGGGCACCTTTATCATGTTGCGCTTAGCACGAGTGACGCCCTTGCGGATGGCAGCGGGCACCTCGTTTGCCTTGCCAATACCCACTCCGACGCGACCCTGCTTATCCCCCACCACGACCAAGGCGCGGAAAGAAAAGCGACGACCGCCCTTCACCACCTTAGCCGTGCGGATAATCTGGACGACACGTTCTTCCAGTTCTACCGGTTCCTGTTCTACATCCCACCTATCAACAGCCATGCGTCCTCCTGTGTTCTCTTAGAACTCCAGGCCGGCCTCACGAGAAGCCTCGGCCAACGCTTTCACCCGACCGTGATACTTATACCCGCCACGGTCGAACACCACCTTCTTAATGCCCTTTGCCAACGCGCGCTCGGCCACCAAGCGGCCGACCAACTTAGCCTGCTCGGTCTTGGATAGGCCCTGGCACTTCTCCCGCAGCGCCTTATCAATGGTGGAAGCGGATACCAACGTCACGCCGTGCACGTCGTCGATAATCTGGGCGTAAATATGATTGAGGCTGCGAAACACGTTCAGCCGCGGGCGTTCCGGCGTGCCGAAGACCTTCTTCCGCACCCGCAAGTGCCGACGCTTCCTCGCCTCGTTTCGACTTATCCGTCCCATGAGTCCTCCTCAATTCACGCAGTACTCAACAACCTTACTTCCGTCCGGCCTTGCCGGCCTTCTGGCGCACAAATTCGCCACGATAGCGAATACCCTTCCCATGATACGGCTCGGGTGGACGCACTCGACGGATACGAGCAGCCACTTCGCCCACCAACTCCTTATCAATGCCGCTCACCGTGATCACCGTCGTGCCGGCGGGTGTACGCTCCGCCTTAAAAGTAATGCCCTCGGGGGGTTCCATCACCACCGGGTGGGAATAGCCCACATTCAACACCAGATTCGACCCCTGGACCTCAGCGCGGTATCCCACGCCGATGATCTCCAACTCCTTCGTGAACCCCTTGGACACTCCCTCGACCATGTTCGCCAACAAGGCTCGCGTGAGACCGTGGAAGGCCCGATGTTGCCGCGAGTCCGATGGGCGCTCCACGCGGGCGACCCCGTCCTCGACGATGATTTTCATCTCCGGGTGAAACTGACGCTTCAACTCGCCCTTGGGCCCCTTCACAATCACGGTGTTATCCGGCATAACCGTCACCGTGACGCCCTGGGGTATCGGTATAGGCTTCTTTCCAATTCGCGACACCGTTCTCCCTCCTTACCACACGTACGCGATAACTTCGCCACCGACATTTTGTCGTCGGGCCTCACGATCCGTCATAACGCCCTTTGACGTGGACAGGATAGCAATACCTAAACCACTGCGCACATAAGGAATCTCCCGCCGTTTCACGTAAATACGCCGGCCGGGCTTACTCACCCGCTCAATGCCCTGGATCACCGGCCGTGGCGGTTTGACACTTGTATCGTACTTCAGAATCAAGCGCAGCATGGGTTGGGGTTTTTCCCCACCCACATCGTACCGCTCAATAAACCCTTCCTCCTGCAAAATGCGGGCAATCTCGATCTTCATCTTGCTCGCCGGTACTAGCACCTGCTTGTGGCGAGCCATTGCCGCGTTGCGGATACGAGTGAGCATATCCGCGATGGGATCTGTCATCATGGTTCCTATTCCTCCTGGTTACAGTATCGGCATCAAGCCGACTTATAACCACGTTCGACGACGTATCGTCTCACCGGTTAGCCGACTTACCAACTGGACTTGCGAACGCCGGGAATGCGCCCGGCCAACGCCTCGCGCTTAAAGCAAATACGGCACATCTCAAAGCGTCGCATGTACCCGCGCGGCCGACCACAAATCTTACAGCGGTTCCGCACGCGTACCTTGTACTTGCGCCGTTGTTCGCGATAGATCATGCACTTTTTAGCCACGCTATTCTCCCTCCCTAACGGCTCCGCCGGAACGGCATACCAAGAAGACGCAGCAACTCCCGCGCCTCCTCGTCCGTTTCCGCGGTAGTGACAATGGTAACCTCCAAACCGCGCACGCGGTCCACCTTGTCATAATCGACCTCCGGGAAAATCAAATGCTCCCGGATGCCCAGCGTATAATTGCCCCGACCATCGAACGCGTCCGGGGAAACGCCCCGGAAGTCACGCACACGGGGCAAAGCCACATTGAAAAGCCGATCCAGAAAGTCGTACATGCGCCGGCCCCGCAACGTCACCTTCAACCCAATCGGGTTCCCCTTGCGCAACTTAAATGTGGCAATGGACTTGCGGGCTCGGGTCACCAAAGGCTTTTGGCCCGTAATCATGGCCAAATCGCGCGACATGTTGTCCAGTGCCTTCGCGTTCTGCAACGCTTCCCCCAGTCCCACGTTGACCACCACCTTCTCAATTCGGGGGATTTCCATGACGTTCTTGTAACCGAACATCTGCTGCAATGCCGGCGCGACCTCTTTTCGATAACGCTCCAACAACCGTGGTACTCGTGCCATTGCTATTCTCCTACCCCATCACGGGCCCCGATTCCATCCGGGCACCCAGAGTATTTAAGGAAGGGACGTTGAACATCCCATGGCCAGACCATGGGAAACCTTCAACGCCCTCACTCATCCAGGTATTCATCGTACTTGCGGCTATAGCGAACCTTCTCACCGCTCTCGGTGATCTTGTAACTTACCCGCGTCGGTTTATTGGCGCCCTTTGCCACCAGCATCACATTCGAAATGTGAATGGGCGCCTCACGCTGAATGCGTCCCACCTGCGTCCGTACACTCCCGGTAGGACGCTGGTGTTTCGTAATCAGGTTCACGCCCTGAACAACAACCCACACATCATTGGGGTTGTACAATCCTGCCCGGCGGCCGGACCACTTCTTGCGGATCACACGCTGCACAATGCCCCGCGCGCCTTTTTCGTTACCGGCAATCACTTCCACCAGGTCACCCTTCTTGATTTTCACTTTAGGCGGGCGCTTGCTCACCGGCTGCTTCTTCTTTCCCATGACCTCTCCCTCCTACAGAACCTCAGGCGCGAGTGAGACAATGCTCATAAAGCCCTTCTCACGCAACTCGCGCGCTACCGGTCCAAAGATGCGGGTGCCGCGGGGTTGCATGTTGTTATCAATTAACACCGCCGCGTTGTCATCGAACTTAATGTACGAACCATCTGGGCGTCCGTATTCCTTCGCGGTCCGCACCACCACCGCGCGTACCACTTCCCCCTTGCGCACGTTGCTGTTCGGGGCCGCGTCCTTCACGGTCGCCACAATAATATCCCCCACCCCGCCATAACGGCGGTAGGACCCTCCCAGCACGCGAATGACCAGGATTTCCTTCGCACCCGTGTTATCTGCAACCACCAAACGACTCTCTTGCTGAATCATGGCTTTCTCACCTCCACCAGCGTCGCACTCAGGATAACTCGCTATGCGGCCGCTTCTGCCGACTTCTGCTCTGCGCGTTCAATGATCTCCACGACCACCCAACGCTTTTCCTTGCTCAACGGGCGCGACTCACGGATGCGTACCACATCACCCTCGCGGCACTCGTTGTTCTTATCGTGTGCCTTGTACTTCTTCCGCTTGATAATCACCTTCTTGTACAGGGGATGCGGTAGGCGGCGCTCCACCAGCACCACCACGGTTTTATCCATCTTGTCGCTGACAACACGCCCGATAAGTTCCTTCTTCGGCATTGCTTACGCCTCCCCTTGCAGTTCACGCTCGCGCAAAATGGTCTTCAAGCGCGCGATGTCCTTGCGCGCCTCCCGCAAACGGGCCGTATTCTTCAACTGACCAATGCGAAAACTCACCCGCAGTTCATAATACTCACGATACGCCTGTTCCAAGCGGGCGCGAATTTCCTGTGTGGACATGGCCCGAATTTCACTCGCCTTCATCACTCCTCCTCCCTCAGCCCTTCCCGCATGATTACCTGGGTGTGGATGGGCAACTTGTGGGCCGCCAAGCGCAAGGCATCCAGGGCCACGTCCTTACGAACCCCGGCCACTTCGAAGATCACGCGGCCCGGTTTCACCACTGCCACCCAGTGGTCCACATTTCCCTTACCGCTTCCCATGCGGGTTTCCGCGGGCTTCTTCGTCACCGGCTTATCCGGGAAGATACGAATCCAGTACTTTCCACCGCGGCGCAGGCGACGCACAATCGCGCGACGCGCGGCCTCGATCTGGCGTGCTGTAATCCAAGCCGGTTCCAACGCCTGCAGCCCGTAATCCCCAAAGGCCACAAAGTTACCGCGCTGGGCCAAGCCCTTCATGCGTCCGCGGTGCTGCTTGCGATATTTAACACGCTTTGGCATCAACATGGTCGGCATTCCTCCATCAAACGTCAGGCATCACACACCGTGCGTCATGCGTCGGTCATCGTTCCTTGTCTCTTATCCGTTGCCTATCCCGCATCACGCGTCATACCGTTGCTGTTTCTGTCGTCGATTCCGCGGTTTCCTCGACCTTCTTCTTCTCGGGCAGTACATCCCCTTTGTAGATCCACACCTTCACACCGATGCGGCCGTACTGCGTCAAGGCCTCGGCCAGGGCGTAATCAATATCCGCGCGAATGGTGTGGCGCGGAATCCGACCTTCGCGCACCGTCTCCTTGCGGGCCATTTCCGCACCGGCCAGGCGCCCCTTCACCTGGACCATGGCGCCCTTGGCCCCCATACGCATAGCCCGGGCCACGGCCTGCTTCATAGCACGGCGGAAGGAAACACGCCGTTCCAACTGCTCCGCAATACTCTCCGCGACCAGGCGCGCGTCCAGTTCTGGTCGTTTGATTTCGGCCACATCAATCTTGACCTTTTTACCGGTCAACTCGCCCAGTTCCTGGCGCAACTCGTTGACGTTCTGGCCTTTGCGACCGATCACGATCCCGGGTTTAGCCGTGTGAATCGTGATGTTCACCTGTTTCGGATACCGCTCAATTTCAATGCGAGAAATTGCTGCGCCCTGTAATTTATTGCGAATATGGCTGCGAATGAGACGGTCCTCTTCCAATAACTCGGTGTAGCGCTTCTTCTCCGCGTACCACCGAGAGTCCCAATCCTTAATAATGCCCAAGCGAAAGCCGATTGGATGTACTTTGCGCCCCAAAACACCCTCCTTCTAGGTACAATGTAAAATTGAAAATGGCCAACTGAACAGTGTGCACAACGTTATCCACGTATTTTTCAGCCGGTAATTTACTCAATACGTTCTTCCAATTCCACAGTGATGTGAGATGACCGTCGAATAATCGGCTTCCAACGACCACGCGCTCCGAACCGGCGCCAGCGCCGCCGCGGCCCCTCATCCACGAAGATGCGGCGGATGTACAGGGCTTCCGGATCGAGCCCCTCGTTGTTCTCCGCGTTGGCCACCGCGCTTGCGATGACCTTGGCCACCGGCAGCGCGGCCCGCTGCGGCATAAAACTCAGCAACTCCAGCGCGTCCTGAGCGCGCATTCCGCGCACCTGGTTCACCACCAGCCGCACCTTCTGCGGCGAAATTGGAATGTATCGGGCTACCGCCCGGACTGTCGGCGCTCCAAATTCATACTGTTCCGCCATCATACCCCCCACGTCGTCAAAATCTGGGACGGGGATGGCCCCGCCCCACCGGTTTTATCGTCGTTTCGTCTTCTTTTCCTTCACAATGTGCCCGCGGAACGTGCGCGTCGGGACAAACTCGCCCAGACGATGCCCGACCATCTGCTCGGTAATGTAAATGGGCACATGACGCCGTCCATCATGTACGGCTATAGTATGACCGACCATCTGCGGGAAAATCACCGACGCACGGGACCACGTCTTAATGACACGACGTTCTCCCATGCGGTTCATCTCTTCGATTTTCCGCAGCAGTTTCGGATGTACATACGGTCCTTTTTTCAGTGAACGGCTCATAACGCCTCCGATCTAGATTGAAAATTGCACCCTGAAAATTGAAATGTTGGCTCGTTCCAAAGCCATCCAATCTTCAACCGGTTGGATTCCCTTACTTCCGTCGGCGGACAATGAAGCGATCCGACGGCTTGAACTTGCGGCGGGTCTTGTACCCCAAGGCCGGCTTGCCCCACGGCGTCTTGGGACCGGGCAAACCAATAGGGGCCCGTCCTTCGCCACCGCCGTGCGGGTGTGCCTCGGGATCCATGGCCGAACCGCGCACAGTGGGGCGCCAGCCCAGCCAGCGTCGGCGGCCAGCCTTACCCAGGTTCACGTTAATATGATCCGGATTGCTCACCTGGCCGACCGTGGCCATGCACGTAACGTGAATCTTGCGCATTTCCCCACTGGGCAAGCGCACGATCGCGTAATCCCCTTCCTTGGCCATCAACTGAGCCGACGTGCCCGCGGCCCGCACCAGTTGACCGCCCTTGCCGGGAGTCAACTCAATGTTGTGGATAGTCGTGCCCAGGGGAATATCCCCCAGGGGAAGTGCGTTCCCCGGGCGGATCTCCGCGCCCGGACCGGCCATGATAGTATCGCCCACCTGCAGGCCCAGGGGAGCGATAATGTATCGCTTCTCGCCGTCCACGTAGGCAATCAGTGCGATACGGGCCGAACGGTTCGGGTCGTACTCAATGGAGACCACCTTGCCGGGCACGCCCCACTTATCGCGCTTGAAGTCGATGATGCGATAGCGGCGCTTGTGGCCTCCACCCCGGTGACGCACTGTAATGCGCCCCTGGTTATTTCGGCCCGCCTTCTGTTTGCGCGGCGCCAGCAGGGATCGCTCAGGTTCTGTCTTCGTAATTTCCTCAAAGGTCAAGACGCTCATACCACGCCGACCGGGCGACGTGGGTTTGTACACTTTAATGCCCATGATAGCCGCTCCTATACACCCTCGAATAACTGGATCGACTCGCCTTCTTGCAATCGCACATACGCCTTCTTGCGTGCAGGTTCCCGCACGGTTGTCTTCCGACCCCATCGCCCTCGTTTGGGCTTCATGTTCACCGTGCGCACCGAAACCACGTGCACGCCGTAAATTTCCTCGATGGCCTTCTTTATTTGAATTTTGTTCGCCCGCCGATCCACCTCAAACACGTACACGTTCGCCTCTTCTGCCAACTCAGTGGCCTTCTCTGTGACCAGCGGACGCTTGATAATCTGATACGGGTTCATTTCCATGATGCCCACACCCCCTTCGCCGATTATGCCCCAAGAATGCTCTCGATAATGTCCAAGGCTTTCAAGGGCATCAGAATCGTGTCATATCCCAGCAGATCCCGCACGTTCAAGTAGGACGCACGCAACGTCTTCACATCCGGCAGGTTGCGAGCCGAAAGTTCCACGATTTCGTTGCGCTCGGGCAGAAGAATGAGCGCGCTGCCCTCGATGCCCAAATTCTCCAACACGCGCACCATGGCCTTGGTGCGGATCTCCTCCAACTGGAGGTCATCCAGCACTTTAATTTGCCCTTCGGCCGCCTTGACGGACAGGGCAGAGCGCAGAGCAAGGCGCCGCATCTTCTTCGGCATGTCCTTTCGATAGGATCGAGGTTTTGGTCCAAAAACAATGCCCCCGCCTACCCATTGCGGCGCGCGAATGCTCCCCTGGCGCGCCCGGCCTGTGTGCTTCTGGCGCCAAGGCTTACGACCACCGCCGGATACCTCACCTCGGGTTTTGGTGCTGTGAGTACCCTGGCGTGCGTTGGCTAATTGGCGTACTAACGCCTGGTGCATCACCGCCACGTTGGGCGTGATACCAAAAATGGCGTCGTTCAGTTCAACTTCGCCAACCTGTTCCCCTTCGATATTGTAAACCGGTACTTGCATGGTCGTATTCTCCCCTCTTTACCTCTATTTTCGTCCCCGTTTGCCCGGCCGGACGGCCTCGCGCACCATGACCAAACCCTTCTTGTGCCCCGGCACCGCCCCCTTCACCAGGATGAGGTGGTTCTCCGGGTCCACGCCGACAACTTCCAGGTTCTGCACAGTTACGCGACGATTGCCCATGCGCCCGGCCATGCGCGTTCCCGGCAACACACGTCCAGGGAACGTCCCCGCGCCCACAGAACCCGGCGCTCGTAACCGGTCGGACTGACCATGGGTGCGAGGGCCACCACCAAACCCATAGCGCTTCACACCACCCTGAAAACCACGACCCTTGGATGTGCCTGTCACATCAACCAGGTCACCAGGTTGGAACATTTCCACAGTGAGCACCTGACCCACCTCGTACTGACTCGCGTCCTCCACGCGAATCTCCCGCAGAATGCGGAGAGGTGGCAGGTCATGCTTGCGCAGATGGCCCAATTGGGGTTTATTCAAACGGTTGGGGTGTACTTCCTCAAAGCCGATTTGGATAGCTTCATAGCCATCCGTCTCCGTGCGCTTCACCTGAGTGACATAGCACGGACCGGCTTTGATCACGGTCACGGGGATCATCTCCCCCGCTTCGTTAAACACGCGCGTCATACCAATTTTTCGACCAAGTATGCCTTTCACCGTTAGCCTCCCTGGGACTGTAGCCCGGCATCAAGGCTCATCATCCCGAGAAAGATATGATGGTTGTCCAATCACCACGCAGGAAGGGGTGCCGGATGCGACCGTTCCCCGCCTGCCTGGTGGTTCCTTTCAATGTTCAGTTGGCAATTTACAGTTTAATTTCGATGTCCACCCCTGCCGGAAGGCTGAGGCGCATCAGATTATCGATCGTCTTCTGGCTCGGTTCCACCACTTCGATAAGTCGCTTATGAGTGCGAATTTCAAACTGCTCCCGAGAATCCTTATCAATAAAAGGCCCACGAATCACCGTAAAACGTTCGATTTTCGTGGGCAAAGGCACAGGCCCCACAACACGGGCCCCCGTCTTCTCCGCGACCTCCACAATATCGCGGACAGAACGGTCCAGCACCCGATGATCGTACGCCTTCAATTTGATACGAATGCGCTGCTGCCTTGCCATAAATACCCCCTGGATGACATCGGGCGGGGGCGACATGATGTCGCCCCCCACCTCATTTTATTCCAAAATCTCCGTCACCACACCCGCACCCACGGTGCGGCCACCTTCTCGTATCGCAAACCGGGTCCCAACTTCCACCGCCACAGGCTTCAGCAACTCCACCGTCAAATTCACATTGTCCCCAGGCATCACCATCTC
>CAYOAZ010000086.1:0-19330 GCA_964402285.1 uncultured Anaerolineae bacterium | reverse complement strand
CAACGCTAAGCGAGGTATTCTTCCACGTGAACCGCGAGAGCCGGTTCGGCCATGCGCACGGGCTCCAACACTTGCACGCTCTACCCCCGTGTGATAGAATGAGCGGCGCTCTCAAGCCTACGTTCGTAAATTGCCAGGAGGCTCCCTAACGATGGAGATCCTCGATGTGGGTATCCCAGAACTCATCGTCATCTTCGTTATCATTATGCTGGTCATGGGTCCCGAAGACGTCCAGAAAACAGCCAGGACACTGGGACGCTGGGTCCGGGCAGCCCGGTCCTCTGAAATATGGCAAGGCATGGTCCAAGTGTCCCGCGAATTGCGCTGGCAGTTCACCCGCCTTTCTCGAGAAGCGGGTCTAGACGAATCCCTCTGGAACACACCCCAGGGACGCCGGGTGGATATAGAGGAAAGTATCCGCCAACGGCTTTTTGCCACAAGCAATAACCAAGCCCAAAATCGTCCCCTTCCCACCTCCGAAACGGCCGGGGAAGGGGAAAACGATAAAAACCCGGCCAAAGACCTACACCATGAGCCCACCATAACAGAGGGAAAGACTCAACGACACACTCCACAGACTCAAAAGTACGAGGAAGATTGATGGACAGTAAGGCAAAGAGCATCGGGCGGGTAGTTACTGCTCCACTTTGGATGCCCTGGCGAGCCATGCAAGGCCTCAGCAGGAAATTCAGCCAATGGTACCGATCAATCCAGGCATTCTTTACCAAAGAACCCGAAGTACACCCGCTGCCAGATGTCATCCAACGTGCAGCCGAAAATCCTGACGACTTGTGGGTCCACTTTGTGGCGCTGCGACGCCACATCTTTCGAGCAGTTGCCTTTTGGATTTTGGCCACTGCAGCATCGCTAGCATTTGCCTCTCACCTGATGGCCTTTTTGGCTGCCCCCATTGGGGGATTAGAGCACCTACAAGCAATCGAAGTCACCGAGCCCATTGGCGTATTCTTGCGCGTGGCGTTACTAGCCGGCTTTGCCATCTCGTTACCTTACATTTACTTTGAACTCTACCTCTTCGCAGCCCCGGGACTTCGTCCCCGAGCGCGAATCTACGGGTTGCTCGGCATGCCGCTGGTATTACTGTTCTTCGTGGGAGGAATGGCTTTCGCCTACTATGTAATGCTCCCCGCGGCCTTGCCCTTTCTCTTGAACTTCATGGGTATTCCCACCGTGCCTCGACCAGCCTCGTACATCCGATTTGTTACCGGGCTTCTATTCTGGGTGGGCATAGCGTTTGAATTTCCACTGGTGATTTTCCTTCTTGCCTCCATAGGTTGGGTCAATGCTGAACAACTCGTCCGCTATTGGCGAGTGGCCATCGTCATCATCGCCATCCTCGCGGCCGTTATAACGCCTACCGTGGATCCCATAAACATGCTCTTAGTGATGGGACCGATGATTGTCCTGTATCTCTTAAGTGTATTTCTCGCCCGTCTCGCTCACCCCAACAGAGCCGAACGCAAATAACATGAGTGCCATCGGACTTCTCGGACGTTCAGAACGCTTGCTGATGCAGCGCTATGGCATCTTAGCCCGCCTGCGCAAACAATTCACCATGCCCGATGCCACGTTCGAGGATTTAGCGAGTTACCTCAACCTCATCGAAGACCCGGACATGTTAGACGAGTTAACCGTGGCATTGGATAAAGTAGAAAGTGGTGCTGAAGCCACCACCCTCATTGTAGAGACCGCACGGCAATGTCAGCGCCGTCGTGAAGAACGCACCCCGGAGAAACTGGGAGACACAGTTCGCTTTGATCCTCGAGGCCGGCGGAACCTCTACCAATCCATTGTCAACGAAGTAAGCCAGATGACAGCCACCCAACGTAGCCTGGGCACACTCAGCCGCCGTCTACGCCAAACTGAACTGTTTATCCAACAGGCATGTGCCATCTTAGCCTACCTGGACCAGGACTCCTTAATGGAACAGGCTGTAAGTGTGGGGCGGAAACTATTGGCTGCGGATGTAGGCGTTACCATCCTCCTGAATGTACACGGGGAAATAGATGCTTTCTGGCCACAGGGGGTAAAGAAGCCCGGCGAAACCTTCCCAGAAGGAATGCGCTTCCTGTTAAAGCCCATAGAAACCGGAGAAATTCTCCTCATTCAGGACCTCCAACACTACCCTGAAGCAGGTTCACTACCACCGGAACACCTGAACATCCAACGAGTGCTGAGTGCTCCCCTTATTATAGGACGCAACCCCGTGGGTGTCCTGGCCCTAGGTCGGACCACATATGCCCCCATTTTCGACGCTGAGGATCTGCGACTCCTGGAAACATTCGCCAAGCAGATCTCAGTGGCTCTGGAAAACGCGCGCTTACATGATGCCGTTCTGGAACTAGCCCAACTCCAGGAACGCCAACGAATAGCGCAAGACCTCCACGACAGCGTAGTACAACTTCTATTCACCATGGGCATGGAAGCGGAAAACATACTCAACGAACTTCCCGCGGACAGTCCCCTACGGCATCGAATCCAACGCATCCGTCGCCTCATATCCCGTTCCAGCACCGAACTTCGAGGTGCAATTGGCGCCCTGACCCGCGGCCCGAATCGCAAGGATGAACCCCTCTCGGTGCTGCTCCAGGAACTGGTCAAAGAATTCGAAGAACTCTCCCACATCGAAGTCACACTGCTTATGCCGTCTCGTTGGCCCAACTTACCGGATTTCTCCGTGCAAGCCATTTACCGCATTGTCCGAGAAGCTCTCGCCAACATCCAGAAACACGCACACGCAACAGCAGTGATAGTAAACGTAACCGTCTACCTGGATCGACTTATCATCTCCATTCAAGACGACGGAGTCGGTTTCCAGTCGGATACCACAGCGTACAAATACAGCGATTTACACTTTGGTCTACGCACCATGCATCAACTGGCAGAACGAGCCGGCGGCTACTTAGAGGCATTTAATCACGAAGACGGCGGAGCAGTGATACGATTTACACTGCCACTACTACCCAACCGAGATGGAGAGCGATGAAATACAGCCTCGTTATCATCGACGATCACAAACTGGTCATTGATGGACTAAAAGCCATTTTGGAAAAAGAAGAGGACTTGGAAGTCGTCGGGGATGCGACCACCGGCGAAATGGGGGCCTGGCTTATTGCCCATTACAAACCAGATGTGGCCCTTGTGGACATTCGCTTGGGGGATATCAGCGGTTTAGAAATATGCCGTTACGCTCGGGAGGTCAGCCCCCACACGCGGGTCATCATCCTCACCGCGTACATCAGCAGCGACTTAATCCACGAAGCCCTACGCGCAGGGGCCAAGGGATACCTCCTCAAAGAAGCAGAAAGCATCGACCTGGTCGCCAAAGTACGCCGCGTGCTGGCCGGAGAATTGGCCTTTGACCCCCGAGTCACGCGAGATCTGGTGGATTACGTCGTAGAACATCCCCCCACAGAGACCGACTCCCTCCTATCCCCTCGCGAAATCGAAGTACTGAGACTCATGGCCCAGGGTCTCACAAATACCGAAATTGCAGAAACCCTTTTTCTTAGCCCGGCCACCATTAAAGACTACGTACGCAACATCATCACCAAACTCAACGCGCGGAACCGCGTTGATGCGGTCACCCGTGCAGTACGTCAAGGTCTCATCTGAACATTGGCACCCTTCCGTCGATGAAACACCCTTTCCCCAACTCTGGCATGCCAATTCCCTCCAAGTGGGGGATAAAATGCCCCCGGTTTGGGGTAGTCTCCCCAGCGCGGGTGAGATACCTTAAATTCCAGGCAAAAATGCTTTCCAGGCTTTCCTCCGGGCAAAAAGGCATGCACTTTCAGCACCCTAATAGCCTTGCCCAGAAGGAGACGAGGTTAAATGAGCGAAAAAACGATTTACGAGGGGCTGTTAGAACGCGGTATTAGTCGCCGCGATTTTCTGAACCTGGCAACGGTCATCACCGCTGCCTTAGGGCTGGAATATGCCCAGATGCCTCGCATCGCGCGAGCCATGGAAACGAAAACGCGGCTGCCGGTGATTTGGTTAGAGTTCCAGGACTGCGCGGGCTGTAGTGAAGCCTTAACGCGTTCCCTCGATCCCACGCTGACCAAACTGCTGTTGACTGACATCTCACTGGACTACCACGAAACCCTCTTTGCGGCCGCGGGATCGCAAGCAGAACACAACAAACATCGAATCATGGAGGAATACGCAGGACAATATGTCCTGGTCGTTGAAGGTGCCATTCCGTTAAAAGATAACGGAGTTTACTGCACTATTGGAGGGCGTTCGGCTGAAGACCTAGTGAAAGAAGCCGCCGCCAAGGCCAAGGCCGTCATTGCCGTAGGCACTTGTTCCTCCTTTGGCGGCATTCCCAAAGCCAACCCTAACCCAACAGGAGCAGTGGGGGTAGGGGAAATCATCAAGGACAAGCCTGTGATTAACGTACCCGGATGTCCCCCTATTCCCGAGGTTATCACGAACACCATAGCCCACATACTCCTCCTCGACGAACTGCCCCAACTGGACGCTTTAGGACGTCCCAAAGCCTTCTACGGAGAAACCGTGCACGACCGCTGTCCTCGTCGTCCCTTCTACGAACGAGGGCAATTTGCCGAATCCTTTGACGACGAGGGGGCGAAAAAGGGATGGTGTCTCTACAAGTTGGGGTGTAAGGGACCAACAACCTACAGCGCGTGTGCCACTATCAAGTGGAATGGCGGCGTAAGTTTCCCTGTTCAGTCCAACCATCCCTGTCTAGGGTGTACCCAACCCGACTTTTGGGATGCTGGCGGATTCTACCACGCCCTATCGGTCCCATCCGGGGCTGAGGAAATACGTGGAAAAGCCGCCGTCACAGGCGTAGCCGGAGGTGCAGCCCTGGCTGTAGGACACGCGCTGTATGCAAAATCAAAGAAACAAAAAGCGGCCAAGGCGCTCAAAGAACACAAGAAAGCCGAACAGCAAAAGCAAGCCCAAGGGGGACAAAAGGAGTAGAGCAATGTCTGCTACCCAGATTCTGGAACTTGTCCGAGGGCCTCTTTTCAGGGTCTCGTTATGGATCTTCACCGTGGGGATGCTGTACCGCCTATTTCGCATCCTCATGTTGGGGTGGAAGAAGGACTATGCGCCCCCGCGCGGCAGTGCTCTGATGGGGGTCGTTAAAACATACGCCAAATCCCTCATTATCTTCCCGTTTTTACCGCCCAAGTTCCCGAGTTCTCGTCACCGACCATTGACGTACTTCGCAGGAGGCATGTTCCACCTGGGACTCTTTGTAGTCCTGCTTCTGCTGGTACCGCACATCGAAGTATGGCGGGCTGTACTCGGCATCAGTTGGCCTGGCCTGCCCACCCCGATTGTCGACGGCTTCGCGGTGATGGCCCTGGTAGGGCTCGTGTTATTGGCGTCCAACCGGCTAATCAACCCGGTTACCCGCCTGCTCACAGGAGTGAGCAGTTGGCTCAACATCCTCTTTGTGTTCTTCCCTTTAATTACAGGGTGGGCCATGTATCACCACCTGTTCGGCATCGATTACACATGGCTTTACATTGCCCACATGGTTTCTGTGGACTGGTTGCTCGCGTGGATACCCTTTAGCCGTTTGGCTCACTTTATGACTTACTTTGTCACCAAAACCATGCACGGACTCAAATTCGGGCGATTGGGGGTTGAACCTTAATTCAAACGCATGGACGCAACTGACAAATTAGCCAACTACTTTGTGCAACGTATTGATGGTCAAGTCCTGGCCCAGTTGGAATCTTGTCTACAATGTGGGCTTTGTGCGTCCGCGTGTCCTTTTTTCCTGGGAACCGACAACCCTGAACATGTACCTATACGCAAAATTGAACCTTTAAAAGTCATTGTTCAGCGAGAACTGAGTCCGGGAAGGCGGTTATTCTCCTGGCTGGGATTAACGCCACCCCGTCCGGATGAAGTCACCCTGCAACAATGGGTCTCCGAAGCGTATCTAGCGTGCACAGTCTGTAATCGCTGTGCGTTAGCCTGTCCCATGGGCCTTGACCTGGGCTCACTCATTCAACTCACCCGTGAGGGATTGGCCGCAGCCGGGTTAGTACCGCCTTCCCTGGCAGATGCAGTGGAAAGACAGAAGCACACCGGCAGTCCTCTCGGTGTGCCCCAGGACCTATACGAGGATCGGCTACGCTGGATCAGTGAGGAGGAAGGGGTAACGATCCCATTGGATGTAGAGGGTGCTGAATCGCTGGTTGTCTTCACATCCATTGAGTTAATTAAATTCCCTGGGAACATCGCCGCGCTGGCCAAGATCCTAAACACCGCCGGCGAACACTGGACCATGAGTACAGCAGGACGAGAGGCCGTTAATTTCGCCACCTTCTCCGGTGAGACAGAAGAGCAAGTGGCCTTTGTCAAGCGCATCACAGAAGCCGCCCTTCAATTGAACGTTCGCCGGATTATTCTCAGCGAGTGCGGGCACGCCTACGACACAGTGCGGCGCATTGCAGGACGCCTTTACGGGCAACCTTTACCGTTTCAAATAGAGAATGTGCTGGAAACCATCAGCCGTTTAATCGCCACAGGGCGCATTCGTTTACGACGGGATGTTTTCAACAAGGAACGCATAACGTTCCATGACGCATGCAAACTCCAAAGATTAGGAGGATTAATCGAAGAACCGAGGTTTATCCTGAACACCATTGCTCCCACCAGTTTTGTGGAAATGACTCCGAACCGGGAAGCACAACTGTGCTGCGGAGGTGGGGGCGGTGTCATTGCCAACCCGGAAGCCGATGAAATTCGGATGAAAGCCTTTTTGCCCAAGGTAGAGCAACTGGAAAGCATTTTGCCCGACGTGGTTGTGACCGCCTGTAGTACATGCCGATTGCAGTTCATCGACGGCACACGTTACTACAACCTGGATGTCACTGTTCGTGGCATCACAGAAATGGTCGCCGAAGCCTTAATCACAGATGGCTGAAGGGAGCACGCATGATGAGTGCGACGCAGATTATGGATGAGCAAGCCCTGAATTTCTTCATCAAAACCGTAGGCGGAGAAGTTGCTGCCGAACTGGAGACGTGTGCCCGGTGCGGGTTATGTGCCGACGCGTGTCACTTCTACATTGCCACGGGCAACCCCGAGTACACGCCCATCTGGAAGGTAGAACTGCTCCGCCGCGCCTATGAGCAGAACTTCACACTCGCCGGGAAAATTAAGGTCTTCTTAGGCCTGGAAAAACGCATTGACACTCAAGATATTGCCCATTGGTCAGTTCTGGACTTTCAAGCATGTACCGTATGCAAGCGTTGTTCGTTCATCTGTCCCATGGGCATTGATATAGCCGATCTTATCGGCAAAGTGCGCGCCGGTATTACGGCCGCCCACGCCACACCGCCCAAATTGCTCAAAATGACCGAAAACCAGATAGAAAAAGGAAGCCCGGACGGCTCTGACGAAGCCAAATGGGCTGCCTGGTTCAAATGGGGGGAAGAGCAACTGGGCAAACCCTTACCCATGGATGTCAAGGGAGCGGATTCACTCGTCGTCTTCACCATGCTGGAACTGAACAACTTCCGCAACAACCTGGTCCACATCGCTCGCATCATGGATGCAGCAAAGGAGAAGTGGACTATCAGTTTGCGGGCCCGCGATGCCTTCAACATGGGTACAGTCATCGGCGATTCAGAAGTGCAGAAAAAGTTAGCCGAACGGATCGTGACCGTGGCGAAGGAACTGGGGGTGAAGCGCGTCGTCGTAACGGAATGTGGACACGGCTACACCACCCTACGCCAGGCTGCCCACAACCTCTTTGGCGAAACGCTGCCCTTCGACGTTGTGCACATCACTGAGTTAATGGGTGAGTTCGTCCGGCAAGGACGGATCAAACTCAAGCCCGGGTACTTCGACAATGGCAAGAAAATCACCTATCACGACGCCTGCAAGATTCAACGCATCGGCGGAAACTTCGACGCGCCCCGGGAGATCCTCCAGATCATTGCTCCCAACAGTTTCGTGGAAATGAACTTTAACCGGGAGCAATCCTTCTGCTGCGGTGGCGGAGGCGGCGTTCGGGCCATTCCCGAGGCCTTTGAACTTCGCATGGAAGCGTTCAGTATCAAGGCTGCCCAGGTACGCGAAGTTGGGGCAGAAGATGTGGTGATGTCCTGCAGTAACTGCCGATTACAATTCCAAGACGGCTTCGAGCACTTCCACATGCAGGGCGAAATTAAAGGCCTGGTCGAGATGGTCGCCGAAGCATTGATCACTGAGGAGTAGGAGAGAAACTATGGCACAGCGATTGGTTGTCGACCCGATCACCCGCATTGAAGGCCACCTGCGCATCGAGGTAGAGTTAGACGACCAAAACGTCATTCGCAAGGCCTACAGTTCCGGCACGATGGTTCGCGGCATCGAAATCATCCTGCGGGGCCGGGATCCGCGAGAAGCGTGGGCCTTTGCTCAACGCACGTGTGGCGTGTGTACCACCGTCCATGCCTTTGCCTCGGTGCGGGCCGTGGAAGATGCATTGGACATTCGCATTCCTAAAAATGCGAACCTGATTCGTAACATTATGATTGCCCAGCAGTTCGTCCACGATCACGTCATGCACTTTTACCACCTGCACGCACTGGACTGGGTGGACATCGTAAACGCGCTAAAAGCCGATCCCAAGAAAACATCGGACATCGCCCGATCTATCTCCTCCTGGCCTCACTCATCGCCAGGATACTTTGCCGATGTACAGAAAAAGGTTCAGGACCTGGTGGAAAGTGGGCAATTGAGCATCTTCGCCAAT
This sequence comes from uncultured Anaerolineae bacterium, assembly GCA_964402285.1. Lineage (GTDB taxonomy): Bacteria > Chloroflexota > Anaerolineae > JAADDB01 > JAADDB01 > CAYPUG01. The sequence continues at coordinate 10,575 of CAYOAZ010000086.1, read as the reverse complement.
GCCTACTGGGGCCATCCGGCTTACAAGTTGCCGCCGGAGATTGACCTCCTGGCCGTAGCGCACTACCTGGAAGCACTTGACGCTCAGGCCCACTTCGTGCAAATCCACACAGTTTTCGGCGGGAAAAACCCGCACCCGAACTTCGTCGTTGGGGGCGTGCCCTTCCCCATCGACCCCAACAGTGATATGGCCCTTAACGCGCAAACCCTCTCCATTGTCAAAAGTGCCATCGATACAATGCAAACATTCGTCCACCAGGTGTACCTACCTGACCTGCTGGCCATCGCGCCTTACTACAAGGAATACACCCAAGTGGGTGAAGGGTTGGGGAACTTCCTCTCCTGGGGGGAATTCCCCGAGGATGACATCCGCAATCCAGACAGTTTCCTCGTCCCGCGCGGGGCCATTCTCAACCGAGACCTGTCCACCATCCACGAAGTGGATCCACGAGACTTTGGACAAGTCCAGGAATTCATTAAGCACTCCTGGTACAAGTACAGCAAGGGCGACGATGTGGGACTTCATCCGTGGGAAGGCGAAACCGAGTTCAACTACGATGGTCCCATGCCGCCGTATGACTTCCTCCCTGTAGAGGAACGCTATTCCTGGTTGAAGGCCCCACGTTGGAAAGAACATCCCATGGAAGTAGGACCGCTAGCGCGGGTGCTCCTGCTTTACGCCACAGGCCATGAGCACACCAAAGAATTGGTGGAGAAAACCCTCAAAGTGCTCGATGCTCCCGTGGATGCCCTCTTCTCCACCCTGGGACGCACCGCAGCCCGCGCTATTGAAACCGCGGTCTACGTGGATGTGATGGCCAAGTGGTTCGATGAACTAGTGGCCAACATTGCCTCCGGCGATAGCGACACCTTCAACGGGGAAAAGTGGGAACCGAGCACATGGCCCAAACACGCGCGCGGGGTGGGTACCCTGGAAGCACCTCGAGGCGCGTTAGGCCACTGGGTCGTCATCGACAACGGCAAAATCACCAACTACCAGCAGGTCGTTCCCACTACCTGGGACGCGTCGCCGCGCGATCACAAAAACCAACCCGGTGCCTATGAAGCATCCCTCGAAGGAACACAATTGGCCATACCAGATCAACCAGTGGAACTGCTGCGAACCATTCATTCTTTCGACCCGTGCATGGCCTGTGCAGTGCACATGGTGGATGCTAACCAGCAAGAGTTAGGAAACACCATGATTATGCCCAGCACAGTCGTGCAACTCTTTGCCAAGGCTAATCCCCTAGCAAAACCCGTCGTCTCCCTGGGGGACTTCAAAGGCCATTGATGGAGCACAATAAATATGAGGAAAGGGGCCGTCATTCATGGCGTGTTCGCTGCTGTGGCGGCGAACATGCCATGAATACCTTTTCGTTAAAATGCGGAACACTCGGAAGTCCAACAGCGCCCACGGGGCTCGTATCTTAGCCCCCCGACTTTGCAAATAACTGAAGAGACGTACCAGACAAAAAGGCGACAAACGGAATCCACCCCTGTTAGGGTCATCGGAAGATATCCCTTAAACAAAAGAAGGAGCGCTATGGAACGCAACGTCATCGTGCTCGGCTTGGGAAACCTGTTGAACACAGATGAGGGTATCGGCGTGCACGCCATCTGGGAAATGCAACGCCTTCATCGGGAAACCGGGAGATATCCAGGCATCCAATTGGTGGATGGAGGCGTGTTAGGAATGAGACTTCTCCCCTACGTGGATGAGGCCACACACCTGGTGTTGCTCGATTGTGTGGACGCGGGAAAGGAGCCAGGAGAACTGGTCGAACTGGAAGGCGACGATATACCCATCTACGCAGGCGTAAAAATGTCCATGCACCAGGTCACCTTTCAAGAAGTGTTAGGCGTTTCCCTGGCTCGTGGTCACCTCCCTGAATACTTGTACTTAATCGGCATGCAACCGGTAAGCCTGGATATCGGTGCAGAACCTTCACCCCAGGGCCGAGCCATTATACCAGCCATGATCCAGCGGGCTGAAGCAGTGTTACAACGGTGGGGAGTCTGGCATCCCCCTGAAACGTAGAAACCCGTAACGCCTGGAGGCGAGACATATGATATGGCTCAGTTTTGCAATTGGAATCATCGTGGGAATCGGGATAGCCGGCATCGTTGCCTGGAAACTTGCCCCCTCCCTAATGCTCGTCGTCCACCGCAGCCGGCTTCCCTTCGATGAAACGGTGGAAAAATTCATCGCCAACGCGGAAGCGGCCGGTTGGCAGGTGCCGAAAGTGTACGAACTCCAAAAAAGTCTAAGCAAGGCAGGGTATCAGATCCCACCATTGAAAGTGATTTCCATTTGTCATCCTCATTATGCAGCCCAGGTGTTGGAAGAAGACCGACATAAAGTCATCAGTGCTATCATGCCATGTCGCATTGGTGTTTACCAGACCAGCGACGGCAGCGTTTACGTCGCGGCCATGAACACCTCCCTGATGAGCAAAATGTTCGGCTCGAAAATCGCCCGAATCATGCAAAAAGTTTCCGCGGAAGAGCAAGCCATGTTAAAGGGCATCATCTGAAAACCAAAATCACGATAGGGCAGGATGGAAACCGGGGACAAAGTTCGTGGCGCTTTCGTCATTCCTGGGAGCGAAAGTGCCACGAACTTTCGCCGTCTCTATGAAGTAAGGGAACCCACCTCGTCCAACCCATCGCTCATGTGCTATACTTAGAGCATGCACGAATTACCGTTTGTGGAAAGCATCCTGAAAATCACATTAGAACACGCTGAACGTGCGGGGGCAAAACGCGTTACCGCCCTCTACCTGGTCATCGGCCAGATGTCCAGCATTGTAGATGATTCCGTTCAGTTCTATTGGGATATTCTAAGCAAAGGAACAATTGCAGAAGGTGCCAAACTGCACTTTCAACGCATCCCAGCCGTGTACCGGTGTTGGGATTGTGGACACACGTATGAACTGGACGGGGAACATCTGGCTTGTCCCCGCTGCGGCAGCGTGCGTGTCCAACTCGTCCAGGGCGATGAATTCCGCCTGGACAGTATTGAAGTTGAATGAACAGAGATTGCCAGAGAACCCGGCTGTGTCAATGTGAAGAGGCGCTTTCAATTCAGATAGATACTCACTCTTATGAAGCTAGGAGGGCACCGTGACAAAAAAGGTACCGGTTGTGGAAAACATCCTTAAAGCGAACGATCAGTTAGCCCAATCCAATCGGCAAGTGCTGGATGCCCATCGGACTTTTGCTATTAACTTCATGGCGTCTCCCGGAGCCGGAAAGACATCGGTTATTCTACGCACTATCGAGGCCCTAAAAGACCATTATCGGCTGGCGGGTATCGACGGTGACATCGCGACTACCATTGACGCCGACCGCATCGCGGCTACCGGTATCCCGGCCGTACAGATCAACACCGGTGGCACATGCCACCTGGACGCGGTGATGGTCAGCAATGCATTGCCCCAAATTGACCTGGATAACACTGACGTGCTCATTATTGAAAATGTAGGTAACCTCATTTGCCCGGCCAACTTTCCCCTGGGCGTTCACCTCAACGTGCTCGTGGCCTCAGTGCCTGAAGGTGCGGATAAACCGTACAAGTACCCTCCCATGTATCGGGGGGTACAGGCTCTCCTGTTGAACAAAGTGGATTTGCTCCCTTACTTTGACTTCGATGTGGACTACTTCCGCAAAGGGGTAGAAGCACTTAACCCCGGACTCGCGTTCTTCCCGGTTTCTGCGAAGACAGGCGAAGGGTTCGATGACTGGATCGCTTGGCTTAAGGGGCAAATAGACGCGTATCTGAGCACTGAGTAAAGTTCGACACCGGATATGATGATGGCTACGGAGCACATTCACATTGATGGCACGGTCCAGGGCGTGGGCTTTCGGCCCTTTGTATATCGTCTAGCGCACGCCTATCACCTTACCGGCTGGGTACGCAACAACAGCCGCGGCGTGGATATTGAGGTCCACGGTCCCCAAGAGGCCATTGACGCCTTTGTGCGGGATCTCCAGGAACAGGCACCGCCTCTGGCTCGTATTCGTCAGGTGACGCGTCAACCCATCCCCGAAAATGACTTCGGCGGAGAATTCCGCATTCTCCACAGCCAAGAGGAAGAAGGATTTACGCTGGTCCCCCCCGATGTGGCCACTTGCCCGGATTGCTTGCGCGAACTCTTTGACCCCACAGACCGCCGTTACCGCTATCCGTTCATCAACTGCACAAATTGTGGCCCCAGGTTCAGCATCATCCGGGCATTGCCTTACGACCGACCGAACACCACAATGGCTGCTTTTGTCATGTGCCCCACATGCCAAGCCGAATACGAGGATCCACTCAACCGGCGCTTTCACGCCCAACCCAATGCCTGTCCGGAGTGTGGGCCCCACGCCTGGTTTGAGGCCACCGATCAGTCATTGACCGTGCTCTCAGAACCAGAAGCCTTACAAACCACTGTCCGTTGGCTCGCCGAAGGCAAAATCTTAGCCATTAAAGGCCTGGGTGGATTTCACCTTGCCTGCGATGCCACCAACGACGCGGCCGTCCAGGAATTGCGTCGTCGTAAAACGCGGCCTCATAAACCTCTGGCCCTGATGATGCGCGACCTGGACATGGTACGGGCTTATTGCCGACCGACTCCAGAAGAGGAACGCCTGCTCACCTCGCCTGCGGCCCCTATTGTGCTCATCGAACCCCGGCCGAACACAGACCTTTCCGCACACATCGCTCCAGGCCAACAACGCCTGGGGGTCATGTTGCCCTATACCCCATTACACCACATATTGCTACGCGACATCAACCGTCCTCTGGTAATGACCAGTGGGAATCGACAGGATGAGCCCATAGCCCGCACCAACACGGAAGCGCGGGAGAACCTTTCCGATTTATCGGACGGTTTCCTCTGGCACAGCCGCCCAATCCACAACCGTGTGGACGACAGCGTGTGGATGGTAACATCAGAAGGCCCTATGCCCATCCGACGTTCCCGAGGCTATGTACCACAGCCCATTGAACTGGAATGGGAGGCCCCGGAACCGGTGCTGGCCACAGGCAGCGAGATGAAGAACACCTTCTGCCTGCTAACCGGACATCAAGCACTCTTGAGTCAACACATCGGCGAAATGAGTCACCTGGAAACCTGGCAGTTCTTTGTCGAGAGCATCCGTCGGTATCAGGAATTATTTAACGTACATCCTCGCATTGTCGCCCACGATATGCATCCGGACTTTACGTTGAACGCGACACAGGCATTGGCTGAACTTGTACCCAATACGCATCTCGTGCCAGTGCAGCACCACCACGCTCATATCATGGCTTGTCTGGCGGAAAACGGCGTCCAGGGGCCTGCCATAGGCATTGCTCTGGACGGCACCGGTTATGGGCCCGACGGTACTGTGTGGGGGGGCGAAATACTTCTGGTCAACGGATCAACATATCAGCGCGTGGGTCGATGGCAACCCTTCCCCCTTCCTGGAGGTGAAGCGGCCATCCGTCACCCCATACGCATCGCCTTAGGGCTGTTTATGAAGATAGGCTACCCCCCGTCGGACACGTTGGATGTGTGGTCCCGTGTTCCCGATTCATTGCGACGTGTAGTTGTCTGGCAGGTGGAACGTGGGGTGAACACGCCTTGGACATCCGCTTGTGGACGGTTTTTTGACGCGGTTGCTTCCTTGCTCGGAGTGCGGGATGAGGTGACATATGAAGGCCAGGCAGCCATCGAATTGGAGACTCTCGCAGCCCCTGCCTATCCTGCCCCTCCCTACACGCTGAACCTTCGCCACCACCGGGGACTGTGGGAATTCCCCACCGAAACCGCGTTCCGACTTATTGTTGAGGACCTGCAACGCGGCACACCGCGGGCAGAGATTGCTGCCCGATTCCACGCAACTATCATCCAGGTCCTTGTACAGATGGTCCAGAAGGTGGAACAAATCCACCACGTGCGGCAAGTAGCCCTAAGTGGCGGGTGTTTTCAAAATCGTCTGCTCTTAGAAGGATTAACCAAGGCTCTAAGGGAACAGGGCTTTACTGTGTACACTCATCACCAGGTCCCCACCAATGATGGTGGTCTTTCCCTGGGACAAGCAGTGATTGCGGCCATGTTGGGCCGTCAACAACACGAGATGTCAAGTTCTATCCATACTTAATTCGCGAGGGAGAACTATGTGCCTTGCTGTACCTGCTCGTATTCTTTCTATCGAAGGTGTTCAGGCCGAGGTGGAATTCGGACCTGTGCGCCGGGTGATTAGTGTCCAATTACTTCCAGAAGCAAAGGTGGGCGATTATGTGCTTGTACACACGGGATTCGCTATTAGCATCATTGATCCGGAGGAAGCGAAGTTAACTTTGGAATTGCTGGAGCAAATGGGGGATTTAGATCCCCTGGACCCGGATGAAATGCGTCCTGTACGTCCTGATCGAGAGACATAAGCGAGGGGAACCATGGACTTTGTCGAACGCTTCCGAGACCCCGAACTGGCGCGTAAGTTAATATCCGAAATCCACGAGATGGCTGACACTCATACCTTTGCTTTTATGGAATTCTGTGGTGGACATACGCACGCGATTATGCAACACGGCATCCGCCAACTCATGCCCCCTAATGTTCGCCTCCTTTCCGGCCCGGGATGTCCGGTGTGTGTCACCTCACAGCGGGACATTGATCGGGCCATCGCCCTCTCCCAACTGCCCAACGTGGTTATTGCCACCTTTGGAGATATGGTACGAGTACCGGGGACTCAGTTCACTTTGCAAGAAGCAGCCGCCTCAGGATCCGAGGTGCGCATTGTGTACTCCCCTCTGGACGCGGTGCAATACGCCCAGGAGCATCCGGAAAAGGAAGTGGTCTTTCTGGGTGTTGGATTTGAGACCACTGCCCCAGGCGTGGCTGCGTCCATTCTAACGGCTGAGGCCCAAGGGGTCCGCAACTATTCTGTGTTCTCCATGCACAAGTACACGCCTCCGGGGATGCGGGCAATCCTGGACGCCGGGGAAGTGCGCCTCAGTGGAGTCATTGGCCCAGGACATGTATCCAGCATCACGGGGTTACGCTGGTGGCGATTTCTCCCGGAGGAATACGGAATGCCAGTTGTAGTCGCAGGGTTTGAACCCGTGGACATCCTGCTGGCTATCCGTGATTTGCTGCGTTTGGCAGTGAACGGGGAAGCCCAAGCCCTCAACGCGTATAACCGTTCGGTCACAGAAGAAGGAAATCGCACAGCCCTGGCAATTATGGAGAGGGTCTTCGAGCCGGCCGATGCAGACTGGCGAGGCTTTGGTGTTATCCCGAACAGCGGAATGGCCATCCGGGAGGCCTATCGATTATACGATGCCGAAGTCCGGTTCTCCTTACCCGAAGTCCCGTCACGCGAACCGCCAGGATGTCGTTGCGGAGATGTGTTACGGGGGATTATCGAGCCTCCTGAATGCCCATTGTTCGGTAAGGCCTGTACACCAGATAGGCCTAAGGGACCGTGCATGGTCTCAGATGAAGGGGCCTGTTCAGCCTACTTTTTGTACCAAACTCCTATTGAGTGAGGAGAAAGACCATGAGTGACCCGCGTGTAACCCTAGCGCACGGTTCCGGTGGTCGGATGACGCAGCAACTCATCCGGCAAGTCTTTGGCAAGCGATTCCGTAACCCCATTTTGGATCGGATGAATGACGCGGCCGTATTGGAAACCCAGGGAGAAGGACGGTTGGCGTTCTCCATTGACGGCCATGTGGTAAGTCCCTTATTCTTTCCCGGCGGAGATATTGGGGAAATCGCCATTTTCGGCACGGTGAATGATCTGGCTATGATGGGAGCGCGCCCCCTTTGGTTAGCAGCTTCTTTCATTATTGAGGAAGGCCTTCCCATGGGAGACCTGCGCCGAATTGCTGATTCCATGGCGCGAGCAGCACAAGAAGCAGGAGTATGGCTTGTTGCAGGGGACACGAAGGTGGTGGAACGGGGCAAAGGGGATGGGGTCTACATCAGTGTTGCCGGTGTTGGAGTGATTCCGCCAGGCGTGGAAGTGGACGCGAGCAACGCTCAACCGGGAGATGTGATTCTCATTAACGCGCCTATTGCCGCCCACGGAATGACTATCATGTCCTTGCGAGAAGGCCTGACTTTTGAAGGCGATTTGCAGAGTGATACAGCGCCGTTGAACGGCATTGTTGCGGACCTTCTGCAAGCGGCCCCGCATGTCCACGCTATGCGAGACGCGACGCGCGGAGGACTTGCTACCGCGCTTAACGAACTGGCCCAGGCCTCCAACGTAGGCATGTTGGTCCGCGAAGACGCCATCCCTGTAAACGAAGCCGCCCGTTCTTTGTGCGAACTGTTGGGATTAGATCCTCTCTATGTGGCCAACGAAGGGGTATTTGTGGCCATAGTGCCTCCCGAAGAGGCCGACAGAGCCCTCACCGCGCTGCGAGCCCACCCCTTGGGCCGCGAGGCACGCATCATCGGGGAAGTCACTGCCACCAATCCTGGCCGCATGGTTCTGGAGACGACTTTGGGAGCGAAACGAATCGTGCCTGCCCTGAGCGGTGATTTGCTCCCGCGTATCTGCTGACTCCTGATAACTACGTACGGATGAGCCTAAGGGCTATCCATTATGGATCTATGGTACCTGCGGGTTTACGCCTACGACCACATGAGTGGGCGCGTTGGAGCTTTTGCCCGCGGTGATGGTCATACGCAATTCGTATCCCTCTTTTGTCCAGCGCCAGTGGTGGACACTCCCCTGCGTGGAAGCCTCTACCTGGGTCCAACCGTTGTCACTAAACACGTTTGCGTAAAATCTTTCCACCTCGTCCACAGGTAATGGCGTGTCAAACACTACCAGTTGATGGGTTCCCATGACAACCTGAGATTCCACGGGGAGAGGAAACTCTTTGCCCTCAAACCCATCCAACACAACGGGCGTGTCCTCTGTCTCCTGGGGACGTTCTCCCAAGGCTTGTGACGGGCGTTCAATGGTAATAGGCTTGTTGACGTCATACACGTTGTATACTATCTCGACACGACCAGGGAAGGGTTCGGGGCTGAAGTCAAAGCGGAAGGATTGCCCTTCAATGACCGCGTGATATCTCACCACATAGTGCCCATCGCGCGCCAACCAGACATCCCCTGATAACGATGTAACTCCTGATTGTTCTTCAGGTGACATGTACGATAAAACTGTGGGGGATGTGAAATGATAACGGTCGGTGGGAATGCCGTTAATTACTACATTCTCCTCGGCCAGAGTGAAGGCGTCCGGATGGGACATCAGTGTGGCCGGATCCATGAACCCCTGTTCCGGGTTATTCTGGGCGGGAGTTTTCACCCATGTACCACCTGTGCTCACGTACAGGTCTCCGCCCACTTGTACCAGTTTTACGACATCGGAGGTGCGATTTCGTTCTTCTGGCTTGGCCATGGAACGCAACCCCCGGATGGTCGTCCGACGGGCCCGTTGGGGGTGATTCGTTGCGTCTACGTTTACCTCTAAATGCGCTTTACTTAAGCCAGTAGCAGGATCGGGATACACGTCAATATGCCCCTGCACCCGATAGGTGTGTAAGGCATCAAGGGCAGCCCGGTAGTCCACCTGGGGGGCAGGCTTCGGTTCAATTGTAGGTGTTGGCGTAACACGCGGGGCCGCACAAGCACTCAGCAAGCCCAAAACGAGCACTATCCGGATAAACGTCCACATCTTCCCCATTGCTTCTCCTCCTTTATCAATTTCATTTTGCCCTGGACGGACCTGTTCCGCAAATGTGTAGAGCCACGGAGTACATCGCACAGCGGGAGGGAGTGTATTTCGCCCCACCGAAGGCCGCAGTTTTCAACTGCCGGCCGTGACGGGGCCCATCAATAAACAACCACTCCCGATTTTCAATTCTCCTCAACACATGCTACAATACCCTCAACCTACCCCGTTCTCCTGGCAACGCTCACGGAGGTGACCCATGCACTCACCCGAATGGTTCCGCCGGCTCGCCCTCCTGGGCACCCTGCTCCTCTTCACCGCCTCCGCTGCGCCTGCCCCTCCCCCCACCCCCCTCCCCCCGCCACCCACCCCCACCGCAACGCCTACGAAAGCGCCCACATCCACCCCCCCGCCCCCAGAACCCCCCACGCCCCGCCCCACTCCCCCCGAAACCTCCCCTTCCGGCAACCCCTTCATCAAATCCCCAAACTCCTTCAACGCCGCCCGCAAATCCCCCGTCAGCCCTTCCCGCTCCACCGCCTCAGCCAGCATCCCCGCCAACGCGGCCAACCGATCCGCCTCCTCCGCCCGCCGCACCGTTTTCGCAACGCCCAGCTCCACCCGCTCCGACAACCGCTCCGCAAGATGATCCAACGCCTCCCACGTCTTGACCGGATCCTCCCCCTCCGACCGTTCCAGAACCCGCTCGAGATCCCGCTCGAACGCCCGCGCCTCCGCCGCATCCAGCAAGCCATCCTCCCGCAACCGTTCCACCCGACGCTCCAACCCCCTCACCATCTCCCCAGCCTCCAAACGACGCCCCCCCTCCCTCAACCCCCACTCGTACCGCGGCACATAAAACGCAGCCGCCAGAAAAACCCCCGCCGCCGTCAACACCCCCGCCGCC
>CAYOAZ010000085.1:0-7113 GCA_964402285.1 uncultured Anaerolineae bacterium | reverse complement strand
GCGAAACCGCCGGGGGCGGTTGGGGCCCTCACCCCACTCCCCTTGCCCTCTCCCCTCTCCCAACCTTGGGAGAGGGGAGAGGGGGAACACGCCTCCTCTCATTCGGGCGCCGGTGTCGCGGGGTGAGGGGTGAGGGATGAGACGGCCGGCAGTTGAAAACTGCGGCCTTTCAGTTGCGAAACCGCGGGGGCGGTTCACCACCAGCCCCCGCAAGGGGGCTTTGCAAATGAAGCCTGCAACTTCCAGTTGCCGGGCGTTTTGTGCGGTTTCCACCCACGGACGATGGCCGCGGCCGTGGGGCAGGGTGGCTCGGAGGCGGCCGGCAGTTGGAAACTGCGGCCTTCGGGTGCGAAACCGCCGAGCGCGGTTGGGTGCAGCCCCGCCAGGGGGCTTGGTAAGCGAAGCCTGCAACTTCCAGTTGCCGGGCGTTTTGTGCGATTTCCACCCACGGACGATGGCCGCGGCCAAAGGGCGGTGGGCTCGACACGGCCGGCCGTTGAAAACTGCGGCCTTCAGTTGCGAAACCGCCGGGGGCGGTTCCTGCCAGCCCCCGTCAGGGGGCTTGGCAGATGAAGCCCGCAACTTCCAGTTGCCGGGCGTTTCGTGCGGCTTCCACCCACGGGTGCTGGCCGCGGCCGAGGGGCAATGGGCCCGACACGGCCAGCAGTTGAAAACTGCGGCCTTCGGGAGGCGAAGCCGCCGAGGCGGTTGGTCGCAGCCCCCGGCAGGGGGTTTGGCAAGTGAAGCCCGCAACTTCCAGTTGCCGGGCGTTTTGTGCGATTTCCACCCACGGACGATGGCCGCGGCCGAGGACGGTGGGCCTCGCCACGGCCGGCAGTTGAAAACTGCGGCCTTCACCTGCGAAACCGCGAGCGGCGGTTGGTCGCAGCCCCCGCCAGGGGGCTTTGCAAACGAAGCCCGCAACTTCCAGTTGCCGGGCGTCTTGTGCGGCTTCCACCCACGAACGCTGGCCGCGGCCGGGGGCGCTGGGCTCAGGACGGCCAACCGTTGGAAACTGCGGCCTTCAGTTGCGAAACCGCCAGGGCGGTTGGGCGCAGCCCCCGCAAGGGGGCTTTGCAAACGAAGCCCGCAGCTTCTAGTTGCCGGGCGTTTCGTGCGGCTTCCACCCACGGACGCTGGCCGCGGCCGAGGGGCGATGGGCCCCGGGGCGGCCTGCAGTTGAAAACTGCGGCCTTCGGGAGGCGAAACCGCCGAGGCGGTTCGGTGTAGCCCCCGCAGGGGGCTTGGCAAGCGAAGCCCGCAAGGTCGAGGTGCCGGGCGTCTTGTGCGGCTTCCACCCACGGACGATGGCCGCGGCCGCGGGCGTTGGGCCTCGCCACGGCCGGCCGTCGAAACTGCGGCCTTCACTTGCGAAACCGCCGGGGCGGTTGGGGCCCTCACCCCACTCCCCTTGCCCTCTCCCCTCTCCCAACCTTGGGAGAGGGGAGAGGGGGAACACGCCTCCTCTCATTCTGGCGCCGGTGTCGCGGGGTGAGGGGTGGGGGATGAGGCTGCCGGGGGACAGTGTAGCCCGCGACAGCCTGCAGTTGGAAACTGCGGCCTTCGGTGGGGCGAAACCGCCAGGGGCGGTTGGTCGCAGCCCCCGCCAGGGGGCTTGGCAAACGAAGCCCGCAACTTCTAGTTGCCGGGCGTTTCGTGCGGTTTTCACCCACGGGCGGTGGCCGCGGCCGACCACGGGTTCCGCCTTCACGGCCCTGGAGCAAAGTTGTGAGTTTGAGGGATTTTCCGTACAATAAGGCGGGGTGTGATCCACGTACCTCTGCGGGAGGCTCTCCGGGTCTCTCCCTCGGTGTGTGGAGCAACAATCCCCTCCAAACGCTATTTCAGAGATGGGATACATGTCTCCCTATCAAAGTACAGGAATCCCCTGACGAACCGTTCATTTCATTCACGTCACATCTTTACACAAAAGGAGGGCCCCAAAGATGCGACCCGTGTACGCAGTTGCCGGTGGGGTGAGCAAGTTCACCAAATCTCGCCCCGACAAAACGTTCCAGGCCATTGTCAAGGAAGCAGTGGATTACATTGTGCAGGATTTAGGCCTGGAGTACCGCCAGTTCATCGAACTTGTGGACGGTTCTGTTGCTTCCTATTTCTCCGACCACTTTGCCCGCCAGTTGATGGCCGCTATCATGGTCCAGGATTACCTGGGCCTGGTCCCCAAACCGAGCCATCGTGTGGAAGGGGGGGGCGCGACAGGCGGACTTTGTTTCCAGGAGGCGTGGAAGAGCGTCGCCAGTGGACACATGGATATCGCTTTGGCCTACGGTTTTGAGACAATGAGTCACGTGCAAACGTGGAAAGGGAACGAATTCATTGCTCTGGCCTCTGATGTCTCCTTTGACTACCCGGTGGGGGGATTTTACTCCGGATACTACGCGATGATGGTCACCCGACACATGAAAGAATTCGGCACCACAGTGGAGCAAATGGCCCACGTGTCGGTGAAGAATCACATGAACGCGTACTATAACCCCTACGCTCAGAAGCGAATGCGTCTCACCATTGAAGATGTGCGAAAAGCACCCATGGTGGCCTGGCCCCTCACCCGTCTGGACATCTGTGTGATGTCCGATGGCGCGGCCGCGGTTCTCCTGGTCAGCGAGGAAGGATTGGCGAAATTGGAGAAGGCCACAGGCAAACGCATCCCGCGGGTGAAGGTGACGGGCATTGGCCGCGGCACCGACGCGATGCGCATGGCCGACCGCCCTCACGTGGACTACGATTACTTTATGAAGCACTACGCGCTGCAAAAAGAACAGGATGACCCGGACACCCGCGCCTATTACAAAGAACTGTGGGATCGGGGATTCCGCTATCCGGGCGTGCACTCCTTCCGGGCGGGGCGCACCGCGTCCAAGATGGCTTACGAACACGCGGGCATTTACGACCCCCTGGAGGAACTGGACTTCGTGGAATTACACGACGCGTACACCTCCAGCGAGATTCAAACGTACGAGGACATGGGTCTGTGTCGATACGGCGAAGGCGGCCCCTTCGCGGCCAGCGGAAAAGCATTCATGCCGGGCATTGATTACGGCCTGGACCTGCCAGAAGACCCCGTGTGCCCGGTAAACCCCTCTGGCGGCCTCATCGCGTGTGGGCATCCTGTCGGTGCAACAGGACTCATGCAGGCCGTCTTCGCAATATGGCAACTTCAGGGCACGATTGCCAAACACTTCGGTCACGACAAACTGCAGATCAAAAACGCCAAACGGGGTGCTATTCATTCCCACGCGGGCACAGGCACGTACGTGACCGTCAGTATCCTGGAACGAGAAGACTGATTTCCCGGGCAAAAGTGATGCTGAAATCCCTACTCGGACCCAACCTGGACGACTGCAAGTGACGGAGGGCACCATGGCTGAGAAGAAAAAACTCCCCACCAAGATGGAGGAAACTCTGGAAGGCACGGTCCTGTTCAACGTGCCTTTTCCCACAGAACTTGACGAGGACAGTTTGCGCCAGTTGAAGAAGATGGCGCCGATCATCATAAAACAGCACTACGAAATCGACTACATCCACTCCTACGGACAGGATAGCCCCTTCTTCGCGGGGTTAGCCAACCGGGTATTCCTGGGAACCCGCGATCCGGAGACAGGGTACACCTACGCGACCCCGCGCGGACACGACATGTACACGGGCAACGAAACCGAATGGGTGGTGCTCCCAACGGAGGGACGCATCCACGCGTTCACAGTGTGCCATTTCGGGTCAGAAGAATTTTTGCCTGAGACCCCTTATGTCCTCATTCTGGTGGAATTCGAGGGCGCCGACACCCTCTTCCTTGGGCGTCTCATCGGCGTGGACCCGGCAGAGGCCAGTCTGGATTGGATCGGCATGAAAGTGAAAGCCCGCTTCCGCCGTTGGAGCAAGTTTAAGCCGACGGATGTGTACTTCTACCCGGCAGAAGAGGACGAAAACGGGTAAATTTCAGAAATTTGGGCCTGGGGATGGGGCTTCCACGTCCCCCCTGGTCCCAAACCGCTTCCAGCAGTGACCTTGGTGAAAGAAAAAGAAGTTCGTGCATTGTGAGTGATGGTGGACTGCTCACAATGCACGAACTTCCTCCTCCCCGGAGCGTGGCCGTGAATGGACCTATCCCCCCTACACACCTGTGAAAGCGTTCCCCCTTGAAATCACGTGCTAGCGGTACCAATCCTCCCGGGTCAAGGGCAGGTGACTACGCCCTTCTGCATCCCGTTTCACCAAGAGAGTTTGGTACAGGTTCAAGCGCCCGGTGCTAAACCCGTACGCGGATCCGGACATGAACAACCGCCAGACGCGATACGTGGTCTCCCCCACCAACTGAACAGCCTCATCGTGATGAGCCTCCAGACGGCGCACCCAATGCCGCAACGTCAGCGCGTAGTGCTCGCGCAGGCTCTCCACGTCCCGCACTTCAAAGCCCACGGCCTCCGCGTGGTGCAACGTCGTGCTGATCGGAACCAACTCCCCGTCCGGAAACACGTAGCGGTCCGAAAACGAAGGTTTGCCCGAAGGCACATTGTGGTAATCACGGGCAATGCCGTGGTTCAGGAACGCGCCCCCCGGCTTGAGCAATTTGAACGCCTGCTCAAAGTAAGTGGGCAACAGAGCCTCTCCCACGTGTTCAAACATGCCCACACTCACCAACTTATCAAAACTCTCCCACTCGGTGACCTCTCGGTAGTCCAGCACCTCCACCCGCACCCGGTCCTCTAGCCCCTCTTCCCGGATGCGTTGATTCGCCCACTCGGCTTGGGGTTCGCTCAGAGTAATGCCCACGGCCTCCACACCGTAGTGCTTGGCCGCGTGAATGACCAGACCGCCCCACCCGCAGCCAATATCCAACAGGCGCTCACCGGGTTTCAGGCGCAACTTGCGGCAAATGTAATCCAACTTGCGTTCCTGCGCGGTGTCCAGATCCTCATCGGGGTGAGAGAAATACGCACAGGAGTAGACCATGTTGCGGTCGAGCCATAGCGCGTAGAAGTCATTGGACACATTGTAGTGATAGGTAACAGCCTCCTTGTCCCGTTCAATGGAATGGCGACGCCCCCGCAAACGTGCCGGCCCTCGTCCGTGGCCGTTTGTGCGCCGGGGCCCTGGCAAGTGGAGGAGTTCCCACCCCAGACGCAATTTAGCGCTCAGACTCCAATCTCGGCTCATAAGGTAATCCGCGACAGGAAAAGCAGCCTCAATACGGCCCTCAATGTCAAAGTCATCGTAGATGTACGCTTCTCCCAGGGCC
Source organism: uncultured Anaerolineae bacterium (assembly GCA_964402285.1). Classification (GTDB taxonomy): domain Bacteria; phylum Chloroflexota; class Anaerolineae; order JAADDB01; family JAADDB01; genus CAYPUG01. The sequence continues at coordinate 1,859 of CAYOAZ010000085.1, read as the reverse complement.
AGGTCTGTACTTGTATCCTGAAACATGCGCCGCAGCGCGCCGGGGTGCTTCAACACCAGAGTGAACTCCGGGGAAGGGGTTTCTGCAGGCCATTCACTGCCGTCCCAGAAGCGAACAGCGAAGTTTCGTGGGTGATAGTCCGCCAGCAAGTTCTCCAGGAAGGAACGAGCGCGGTGAACCTGTTCATCCAAAACACGTGTGGTTTCTCCCATGACGACACCTCCTTTCCGGCGTCGCGCTTGAGGAATGAAACCTCCTCGTTCCTCACCCATATTATACCACGATGTTCCCAGCCTGGTTCACCGGTTTCCCGGTAGTACACTCTTTTCCACGACCTGCATACCATCTCTTTACTTTGCCTGCGGAACTGCGAGCAAGATACAGCATCAAGCCTGGAGACACCCTTCACCTGGTGGACCTGGACCGCGTGTTCATCCTCACACCTGTGGCGCCCCTGGTGCCTGAACTGACCCAGGAGATTGAGCGCCTGCGCCAGGAAGTGGGCCTGAGCACCGAGGACCTCCTGGCCGCCCTGGGGGAACAGCGAGAAGCCCACTATTGGGAGCACCATGAGCAAGAAGAGCGCGCCGCCTAAGCCCTCGTGTCCTCGTGGAGCCGTGCAAAACCGCTCACCGCGAACTGCTGACTGCTAACCGTCGCCCTTTCCACTTGTCCACCCTTAACACCTGTGCTATGCTTTTGTACACAGCCTGCACAACAGCGCACGACGTCCGACGTACGACGCGTTACGCATCGCGCATTCCGTCTCGTGCATCACATCTCACCACGGAATCGCCGTCATATGCCCGAGCCGATTTCGTCAACCCTACTGACTGTTATCACCGACGCGGTCTTCTCCTACGCTCTGGCCGAGAGCGGCCTGGCCGACAAGGCGCGCGCCTGGCTGGGCCGAGAGCCCGCCCGCCTCGCGTTCCAGACCGCGCTCCTGCGCGCGCTCCAGCGCTTCGCTGAGACACACCCCCGCTGGGCCGCCAGCCTGGTGGATGAAACCTTCCTCACCCGGGAGGACGTGACCCAAGAACTGAGCCGCTTCCTCACCCGCCGCGACGCGCCCGACCCGAACGCGCTGGCCCAAGCCTGGGCCGAGCAACTCCCCCACGTGGGGCAGCGCCACCGGGAGGTGGTGGTCCTACTGTTGGAAGACGTGGAACTGAGCCAGCGCAAGGGCCACGTGGTGGTGCGGGCGAGCAAAGGCCTGAAGGAGCGCACGGTGCCGTTGCCCAAGGTCGCGCGCAGGGTGAGAACGAACGTTCTTGCCTCGCCTTCCTCAAAGGACGGGACAATTCGCCGACCACAAACGGTCTAACCATCAACCCATCCCCAACACTCGCGCCAGGTTCTCCTGGGTCAATAAGGCTACGTCCGCCTCTCGTTCCAGAAACGGTCGCACATCATCGACAACGCGATCCCACGGGAGAGCGGCTAATCGCTGCCACACCACCCCACGCCAGTTCGCCTCCGTCACCTGCGGTCCTTGCCATCCCGTCTGGTGGAGGGCATTGTTCAACATGACGAAGTTGGGCGGCGGCCAGGTCGGGTCGCTGAGAAACCAGAGAAGGTCATAGACATCTCGGCCCTTCAGGTAGGGCCGCTGTAGGATGGCGTGGAGTTTGCCTGCCAGAAGGGAAGGCTTGTCATGGTGTTGTAGGCGTAATGTCACGTGCCGACGCACCAGCGTCACCTCTAGGCCCGCGCCCGCAGGAGGCCGCGTGTCCACTTCCACCTTCACAGCCAGCACTTCGTCAGGGTGAGGAGACAGGCGCAACTCGTGGAGCAGGCCCCGGAAGCGCACGAACGCGCTGTGCACTACCTTGCGGTCGTTTACCTTGAGCGAAATC
>CAYOAZ010000084.1:0-13075 GCA_964402285.1 uncultured Anaerolineae bacterium | reverse complement strand
GCCGCGACCGCGCGAGCCAACTCTCGCAGGGCCAGCGCGGCAGGAGATTGCGGGTCAGCAACCACGATGGGCTTGCCCTCATCGCTGCCCGTGCGCACCCGAGGATCCAACGGGATGCGGCCCAGGAAGGGAACGCGCAGTTCCAGCGCGGCCTTCTCGCCGCCGCCCTCACCGAAGATCTCACCTGTCATGTTCTCTACCAGCCCAATGACCGGCACGTTCAACTGGCGAAAGGCCACCAGCCCTCGCCGCGCATCCTCAATGGCCACCTCCTGGGGCATGGCCACGATTAACCCCCCCGTGACCGGAACCGTCTGGGCCAGGGATAATTGGATGTCGCTGGTGCCGGGCGGCATGTCCACAATCAAATAATCCAGCGCGGGCCAGGCCACATCCGTGAACAACTGCTGGAGCGCCTTGTGCAGCATGGGACCTCGCCAGAGCAAGGCCACATCCTTGTCCACCAGAAAGCCGATGGAAATCGCGTACACCCCATAGGCCTCCGCGGGGACCATCTTTCCATCCTTGACGCGTACCCGGTGCCCCTTCAGTCCCAACATAATAGGCACATTGGGCCCGTTGATATCCGCGTCCAGGATGCCCACTCGAGCCCCTTCCTTGGCCAGGGCCACCGCCAGGTTCACGGCCACCGTGGTCTTGCCCACGCCGCCCTTGCCCGAGGCAATGGCGACAATATTGCGCACGTCCAAGTGCAACTGTTTAGCAATCCGGTCATCCGTGCTCACATTGGAACCGAAATTCACCTTGACCGCGCGCACGCCGGGAATCTGCAAGATCGCCTGGCGCACGTCCTTCTCAATGGTGGACTTCAGCGGACAAGCGGGCGTCGTCAGGATAATCGTCACATCGACCACCCCATCCTCCACCGCGATGTCGCCCACCATGTTCAGCGATACCAGGTCTTTACCCAGTTCTGGGTCCTGCACAGTGCGCAGGACATCCAGGATTTGCTCTTTAGTGATTGTACTCATCGGTAACGTCCTGACCTCCTCATGGAAGAATTAAAAATAAAATGTGCACCATTGAAAGCACATGGGTCACACACCCAAGTCACTCCACATAAGCACCTCGGATCAAAGACAAGAGGGGGCTACCCCCTCTTGTCGCCGGGGTACATGGGCCAGTCGGATTGTACTAGCCTTGCCACCCGACGTCCAATCTCCACCGCGTAATTGGTGCCCCGATCCCAAGGGTATACCTGGGACATGCTCGCGAAGTACAACCCCCGCACAGGCGTGCGCAGATCCGGGATGTGCTGGGAATAGTTTACAGGCACCACGGGCTGCGCGTACCGCGCCTTGTGCACCCACACGCCGGTAATCCAATCGGGAGTGAAATCCGGGTTGAACCGGGGCAGCGCGGGGAGGAAGACATCCAGCAACTCCTGTTCACTCATCTCAAAGTACGGATGTTCGGGATCCAAGTAATCCCCCAGGTACACAATGTAATCCCCACCGTAGTGTTCCCGGTCCATGTAATTGGTGTGCTCCACAAACGCGAGGAAGGGGAACCCTTCCTTCTTGGGCAGGTTGATCCAGTAATCCTTTTCCGTCATCCGATGCTTAAGGGCCAGAGTCATCACCACCGCGCCCATGGACTTCAACCCCCGCACCTGGTCCAGATAAGAGGATGGGAGATCCGGAGCCATGTTCGCGAACGCGCGCGGGGACACCGTGCTGATGACCACATCCCCTTTCCACGTCCGGCCATCGCCCTGCACCTGGAAGCCACCTTCGGGCAGGGGCTGAATGTGTCGCGCGGGCGTGTTCGTGTGCACCGTGCCGCCCAGTTCTTCCACCCGCCGGGCCAGCGTGTCCACAAAGTGCTGGAACCCACCCCGGAAGTATCCCAACGCGGGACTCCGCTTGTGAATGCGGGCCCAGAACCAAGCCAGGTTCACCTCCTTGTAATGGGCGCCGAATTTCCCCATCAACAGCGGTTCCCACAGCACCTCGTAGCCCTGGCGGCCCATAGCCCGAATTAACCACTCATGCGCGGTAACCTGTTCGAACTTTCGCCACTGCTTGCTGAAGCGCAAGTACGCGATGACCAGCCCCATGCGCGCCTTGTCGATCAGGTTCAGGTGGGGAAAGAGCATCACCCGCAACGGGGAATCAAAGGGATATGACGTTCCGTCCTTCCACACCGAAGTGATGGGACGGCGGAAGAAAACCTCCTCGCCCAGGCCGATCTCCTCGGCCAAGCGAATAATATCGTGGTCAGATTGGAACAGATGGTGATAGAACTTCTCCAGGGACCACTCCCAATGGGAGGCTTTAAAACCTCCCGCCAGACCACCGGGTTGGGGGGCCGATTCCCACACAGTCACATCCCAACCCGCGTGGGCCAGGTCATACGCGGCGCTCAGGCCTGCGATGCCGGCGCCAATGATTAAGACTCGCGCGTGAGTCATGTGGCGTCTGCGTTCCTCCTTATACGTGAATAAGCGGGCGGACTACGCGGCCACCCGCTCTTCCGGCAGTTTCCCTTGCTTAATGTACCTCTGAATGCTCCGCTGTGCGTTCCGGTACATCCGAATTAGATCTTCATCCGTGCCTTTAAAGTGAACAATGTTGCGAATGGAACACACCTCACACCCCTGCTGATATCGGAAATTCTCCCGATGACAGGTCAGACAATCGTTCAAACGGATCATCATCAAAGCGAAGGCCAAACTGTCGGGATGGGTTTCCGGCAGGGATGCGATTCGCATCACCAATTCCCGCCATTTGGGACCTCGCAGGTCCTTCAAGCGGGGGAGCAAACGCAACGGAAACAAGATCTCCGCGGTTGGATACATGGTTCACATCCTTTCCGTTACCGCCATCTCCCTTATTGTATCACAAGTTTCCCAATTTTGTGTGATGGGCTCCTACCATCCTCCTCAGCGAACAACACCAAAGGATTGGGATTTCAGCGCTCCACCCCCTCAACCGTCACCTCCTCCCCCGCGACCCCTCTGAGAAAAGCCTCCAAATCCCGAAGTGCGCGCTCCGCGTACATGCGATATCGTTGACGCTTATTACGCACACGGCGTTCCAGCGGCGGCAGAAGCCCAAAATTCGCCTTCATGGGCTGAAAGTCACGCGGGTCCGCGTGGGTGATGTAGTGCAGTAACGCGCCCATCATTGTCGTGCGCGGGAACACCAAGGGTTCCTCCCCATGGATCAACCGGGCCGCGTTCAGGCCCGCGACCAGTCCACCCATGGCAGAGCCCACATACCCCTCCGTGCCGGTGATCTGTCCGGCAAAGAAGAGATCCTCCCGTTTTCGGAACTGAAGGGTCGGGTGCAGCAACCGCGGCGAGTTGATAAACGTATTGCGGTGCATCTGCCCGTAACGAACGAACTCCGCGTGCTCCAACCCCGGAATCATGCGCAGAATTTCCTTCTGCGCGGTCCAGGTAATGTTCGTCTGAAACCCCACCAGGTTGTACAGAGTTCCCGCGACGTTATCCTGCCGCAACTGGACCACCGCGTAGGGTTGCTTGCCTGTACGAGGGTCGACAAGCCCTACAGGGCGCATCGGGCCAAAAGCCAGCGCGTCCGGCCCCCGTTTGGCAATCACTTCGATGGGCAGACACGCTTCAAAGAATCGCTCATCGTTCTTTTCGAAATCCCGCAACTCGATGGTTGGCGCGTTGACCAGCGCGTCCACGAACCGGTAATACTCCTCCCTGGTGAAGGGACAATTGATGTAATCCCCCTCCTCCTGTTCGCCCCGACCGTAACGGCTGGCCCGAAAGCAAATGCTCATGTCAATGGTCTCGGCTTTGACAATGGGAGCCAGTGCGTCGTAAAAGTACAGGTACTCCTCACCGGTCAACTCGGCGATCCGCTGCGCCAGCGCGTCGGAAGTAAGCGGTCCCGTAGCGATAATCGTCGGTCCCTGGGGGATCTCCGTCACCTCCTCGCGGATAATCTCAATGTTCGGGTGCTGTTCCAACGCTTCGGTCACCGCGGCCGAGAACCCTTCCCGGTCCACGGCCAGGGCTCCGCCCGCGGGCAACGCGTTTGCCTCCGCCGCGCGCAGAATAAGGGAATCCAATCGCCGCATCTCCTCCTTCAGGAGGCCCAGCGCTCGGTCCGGCGATTTCGCCCCTAAACTGTTAGAACACACCAATTCCGCGCACTTATCCGTCCGGTGGGCAGGCGTCATCCGTTTAGGCCGCATCTCAAACAGACGCACGCGCACCCCGCGTCGGGCCGCCTGCCACGCGGCTTCAGATCCGGCAAGTCCTGCTCCAATCACAGTGAGTTCGTTCATCTTCATCCTTTCTCACATCCACCTATACCCAGGGGATCGCGGTTTCTCATTCAGCACATACGTACTAACCAGCCGGGGAGTTTTGCGCTCCTTCTGGCAACTCATCCCCGCGCCATCGCATCAGAAGTCAATGTTACCGTACAGAGGCGGAGTTTTCAACACGCACGCTTCCCAGGGCAACACGCGACCATTTCTGTATCTTAACGTAACGCCGGTGGGCTAAGTTACGCGCGGGCAACACCTTGCCCTTCCCGCGTTTCGGCTTATAATGGCGTCATAGGTCCAGGCGTTTCTTCAAACCCGGGAACACACCGACTTTCAATTCATTTCTCACGTGCAGGACAAGGGGAGGCAGCCATGACAGATATTGTGGAACAAGCCGTTGCGTACGCGCGAGAACACCGGGAAAGGTTCCTCGAGGAATTGCAGGAATTCCTGGCCATTCCGTCGATTTCCACAGATCCGGCATACGCTTCACAGATGAAAGAGGCTGCGGAATGGGTGGCAGATCACATGCGCGCCCTGGGCATGTCCAACGTGCGGGTGTATCCCACCCATGGACACCCGGTTGTGTACGGCGAAGCCCGAGCCGCCCATCCTGATGCCCCCACGGTGCTAATATACGGGCATTACGACGTCCAACCGCCCGACCCCGTGGACTTATGGGAATCGCCACCCTTTGAGGCCACAGTCCGCGGCGAAAACCTCTACGCGCGAGGGGCCACGGACATGAAAGGTCAAGTGATGGCAACTCTGGCCGCGGTGGAAGCCATTACGCGCACAGGCGATCTGCCCGTCAACCTGAAATTCCTCATCGAAGGGGAAGAGGAAACAGGGTCGGCCAGTTTAGCCACTTTCATCGCGCAGCACCAGGAACTTCTTGCCTGCGATTTCTCCCTGAACCCCGACGCGGGTATGCTGGCTCCAGACCTGCCCACCATTACGTACGCGCTGCGTGGGCTGGCCTATTTTGAGATACGGGTCTACGGCCCAGACCACGATCTGCACTCGGGCGTGTTCGGCGGCGTAGTCCACAACCCGGCCCAAGCCCTGGCCGAACTCATCGCGGGAATGCATGATGAACACGGACACATCACCCTTCCCGGTTTTTATGACCACGTGCGGCCCCTGGACGATGATGAGCGGGCGGAACTGGCTCGCCTCCCTCAGGACGAACACTTCTACCTAAAGCACACGGGCGCGCCCGCACTGTGGGGGGAACCCGAGTACACGCCCGTGGAACGGGCCACCGCGCGTCCCACTCTGGAGGTAAACGGAATCCTGAGCGGCTTCACCGGTACAGGATCTAAGACCGTCATACCCAGCATGGCCATGGCCAAGATCTCCATGCGATTGGTGCCCGATCAAACGCCTGAGGAAGTAAAGGAACAACTTCTCCGTTACCTGGAAGAAAAAGCACCCCCCACCATTCGGTGGGAGGTGGAAGAGATGACCGGCGCGTTGCCTGCCATGACGGATCGGAACTCGCCTGCTGTGCGAGCCCTCTTCCGAGCGCTCGAGGAAACCTGGAATGTGCGGCCAGTGTTCAAACGAGAAGGCGGCACCATTCCGGTGGTGGCTATGCTCAAACAAATAATGAACGTGGATTCCGTGCTCACCGGATTTGCACTGCCGGACGACAACATGCACTCACCTAACGAAAAGTTGCATTTGCCCACCTGGTACAGGGGCATTGAAGCCCTGACCCGATTCTTCTACAACCTGACATCGTGATCACACAGAGGCCATGACCACACCCGTCCGACGTCAGTACTTACAAGTCAAACGGCAGTACCCGGATGCGATACTCTTCTTCCGCCTGGGAGATTTTTACGAGACCTTTGATGAGGACGCGAAGATCGTCGCCCAGGTGTGCGACATCGCGTTGACCTCTCGGCCCGTGGGCAAAGGCGTGCGCGTCCCCCTGGCGGGCGTACCCTACCACGCGGCCGACACGTACATCGCCAAATTGCTCAAAGCCGGCTACAAAGTGGCCATCTGCGAACAAGAGGGAAACACGCCGGTCAAGGGATTGGTGCCCCGCCGCGTTGTTAGAGTGGTCACCCCGGGCACGCTTATTGAACCCCACTTATTGCCGGAGAAGGCCAACAACTACCTTGTCGCGGTAGTTTGGGATGAACGGGGGGCCGGGGTCGCGTACGCGGACATCAGCACAGGTGAATTCGCAGCCACCCAAATCCGCGGCGACGAGTGGGAGCATCAAACTCGGGAGGAAATTACCCGGCTACGGCCCGCGGAGATCCTCTTCCCCAGCACAGACCCCCACGCGCCAGATCATCCCATCCCTCCCATGCTGCGGGACGTGCCGGGCGTGCTTTCCCCTTATGACGCGTGGCGCTTTGACGAAGAAACTGCCCGCGATCTCCTGCAGGAACATTTTGGCGTGGAATCCCTGGCCGGCTTTGGTGTAGAAGGGCTTCCCCTGGCCATCCGCTCGGCCGGCGCACTCCTCGCGTACATTCAGGCTACGCACCCTGGCGCGTTAAAGCAACTTCAGAGTCTGCACACCTACAGCCTCAGCCAATTCATGGTCCTGGACGAAGCCACCCGTCGCGCGTTGGAATTGGTCGAAACCATGCGCGATGGGTCCGTACGCGGATCCCTGCTCTGGGTGTTAGATAAAACCCGAACACCTATGGGAGGACGTTTATTACGCAAGTGGATCCTGCAACCTCTGGTAGATCTCGACACCATCACCACCCGTCTGGACATGATCGAAGCCTGGGTAACGGACAGCATCCGACGGGCCGAAGTTCGGGATCTGTTGCGCGGGATGGGAGATCTGGAGCGGTGGACCAACCGGATTCTTCAGGGAGCAGCACAGCCGCGCGATCTGGTGGGGCTCCGAGAAGCACTGGGACGACTGCCAGCGTTGCGGGATCTCGTAGCCGAAATGGTGATGGGCCTATCGGAACACCACGCGCTCGCGAACATCCTGCAACGACTGGACGCGTGCGAGGACGTACACGACCTTTTGACCCGCGCCATTGCTGAAGATCCGCCAGCGACCACAGGACACCCTGGGCTCATCGCCCCCGGATTCTCCGAGGAACTGGACACAACCCGTCGGGCTGCCACCGAAGGGAAGACCTGGATCGCCAACCTCGAACGTCGTGAGCGTGAACGTACGGGCATCAAAAACCTCAAAGTCGGATACAACAAAGTCTTCGGTTACTACATTGAGGTCACCAAACCCAACTTGCACCTGGTGCCGAAGGACTATGTGCGAAAACAAACCCTGGTCAACGCGGAGCGATTCATCACACCGGAACTAAAAGAGTACGAATCCCTGGTGCTTAACGCGCAGGAACGCATCATTGAACTGGAAACCCGCCTGTTCCGCGAAGTCGTAGGCCGGGTGGCCCAGCAAGGCCATCGACTCCTGGAGACCGCGCGCGCGTTGGCCGAGTTAGATGTCATTGTCGGGCTGGCCGAGGTGGCAGAGAATAACCGCTATGTCCGACCTCAGATTGAGGAGAGCCGAGAAATCTACATCCGCGAAGGCCGACACCCGGTCGTGGAACTCACCCAGGAAGAGCCGTTTGTGCCCAACGATACCCACATCACCCCAGAGGCCCCTATCCACATTATCACCGGCCCCAACATGGCAGGGAAATCCACCTACTTACGACAGGTGGCTCTTATCACGCTCATGGCCCAAATCGGATCGTTTGTCCCTGCCAGCGAAGCCCGCATAGGCATTGTGGACCGCATCTTCACTCGCATTGGCGCGGGCGACGAAATCCACCGGGGACAATCCACGTTCATGGTGGAAATGCTGGAAACCGCCCACATCCTCCACCATGCTACCCAACATTCCCTGGTGGTGCTGGACGAAGTGGGACGGGGTACCAGCACGTACGACGGCATGTCCATTGCGTGGGCTATTGTGGAATACATTCACAATCACCCACGCTTGCGCTGCCGCACCCTCTTCGCGACCCACTACCACGAACTAACGCAACTGGCCACACTGTTGCCGGGAGTGCGCAATTTCCGGGTAGACGTGGCCGAGGAAGGGGATAAGGTCATCTTCTTGCACAAAATTGTGCCCGGCGGCGCGGATAAGTCCTACGGGGTCCACGTGGCCGAACTGGCCGGTATGCCGCGACAAGTTGTCCAGAGAGCGCGGGAAATCATGGCTGATCTGGAAGCAAATGGAACAGCCACCCCCATTGCCCCCGCGCCGCGTGGACGGCGACGCAAACGCCGCTCCAGTCCTGAACCGCTTCAACTCCCCCTGTTCGTGGATGAGCATCCGGCGGTTCACGTACTGCGGAGCCTGGACATCAACCAAATGACCCCGTTGGAGGCCCTGAACACCCTGTACGAGTTGAAGAAGATGGTCGACAAGGAATAACCATTTCCTCACTCACACTTCACCGCCGGTACAGCCGCTCAGGACGGGTGCGCCACCCTGTCACAGGGAAAAACACATCCCTGTCCTTAAACACTGGGAGGGGGCCCCGATAGTAATCGTGTACCAGGCGCTCTGTGTCCTCATCGAGGAAAACGCGGCCAGGCGTGTCCAACACAATAATTTTGTACACCCGATCGCGGATGGCTTGCCGAATAGCCGTCCGAAGGGGAATTCCCAACCCGTTGGGATCACCCCGCACCACATCGGCCACAGCACCCACGTGGGCACTAGCCGATTTGCCCGCGCGCTCCGCCAAATAGGGGTGAAAAGGAATGAAGACTTCGCCGTCAACAGCGCGCAAACGCTGAACCAGATTCTCCCCCGCGGTCAAGTCCTTGGGGCGGGGCATATAGGCTCGGGGGGAGTAAACCAGTGTCAGCAGTTGCAGGAGCACCAATACCTGCAAGGCGATCTTCAGACTTTCCTGCTTAAACCGTTTTTCCCACTCCGCAATCGCCACGCCGAATCCAATAGCCAGCAGCGCGTGCGCGGGCATCAGATCATTGGCCCACCCTCCCAGGTGAGCCCACGAGAGCCACGCACTGCCCACCATCCCTACAAACAAGGCAGTGTAAAGCCCAAACCGTTCCCATCGTCGGTCCACCGCATCCCACAACATGAGGAGCAGGTACGCCCAGAACGCCATGCCCACGTAAGCCAGCATGTTCACCTTCCAGAAGCGCCAGAGCCTGGAAGGTAACACGTGAAAGTGGCTTGGCAAGTAGAAGACATAGTACACAAACCACCCGTGGGTGAGCAGGCTTGCTATAGCAACAGCCACTGAAGTAACCCCTACGAAGGTAATCAAAAACACTCGTGCGGAAAGGCGAGAGGAGAAGAGGGCGTACACCAAAAGGGGCAATGCCATGCTCAATGTGGTCTGTTTTGTAAAGAACGCCACACTCAACACTACGCCGGCTGCGATCCCACCGAGCACGCCTCGGGAGAACCGTAGGATCAGCCCAGCCAGGAGGACCCACATCAAGAAGAGCGAGTCCACACGTCCCACATCAAACCACGTTCCGCTCAAAGGATAGGTACCCGCGTAAAAAGCAACGGCTACCAACACAGGAAGTATCCGTCGCGTCTCTTTCCACACCCACACTCCCAACAGCAAAAAGGTCAGGAGGGTGCTGACCAGGGAGACAACGCGCAGGGCCGTGAACCCTGCCCCTAGAAAAGCGGAGACCGCAGCCACCGCGTAAAAGTAAAGCGGTGGATAGATAAAAGGCACGTACGCGGGGCTCGGTTCCACGTACAAGGGGGATCCGGCGAGAATGCGCTCCGCTTCTAGCAGTATTCCCCCCTCCACCCACTCTAACTCAAAGGGATACCCCAAACGGTTTAGCGCCACGAACAGGAAGAAGGCCACGTACACGAAGGCCAGGAAGGCGAATAAGGTGTTCAGAACCCAACTCATCTTACGTGTCATGGGCGTACACCTCCAGCGCGGCCAGGAGCGCATCCGTGTGCTCGGGCTTGCCCGCGCTCACACGGATGCAGTTTTCCAGGCCGGGTTTGCGAAAATATCGGACGAGGATGCCCTGGCCTTCCAGCCACTGTTTGAGTTCCCACGCGTCCCGGCCTGTGACCCGGGCCAGGACAAAGTTGGCGTGGCTGGGGTAGGGCTGCAGAAAGGGGAAGCGCGCGAGTTCCCGATAGAGACGCTCACGCTCGCGAATCAAGGCCGCAGTGGTCCTTTCGTAGTACGCACGGTCTTCCAGTGCGGCCAGGCCCGCGACCGTGGCCGCGACGTTGACGTTGTACGGCTGTTTGAAGCGCCACAGGTGAGGCATAAGCCAGCCCGGGAAGATGCCATACCCCAGGCGCAGACCCGCGATGCCCGCCCATTTGGAGAAGGTGCGCAGGACAATCAGGTTGTCGTGATCCAGCACGCGCGATGCCAGGGAAGGTCGGCCCGCGAATTCGATGTAGGCTTCGTCCACGACCACGATAACAGGCAGGTCCAGGAGCGCGTTCAAGTCATCCTCGCTGAGGAGGCTTCCGTCCGGATTGTTCGGAGAGGTGAGGAAGATGATTTTCACCTGACCCTCGTTATCCTGCTCCTGTTGCACCGCGTGGGCAATAGCGTCCACATCCACCCGGAAGTGCTCATCCCGGAACACGTGAATCACCCGGCCCATGTTAATGACTGCGTCGAACTCGTACATGCCAAAGGTGGGCGGCGCGTTGATGATCGCGTCCCCAGGGCGTAAGAAGACGCGACAGATAAGGTCAATAAGTTCGTCCGCGCCGTGCCCAGGCAGGATATGGGCCGCGGGAACACCCACGTACTCTGCCAGCGCGGCCCGCAGTTGCTCCTGCTGGGGATCGGGGTAAATGTGATAATGCGGGAAGGAAGCGAGGCGCTCGCGCACCAGCGGTGACGGGCCGTAGGGGTTCTCGTTGGCGTCCAGTTTGACGATTTCCTCCGGCCGTCGACCTAAACGTTCGCTCAGCACCTCAAAGGGCACAATGGGCGTGTACGGTTCCATGTCCGGAATGTCCGGACGAATCAGGTTCAACCAGCGTATGTGTTCGGACATGGCATACCCTTGGTAAAATCGAAGGTGAAGATTTCGAAGGGATGGGGCGACGCGCGCCGCCCCGCGAGTGCGCTTATTCGATGCTCGTCCAGAAGTCCCGCAACGCGCCTGTCAGGGTGTGCGGAGCCTCTACGGGCACGAAGTGCCCCACCTCAGGGATGACGAGAAGGCGCGCGTTGACAATGCCTTCCGCGATTTCCTGCGCACGGGCCACAGGGGTCACGACATCTTTCTCTCCGACCACGACCAGCGTGGGCGCGGAAATCTCTCCCAGCCGTGGCACCAGGTCAGGGCGGGTGAAGACGGCCTCCGCGGTCCAGTGAAGGCCCTCGCCATCCAGTTGTTTGAAGTCGGCCACATAGCGAGCAATGGCTTCACCCCGGCTCTTGCGGCTTAGCGGACTGAAGAACAGGCCCACTAACTTCTCGGCCACCGCGTCGTGGTGCCCCGCGCGCACCGCGGCCACTAATTGACGATACCCCACCAGGCGTTCCTCTGTCTCCGCCCGCGGGGATCCACCAATCAGGGTCATGGAGCGCACCGCGTCGGGGTGGGCCAGAGCAAAGAGCGGGCCCATCATCGCGCCCATCGAGTGGCCCACATAGTGGACGGGTCCCACCCCTAACATATCGACCAGCGCGTACAGGTCTTCAGCCATGTCTGCCAGGGAGTAGGGCTCCGCGACGTAGCCCGTGCCGCCGTGCCCGCGCTGGTCCGGCAGGATGAGGGTGTAATGGTCGGCCAGGGCCTCCACCTGCGCGTCGAAGTCATGCCGATTCCAGGTAAGACAATGTGCGAAAAGAACGGCAGGCCCCTGACCTATGACTTCGTAAGTGTACGGAATACCGCGAATTGTGGCCGTCGCCATGATGACGCCTCCAAGACGAGTTTCAGCATAACACACTTTAAGCAAACGCCCTGCAACTGGACGTTGCGGGCTTCGCTTGCCAAGCCCCCTTGCGGGGGCTGCGATTAACCGCCCCCGCCAGTTTCGCCCAACCAAAGGCCGCAGTTTCCAACTGCCGGCCGCCTCGGGCCCCAACGCCCTCGGCCGCGCCCAGCGTCCGTGGGTGGAAGCCGCACAGAACGCCCGGCAACTAGACGTTGCGGGCTTCGTTTGCCAAGCCCCCTAGCGGGGGCTGCACCGAACCGCCCCCCGCGGTTTCGCCCCACCGAAGGCCGCAGTTTTCAACTGCCGGCCGTGTCGGGACCAACGCCCTCGGCCGCGGCCACCGCCCGTGGGAGGAAATCGCACAGAACGCCCGGCAACTGGACGTTGCGGGCTTCGTTTCCAAGCCCCCTTGCGGGGGCTGCACCCACCCGCCCCCGGCGGTTTCGCAACCGAAGGCCGCAGTTTTCAACTGCCGGCCGTGTCGGGCCCCAACGCCCCTCGGCCGCGGCCATCGCCCGTGGGTGGAAACCGCACAGAACGCCCGGCAACTGAAAGTTGCGGGCTTCGTTTGCCAAGCCCCCTGCGGGGGCTGCGTCGAACCTCCCCGGCGGTTTCGCCTCCACCGAAGGCCGCAGTTTTCAACTGCCGGCCGTCCCAAGGCCAACGCCCTCGGCCGTCTCACCCCACCCCTCGCCCAACCATGTGGCACGGAGATTTGCGGCCCGTGCGGGTTTTGTTCACACTTTGTTCCTATCCTCCTGCTATACTCGTCCGAAGTCACATAATCTCCATCCGCACTGTTGGACTTCCGTCAAGAAGTGAGTGGGTACCTCAACCGAAAGAAACAATCTCCATATCCCCGAGCAGAGATGTTGAATTTTGCAAGGGGTGAACCCCAAAGGAGTGGAA
>CAYOAZ010000083.1:0-4416 GCA_964402285.1 uncultured Anaerolineae bacterium | reverse complement strand
CCGGGGATGTAGGGACGACCGGTGACCGGGTCCCGGATGACCGGGTTGTCCACGCCGCCGATCTCCATACCGCCGGCCGCGCCGCCGATGCGCAGGCCGGTGAGTGCCTTGATGCGTCCGCGAATGAGTATTTTGCCCTGTAATCCGATTGCCTGGGTCATGATCGTCCTCCATATGCTTTGTGGTACGCGAGAATGGCTTCAAAGAAATCCACCATTCGCTGGAAACGCTTTTGTTGCGTGTCCTTGTCAGGATTACCCGCGAATATCTGGTCGATGGCTTCAGAGAGCACGCGCTGGAGTTCTTTGCCGCCCTGGCCCGCGCGAGCCCCCATGTATGCCAACTTCGGCTTGAGCATCAGGAGTCGGTTAGCGTCGTACCGGCTTTGCAGGCGCTTCACTTCTCCAAACACGTTGCGGATTTGAGATGTTGTCAGGCCTTTATTCTTCAAGGCGGCTCCCAGATTATCCGCAACAGACACTAGAACCTGGTAGTTGGCTTCCTGGATAATGGCCCGTATGTCCTCTTTTTTCCACACGGGCGGATCCGCGGCTTGGGAAGTACGACGTCGTCCATTCATCTGTTCACCTCCTTTATGCGTGTGCTTTACGGGTGGCCAGTTCAACCCACCGACTCAGGGGCCGCAGTAAAGAGAGCCGCCGCCCCCCTTCTGCCAATAAGGCCTGCTGAAATGCTTGCAGGTCTTTTTGGACTGGTTTGGGTTCGCGGGCCAAGGTGTACACCAATCGCCATCGGGCGCGGTGATACCCTACCATCCGTGCCAAATCCTGTTGAGTAAACTGTCCGGAGCGCAACAGTTCCTCTTCCTCGCCCAACAGGGCCGCAATACGCACCAGTTTCTGGAGAAAGCCCCGAGAAAGGCGCCGGCCCGGTTCTTCCTGGATGAGGCGTTTTAAGGTGTCCGCCCACTGGTGCATCCACTCCACGTCCTCCCAGGTGACCACCACACCGAAAAAGGAGAAAGCATCTTTCTCCCGGCCATCGCCTCGCCGAAAACTCTTGGCCGCATCCAGCGCGTCGCCAGCCCCGGCCGCGGCCTGGTAGAGGGGGAATTTCTCTCGGTGCAGGGAGATGCCACCGCTCATGGTCAAACTGGGGTTATTCGCGGTAAACCGCCGAAAGTCCGCGCGGATGCGCTGCGCGGCTTCCAGCACGTAGTTCCAACTGCCAATGAGCAACAAGTCGTCCCCGCCAGAGTAAATGAGGTAAAGGTGTTCACGGCCGGGATCCACCTCTTCAGCCAGGTGATTGATGTACCCCTCAAAGAACAGGGTCACCAAGTGACTTAAAGTGGCCACACGGGAGATGGAGTACCGCTCGCCAAGGCCGGTACTGAAGACAAGACCCAAGTTATCCACGTCCATGCGCAGACAGGCCCAATAGGGAGCCCCCTCCGCGTTGCGGGCCATCGTCCCCAATTCCACCACCGTTCCGTTTTGCTGCAAGGGGGTGAACACGGGCAACCAACGAAAATCCGTCACCGGCCAGCCATGGGAAGAAAGGTCGGCCCGGTTGAGTCGGGTGACTAAGGGGTTGGGACGGTCCGAGAGTGAGTCCTCCTCCCCGTAGAAGAACATGTCCCAACCCAGTTGCGCGATAACCGTATGCCAGGCCAAGTTCCGTTCTGGTCCCCTGGAACGCGGGTAGAGCACGAGATAGTCCGACTGTCGGGCAATACGTGAACCCAATTCGTCGAAACTACGACACAGGGAACACTTTGGGACACCATCGACCTCTTCCACGTGGCGAACAATGCCGTTGCCCAAGTCTTCTTCCTCCGCGTGGCATACGGCACAGCGTAAGGCGTTCCCCCCACCTTCCTTGGGGCCTACGATGCGGTCATAGTGCATATCCAGCAGATCCCGAAAGCGCTGAGATTTGCGGATTCCCAGCCGTCGGTTTAATTCCCGCCACTTGGTCACTAAACCTTCTGAACGCACGCTGAAATCTGTGCCCTGCAAAGGCACGGCATCCATGACAATGGCCAAATCTCCTCCGTGAGCCAGAAGGAGGTACTCGGTGATCTGGCGAGTCAGGGTGGACAAACGATTTTCCACGCCTGGGGGCGCCAGCAAGTAAAAGTGTCCTCCTGAGGTGTAGATAACTTGCGTCGGGGGGAGGTCAAGTTCCCGCAACAAGAAGGCTACGACAGCATCCACGATAAGGGAGAGGTAGGCAGAGCGACCGCGCAGGCTTTTGGCCGCGCCCGCAGAGGTGATGGCGTAAAGAAATCTCTGGATGCCGGAAAGGTCTCCCCCCACCAGTAAAGCCACAGGTTCGCGGGGGAATTCCCGGCGGGCGGTTTGTTCCTCCCAGCGGGCAATGGTGGCCTCATCCTGCTCGCCCACGCACACGGCCAGCGCGGCCGTCATGCGTAGGTGGTCGTACAAACTCACGTCGGGTTCATTCCGCCATGTGGCCGCGGGAATACACCACGCATGGGCCCGGAGAAGAGCAAGGAGCGCGTGCAACGCGTGTTCTGGGGTGGCCCATACTCCCTGCGGGACGTGTTCAACCGCCTGCTCGAAGGATGCCCACAAGGCAGGGTAATCCACGTGGGCTTTCTCAGCAGGTACGGGGAATATTTTCTCCCAGTCTTCTCCTCGCACGGGGAGGGGGACCGTATGATATGCGTATCGAGAGGTGGTCGTGGGTCTCCCTTCCAGGTGGATAGAGGAGAAAACCGTCAGGAGTGGTTCTTCCGCGGGGGCACCCCTTTCCTCTTCTTCCCGGTCGACGCGTTCCCCCGCGGCCAGGCGGTCGGCCACGATGACGGCCCGGGCATCCCGGTCGTATGGATGTTCGTGGTGTTGGCGGATGGCCTCGCGCAACCGGTGCTGTTCACTGGAGTCCAGAAATGAAAGGCGTGGGGCGAGGACCTCCGCGACCCAGCGGGCTCCGTGTTCCTCGTGGGGAAGGCGATCTCCCCAATGCGCCCGTTGACGGAATTTGCCCACATCGTGCAGGAGCCCCGCGAATGCCAAGAAGATGCGGTCTGTAGTCATGGTGTCGTTACCTCCATGTGTCCTAAGCCCATGCTGGTCAATTTGCCCACGTGCAGTAATTCGCCAAGCGTGAGAAGGGGAGCAAACATGTGAAAGTCATCTGCAGAGTACACCAGAGTGCCAACAGCACCTCCCATTTTCATGCGCGTCTGCTGTCGGCTCGAGTAGCGAGAGAGGTCCAGCCAACGCGTGGTGTCCTCTTCTCTTTGAACGTGTTTCGCCTCCTCAATAAGAACCCGTGCTCGTTCACTGTTCATCACAGGACCCAACGGGCCATAACACGTTTCCAGAGCCCGCCACCGTTGCAAAAGGGCCCGAATTAAGTGCTCAAATTCGATGGGATAAACGAGATCACCGTCCAAATCAATGCGCGCTGGTGTTCGAAAGTAAACGCGCAGGTATTTGGCCCCCTGAAATCTTGAAGTCTCCAATAGAGGGTGTATAGGAAGGGTAGTCGAAAGGGAAAGCATGGTACCCGTTTCCTCCTGGTAAATGGGAACCAGGCCCTTATCCGTAACAGCCTCAACAGAGTGCAAAGTAAAGGTGTGCTCGCGTCGACCGATCCCCCGTTGAGCCAACTGGATAATGGCATAAATGTAGTACGGGATATACGCGTTAGCAGGACCTAAAATAGTAAGGTCAAATGTGAACATCTCGCCAGGTACATACGAGAGGGGAACCAAATGCCCCCCTTGAAGGTAGGCGCGAGATATAAAGGGCACGTTCAGAACAAAAGGGGAGGGCATCCGAGCATACCTTTGTCTCTCTGGATGCTCGGGCGGTGCGTATGGCTGGAACAGGACCGGGTACGCGCATGTGTAACGCAGGAGACATCGATCGCACGACCGAAAGTGGGTGACACAAACAAAACGCCGCAACACATGCCCTAACCCCCCTCGCAATGTAGAACCGATGAATGGGGGAAATTGAATGGGCGCCTGAGCCAAAAGGTGAAAACGATAACGTCCAATGGAGAGTTTACCCTGTGATACCCGATCCTCTGTTGCTGACAGCATCTGCAATGTGGACCTCCTGGGAAAAAGGGGCTATCTTTCGTTCCCTGCGGACGTGTGAATATTATACCATAACTTTATGAAAGCAAGATGACAGAATAGGGCTATTATTATGAAAAATCTGTCATCTGATTTATGCTATTTGCAACAGTTACATTTCACTTGTATCCGCCACAACGAAGGACACATAAAGAGGAGGTCCCTTCCAGCCCGGATACCTAACACCGCAAAAGGAGATCAACATGCTCGTAGGCACGCCTTACAAACAGCACCGGACTTTTGGAGGATACGATGCCATCGTGATTGGATCCGGAATCGGCGGGTTGACCGTTGCCGCCCTGCTCACACGCTTTGGCGATAAGCGGGTCCTTGTCCTG
>CAYOAZ010000082.1:0-20509 GCA_964402285.1 uncultured Anaerolineae bacterium | reverse complement strand
CCGGCAACTGGAAGTTGCGGGCTTCATTTGCCAAGCCCCTGCCGGGGGCTGCGCCCAACCGCCCCGCGGTTTCGCCCCACCGAAGGCCGCAGTTTCCAACTGCCGGCCGTGTCGGGCCCCAACGCCCTCGGCCGCACCCATCATCCGTGGGTGGAAACCGCACAGAACGCCCGGCAACTGGAAGTTGCGGGCTTCGTTTGCAAAGCCCCCTCCCGGGGGCTACACCGAACCGCCCCCGCGGTTTCGTCCCACCGAAGGCCGCAGTTTCCAACTGCCGGCCGCCCCAGGCCCAACGCCCCTCGGCCGCGGCCAGCGCCCGTGGGTGGAAGCCGCACAGAACGCCCGGCAACTGGAAGTCGCGGGCTTCATTTGCAAAGCCCCCTCCCGGGGGCTGCGATTAACCGCCGCAGGCGGTTTCGCAACCGAAGGCCGCAGTTTCAACTGCCGGCCGTATTGGGCCCCATGCTCCTCGGCCGCTCCTAGCCTCAATCTTCCAGCCGCTTCCTGTAAATATACTCCGTAACGCCCTCTATCACGTAATCGGGCAGCGCGCCAACACGGACATATCCGTGGCGTTCGTAGAAACGCTGAGCCCCCGTGTTGAAATCGGACACCAGAAGGAACACGTCCCGGGCCGTGCGAGCCAGGAAGTCTTCGGCTCGGGCCAGCAGCGCCGCGCCCACGCCCATGCCGCGGTGTCCTTCAGCCACACCGATGAGGGGGATGTACCCACTGCGAGCGAACGCACCACGCGGCTCACACCACACAAATCCCACCACCTGCGCATCCACCTCAGCCACAAACACCGTCGCGCCCCGAGCCAGCCCATCCCGAAAGCGACGGGCCGCCTGATCCTCGGTCACCCCATACCGCTGCCAAAGCCACGTTCCCGCCATGATAGCCGCGCACGCGGGAACATCCGCTCGCGTCATCAAACGTACATGCACCAGCACCCTCCTCAAGGAGGATTATCCCGCACTGGCGGGCTCGGCCGCAAATACCAGGCCGGCACCTCAGAGGGATGGCGCACATCCAGAGGGAACGCGGTGAGCACGTACAGGCCCAGGCTTACCAGCAACGCCACCCGTACCAGCCGCTCCCGTCCCCCTCGCGGAAGTCGGTACCAAACCCAGACCAGGGCAGGTCCCGCAGCCATCACCCCCAAGACAAAGAGCAACCCCAAGCGATAAGGAATCCCGTAACGCTGCCGCACAACCAAACCCGCCTTTGTTTGCCCGTGGAGAAATCGGGGAAGCCAGTAGGCCAACAACGGGTTATCAAACCGTCCCACCAGGGGATTGACCACCACAATGAGGAACTGGATGGCCGCGCTGAGCAGGGCCAGCACCACCAGCGGCCAACGCCACCGCTTCCCCAGGAAAACATAGGGCAGGAAGAGAAAGGGAAAAGTGGGAACAAGGAACCGCGGCCCGGGAGAGGACCCACCCAAAGTGTAGAAATAGCCCGCGTTGAGAACCAGGATCGCCACCGGAATCCCCAGGCTGACCCAGAACTCCGCGCGCCAGCGACGCTCCCGCCACATGTGCCCATACGCTATTGGACTGAGCCAGGTCACAGGCATGAGGTAGAACAGTCCCTTTGGGCTAAAGAGAATCTGCACCAGGTGGGAGAGGCTGGGCCACTGCACTCCCAGAATCCCGTGGCGGTGCTCCTTGCCCCAGGGAGCCGCGTGGTACAAGTAAGAAAAGTGGAGAGGACTGCCGAACGCGAGCGTGTTGTACGCGGCCAACATCAACGCGGGACCGATTCCCCCCGCGATCACCCAGGCCACACTGCGCCAGGATCGGCGGGTCGCGGCCACATAGAGAACCAGCGCGATTGCGAAGAGACCGTTGGGATACTCCGCGACCACCCCCAGTCCCACCAGAAATCCCGCCAGGAAAAGCCATCGATCTGAAGCGCGGCCCAATCGCACGTAGAGCGCGATAGCAAAGGGCACAAAACCCAGAAAAGCCGCGATATTGTGGCCGAAGAGCATGGTCGCGTAGGGGAACATCAGCGTCGCAAACGCAAGAACAAACAGGGTGAGCCAGGGCATCTCGCTATGAGGACGCAACGTGCGGCCCACATGCAAGAAGGTGAGGAGGGTCAACGCGGTGAGGGGCACGTTGAGCGTCGCGTTCAGCACCCAAAGTAAGTAAGTGAGCATAAGCCGCGTGTCCAGGTTCACCCGATCCAGGTGCTGAAGATAGCGCAAAGATTGATACACAGGGTATCCCAGGAAGGAAACCAGAGGCGCCTTGTCCGAATAATAATGACCGTTGTAGTACGCGCGGTCAATCGCGTTGGCCGTGTACGTATCAATCTCCAGCCGCCCCTCATGGGCCAGGGCCAACGTCAGGTTCAACCGACTCAGTTGGTTGGGCCCCACACCCTGGACAAAAGTGCCAAACGCGATGAGAAATAAGAAGAACAGGGTAGCGTACAACGTCCAGGGAACAGAAGGCCCCCGCTCAGGCGTGTCCTGAACCGCGCGTGCCCTGCTCACGGCTCCCCCTCTCACCACCGAATGGGCACAATCAATTGCAGGATCAGGCCCAGGATGAACAATCCACCCACCAGGCGATTCAACCACATGGCCCATCCCACATACCAGAGAGGCCACACAGGCCACTCGGGCGGAGGTTCCTGCGGGCGGGGTTGGCGGTAAATCTGCAAGACAGTGCGCAAACGGTTCAGGGAGAAGAAAACTAACAGGGTCCACACAGGCAGCGCCTTGAGCAGAACGAGGAGCACAATAAGCACGTACATGCCGACCATCAATATCATAGTGAGGACACGAGCGCGCTCCAACCCCAGGATCACGGGCAAGGTGCGAATGCCCTTCTCGCGATCAATATCGTACTTGTCCAAATGCTTGCCCATGAGCACATCCCCCACCAGAAGGCCAAAGGGGATGGTGGCGAGCCACACACGCCAATCAATGGTCCCCGCGACCACGTAATACGTCCCGCCCGTCATCAGCGGCCCCCACACCAGGAAAGCAACGAGTTCACCCAGACCCCGACGCTTGAAAGAGAAAGGCGGCGCAACATAGCCCAGACTCATAAACGCGCCCAAGACCGCAAGTACAATCACAGGCCATCCCCGTTGAGTGAAGAAGTACAGAGCAATAGCAATGTCCACCACATTGGCCAGGACAATGGCCGTGACTAACTGACGTTTGGTGACCAACCCACTGAGGATGGGATGAGGGGCATAGTTGGCTCGCGGGTACTCGGGGGTATCCACACCCTCTTCCGCGTCGATAAGGTCATTGGCCATGTTATTCACCGCATGGGCCAGGACCAATCCCACCAGGACAAGAAAAGTAAATCCCCAATGCACATAGCCGTTTATCGCGGCCAGCAATGCACCAATGAGCACCGATGTCACGGTCATGGACATGACACAGGGGCGGACAATAATCAACCAGCGGGAGATCACGTCCATGTCCGCGTGCGCGGGCAAGTTACAGGTCTGGATAATGGTCCACCACTTTTTCAAGGGCATGGTCGTCACGTCCCCCTTGTTGCGTGATATGTGATGCGCCAGGCGCCGCATTTCATGTCAGTGAGCCGGGCAGTTCATGGACCCAGAACATCGAAAACTCCCCTGACCAGTGAGATGATACGTGATCCCGATGTGGGGGGCAAGAAGGGCACTTCGCATCGCCCAGAAGGCCAAAGGCTTCCCCATCGCGGGTGGAACACAGCACGTCACCCCTTCGTCATATTCCGTGCAGGGGAACATCCAAAATGCAGCGTTTGCACCCAACAAGGGTGGAACCCATGATATACTTCCTCGTGAGGAAAGGGGGCCTTAAAAGCGCGTGGATTCCACACATCAGAGTCCTGATTGGGGACAGCACAAAAGCCCGGTGAAGAAGCCCTGGCGAAAGAAGGGGGAGAGAGGCATGAACGCTCGTATGTGGTGGTGGCGAAGCATCGTACTCGTAGTCATTCTCACCTTAAGCACTGCATGTGCACCCGCAACACCAACGGTGGTGAAGCACACGCCACCCGCGGTGAAAACAGATCAATCAGAAGGTCCCCCCATATCTCTAAAGGAAGGAACTCAAACTCCGGAACCCACAGCAACTTCTACCCATGAGAAAGAGGAGGGTCACGTGGTAAAAATCGAACCCAAAGTCCTGCGCGCCGGCGACCAGTGGCCAACACGCGGGGAACCACTATTCGCACTGATTACCGGACCCCACGCCTGGGAACGGTTCCTCAAAGAGCAGCACGCGCACACATGGTCGTGGCCGGATATCAACTGGGAACAGGAAGTGCTCCTGGTCGCGTTGATGGGAGCGAAACGGACAGGAGGATACCGCATCGCACTGCGCCAGGTTGTGATAACAGACCACCAAGTAACGGTTCAGGTGGAAGAGCGTTCCCCTCAACCGGGGGAGATGGTCATCCAAGTGCTCACATCGCCCTTCCAAATCGTCGCCATCCCGCGCGACGTACTCCCCACAGGGACATTTACATTAGTGTTCTCCGGGAAAAAGGGACAAAAGTGGGAAGTCACCGTGGAGAACGCGACCGAGGATGCCATGTACACAGCACAACCCACGTTTATCCAACCTGCCAAGGAACGGTACACCCCTTCAGCCCCTGCTGACCGCTAACCCACCAGAACCTGACCCGTCCGGACTTGGGTAGGCGAAGGCATACCCTCGCCTACCCAAGTAGGTACTCCCTCCAACAGCATCGGGAGAAACATCACTTCAGTTTCTTCCAATCCTTGAGAATCTCTCGGGCCGCATTGTACCCAGGTGCCCCCATAACACCTCCTCCCGGATGGGCGCCGGAGCCACACAAGTACAGCCCCCGAATTGGCGTGCGGTAATCCGCGTATCCCGGTACCGGACGCATGAAGAACATCTGGTCCAATGTCAACTCACCGTGCATAATGTTGCCGCCCGTGAGTCCGTATTCCCGCTCCATGTCCAGCGGTGTGAGAATCTGCTTGTGGATAATGATGTCCCGGATATTGGGCGCGTACTCAGCCAGCGTGTCAATAATCCGCTCCAGGAACGCATCCTTGATCTCGTCCCAGGTACCCTCCTTCAGGTTATACGGACCGTATTGGACGAAAATGTTCATCAAGTGCTTCCCTTCGGGCGCGACCGTCGGGTCCACCACCGAAGGGATGGTGCACTCCAGCATGGGCTTACGAGAAGGAATGCCTAGCGCGGCATCACGGAACGCCTCCTCAATGTACTCCCGGCTGGGGGAAATGTGGATAGTGCCCCGGTGCTGGGGCCCAGGCTCCGTGCCCGGATACGCCGTGAAATTGGGTAGACCATCCAAAGCCAGGTTTACCTTTACCACCGCGCTGTCGTAGGAAATCCGCTCCACCTCCTCCACAAACTCGGTGGGCAGATCGGCCCGGTTTACCAGTTTGAGGAAGGTGATAGCCGGTGTGGCGTTGGATGCCACCACCTTCGCCTTGAACTCTGTGCCATCGGTCAAGGTGACCCCCACGGCACGGCCATCGCGCACATCCACGCGTGCCACCTCCGCGTTGGTGCGGATTTCCGCGCCGAACGCCTGGGCAGAGCGAGCCAACGCCTGAGTGAGTCCACCCATCCCCCCACGGACATACCCCCACACACCGCGAACACCATTCGTCTCCCCCATCACATGATGGAAGAGCACATATGCAGTGCCGGGCACACTGGGGGATGCAAAAGCGCCAATAACCGCGTCCGTAGCCAGAGTGACCTTCAACTCCTCGGATTCAAACCAATAATCGAGAATATCGGACGCATTGGCCGTAAGAATGCGGAAAATCTCATACATATCCTTGCCCAGACCGCGGAACTTCCAGGCCAACTTGCCCAGCATAGAGAGATTACCGGGCTTAATGGACCGAGGATCCGGAGGCGTCATCTCCAGCAGGGGCTCGATGAAATCCGCGGCTCGCTCCAGCATCGCTTCATACTGGGGATAAGCATCTGCATCCTTCTTACTGAACTTGGCGATCTCCTCCCGCACCATGCGCTTGTCTGGCCCGAGGAACAAATAACGCCCATCGGGGAAGGGCGTGAAGGACGAGGGATCTCGGGGCAGCATCTCGAATCCGAACTCCTTCAAGCGCAAATCCTTAATGATGCGGGGCCGAAACAGGGAATTCACGTACGCGAGGGTGGAGACTTTGAAACCGGGGAAAATCTCCTCGGTAACGGCCGCGCCGCCAACCACGTAGCGCTTTTCCAGTACCAGGACCTTTAAGCCCGCCTTCGCCAAATAAGCCGCCGTTACCAAGCCGTTGTGACCGCCGCCGATGATGATGGCATCGTACATCGTGGCCATAGTCGCCTCCTTCTGGTAGGGTCGCACACCGGGTTCGGACGCCGAAGACACTGCGGCCGGGTGAGAGTATTGTACACCTCGCCCCCAGGGCGGGCAAGGTCGCCTACACGCTGTCAGGTAAACCGGTGATGCGAATCCCCGCGCCTCGCACCTTGTACCGCTTGTTTATACCGATGAGAATAGACGTCAATCCCTCAACCACCACCGCGTTGGCCAACGGGCCCGCGTCCAACCCGCGCATTCCCGCGGCCCGCGCCAACTCAATGGCTATGCTCTTCGCCTCCTTATCATCGCCACAGACCAACACATCACAATCGATCTCGTGGTCAGGATCCGCCAGGTGGGCTGCGGAAATGTTCTGGAACGCGGCTACAACCCGAACCCCTTCCCCAAGGAACGCCTGCGCCTCCTGAGTGGCCGATCCCCCCTCTGGGATGTGAACCACCGTGACCTTCGGCGGTCTCAACGGGACCGTCACATCAACCATCACCTTCCCTTGAACCACATCCTTAATCTGGGCCAGCGTGTCTATGTGAGCACTGTAAGGAACGCTCAGGACAATCACATCCCCTTCGCGCGCGGCCGTGACATTATCCGTGCCCCGGATTGTGGTCACCCCTGCGCGGCGGTTCAACTCCTCGGCCACGCGTGCGCCCTTCTCCGCGCTGCGCGAACCGATGATGACCTCATACCCTGCCCGGGCCCACCGCATTGCCAGCCCAGACCCCTCCTTGCCGGTACCGCCGATAACTGCAATCCGTCGCATAAGTACCTCTCCTCCTCAGATAAGGATTTAACCAAAAGGGAGAAACATCAGCCCCCCTCGTGCACAAGCCCATTTCCTGAAAAAGATAGCCCCGGCCTATGTGCGAAACCGCGCCTTCCTGAGATGCAAAGCCGCAACACTCGCGGGGATGCCGAACACATAAGCCACGCCAATGACATGGGCGAAGAGCGGGGAGAGCCCTCCCAGGAACCGCCACCGCACATTTGTCCAGTATACATCCCCGGTCTCCGCGGTGAAGGAAAGCGCGAATACCCCCCATTGCCACGCGGCAGCAGGTGACAGCGCAGCCAAGGACAACAGCCATGTTGTATACCATGGTCGCCAATTGGAAGCAAAAACGTACAGGAGCAATGCCTCTACAGCCAACCACGCGTGCAACAAATCCTCAAACGCCCGCGTCGTGTGCGGATGTCTTCGCGTGGTGCGCCACAGCCAGCCGGCAATTCCGCCGGTGAGGAGCACAAACAGCACCTGGAAAGTCCGTTGCACACGGGCGAACGCGTGGGGCACGTGAGCCCCCATTGCAATGAGAATAGCCAACGTCTGTGGAGAGCGACTGCTGAACGTGTTCTCCTGAAATGCTTGCCACGCGTAGGGATTCGGCCACAGCACCCAGGCAAATATCCCCGCGGTGAGTAGAGCCACACCCGCTGCCCAACCGCTCAACCGAACGCGATCCTTCCACGTAGCACATTGAGCCATATTCCACACCCAGAGCAATCCCCACAGAAAGAGAGCCGGCATCTTCACCAACACTGCCAAAGCCATCGCCACATGGGCCCAGTAATCCCGATGTCGCAAAAGCAACCAGAAAGCCAACAAAATAAAGCCCACCATCACACTGTCGTTATGGCCGTTCCCCACCCATTCCAGCAAAACAAGGGGATTCCACGCGAAGTACATCAGACGCCAAGCCCGTTCCTCAGGTCGCCACACGCGCAAAATCCTGTCGAGCACCCATATGTTGACGAGATATGCGAGGAAAGCAATAACCTTCAACCCCAGCAGATGAGCGAGAAAATGATGGGCTCCGGCAATCATGCCAGGCACAGCAGCGATGAACTCCCACAGCGGGCCGTACCCTGTAGTCGCGTTAATCCACTCCCCACAGAGACCGATCCAGCGATCCCCAGGGAACTGAGATGGCGCTACCAGAAAAGGGTTCTGGTGATGAACGATCCACACCCGCGTGTGAACCGCGTAAATGAAAAAATCTATGGCAAACACCGGATACAGGACAACCAATGGGAGAGCCAGCAACACAGCCGCGAGAAGAATCCGCGGAGAGGGCCAGTGGGGACGTTGAACCACAAGGCACGCCAACCCGCAGAAAAGCACACCATAAGCACCCAGAAGGAGCACAACCCCCAGGAGGCTGTAGTGGGTCAATTTAGCATAATCCAGCGGTGGAATAGCGGCATACAACCGGGGCAGGGGAAAGCGTGCCGCGAGCGTGATGTACACCACCACGCTCGCGACCAGAAATCCCCCTATACCCACAGGGATGGGGATGCGATCAGGGCGTAACACGCGCCGCATGTACTATCCCCTTAAGGTGTGCCCGACAGTTCCCAAAATCGCTCCCAGGTCTTCTGTGCCACCTCCCGGGCGCGGGCCATAATGGCCTCCTCGTCCAGCAAGAGCAGTTCCCGATCCCGCATGAGAATGCGACCACCGACAATGGTCGTGGTCACCTGAGTACCATCCACGCCGAAAATAATGTGCCAGGGCAAGTTATCCAGGGTAAGCGGCGTAGGTGGGTTGTAATCCAGGAAGATAACATCCGCGAACGCGCCCTCTGTAATTTCCCCCACAACCTGGGGGAAAAAGTGCGTGGCCAGACGCGCGTTGTGTTCAAACTGAATGCGTATCACCTGATCCGCGGACATAACGCGCGGGTCACGACGGTGGACCTTGTGAAGCAGGTAAGCAACGTGCATCTCCGTGAACATGTTATTGCTGAACCCATCGTTGCCCAGGACCACATTCATCCCCCCGCGCAACATAGTGGGCACATCGGCCACCCCTACCGCGTTGTTCATGTTTGAACGGGGTTGATGGGATACCCACGTCTTTGTCTGGCGCAGGAGATCCATTTCCCAGGCATCAATGTCAATAGCGTGAGCCACAATAGTATCCGGGCCCAAGATGCCACGCTGGTATAACCGGTCCACCACGCGCATCTGATACGTCTCCAGGGAATGGTCCTGGTCAAAAGGACCTTCGGCTACGTGGATGTGGAACCCCACGTTCCCCAGCGCGGACGCTTCGGCCACACAGCGGTCCAGGGTTTCATCAGACAAGGTCATGGCCGCGTGGAGGCCAAACGTCGCGGCCAGACGCGGGTGAGGCGTGCTCCGCAACCGCTTGATAAAGCGCACATTCTCCCGAATGGCCGCGTCTGCCACATCTGGGCCATCTCGGTCGCTCACTTCGTAACAGAGCACCGCGCGCACACCGCTCTCCAGCACCGCGTCCGCGATAATGTCCAGCGACCCATCCACACAACGGTTGGACGCGTGGTGGTCGAACAAGGTGGTGGCCCCGTGACGAATGGCCTCGATAATGGGCACTAACGCGGAATAGCGGATACTCTCCTCATCCAGCGCGCGGTCCAGTTGCCACCACAACCGCGCCAGGATCTCCAGGAAGTTCTTCATGGGCGGACCGGGAATGTACATGCCTCGGGCAAAGGTGCCGTAAAAGTGCGTGTGAGCCACAATAAGGCCGGGCATGACAATTTGGCCCTGGGCATCCAATGTATCCACATTGGGATGGCGGGCCCGAAGGCTTTCGGTCGTTCCCACCTCCCGGATTGTGTCACCTTCGATGAGAATGGCGCCGTCTTCAATGATGCGATTTTCCTCGCCGAACGTGATAACGCGTCCGTGGACGATCAGGTAAGTATCTGGGCGGAACGTCTTGGGTGGTATTGTGGTCATGGTCTACCCCTCATCTTCCTCTCACGTCTGCGCTGGATTTACTTTTGAGCCAACACGGCCAGCGCCTGGGCACGAATTTCCCGCAAGTGTTTGGCCCCTTCCCTTTCCCCTTGTCGTTCCAGATCTTCGGCCAGGACTCGCATGAGTTCAGTGAGTTCAGGCGTAATTTGATCCCGATGCTGCTGGAGATAGGTTCGTGTTTCTTCCGGGTACGAGAGGGTAAGCAACGTCTCGATGAGAAGCAGTTCGGGAGGCACTTGAGGGCGCAAGTGCTTCTCAATGGCCTCCCACACGGCTTGTAAACGCTGATATGCCTCCTTTAACCCTGCCCGTTCTGCCTCTTTCATCTCGCTGGAAAGGAGGAAGAGGAACACATCGTCGATTTCCCTGAGGTGCTCTTCAACCGCCTTTTCCAAATCCGAGACTGTGAGAAAGTGGCGCAACAACTCAGCGGCCCGTTCCAAGGCTTTTTGCGTTTCCCGGTCCACTTCCTCAGTCAGGGAAAGCACGCGCTCCCGCAATTGCTCCAAGCGCGAAGCCTCTTCTTCCCTCTGGGCCTGACGTTCCTTTTCTATGCGCTCGGTGAGCATCTGGAAGAATTGATAGTCGGCCAGAGGGCGGGCCACACGAATGAGGGCTTCAACCTCCTGATCTTCGGAGGCTTGAATTAACTGTTCCAGCAAGTCCTCACGCGAGGGCTGCTTGCGCAGGAATTCAACGGCTTTATCATATGCCTGTTCTTTCCGCCCCCATTCGGTCATGGGCAACAAACGCTGGCGTAATGTCTCCAGTTTTTGAGCCTCCTCCTTGTGGCCAATGGCCTCGGCCGTGTCACGAGCGTAGCGGATCAGCGCGTAGAATTCGGGATCCAGTTTGTCCTTGTGCTGCCCCACAACCGCGGCAAAAGCAACGTTATCATCAAGGACCGCAAGAAGACGGTCGATGAGTTCGCCCTTTTCCCGTCGCTCCTCCAACGCCTCCTTGTCTATCCCTTCCGCCTCCATGATGGCATCCAACAGGCTGGGAAGAGTGAGGAACTCCCGAGGCTGCAACAAATATCCTTTGGGATGGTCGTCGGGGAGGCTGCGCATGATGGCGCGGGTCATATCGCCGATGATGCGCTGACGTCGCTCCTGGTTGAAATCTGCGCGATGGGGCATGTAGACGAAGGCCAATTGCTTTTTACCGTGGTGGTAAAACAGGGGCACATCGAGCATTCCGGTGGCACCGCACCGAGGACAGGTGAACACGTTCAGCACGCCCATGATGAGCGCGTTGACCACGTCAGGCATGTCCTCCGCGTCGATAATGGAAAATGCGGGCACGATGATCTCTGTCCCGCACTGCGGGCACTTTACAGGTACTTCCTGCGGTTTGAAGTACGGCATATTTCCTCCTATCAGGGTAATTAGAGTCGAATATCACTAACGGGGCATTTCCCCCCAGCCGTGGAGCCAAGGCTACTGCTTCATCTGGGCTTTCCGCTCCTCGATGAACTTGAAGAACTCTTCCTCACTAAGGGTAGGCACACCCAGTTGTTGGGCTTTTTGAAGTTTGCTGCCTGGGTTCTCGCCCACAATAAGGTAGTCGGTCTTGCGGGAAACGCTGTTGGTAACCCGTCCTCCCAGGGATTCGATGAATGTTTTAGCCTCTTCTCGGCTCATGGAGGACAACGCGCCGGTAATGACAAAGGTGAGTCCTTCCAAGGGTTTGGCCTCGGCTTCGGCCTCCTCTTCCTCAGCCATGCGCACACCCGCGCGGCGCAATTTCTCCAGCACTTTGCGATTCGCTTCCTGGCGGAACCAGGTTACTACGCTCTGAGCAATGCGCGGGCCTATTCCTTCAATCTGCTCCAATTCCTCCTGAGTGGCCTGGGCCAGCGCGTCAATGCTCTTGTACCGCTCGGCCAGAACTTGGGCGGTTACTTGCCCCACGAACTTGATGCCCAAACCGGTTATCAAACGCCACAAGGGCCGATTCTTGCTCTCCTCAATAGCACGCAAGAGGTTGTCCGCCCGTTTTTCCTTCCACCCCTCTAACTTGAGCAGGTCTTCCCGCTTTAGGTAGTAGATGTCGGCCAGGTCTTTAATGAGACCTTCGTTCACCAGTTGCTCCGCGACTTTGATGCCCAATCCCTCAATGTCCATGGCCTGCTTAGACGCGTACCATTGGACGGAGCGGATAAGTTGGGCCGGGCAGGAACTGTTGACACAGTAGTACGCCACCTCTCCTGGCGGGCGGATGACTTCCGCGCCGCACACAGGACAGTGCTTGGGCATCCGCCAGATCTTCTCGTCCCCTGTACGCAGTTCAGGCAGGGGGCGCAACACTTGAGGGATGACTTCACCGGCCCGCTGGACAATGACGTAATCCCCTATGCGAATGTCCTTCTGAATGATGTAGTCCTCATTGTGCAGGGTGGCTCGGCTGACCACCACGCCCCCTATTTGCACGGGCTCGAGCACGGCCACCGGTGTCAACACGCCCGTCCGACCGACCTGGACGACGATGTCCAGGAGCCGGGTGACCGCTTCCTCCCCACCGAATTTGAACGCGATGGCCCAGCGAGGATCCTTCCCCACAAATCCCAGGGTATCCCACAGGTCCATGTTATCCAGTTTGATGACCAGGCCATCAATGTCATAGCCCAAATCCGGAGGGTTCTGCGCGAATTCCAGGCAGTACGCGACTACATCCTCAAAGTTGTCAAAACGCTTGTTCAAGGGGTTGACAGGGAATCCCAACTCCTTAAGGTAGTGAAGCGCTTCCCAGTGGGATGTGAAAGGTCGCTCCAGACCCTCCGCGAGGACCAGGTGGTACACCCACAGGCGAATGGGACGCTGTGCGGTCACATTGGGATCCAACTGACGGATGGATCCGGCCGCGAAATTGCGGGGATTGGCAAAGGTACGCCCCCCCTTACGTCGTTGTTCTTCGTTGAAGGCTTCGAAATCCGCGCGGCGAACGTACGCTTCCCCCCGGACGACCAGGTAAGATGGCACCGGGATGTCGGGAATCTGGCCTTCTTCGCGAGGCACGGGAATGCGTAGAGGGAGTTGTTTGACTGTGCGAAGGTTCGGGGTAACGTCCTCACCTTCAATGCCGTCCCCGCGGGTGGCTCCCAGCACGAACGTTCCGTCACGGTAGTGGAGGACTACGGTCAGGCCGTCGATTTTGGGTTCAACCACGAAAGCGAGTTGGGTGCCCTCAGGAATGAGTTTGAGCAGGCGGTTGTACCAGGATCGAAGTTCATCCTCGTTGAACGCGTTGGCCAAACTGAGCATGGGCACAGGATGTCGTACGGTGGGGAATTCATCACGAGGACGCCCGCCCACGCGTTGGGTGGGAGAATCCGGCGTGCGGAACTGGGGATATTTCTCTTCCAACTCCACCAGTTCCCGAAACATGGCATCGTAGACGCTATCGGGAATGATCGGGTCGTCCAACACGTAGTACCGGTAGTTGTGGTACTCGATAGCCCGACGCAATGCTTCGATGCGCTTGCGGATTTCTTCCAGATTTTCCTCCCTTGGCTTGTTGGCGTCTTGCCCTGCCATTGTGCTTCCTCCTGAACTCTCTTCCAAACCCCACGGTGAACGAAACTTGCTGGGTATCCCCACACTTACTTGTATTACGTGTCGGAGGGGGGTACTGGTTGTCCGGTCTCCGGATCCACAAACACCAGGTCAAACTCATGGGTTTTCTGGTCCAGGATGGTATCATCCCGGATGAGGAAAACCTCCAGCCGATACCGTTCACCCGGCCGTGGATCCTCACGCAGGTGCATGGTAACGTCCACGTAAAATTGGCGGTGCTCGACCATGAGCATGTCGGCGATGAGGTCGCCATCTGGGTTGTACAGGTAGAGTTCCAGGTTGGGATACGTTTTGAAGTACGTTAAGTTCATCTTGATCCAGAGTTTGGTCAGGTGGGGATAAGGGTATACTTCGATTTTTTCAATGGATGGAGGGGCTTCCTCGTCGGGCAGTTCGATGTTTGCGTACTTATCCCCCAGGGAATAATCCAACTCCACGTACAAGAACTCGTTGGCCAAATCCTTGGGTTTCTCGTTACGTGTGTTTTCGTCCATAAGCCATCCTTTTAACACAGGATAGGGTTCGTGTCCTCGAGTAAGCGGCTGGTGAACGCCTCCCCGACCCGCCGCGTTTGTACACCTTCTTCATTATACCTTATCCCTACGTTAGGTTCAGAACCACGGTGGTATGTGTGCGCACATCCGAATGGGATTTGACCGACGTAGCGTTTATGGGTAGAATATGGAGCGCTGCTGGGGGATCGTCTAACGGGCAGGACAGCGGACTCTGGATCCGCGAGTCGGGGTTCGAATCCCTGTCCCCCAGCCTGGAACGGGGCGTAGCGCAGCCAGGTAGCGCACTTGAATGGGGTTCAAGTGGTCCGCGGTTCAAATCCGCGCGCCCCGACCAGACAAAGAGGGGAGGGTAAATACCCTCCCCTCTTTGTTTATGCGTCAAGGATTTGCTTGGCACCCCAGGCCTTTCTATACTTGGACGCGAAGGGACCCGGATTGTGTGAGGCGGGAAGAACTGTTATCGGTGCCGCGGTTCGCGGTTTGAAATGCCCTATGGCAGGGGATAGGAGGAGAGCCCATGCAGGAGGATTTATCCCATACCCCGGTGGAGATATCTCCGGCCACTGATGAGTCACTTTCTGGCTTGACTTTTGCCGATGGGTTTCAGTTCGGTTGTGGCTTCATGCTGGCGGTGACGTTAAGTGTGGTGATTCTTCTGTTGGCGCTTCTGGTGCTCCTGTTGATCCTTCCTTTGTTGGGCATTCACATTGTGCGCTGAGATCGCGCGGGAACACGGCCCCCCGCGTCCCCGCGCGTCAAGGGTTCACCGCCGTTTTCCGATGCTCACTTCGTGGGCGAGAATGATGGCCTCGGCCACTTCCTTCATGGGCCGGCGGTTGTCCATGCTCATCTTTTGAATACGACGGAAGGCTTCTGCCTCTGAGAGTCCCTGGCGGTCCATTAAGATACCTTTGGCCCGTTCCACCAGTTTCCGAGTCTCCAGCGCCTCTTTCAAATCCTGTGCTTCCTTTTCTAAGCGTAGCCACTCCTGGAAGTTCGCAATGGCAACTTCAATGGCAGGGGGCAAATCGGTCTCTCGGAACGGTTTGATTAAGTACCCCATAACGCCGGCCTCTTTGGCCCGCTGAATCAACTCCTTGTCCCCATACGCGCTTAACAACAGCACGGGCGCGACCCGTTCCTCCATAAGCACCCGCGCCGCGTCAATGCCGTCAAAGTCGTCGTTCTCAAACCGGATGTCCATAATGACCACATCCGGCCGGATCTCTCGCGCCATGTTCACCGCGGTGCGCGCGTCGGGTGCTTCCCCAACCACCAGATATCCCAGGTTGGTGAGCATTTCCCGCAGATCCATCCGAATCATGGAGTTGTCATCCGCGATCAGCACCCGGATGCGACCACTTTGTGACTTTCCCTTTTGCGCCTGTTTTGCCATTGCCGACACCCCCTTTAGTGCGGATTTCCTTAATCCCCGCGTGCTTTCGATGCACCGGGCGGCACGCGTTTTTGAAATGTGACCTCGGCGACCACGCCCTCTTCACTGCTGTAAAGCCGGAACGAGCCACCCAGTTCATTTTGCACCAACGTGCGCACAATGTTCAAGCCTAACCCCTGTTGTTGGTCGAGGTCAAAATTATCAGCCAGGTGGTCGTGGGGGTTGATGACCTCCACACGAGCCATGGGCCCCAAATCCATAATGCGCAAAAGCACAGTGCCGTGGTGGTTGTGTGTGCCGTGCTCAATGGCGTTGAGCACTAACTCGTTAATGACCAACGCCATGGCGGTTGCTTGTTGACCCACCAGCCAGATATTAGGTCCTTTGGTGGAAAATTCCACGTTCATGTCATCAGGAATAACGGCCTCCGCGATTTGCCGCCACACTTGTTGCACCAGTTCACGCAGGCCTACCATGGATTGGCCTTCCTGATATTGGAGGAATTCGTGAATGTCCGCAACAGCACGCACCCGACTGGCTGCCCGCAGGAGATAATGCCGCGCGGTTTCGTCATCCACACGGCGGGCCTGCATGCGCAGGATGGACGCGATGGTCTGCAGGTTGTTCTTCACGCGATGGTGCACTTCCCGCAAGAGCATGGATTTGGCCCGAAGTTCCTCCTTGCTGCGCCGTTCCTCGGTAACATCGCGCACAATGAGCAGGGCTCCCATCCACACACGCCCTTGCGTGGGACCCCGCCACCCATCCCGCACGCGAAGCCAAATCCGTTCGTGCAGGGGAACGTTTACGTGAATGGGAAGAACGGATTTCACCAGGTACCGTCCCCGTTCCTCGGATTCAAACTGCAACGGCCGCCCCACCGAAAAAGCCTGGATAACCATCCGGTCATCCTCGTTCTCCAGTTGACGGAGGTGTTGGCCCACTAGATTGCTTAAATAGCCCAACCGTCGGTAAATGCCACTACCCCGACCGCTGATGTAACGGATTGTGCGGGTGCTGTCTACCAGGATGAGGCCGTCCACCTCGCCAAAGGGGGCAATATGAACTACGTTGCCGAAATCACCGGCTATGAGCATACGCAAGATCCAGTTCAGGGCATGTCGGAACACGCGCGAGCGCAGTTTGAGGCGCTGCACTTCGATGAGGTTCGTTTCGATGACCAAAACGCCCACCAGGCGGCCCCGCCGATCCCGCAGGGGATACGCCCGCTCCTGGAGAGGGGCACTGTACTCACCAATCTTACGTGATCCCTTGATGGATTGGTTCAAGTGCATGACCTTTTCCACAATCGGTACGTCCGCGATGTAGACGCGTCGGCCGGTCTGC
The DNA here is from genome assembly GCA_964402285.1 of uncultured Anaerolineae bacterium. Taxonomy (GTDB): domain Bacteria; phylum Chloroflexota; class Anaerolineae; order JAADDB01; family JAADDB01; genus CAYPUG01. Next base: position 3,600 of record CAYOAZ010000082.1, on the reverse strand, counting down.
TCCTCGGGATAGAGGGAGGCCATGCTATGTGGGCGCGCGTGGGCCAAGACTATCGCCTGGCTGAAATTCTCCGGCACGTAAATGAACATATCCGAACGGTGCAAATCCGCGGCCAGGGATAGGCCCTTGCGCACGTTTTCCAGGTATTCTCGGCTCATGCGATCAAGTTTCAGGCTGCCCAGTATGGATCCGTTCATGGGGGATCGATCCTCATTGAACACCAAGGCGACTTTGCCTCCGAATCTATTTGACGTTCACCAACCAATGGTTTGCTCATCCTAAGGGGTAAGCCCCCTTGAAACCATACGCATGATAACGGAAAATAGTGCGGGGATCAAACGACGATGTTATACTGCTATCAGGTGTCTGATGGGAGGAAGTCAACCGGAATGAAAGGCGAGGAATTTCGTTGGGAAAGGGGAGCCGCGGTTATCCTCTTGTTGGTCGGCGTGGCGCTGGCGATGTGGGCCGCAGCTACTCAGGCCGGAACATATGACGAGGTGACGTTCCTGGGGGTGGGACGTTATCTCTGGCATACAGGTGATTTCGGCATCCAACACACCCGGTTCCACCCGCCCCTGATGTACTATGTCAACAGCATTTTCCTGGAACTCGGACCCGGACGCTGGGATTTGGGCCTGGACGCTCAGCGACACTTTACGTACTTTGCCGGTCAGGGGTACATGTATCGGGGAGGCCAGTCCCCGGACGCGGTGTTATTGCTGGCGCGGTACCCGTTCATTTTGTTATTTGTGCTCCTGGGAGCAATTGTGTACCGATGGGCCCGGGATGTGTTTACGCCCGGCGGTGCGCTGCTTTCCCTCAGCCTCTACGTGCTTTCCCCTACTCTCCTGGCCCATGCGAGCATTGCGGGGAATGATTTTCTCCTCACGGTAACTTACACATCCACGCTGTTCCTGCTGTGGAAGGCCCTGCGCAGGGGGGGAGTCTTCCTGTGGCTAGGCGTGGGAATGCTGTTAGGGTTAACTATGCTTACTAAGGCCACGGGCATGGTTCTTTGGGGCGTGATCCCTTTGCTCATGCTGTGGTCGTGGTGGTTGGCCCGTCACACTGCGTGGCCGCGCGCGCTTTCCTGGAAGGATTTGTTGGGGCAAGGGATAGGTGTGGCCGGTGTAGCGGTGTTCACGCTCATGGCAGGATACGGGTTCTACAGCCTTCCCGCGATGACTCAAGAGACCCGCCCCCACCGTTGGGTGGATCGGCTGGTTGGATGGCTGGGGGAGGGAGTGCGAATGCAGGTGTATTCCTGGGTGGAACACCCTATCCCAGGGTACCGGTACGTTACTATGCTCAAACGCCAGTTCCGACATGTGGCGCAGGGCCATGAGGCGTATTTGCTGGGACGACGGAGTCTTCACGGGTGGTGGTACTTTTTCCCGGTGAGTATGAGTATTAAGACGCCTCTGGGCACGCTGGTCCTGTGGGTTGGGGGATGGGCTCTCGCGCTGCGCGGCCTTTGGGCGGATGTCCGCGCTCGCCGCTGGAACACGTGGGCCTGGGTTGTGTGGTGGGCTGTGCCTGTGATGGCGGTGTTAGGGCCCGCGATGATGGGGAACGCGAACATGGGTGTACGTCTTGTGCTCCCGATTTACCCCTTTCTCTTTCTCTTTGCCGGTGCAGTGGGGGACTGGGCCTATGCCCGACGAGGCCGTTTGCTGGGTGTGGGGATTGTGGTAGCGCTGGTGGCGTGCAGTGTGTTCTCGCAGGCGCCCCGTTATCTTTCCTATGTCAACGAGGCGTGGGGAGGCCCCGAAAACGGGTGGCGTTATGTGGGGGATTCCAATTATGATTGGGGACAGGGCTTAAAGGAGTTAAAGGCTTATTTGGACGCCCACGATATCCACCATGTGTACCTGGCTTACTTCGGCGGTGAATTGCCCGAGGAACGGGGCATCCATTACACGTGGCTTCCCTGTCATCCTGTGCGCGGGGTGGTGGCCATCAGTGTGACGTATTTGCAGGGTCTGTACCTGGAGGATCCTTCGTGTTATGCGTGGCTGCGTTCGTACACACCGGTGGCCCGGGTGGGACATACGATTTGGGTGTACGATCTGCGCTGAGAGGTGTTTTCCCTCCGCTCTCAGGTGGATGGGAACAGTGGTTAGCATCGACAACAAACAGTTTCCCCTTTTTCCCCCAAGTGTGTTATAGTGGATGGTTGGGTGAGTGCAGAGGATGCTGGACCTTCATTAGGGGAGGCTGGCTATGAAAGGGATGATTTCCTTCCTGTTTATCCTCCTGATTATGCCGCTGGGACACGCGGTGATGATTATCATCGAACGCTACTATGAATCCTACATGGTCCCCGCGGCGGCAGCGTTGGCCCTACTGGGAATTGCTATCACTGTTGCCACACGTTGGGTGGCCAGTGAGGGGTGGCAGAGTTTGATGGGCGCGCTGGGAGGCGTGCTCATGTGGACCGGTGGGGCCGAGTATGGTTTTGTCTTCGCGGCGCGGCGATTTCACGTTCCTCCAGTGGGGACGACAAAGGGTGAATACATGCTTATGGAGTACACGTGGGGTATTCTCATCCCGGCCACATTGTACATCCTGTTCCAGGAAAGCATCCGCTGCTCACCCGTCCTGTGGTTGCGTCGTAAGTTGCACCTCATGCGCAAGAGCATCGCGGCAGGCCCGATCCACAACTATGGTCCCCGGGTGGCCTTTGAAATGACTATGGTGCTCTGGTTCTGCTACGTGATAATGCTCATCGCGTATGACATTGGGGTTCACTCGTGGGCTACATACCTTCTCTTCATTGTGGCCCTGGGCGGTGGAGCGTACGCGCTCTACCAGTTATACCACAAGAAAGCATGGGGAATTGCCATCCGCTACGCCATCCCCACAGTGGTCATTGTCTGGATTGATGTGGAGATCCTGGGGAAGTGGGGTGTGTTCACGGAGCCGTGGATTGTGTTGAACAAGCCCATTATGATCTCCATACTCCTGGCGTTTCTCTTTATGGCGTACCTGTTGGTGGACAATCTGCGGGAGCAACGGAAGCAACGTATAGCCCAAAGTCACTGAGAGGTGTTTGTTTCGTTCTCGGCGCCGTAGGCGCCGAGAACGAAACGCGCGGCCCGCGTCCCTCGCCCCTCATTCCTCGCTCCGCGTTGCGGGCTTCGTTTGCAAAGCCCCCTGGCGGGGGCTACGCCCAACCGCCCCCGGCGGTTTCGCATCCGAAGGCCGCAGTTTCCAACTGCCGGCGCCCCAAGGCCCAACGCCCTTCGGCCGAGTCCTCCGTCCGTGGGTGGAAGCCGCACAGAACGCCCGGCAACTAGAAGTTGCGGGCTTCATCTGCCAAGCCCCCTGCGGGGGCTGCACCGAACCGCCCCGGCGGTTTCGCATCCCGAAGGCCGCAGTTTTCAACTGCCGGCCGCCCCATCCCTCCCCCCATCCCTCACTCCTCGCTGGCCAGGGGGTTCCCTGTTGCGGCCCGCGCGGCTCTCCTTTTAAAGGGTGTTGTGTTGCTTTTTACGCGCACATCCGCTACAATATAGGCGCACACCACACGCGTTGTGCGCCTGTTCTGTCCCCCGCCTGAGCACACCAATGGAGGTGGCGCATGTACGATAAGGA
>CAYOAZ010000081.1:0-33270 GCA_964402285.1 uncultured Anaerolineae bacterium | reverse complement strand
TCGGCCATGGTTCGCTCTCCTTGTGGGCTACGATGAAGGGCTTGGTTTAGGTACCTTCGTGTAGAATTTTACGCGAAGTTGTGGACTATGTCAAGGGGATGGGATGAATTTCGGAACCGCATTTATTCTGCTGGTCTTTTGGAAACTGCGGCCTTCACCTGCGAAACCGCCGGGGCGGTTGGTCGCAGCCCCCGCCAGGGGGCTTGGCAAACGAAGCCCGCAACTTTTAGTTGCCGGGCGTTCTGTGCGGCTTCCACCCACGAACGATGGACGCGGCCAAGGGGCGTTGGCCCCGGGGCAGGCCGGCAGTTGGAAACTGCGGCCTTCACTTGCGAAACCGCCGGGGCGGTTGGGCGCAGCCCCCGCAAGGGGGCTTGGCAGATGAAGCCCTCACCCCTCTCTCCCAGCCCCTCTCCCCTCTCCCAACCTTGGGAGAGGGGAGAGGGGAAACACGTTTTCCCTCATCCGGCGCCGATGCCGAGGGGTGAGGGGTGAGGGCCCCGATACGGCCGGCAGTTGAAAACTGCGGCCTCCACCTGCGAAACCGCGGGGGACGGTTCGAAATCCCCTGAAAAGGAGAAGATGGATGCCTCCCTGGATCCCCCTAAACAGGGAAAGTGAACGGGGCAAGCATCCCAGTTACCGGGGATAACACGACAACAGGCGGATATCCCCAAACCGGTGTTCCTGGCAACGAAGGCGGGAGCGAAGCGTCTTTTCCACCAGGTGATGAGGGTCTGTGTACGGTACGTGACTCAGCACCACCCATACCCGTTGTTCACCTGCTATCAAACGATTCAGACGGGGGATGTCCGACACACGAAACGGGGGTTCCAACTCCCCAGTAACAAAGGGATCCGCAGGAAGACCGTGTTCCTCGAGGGGGAGATTGTACGCACGAAAGTAATAATCAAAGGGCAACTGCACCCAACCCGCCTCAAAGAGAATACGTTCGTGGGGCAAAGCGTGGCGGGCAACATACGCGGCCACCTCATCCCATGCCTCTTTATGAAAACGGGTGAAGTAACCGTACAAGGAGAGAATCTGCGCGCTGACCAGCACACCCACCAGTATCCACCGCCCCTTACCAGGCAGGCGCAGACTGCCCCAGGCCGATAATACAGTCACAGGCAGAATAATCCATATCAAAACGCGGGCAACCAGAATGGGGCGTACCACGCTGATAATCACAACTACACCGGGCGCTACCAGCGCGGCCAGGACAAGCAACAGCCCGCCCCGAGCGCGCAATCGCTCATCCCGAAGCATGTGCCAGCCTCCCCACAGGCTCAGCACACCCCACAGAAGTGTACACCCCCCCCCCACCAGGGACACAGGGAAATAAGGACAAACACAGGTTATCCCTGTGACAGCCACATGGTACAAAGAAAGAGAGGGAACCCAAAACCGATGCCAAACCCCTTGAGACTGCCCAACCAGTGCGGGGAGCCAGATCCCCCACAGTCCCAGGAAGAGCCCACCCATGCCCAACACCCATTTGAAACGCTGCCGTCCCAAACGGAAAGCCACAGCAGGAAACACAAGAGCCGGAAACAGCAAAGCCACATTGTGCAACCAGGCTGCCAGAGCACTCCCAACCACCAGTGCAACCAGGGCCACCCGGTCCTCAGGATTACGCCACAGGCGGACCCCTCCCCAGAGTGAAATGCCCACAGCACACAGCACCCACGCGTACATTCGCGCCTCTTGAGCGTACCACACAGCAAAGGAAGAAAGGGCCAACCACACCCCACTAATGAACATCAACCGTCTCCCCCCCACCTCACGGGCCACAGCCATCCCCACAGCCACAGCCAGCCATCCTCCCACCAGGGAGAAGAAGCGGATAGCCCACTCCGTATCCCCCCACACCTTCATCCAGCCGTGCAAAAGGAGATAGTACAAAGGTGGGTGCTGGTCTATCGTCCGCGTCCAGAACACAACATCCCGCGGGACGTGGGAAGCCATCCACACACTGAAGGCCTCATCCAACCAAACGGGCTGCGCGTCCAGACGGTACATCCGCACACCCCACGCCAACAACAGAACACCCACCTCCCCAAGACGCTCCCACAACCTTGTCCTTCGCGACGAACGCCAGCGTATCCTCATACCTCCTAACTCCTACGCACCCATCAAAGTGGAGAAAGTCGTCCCACTCCGGCCAGGGGACGCAACAAAACCAGGGCCCGATCCTACCTCCACCTCTCCAGGGATGAAAGGATAGGACGGACACAACCGCATCGGGAACACCCTCCTTCCAAAAGATACCAAAGAAGAGTATAATGGATGGACGAAAAAGTTCGGAACCGCGACCCATCGCGTAGAACGTGCAGTACTGGTCGCACCTCAAAACACTGGGAGAAGGTACATGCGCACGCTCATAAGCGAGGAATTACAACGATATGTGCACGCGGATCCACCGCTCGTCGAGGGATTGCTGGACGAACGCGTGCAGATTCAGCCCCATGGAATTGATTTAACCGTAAGCGAAGTGTACGCGCTCGACAGTGTAGGCCGCATTGGATTCGCGTCGGAAACCACCGTACTTCCCCCAGGGGAAATCCAGCCTTTCGGGGCAGACGGCTGGGTCCACCTTCCCCCAGGAGCATACCGTATTCGCCTGGCCGAGCGCGTTCACCTGCCTCGGAACGTGTATGCCATCGCCCGCCCCCGTTCATCCCTGATCCGAATGGGAGTCCACGTAGGCACTGCCCTGTGGGATGCAGGCTACTCAGGGCGGGGAGAAGCCCTTCTGGTGGTTCACAACCTTCACGGTATATGGCTCCAACACCGCGCCCGAGTAATCCAGTTAGTCTTCTTCCTGCTGGACACCCCACCCAAGCAGGGATACCGTGGCCGTTACTGGGGTGAAGGATGAGTGCGCACGAACGACGACAACGCAGTTATCGCCTCACCGGATTAGTGATACGGCGCCGAGACTACGGAGAAGCCGACCGTCTCATCACATTATTAACCCCCACCCAGGGAAAAGTAGTTCTCATTGCCAAAGGCGCACGCAAGATCACCAGCCGCAAGGCCGGACACCTTGAACTGTTCACCCACGTGCGGGTACAGGTGGCCCAAGCGCGCACGTGGGACATCATCACCCAGGCAGAAACGCTCCACGCGTACCCGCGCTTGCGGGGGAACCTGCGGCGCACAGGGCACGCGTACTACGTGGCCGAACTCCTGGATCACTTCGCGGCAGAGGGAGAAACCGACCATCCACTTTTCGACCTGGCCTTGGAAACCTTCGGTTACCTGAACAGCAGCAACAACCTACTCATCGTGAGCCGTTGGTTTGAAGCCCACATCCTGCGCATCACCGGCTTCCAGCCCCAGTTATACATCTGCCCCGTATGCGGAGAACCCCTTCGGGTGGACGTCACCAACTACTGGGTTCCTGCAGAAGGGGGCGTCGTATGTCCCACCTGTGGGGCAACAAAGAAAGGCAGCCGTCCGCTCCCCCCGCGCGTACTCAAAGTTATGCGTTTCCTGCACACCGCCACATTTGAGCGGGCCAGCACACTCCCCTGGCGTTCCGATGTGCTCCTGGAACTGGAAGAATTCATGCGAATGTACCTGCGTCACGTGTTAGAACGTGACCTGCGCTCGTTGACCTTCATCCGCAGACTGCGCCAGGAATTTCACCGCCCTGCTCACTAAGCACCCTCCGGGCTCAGCGCAGGATCTCGGTCAGGGAAACAAGCGCGTACCCCTGGTCCTGCAACAACTTCAACACCCGGCGCAACACCTCAGGAGCAAATCCGTAACTGGTGTGCATGTACACAATCGCGCCCGGTCGTACAGCGTCCACAATGTTTTGGACCACCTGGTCGGCCTCCTGGTCGCGCCAATCATAGGAATCCACGGACCAGAGAATGTGGGTGTAACCGTGCTGGTAAGCGACCCGCACGCTGAGGTCACTCCGAAAACTGTAAGGGGGTCGAAAATACGGCTTCGTGCTCTGCCCGGTTAAACGGAACAACAGCGCCTCGGTATCGTCCAACTCCCGCGCGATCTCCTCCTCAGTCAGGGTGCGGAAATCCACATGGGACCAGGAGTGATTGCCCAACTCATGTCCTCGCCGCACAATTTCTTGCACGGCCCGGGGGAACCGTTTGGCCCAATAGCCGGACACGAAAAACGTAGTCTGATAATCGAACTCATCCAGAACATCCAGGATCCGGTACAGAATCCGAGGGTCCCCTTCCACGTCAAAGCCAATGTGGACCTGCCGCTTGGTGGTATTCCCCCAGTACACCAGGTGCATACTGGGCGTAGGACGACTCACCGCGGTGGCCGTGGGCGTGAACGTGCCCGTGGGAGATGGAGTGTGTGTCGGGGTGAACGTGGGCGATGGGGTACGCGTGGCCGTGGGAGTAAACGTGGCCGTAGGGGTAAACGTGGCCGTGGGAATCGGGGTAGGGGTTCGCGTTGATGTGGGCGTGGGGGTTGGCGGACGCGTCACCGTCTGAGCGGGCATCCCCGTAACCACGGGGGTAGGGGGATAGGGAGTCGACAGGGGGGAGGCGGCAGGCGTGCAGGCGCTGAGGAACAACGCGGCCAGGGAAATCAGCAGGAGGACAAGGAACAATCTTTGGGGTGAACGGCTCATAATGGTATACTCACCTAATGGTCTCCTCAACGGATCAGTTCGGTTAACGTGCTTCTGCCACATTGTACTGGATTCTGAAACACGGAGGCCAATTTCTGCAATGCACATACGCGAGTACCAACAGTGGTTAGAACAGTGGGATAAGGAACGCGGGTGGGACCGGGTTCTCCCGGCCCACACGCTTATTCACGCTGTGGAGGAACTGGGAGAAATTGCCCGCCTGGTCCTGGCAATGGATGGCTACAAAGAGGCCGAGGACGTGGAACGCGTGCGTCAAGAATTGGCCGAGGAACTCTCCGACCTCTTTGTCTTCCTCTTCAAGTTAGCGTATCAAATGGGCATAGATGTGGAAGATGCGCTTAAGGCAGGCCAGGCCAAGGCGGAAAAGCGCTTCCCAGACCTGGAAGAGGCCCGCGAGGCTGGCGAAACGTACCGCCGATCTATCCGAGAACAGATCCGGCGCCTGGATCGGGAAACGTAAGGAATATCGAACTGTACTAAACGCGGTTGACAGGGAAATCACAGAACACCAAGGCAGGAACCATGTGGACTTACGGATGGGAAATAGCGCTCCTGACCCTTGTGCTGGTCCTTCTGTGGCCCCGGGTGTGGTCGTGGTATCGCATACGCCGCCGGGAGACCATTGAAGACGCTATCAAGTTCCTGTGGGATTGCGAGGAGCGAGGGACCCGTGCCACGCCTGAGGCTTTGGCCGGGAAATTGAAGTTGAGTCAACGCGCGACGTTGTCCCTGCTGCGTCGCATGAGCGAACGCGGTCTGGTGCGGATGCGCGGGGGAAACGTGTGTCTCACCCCGGCGGGCAAAGCGTTAGGCTTACAGATTTCACGAGCCCACCGCCTGTGGGAACGGTACCTGTCCGATTTCACAGATGTGCCCTTGCCGGAAATCCACCGCCTGGCCGACCGCCAGGAACACACCCTTTCCGAGGAAGAAGTGCGAGCACTGGCCGCGCGGTTAGGTCACCCACGACGGGATCCCCACGGTGATCCTATCCCCACGGAGAAAGGGGAGAGTTTAGCCGATGTAGGAATTCCCCTCACAGACTGGCCGACCAGTCAACCTGCCCGCATTGTCCACATCGAGGATGAACCCGAATCCATCTTTGCCCAGGTGTTGGCCGAGGGATTGCTGCCAGGCATGGACGTAATTGTGGAGGAGAGTTCCCCCCAGGGAGTGCGTCTGAAGGTAGATGGCAACGATATTTGGTTAGCCAGTGTGGTCGCGTCTCATATCCACGTCCTCCCCGCGCCCAAAGAGGTGGAAGAGGTCACAAAATACCGCTGGACATTAGCCGATTTGAAACCAGGGGAGCGGGCGCGAGTGGTAGGCATTTCCCGTTCCATCCGCGGGTTATTGCGCCGCCGCCTGTTGGACCTGGGATTCACCCGAGGCGCGGTTGTGGAGGCTGTGCTGGAAAGCGCGTTTGGCCACGGAGATCCCAAGGCGTTTCGCGTGCGGGGCACGACCATCGCCCTGCGGCGTGAGCAAGCCGAACGTATCTATGTGGATCCACTTCCAGCCGAACCCCCCACTAAGACACACAAGGAGGCATCATCCTCCACACGGGTACAGGGAGAGGATAGGGGATGAACGTTCCCGGTGTACAACGACGTTCTTGTGCATCCTGTCCGGCCTTTGTCCAGCAGTTGGGCATTGCCATGGACAAGTGGGACTATTTAGTAGCGCTGGCAGGAAATCCCAACACCGGGAAGAGCACACTCTTCAACCGGTTGACCGGGCTTAAGCAACACGTGGGCAACTGGCCGGGCAAGACCGTTTCTCGTGCCGAGGGGGGCTTTGAGTTCGGGGGAAAGCGGTATAAATTGGTGGATTTACCCGGCACGTATTCCCTCCTCTCCGCGTCGGTTGAGGAGGAGATTGCCCGAGATTTTATCCTCTTCGGATCTCCGCACGCGGTCATTGTGGTCATGGATGCCACAGCCATTGAACGTAACCTGAATCTCACCCTGCAAATTCTCGAAATCACGGATCGAGTGGTCATTGCGCTGAATTTAATGGACGAGGCACGGCGGCGGGGCATTCATGTGGACCATCGGCGCCTGGCTCGGGAGTTGGGAGTGCCTGTTGTGCCCATTGTCGCCCGTACTGGTGAGGGTATCGGCCAGTTGCTGCAATCTGTCGCCGACGTCATCGAAGGCCGCATCCGGACCCACCCCCGTCGGCTGCCTCTGGACCCGGCGCTGGAGCACGCGGTGTCCGAGTTGGTTCCCCTTATCGAACAGGCGTTTCCGGGAGTACGTAACGCGCGCTGGCTCGCGATTCGCCTGTTGGACGGCGACCCGTCCATAGAACGCGCCGTGGAGACCGGGGACATTGCCCTGCTGGTCAAGGGGGAAACCCCCGAAGAAATGCTCACGCCCGACGAGATGAACGAACGCGAGCGAACACGCGCACGATACGAACCGGGAATCGCCATTTTGCAGAGGGCGGCCCTCCTCCGTCGTGCCCTGGACGAGGACTTTCGGGACCGCCTGGTGGAGGATATCTACAACGAAGCCGCCCGCATTACCCAGGCGGTCGTGCAAGGTGATGAGCGACGCGCGTTTTCCTGGGAGGAGCGCATCGATCACCTGGTCACTCACCCTGTATGGGGACTTCCGCTCATGTTGTTAGGACTTGCCCTGACGTTCTGGGTGACGATAGTTGGCGCGAATTATCCATCTGAGTGGCTATCCACAATTCTCTTCGCTGTAGAGCGCTGGGGAAGTGCGCTGTTTGAGCGGTGGGCCGCGCCGTGGTGGGTAACAGGATTCCTCTGGCACGGGGTGTACCGAGGACTGGCATGGGTAGTGAGTGTGATGCTGCCTCCCATGCTCATCTTTTTCCCCATCTTCACCACGCTGGAAGATTTGGGGTATCTTCCCCGGGTGGCCTTTAACCTGGATTGGCTATTCAAGCGCGTGGGCGCCCACGGGAAACAGGCGTTGACCATGACAATGGGCTTTGGGTGCAACGCGGCAGGGGTTATTGCCACGCGCATAATTGAATCCCCCCGGGAGCGGCTTATCGCCATCCTCACCAACAACTTCGTGCCCTGCAATGGCCGCTGGCCCACGCTCATCATGCTGGGGACAGTGTTCGTCGCGTCCGCGTTTCCGCCCGCGTTTGCCGCGTTCGCCGCGGCAGGTTCCATTGTGGGGGCTGTATTGGTGGGCATTGCTTTCACGTTCCTGGTCTCCTGGATACTCTCCCGCACCCTGTTGCGGGGTGAGCCCAGCGCGTTCACCCTGGAACTTCCACCTTACCGAAAGCCCGACGTGCTCCGCATCCTGTACACCTCCTTCATTGACCGAACAGTGTTCGTGCTCATGCGGGCTGTTTACATGGCAGCCCCTGCGGGCGGGCTCATCTGGATCCTGGCCAATGTTCACTACCAGGGACAAAGCCTAGCCCGGATTTTTGCCTCCTTTTTGGACCCCTTCGGGCGTCTGTTGGGCCTGGATGGCGTTATTCTGTTGGCTTACATCATTGCCATTCCCGCCAACGAAATCGTGGTCCCCACCATTGTGATGGTGTACTCAGGCGCGGGGACCTTGATGGAACTGAACAGTCTCACCGCGTTGCGCGCCCTGTTGGTTGACCAGGCAGGCTGGACTTTGCTCACAGCCGTGTCGTTAATGCTCTTTGCCGTGCTCCACAACCCCTGCTCCACCACCATCCTTACCATCTGGAAGGAGACCGGGAGCAAAAAGTGGACTCTTATCGGCGCGCTCATGCCCCTGGGCATTGCATTCCTGGTAACCTTCACAGTGGCCCAACTGTGGCACCTCTTCGCGTGGGTTCTGTAGGAACCAAGGCAGCCAATCCAGGAGCCTCCCCCCGCGTTCCACCAGAATCCCACCCGGCCGATGGGGAACGCGGGATGGAGTGAGGCACGAGGGATAAGAGGGCCCACGGTTGGAAACTGTTTTCTACCCCCTTTTACGCTTTACTACACCAGGCGTGATTTGCCAGGTCCCCACGGGCGTGGTATACTCAAGGTGTTCACACACATGTTAGTGAGAATGTACACCCCTACGCCACACAGCACGAATCAAGCATCCGCTGAACTCTGTTCATTAAGGACATGCACAGCATTCGAACGCTCTACACACTTTTAGTCCTGCTGCTTTTCCTCCCCTTTGCCCGTGGCGGGCCCCTCAACCCGCGCCCCCATCACACCCTTATCGGGCTAAACGAATGCACCCGCTACGTGGCTCTGGATGGAGAGGACACCAATAACGGATCCTCTCCCATGTCTCCGTGGCGTACACTGCAAAAAGCAGCAACCAGTGCCCGGCCGGGCGACGTGGTCTGCGTCCGGGGTGGGGTGTACAACGAGCAGGTGACGCTCCGCGTGTCGGGTACGGCCAACGCGCCCATTACCTTCCGCAATTATCCGGGAGAGAGCCCCGTGCTGGATGGCATCGGCCTTCCGGTACCCGATACGGATACCGGCCTGGTCCACATTGAGGACAGCGCGTACATTTCCGTTCAGGGGTTTGAAATTCGCAATTACACCACATCTGTTCGCTACCGGGTGCCTGTGGCCATCCTCATCACCGGGAGCGCCCACCACATTGAAGTTCGGGATAACGTAATTCACCACATTGAGCACCGGGGTCATTGGGCTGAAGGCACCGATGCCCACGGCATTGCAGTGTACGGCACATCAGCAATACCCATACACGACATCCTCATCCAGGACAATGAACTCCACCACCTGCGGCTAGGATCGTCTGAGGCCCTGGTCATCAACGGCAACGTGAAACAGTGGGAAATCACCCACAACGTCATCCACGACGTGGATAACATCGGCATTGATGCTATCGGCTTTGAAGGAACCGCACCCACGGATGATTGGGCCCGGGAAGGACGCATTGCCTACAACCACGTCTACAACGTAGACACGTACGGAAACCCGGCTTATGGCACGGACCGGGCAGCAGCCTGCATCTACGTGGACGGGGGGCAGGACATTATTGTGGAGAACAACTGGGTACACCATTGCAACCTGGGCCTGGAAATCGCCAGCGAGCACCCAGCACACGCGACCCGCAACGTCATTGTGCGCAACAACTTTATTTACCAGAACAGCGAGGTGGGAGTAGCCATGGGCGGCTATGACACCCACCGAGGCGCTACAGAGAACTGTGCCGTGGTAAACAACACCCTATACCACAACAACACCAGCGACGACTGGGGCGCGGAACTCTACCTGCAATATGACATTCGCAACACAGTTATTGAAAACAACCTCATCTACGCGGGGGAGGCCGGCTGGTTCATCCGCTCCTGGAGTCCGGTCATGCAAGATAACGAAGTGGATTACAACCTCTATTACACGGATAGCCCCTCCCCGCGCTGGGAATGGCAGGGCCACACCTACGAGACGTTTGCTGCTTACCGGGCGGCCTCAGGCAATGATTCTCACAGCCTCCACGGTCACCCTCCCCTCCTGCTCCGCCCAGAAGAGGGAGATCTCCACCTGACCTCGCGTTCTCCGGCAGTAAACGCGGGGCATCTCCTACCCCAAAGTGGTTCCCACGATATTGACGGGGAGCCCCGCGTTCAGGGAGGACGCGTTGACATCGGCGCGGATGAATATCACGGGGTGCACATTTACATGCCGACACTTCTGTACCGGACACTCCCCTAGCGCGCGGGAAGTGGATGTCTTCGTGGTCCTCCAGGCGCTTTCAGGGCATTTGGAGGACGTTTCTGGGAAATCCCAAGTGAACATGCTTCGGGTCGAACTGCCGGCAAGGAGACAGATTCATGGACTCCCCACACTCCCGCGGGGGCGGCTACCTGGTGGACGCGCTTCTCGCCTCGCTCGCGGCCCTGGTCGGTGGCGTCCTTTACGGGCGCACGCTGGTCCCCGGTCTGCTCCCCGGGGATAGCGGTGAATTTCAGACACTGTCTCAACTTCTCGGTCACACGCATCCGACCGGCTATCCGGTTTACCTCCTCCTCGCCCACCTGTGGGGTAACATACTGGCACACAGTGCGGCTTACAGGGCAAACGCCTTCTCCGCGTTGATGGCTGTGCTGACATTGCTCTTCCTTTACGCGGCGGCCCGAGCGTTAACCGAGCATCTGGGGTTGGCTTTTATTGCTTCCCTTACGCTGGCCCTCTCTCCGACTTTCTGGTCTCAGGCGGTTATCGCGGAGATTTACACCGCGGCAGCCGCGTTCTTCACGATGATTGTGGCCCTGCTCTTGCACCAGGAAGGTAGGAGCACGGCTCTCTTCCCCGCGCTGGCCGGGTTTCTAGGAGGTGTGAGTTTGGGAGTGCACATGACCGTCGCTTTGCTCGCCCCCGCGGCCTTACTTTTCCTCCTGGAGCCCGCGCGACGGACGCGGCACATCTGGTCCATGGCGCTGGTCGGGAGTTTCCTGGGACTTGGGGTGACCCTGGCCCTGTACACCTGGGTGGACGCGCAGCGCTCCCCGGCTGACTACTTCCGACTGGTGGTCGCGCCTTCTGCTTCCGCGTGGGGACTTTCCCTGCAGGATGTGGACGACGTTTGGGAGCGCCTGTACTTTCACTGGACAGCCCAGCAGTTTCGGCCATTCATGTTTCGGGTGGAGGTGTTCCCCCGACTGGCTCGCTGGTACGTCCATCACCTTCCCCAGGAGGTGGGCTGGATCGCCATGGGGGCGGCCGTCAGTGGGGGGCTCATCCTGTTCGTGCGCCGCCGGTATACTGCCCTGTTCCTGCTGGTCGCGCTGGGCCTTCAATGGGCGTTCACCCTGACATATGCGATCTGGGATGTGTACGTCTTTCTCATCCCAGGCTACATCCTCCTGATCCTCTTGGCCACCGCGGGCTTAGACAGCCTGGTGCACGCGATGCGTCGGGCAGGAAGGCATTCTCACGCGCTGCGGCTCGCCCTTTACCTGTACGTGATTGTCACCCTGGTGATGGGAGTGCCTTCATCCTGGTGGGCTGCAGTCCACGCGGGAGAGGTGCTCCCGACTCCCTTTGTTGTGTACCCGGAATACTCCCCTGAGTTGATAAACCGCGCGCGACGAGTGGTCACCCACCTTCCTCCCAAGGCCATTGTTTTCACGGATTGGGATATGCTCTGGCCGTACACCTACGCGGCGTACATTGAAATGGGACGCTTTGATGTCTGTTTTGTTGAAGCCTACCCCCGGGATGATGTGCCGGGGATCGCGGATTCTCTCGTCCACTACATTCGGACTCACCTTTCCGAACATCCGGTCTTCTTCCCCTCGCGGGAACCCCGACTCGAGGAGGCCGGTTACCGCTTGGAACCCGTGCGAATAGGAGGTGTTCGCGTGTATCGCGTTTGGGCTCCCTGATCGCGGGGGAAGTGCCCTGGGCTCATGTTTCTGGCGCGATGGTTGGTCTTGTGGTACGCTAGCGGGTGCGTACCGAGAGCATGTGAGATGGGGACATACCGGAGGTCACTTGGGGCATGGGGGAGATGAGCACGGACATCCGTCGCACGGCCGAAGAAGCCGCTCGCCTGGGGCATCCCAGTTATGTGTGGAGGGAAGGGCAGGAGAGGCGCTTACGCCTCATTCGGCAGTGGGCGAAGACAGAAGGCGCGCGCATTTTAGTGGATGGGTGCGGTGTGGGCATGTATGTGCGAGCGCTCATGCGCTACACTCCCCACGTGGTGGGACTGGATATTGACGCTAAGGTCCTTTTGGGAACCCGTGACCTGCCCCTGATCTGCCAGGCCGCGGGGGAATTCCTCCCCTTTCCGGATAACACCTTTGACACAGTGCTCAGCCATGAAGTCATTGAGCACGTGATGGACGACCGTCAAACAGTGGCGGAGATGATCCGTGTTCTCAAGCCCGGGGGGCGCGCGGTTATCTTCTGCCCCAACCGTCTCTACTTTTTTGAAACGCACGGCCACTATTGGCGAGGACAGTACCACTTTGGCAATACGCCCTTTATTAACTGGCTTCCTAACCCCCTGCGCAATCGGTTGGCTCCGCACGTGCGCGCTTACACGCCCCAGGGATTACGCGCCCTCCTGGCCGACCTGCCGGTCCGGGTGGTCCACCACACACAGATATACCCCGGCTACGACAACATTATGGCCCGATATCCTCGCCTGGGGAGAATTATTCGAAAGGTAACGTACGCTATGGAGCGCACCCCCCTGCGCGTGTTTGGCCTTTCCCACTTCTTGGTGGTGGAGAAAATCGCCCCCTGAGCGCAGGACGTTGGCTAGCATCTGAGGCCAAAAGTTCGGAACGTGCCCCAGGTCAGTGGGAATACACGTACTCTATACGTAGCCGAGGCCGCACATTCACCCCTGCCCATTCCCGGCTGAGGAATTTCAACTCGCATGTGCCATTGCCTTCGGCACGGATGAGCACGCCGTGGGCGTTTTCAGGATGAGCCAACCATTCCTGGACTTGTGAGGTGATTTGCCAGGTAACCCATCCCATGTGCCGTTCAAGCCATACCCGATCCAACGGAGTGCCGCCCCTGTCGTCGGGAACAGAAGATGCTCCTGGTTGTGTCCAGAATGTGGTGGCTGTGGCCTGGTACCATGTGGCGCGGATTTCATCCCAGGCGCGGTTCACGGGATACGCGGCCACGGACACACCTCCATCAGCACTTCGGTTAATGAGGTACAGGTCCAAGTAGGCGGCCACCACCTGTGCGCCCGCCGGGAGGTAAATGTGGTCAAAACGGACAAGGGCCAGAGCCTCATCCTGCGTGCGGACGGTGAGGGTTGTTTCCTGGCCCAGGGGCACGGTGGCCAGCCATCGGTGGAGGGTGGTGTCCCGCGTCCCGGAATAACTCCCCACCCCTTCCTGGAATACCTGGACTCGCATGGCCGCGGTGGGCGTCGGAGTAGGGGTAGGAGTAACGGGCGAGGCTAACAGGGTAAGCGGGGCCATACCCTGGTTCGGGGAGAAGGTGGATGTGCCGGCCCAGATGAGGTAACTGTCCCAATCACCGCCATCGTCATCGTCGTGAATACCCCAGGTGAAGTTCAAGGTGCGCCCAGGCGTAGGGGTTGAGATGTTGAACGCGGACCAGGGAATGGCGATTTCCGCCACGTAGCCCCCTTCGACCCGCCGGATCACATAGGTTGTTCCTGCGGGTAAGGGGCGAATGCCAAAGTCCGTGGCACGGCCGTCGTTGACAAAGGTGAGTTGGTGAAAATCCGGGCCTCCCTGTCCGTCCGGGGTGCCATCTATGGAGATCTCAACGCTATCATCTCGCCAGACATCACTGCTGTCATGCCCGATGACCACATCATCCACCACGTGGAAGGCAATGTAGAGGTACTGGGCATCCCAGGCGCTCCAGAGCCACCCCGCCACATCGGTGGGCGAGGGGTTCGACCGCATCACCGTGTCCGCGCTGGACGCCGCCAGGTAGGCCAGGGGCGGATATGTCCATTCCCCTAACGCGCCATCCACGGCCACAGGGGTGACGACGGGGGGGACATCCACGTGTTTCGGGCCGGGCGTGGGCGTGGGCCAGGGGGGTGTAGGTGTGCTTGGGGGTAAGGTGAAAGTGGGCGTGGGCGTGGGTGTCCACGTCGCGGTGGGCGTGGGTGAGGGTGTCCACGTGGGGGTTGGGCTGGGCGTGAAGGTGGGTGTCGGTGTCCACGTGAAGGTGGGGGTGAAGGTGGGCGTGGGTGTGGGTGTGGGTGTGGGGGTGGGGGTGGGGGTGGCGATTACATAGCGGATGGTCAGTCGGGGCCGTTTGGAAATTTCCCCCCACTCGTTGCTCAAGAAGGTGTATTGGACGCCTGCTTGTTGCACGGCTCGCAAGAGCACGCCGAAATTCGCTTCGGGATGAGATAACCAGTAGGTGACCGCTTCTGTGATGTCAAGGTCGACCCAACCTGGGGTGGGGTTTATTTCGACGCTTGTGACCGGTGTGGCTTCGCGGTCGGATGGACCTGACGCGCCGGGTTGTTCCCACTCACCTCCATCCGCGTGTCGCCAGGTGACGGTGGATTCCTCCCAACCGCGTGTGAGCCGGTAGGCTTCCAATGTGATGGGAATGGCATGGTCGCGGTAGGTGAAGTAAAGCCCCAAATGGGCACTGATTACCCGGGCGTGAGCAGGCAATACGTCCAGGGGAAATCGGATTAAACTGAGGCGCACGTCCCCTGTGCGCACAAGCAAGGTGGGTTCCTGACCGAAATTGGCGTTAGGAGCCCACTGGGAGATGTACGCGTCCTCACCGGTGTACAGTTGGCCGTTGACCCATTGCCCCCGTTGGAGCACGATTTGTTGTACTGTACCCGACACGGTGGGCGTGGAGGTGGCCGTCCAGGTGGGGGTAGGGGTGAGGGTGGGGGTGGGCGTGGGTGTTGGTGTTGAGTTCGGGGGCGCGACAGGGTCCGCCGCGTAGGTGATGATGAGTCGAGGGCGATGTTGAATGTCCGGCGCTTCTGTGCTGTAGAAGCCGTAATTCCCTGCCCCGCCACCGGTAACGTCGAGGATGAGCCCCGCGTTCTGCTCCGGATGTTGGACCCATGCCTGTACCATCTCGGTGATGTCCCACGTGACCCACGTCAGCGTTTTCGTCACCGTCGCGGACGCGGCGGGGGTCAGTGCTCGATCCGAAGGGCTATCCGCGCCGGGCGCTGCCCACGGTTCTCCCGCGGATGCCTGCTGCCACGTCGCGGTGGATTCATCCCAGGGCCGAAGTAGGCGATAGGCGGCCACGTCGATGGGATCCGCGTTGGTACGGTTGATGACCCAAACCTGCAGTTCCGCGCGGAGGACATGGGCATGGGAGGGAATGGACTGCACGTCGAAGCGCAACAGTGCCCGACGCTGGGTTCGCCGCAGGCGCCAGGCAATTTCCCCGCCAAAGTTCTGCTGGGGCTGCCATCGGTCGATGTATGTGTCCGCTGCCCCGGTGTACACGCGGCCATTTCCCATGTCTGTGCCTTCTTGCAGAATGACCGTGGTCGGGGTGGGGGTGTAGGTTGGCGTGGGAGTTCGGGTAGGTGTGGGGGTGACCGTAGGGGTTGGTGAGGGGGTATTCGTGGGGGCTCCAGGAGTGATAGGGGTATACGTAGGGGTAGGGGTGGCAGTCGCGCAGATTCCTCCCGGACACGGGGTGGGCGTAGGTGTGGGCCCCCAGAAGTATAGGGTGAGTCGTGGGTGTAGGGCTTTCACCGGGTTCTGGTTGGACGCGAATTCCATGTACAGGTATTTGTTGCCCAGCACCCATCCTTCCAACAGGATGCCCCGGTTCGTGTTCGGGTCGGTAAGCCACTCCCGAACCAGGGAGGTGATGTCCAGGGTATACCACTGGTCGGGACGCGAAATCCAGACATCAGCAACAGGGTGGGCGGCCCGGTCGTAGCGGGTATCGTTGGCGCCGGCTCGCGTCCAGGGTAGTCCGTTGCGTGCCATGTACCAAGTCGCCTGATATTCGTGCCAAGGTTTGTAAACCTGGTACGCGCGTAACCAGCCCGTGGCCCAGGAGGGAACACGCGTTTGGTAGAACAGGGAAAGTTCAGCCCGCACCAGGACACTGTTCGCGGGCGGAGTGGGCAGGTTGTCGAAGCGAAGGAGTGCTTTGTACTCGCCGTTGGTGTTGACGGTGATAACCTGGGCATTTCCGTAGTTGCGGGAGGGATCCTTCTGGTAAATGTACGTATCCGCGCCGCCCACATATCCTCCGACACCTGATTGGAGGGTGTAGGAGATAACGGGCGGGGTGGGAGTAAGGGTGGGAAACGGGGTAACAGGTGTAGGGGTGTCAGGCGGCAGGGGGGTATTCGTCGGAGTGGGCACCGATTGAGCGCTGCGCACCACCTGTACGAAGTGGATGTACTCGTCCCCGTCGCCCCGGGAGCAGATGCGGAAATCACTGCCTCCGGTCTGGCGATTGGTCAGGATGGCATCCTCCAGGTGGAATGTAATGGTTTTCCACTGTCCGCTGTTGCGCTTGTGCACGATTCCCGCGCTCTTGTAGATGGCAAACCGCGCGTCGTACTGAAGTTCCCACGTGTCCCATCCCCGGTCCAAATACGTGACGTTGATGGTCACGCCTCCTGGACCGTTGTAAAAGTACGCGTCATCCACTTTGAAGTACATGCACGGGTTACCGCTTTGCTGGTCCGTGCGGCGGGTAAACCATCCTTTTGGATCCTCGGTGACGTGGAATTCGGGCACAGTGCGGCCACCGGGGACGCTGTCATCCTGAACCAGGAAAAAGGAGAAGTTGGTGTGCTGGCGGAATTTCGGGGATTGGACCCAGGGGCTTTCGGGATCGCTATCGCGCAGTGCCACCCACGCGCTGGGCGTGTCGCCGGCAGTGCGGCCTGCGTGCTCGTTGGCAAAGAGGAGGATATCCTGTACGTCGCCGCGGGTGGTGATGCCGCTGGTGAGGAGGAGGTAGTCGGCTCGTTTGTCCAGCGCGTTGTAAATGGCCCAGGCTACCAGGTCCGGGTAGAAGGTGTACACGCCGTTTTTCTTGACGATGAAGGAGGAGTAATACCCTTCAAAGCCAATGAACACCCGGTCATTCCACTTCCACATGAGTTCGGCCCAGCCCGCGCCGCAACTGTCATCCTGTTCACACCCCTCTTCAGGGCGGAAAACCGCGTTTCCTGTGTCCGCGAGGAGCAAGTTCCACTTGAGTCCGGCGCCGAGGGAGGCCGCGTAATCGGCGGTTATACGCCGTTCCTTCCATTCTTGATAGTGTCCCATCTGAAAGGCCACCGGAGTGTAGTGAAACGCGTCCACGTACATCCGGGTGATTTGCTCCACAGTCTCCACCCACAGGTCGGAGGTCAACCCTGCGGCTTCCATACAGGATTTCAGTCCCCCCTCGGTGGGGCGTGCTTCCCCGTACGCGCCAATGGAAATCTCCACAAAGGCGATATCCGGGTTGCCGTCGTATCGTCGCGCCAGGGCTTCCACGAACTCGCGGTAGGCCTCCTGCCAGTGCGGATCCCAATACTTGGGCACGCTGAAGTCATCGCAGAGAACCCGGGCGTCCGGGTGCTGTTCGTACACCCAGCGCGGGGTCACATCCCCACCACTGTCCGCGCCCTTGTACGCGTTCACCGCGAACGCGACCTTCTTGCCCACACTGGTTTGTTCCTCAATCCACTCGTCCAGCACGCTCCAGTCGTACAGTCCAGGGGCAGGGTTCAGGTCGGACCAGTTGAAGTTTCGATGTCCACCAATAACAGCAGAGGAGCGGGGGTCCACGTTGTAGAAGTCGTCAAAGGTGTACACGCCAGGATACGGCGCGTTGGGCAGCCGTCCCGGCCGTGGGGTAAGCGGTAAGGTCCCTTCTGCGTGTGAGGGATGGTGTACAGCCAGAGCGAACACACTGATACCGACGATAACCGCGATGGTGAGAGCGAACACGGACACTATTCGCCGACGATAAGCGCTTTTTCGGTCCACAGATCCTTTCCCCTCTGCGATGACAAAGTGGTTGCGCCTCGATTATAACGCACTCCTACCTTATGTCAATACAAAAGAGGGACGTCCGAGATGACAGGTTATTCATGGGGACAATGCCCTCCAAAATAACGGACAGGTTTTCATTTGTCGTTGTTTGGCGATATACTGAAGAGCCGTGTGCCGTATCCGAGGGGTGAGGTGAAAGGCCTTCGGGTGCGGAAGGATGTTCTCGGGTGTGATTTCAGGGCAGGAAACGGCCTGCAATTGAACCACATCTCGGCTGCGAGGGGGCAGGCGGAGGGATCGCTGTAAGGGGGCAAGCAGGGTACAGGCTAAGATGGACATTTCGCGGTTTAAACACCGCGGCGTGAGGAGGAGGCTATTATGGATGTTCGCGTTGTTCAAGGAAACGTGACGGAATTTACCACCGACGCGCTTGTCGTCAACCTGTTTCAGGGGGTAAAAGTTCCCGGGGGTGCGACCGGCGCTGTGGATAAAGCGTTAAACGGTGCTATTCGCGAGTTAATTGAAGCCGGTGATCTGGATGGGACGTTAGGGCAGGTGGTTGTTCTCTACCCACGGGGGGCCATCCCAGCCCGTCGGGTACTGGTTGTCGGTTTGGGAGACGCGGAGAAGTTTGACCTGGAAGCCGCGCGTCGGGCGGCCGCGGCCGCGGCACGCAAGGCGCGGGAGTTGGGCGCCAGGGATTTGGCTTCGATTGTCCACGGCGCGGGTGTTGGGAACCTGGACGCGAAGGACGCGGTCCAGGCGTTGGTGGAGGGCACATTGCTGGCCCTGTACACCTTCCCCAAGTACCAGCAAAAGCCCGTGGAAGAGCCAAAAGGGCCGCGCACGCTCACCGTGGTGGAATTCAGCGCGGCGAAGATCCCCCTCCTAGAAGAGGGTGCCCGTGTGGGCCGGATCATCGCCGAAAGTGTGGCCTTCACGCGCAACCTGGTCATGGAACCTCCCAACATTGCCACCCCTGCGGAGTTGGCTCGCCGGGCCAAGGTCATGGCCGAGGAGGTAGGCCTCCGATATCAAGTGCTCACCGACCCGGAACTCAAGGAATTGGGCATGGGGTTGCTCCTTGGGGTCGCGCAGGGGTCAGCCAACCGCCCCCATTTTGTGATCCTGGAGCACAACGCGGGCCGTGAGGATTTGCCCACAATTGTGCTGGTGGGCAAGGGCATTACCTTTGACACGGGGGGAATCAGCCTCAAGAAGCCGGAAGAAATGTGGCGCATGAAGCACGATATGGCAGGCGCGGCCGCGGTCCTAGGCGCCATGCGAGCCGTCGCCCTTCTGGACCTGCCCCTACACGTGGTGGGTTTGACGCCCTTTGTGGAGAACATGCCCGATGGCAACGCGTACCGTCCTGCAGACGTGTTGCGCGGGGTAAACGGAAAGACCGCGGAAATCATCAACACAGACGCGGAGGGTCGGCTCATTCTGGCCGACGCGCTGGGGTACGCGGCCCGCTTCAACCCTGACGCGGTCATTGACATGGCCACACTCACCGGATCCCAAGGCATTGCCTTAGGCGATGTGGCCTCCGCGCTCTTCAGCAATGACGACGCGCTGGTGGACCGACTGTGGACGGCCAGTCGGCGCACGGGTGAATGGGTGTGGCGTATGCCTTTGTGGCCGGAGTACAAGGAATATATTAAGAGCGACATCGCGGAGGTCAAAAACGCGGGCGGCCGGCGGGGAAGTTTGCCCAGCAGCGCCCAGTTCCTGTATCACTTCACCGAAGGGTATTCGTGGGCCCACCTGGACATCGCTTCCCTGGTGTGGACCGATCAACCCAAGGATTATCGGCCCAAGGGGCCTACTGGATACGGTGTACGCCTCGTGGTGGACATGCTCCGACACTGGCAATAAGTTTGACGGCCGGGGTAGGGCGAATGCCCTACCCCGAATTTCCCTCCACGCCAAAATTTTAGTAACCAGAGCGAATCTTATGCATCCAAAAAGTAACGGTCATCCCTATGCAACCGAATCTGACCTGGTCCGAGCGTTAAAGAACGGGGATAAGCACGCGTGCGCGGAACTGGTGCGGCGTTACTCATCCCGGCTTTACCGAACCATCCTCCGCATTTTGGGCTCGGAGGAAGAGGCGGAAGAAGCGCTGCAAGAAACGTTCATCAGCGCGTGTGAAAAGGTGCGCACGTTTCGCGAGGAAGCGCAGTTGGGGACATGGTTGTACCGCATCGCGACCAACGCAGCGCTCATGCACCTGCGGAAGCGAAAACACACGCCCGTGTCCCTGGACGCGTCCGTTGAGACAGAGGATGGAACCATCCAGCCGCAAAACCTGGCGGACTGGCGCTTTGACCCGCATCGGACAGTCATTAACGATGAGTTGCGGGAACTGTTGGAGCGGGCCATTCGCGAGTTGCCCGAAACATTACGCGTCGTGTTTATTCTGAGGGAGTTGGAAGGGTTGTCGACCCAGGAAACCGCACAGGCCCTGGGGATCAGCGAATCCGCGGCAAAAGTTCGCTTGCACCGGGCGCGCCTTTGGCTGCGAGAGTGGCTGACTCCTTATCTTTCAGGGCTGGAAGAATAAAAGTGGGGGGATTATATGACAGCATCGCTCACATGCGATGACATTTTGGAATTGCTGGATGATTACGTTGACGGGGATCTGTCCGCTGACTTGTGCGAAGCCATTGAAGAGCACCTGGCATCCTGCCATCATTGCTATGTGCTTGTGGATTCAACGCGCAAGAGTTTGATGCTATACCATTTGCTCACACCTCCGGAAATGCCGGAAGACGTGGAAATCCGACTGTTCAAAGTGCTCCACCTGGAAGACTTTGTAGAAGAGTAAATCCGTGAGCCCCTTGCGTGTGTTACACGTGTACAAGGATTACCCCCCAGTTCTTGGGGGGATTGAAAAGCACATTCACACGCTGGCTCACCTGCAAACCCGGATGGGCCTGGACGTTACCGTCCTGGTAACCAACCCCCGTCCCTTCCCCGCGGGAATACGCTCGTGGGAAGAACCAGGTCCCCCACGCGTTATCCGGGCCGGCCGAATAATTACCCTCGCGTCGACCCCCCTGAGTCCCTGGCAAGCATGGCAGCAAGCCCACCTGTCCGCGGACATTGTCCACCTGCACTTTCCCTATCCGCCGGGGGAGATCGCCAACTACGTTTGGGGGCGGGGCCACCGAACCGTGATCACCTACCACTCGGACGTGGTCCGCCAGAGAACCCTTCTGTGGCTTTATCGGCCTTTGCTCATGCGCATCCTGCGAGCCGCTGACGCGATTTTAGCGACAAGCCCCGCGTACGTGCAGACATCCCCCTTCCTGCGCGCGGTGAGCGAACGGGTCCATGTCGTGCCCCTGGGGATACACCCGGAGCGGTTCCTCCATCCCGACCCCGCGCGGGTGAAATCCCTGCGGGAACGGGAAACAGGGGGCCAGGACGTACCCGTCCTCCTCTTTGTGGGACGACTGCGTTACTACAAAGGTGTAGACATCCTCTTACACGCCCTTGTCCACGTGCCTCGGGCCATCCTGTGGATTGTGGGACGGGGCCCCATGGAACGCGCGTGGCAACGTCTGGCCCGGTCACTGGGCATTGCGTCACGGGTGCGCTTTTTGGGGGATGTGGCGGAAGCAGACCTGCCTTTGTACTACGCCGCCGCGGACCTCTTTGTCCTGCCCGCGGTGCAGCGGGCTGAAGCGTTTGGTCTGGTGTTGGTGGAAGCGATGGCCGCGGGGTTGCCCGTCATTTCCACTGAACTGGGCACGGGCACGTCCTTTATCAACGTCCACGGGGAAACCGGCCTTGTGGTTCCTGCGGGGGACGCGCGCGCGCTGGCAGACGCCATCCGAACAACTTTGGCCTCCCCTGAACTGCGCGGCCGCTGGGGAGAAGCCGCGCGACAGCGGGCATTGACCGAATTCACAGCCGACGTAATGGCCCAACGGGTGCTGGACGTGTACCGCGCGGTGTTAGCCTCCCCCACGCATTAGCACGCCCGGCCGAACGTGCTTACCGACAGAACTGCACCCACGCGTCCAAATCGCGGTGCTTGAGGATGGTGCTGAAGCCCAGTTCTTTTGATTGCCGACACGCGGCCTTCCAGATGACTTTCGTGTCCGTGTACTCCGCGTCGAAGACGGCTTTGTGCGCGCGGATGAAGGGGAGAAAATCGCGGGCAAAGTGGTAGTAAAAGGCTTCCTCGGTGATGGCGAAGTCAAAGGTATCCACCAGATCATCCACCATGTCCGGGCCGTTCTTCAGGCCGATGGCCAGGCCCCGCTGGTGGGCTTCCTCGGCCAGCCAGCGCGCGTAGCGGATATTGTCCTCGTAGGAGATGGGGAAGCCCGTGTCCTCCTCGTACACCGCGATGTTGTCCGGCTCCACCGCGTCGAACCCCCTGGCCGCGCACAGGTCCAGCCGCGCCCGCATGATAGGCGCGAGGAGGTCGATGCGACGGATGTCCAGCCACCACTCCCCGGCCCACCCCTCGTACTTCTTGCCGATAACCTCCTCTGGAAACCTCTCTTTGTCCGGCCGCCAGTTCTCATAGGACCCCACGCTGATGTAGCAGATGACCCGGGTGCCGCGCTGGTGGAAGTAATCCACCACGGACTTGCCCACGTGCAGGTCAATGTCGATAACGTCGGTTTGGAGGTCCATGTCCAACTTGCCCGTGAGTTGCCACTGCCAGGACAGCCCGGGCTCTGGGTGCCACCAGGTGGCGGGTGTGGGGGAAGGGGTAGGCATAGGCGCGGGCGTGGGCGTGGCCAGCGGCCGCGCGCAGGTGGTGAGGAAGAGGAGCACAGACGCGATAACGGTAATTGACCTGTACATGGCTCTCCTGTCCTGATAGAACATCAGCAATTGGCAGGGGCGGATAGCGGCTCCCCGCCTGGTATCCGCTCCCTGTTCCTTCACCTGCTAACCACCATTTTCCCACAATGCGTGTACATCCACCTCTGGCCAGCGTCGACGGTACCGCCCGATGTCCGTCAGGTCCACTTTGTGCTTTCGGAAATAGGGCAGGTAAGGCGCGTGGACCGCGAAGAGTTCGTTGACCATGTCCCGAATCTCATCCAGGGTGAGAACGGCCGCGGTCAGGGGGTCGTGTGCGATGGCCTGGAAGACCTTGACAGGATCCCCTTCCAGCGCGGCCTCAATGGCCAGTTCCTCGATGCTGCTGTTCAAGTAGGTGAGCATGGCCACGGGCGGGGGCAGTTCCCCCACGTGGATGGGGTGAATGCCCGCGCGGTCCACCACCACGGGCACTTCCACGCACGCGCCCTGGGGCAGGTTTGTCACCAGGTTGGTGTTGGGCACGTTGCCGTTGAACTGATACGGCTCCCCGCCCGCGAGCGCGTTGATAATGTAAGCCGCGTACTCCTCCCCCCGCTGCAGGTCCTCCTCGGTGAGGGGGCGTTCCAGGTCGGCCTGGATTTCCGCCTTCCATGTGTACTCCCGCCGCAGGTACTCCTCGAGGATGTACGCGTACTTCCCGGGATTCCAGCCCGTCCCCTTCTGAATGCGCTGGATGACCTCTGGGCGCTTGCGGAACCACCAGTTGTACTCGGAGTTGTGACCACTGGATTCGGTGGGATAGTAGCCCAGGTGGAGGAACATCTCGTTGCGCACGATTTCCTCGTTGTAGATGTCGGGATTTTCCAGCACAGCCTTGCGAATGAGGGGGTACGCGTCCTCCCCCTTCCAGCGGAACTCCAGGAACCAGGCTTGATGGTTGATGCCCGCGCACACGTAGTCGATTTCCTCCATGGCCGCGCCAATCCAGCGGGCCAGCATGTGCGCGGTGCCCTGCACCGAATGGCAAAGTCCCGTCACCTGGATGGAGGAGACTCGGCTAAGCGCGCCCACGAGCATGGCCATGGGGTTGGTGTAGTTGAGGAGCATCGCG
This sequence comes from uncultured Anaerolineae bacterium, assembly GCA_964402285.1. Classification (GTDB taxonomy): domain Bacteria; phylum Chloroflexota; class Anaerolineae; order JAADDB01; family JAADDB01; genus CAYPUG01. The sequence continues at coordinate 9,319 of CAYOAZ010000081.1, read as the reverse complement.
TCGGGGCACAGGCGCTCCATGTCCCGCACGATGTCCAGCATGGGGGGGAGGGTGCGCAGAAAGCGGAAGATGCCCGACGGTCCGCGGGTGTCCCCCACGCACACGTCCACCCCGTACTTCTTGGGGATTTCGATGTCGTGTCGCCAGATGCTGGTGTCCCCCGCCAGAATCGTGGTGAGCACCACGTCCGCACCGTCCAGGGCCTCCTGTCGGCTCAGGGTGGCCTGGACTCGCGCGGGCGCGTCAAACGCGGCGATCAACTTCTCCACCGCGCGGCGGGAGAACTCCAGCCGTTCCTCGTTGATGTCCATCAGGCTGAACGTCACCCCCTGCAGGCGGGGGAACGTCAGGATGTCGCGGACCAACTCGCGGGTGAACTCGAAACTTCCCGCACCGATGAACGCGATCTTGGAAACCATCTGGTTTGCTCCTTAGCGTACAAGGATGTTGAGCCTGGGTAATGATATGACGCGGCGGGTCACACGTGAAATGCGCGGCGCGCAAATGCCAAACCCGCCCTTTGCTCACGAGACCTCACGTCTTCAACCCCGTCATTGTAATCCCCTCCACAATCCAGCGCTGGACGAACATGAAGAGAATGAGAACGGGCATGACCACCAGCACGGCCGCGGCCATGGTCAGATGGTACTTGTTCCCCATGCGGGTGGAGTACCAGGTGAGGATGATGGGCAGGGTGCGCACCTTCTGCTCGGTCAGAACGATGAGAGGCCAGAGGTACGCGTTCCAGTTGAACATGAAGGTGAGCAACCCGAAGGTGGCCAATGCCGGGCCGAACTGGGGCAGCACAATGCGACGGTAGATTTGAAACTCCCCCGCGCCGTCCACCCGCGCCGCGTCGAGCAGGTCATTGGGGATGGAATGCGCGAACTGGCGGAACAGGAAAATGCCAAAGGGGTCGATGGCCGCGGGGATAATCAACCCCAACAGGTTGTTGATCAGGTGCAGTTTGGCCAGGATCAGGTACCCTGGGATCATGGTCAACTGGGAGGGGATCATCATGGTGGCCAGGATGAACCAGAAGAGCAGGCCGCTCCCCTTGAAGCGGAATTTGGCGAAGATGTAGCCGAACAGGGAACTGGTGAAGAGCACCTGGACCACATTGGAGAAGGCAATGATGGCTGAATTGCGGTAGAAGAGGAGCAGGGGCAGGTTCGGGTCGTGCAGGACCGTGCGGAAGTTGTCCAGGGTGAAGTGTTCGGGGAAGAAGGTGGGAGGGATGCGGCGAATTTCCGCGCCCGTCTTGAACGCGCCGAAGATCATCCAGATGAAGGGCAGAAACGCGACGAGGCTCAACGGCACCAAGATGATGTACGCGGGTCGGAACCAGCGCCCGATTAGCCGTCGGTAGTGCATGGCTTGAGCAGTCATGGCTGTGTCCTCGAGTTCATGTGTCGCATTCAGGTGCAGTGCGTAACCGAACAGTGTCCACCACAGGATAACCCCTTACGCCTTAGTACTCCCATCGTGCCTTCAGAAAGCGAGATTGAATCAGGGACACGGTGAGCGTCATCAGGAACAACACCACTGATACTGCCGCGGCCCAGCCCATGCGCTGGAAGCGGAACGCGTAGTTGTAGATGTGCAGGAGCAGCACCTGGGTCTGGTACTTGGGCCCGCCGTCGGTCATTACCTGCACCAGGTCGAAAATTTGAAACGCGGAGATCATGGTCAGGATGGCCGTCAACTGGATGGTGGGCATGAGCAAGGGCAGGGTGATCCTGGTGAACATCTGCCACGCGTTCACCCCGTCGATGCGCGCGGCATCCCGCAGGTAGTCGGGAATGCTCTGCAGCGCGGCAATGAAAATCACCAGGTTGTAGCCCATGTCCTGCCAGAGGTAGGCAATCAGGATGGCGAACAGGGCCACGGGAATCCCCCAGACCGTCAGTTTAGGGTCCCCGAGCCAGTTGATGACCACCATATGCCCCAGGATCTTGCGCAGGATCGCGTTGAGCAGCCCCCGTTGGGGGTGGTAGATGTAGCCCCACATGATGGCCACGCCCACGGACGGCGCGAGCACGGGCAGGAAGAACGCGGTGCGGAAGATGGGACGCATACGGCGGTGCACCGACTCGATGAGCACGGCCAGGGGCAGGGTGATCATCAGGTTCAGGGGCACCACCATCGCGGCGAAGAGCAGGGTCACCTTCACCCCGATGTGGAACGTGCGCACGTTTAAGGGCGCGTCGGGGGAGAAGTCGAGCATGGCCTGGAAGTGGGCCAGGCCCACGAAGGGATTGTCCCCGCCCAGTCCTAAGAAGGGCCCGCCAGCCCGCCGCGCGCTGTAGCGGAAGAAGGCCAGCGCGAACCCCCACAACAGGGGGAAGAGTGTCCAGAACCCCATGTACAGCACCAGCGGGATGACCGTAAACGCAATGAATCGCTTCTGCGCGGCATCCACGCCGCGAAACGTGAACCATCGGCGGATGGACATGGTTTTCTCCGATAGGTTGTGAGTAGCGGTCAACCTCTTACAGGACAGGGCGCAAAGGGGCATTGGCCGTAAGTGGCGGGAGGCAGGGGACGGATTCGCCACTCACGGCCTGGCCCCGTCCATTGGGATTCCTTGCCTGTGTGCCAACCGCTACTTCATGCTCTCCTGTACGGCCTGTTCGATGTTCTGCAACGTCTCCTCCGCGGTCTGATTGCCCTGGAGGAAGTTCAGCACTTCAGGGTATGTCACTTCGTACCAGACAAAGTCTCGGTCTGGGAACGCGCCTTCGTACTCGCCGTAGGGCAAAATCTCCAGGAAGGGCGCGAAGTAGGGGAACTCACCCACGAGTTTCTCCCGCCCTGCGCCCTCCGCGTTGGCGCGCATCGCGGGGAGGGTGCCTGTGCCCAGGTTCCACGTGAGCGCGTTGTCCGCGTTCATGGTGACAAACTTGACGAAGTCCCAGGCCGTATCCTTCACCTTGCTGTTGTGGGACACGGTCAGACCCCAGCCTGAGGCTGCCACAAAGGTGGGCTTATCCCCTTCGTAGGGGAGTTTAACGTATTTGGCCACTTTCACCACATCGGGATAATCCGTGCCGTACTCGGGAATGACCCAGGGGCCGATCACCGCGATGCCCACCAGTTCATCAAAGAACGCGTCGCCCACCCAGTTCTCCTCATCGTTGAACAGCACGGGGTCGACGACCTGCTCGTCCACGAAGCGCTTCATCAGGGCCAGGGCTTTCTTTGCCTCTGGCGTGGTCACCTGGAACGTGCCGTCCTGCAGGTACTGGCCGCCGTACTGGCGGATGAGGGAGTAGAACATGGTGGAGATGCCGTCCGCGTGGGTGAACATGAAGCCCGCGCGGGTCATCGCGCCGTCCTCGATGACTGTGAGTTTCTTCGCGTCTGCCAGCAGGTCATCCCAGGACCCCCAACCCTTTTCGTAGTTGGTGGCTCCGACTTCCTGGGCCAATTGGGTGTTCACCAGGGCCGCGCCGTACTCGATGTTGAACTCCTGGGGTACGCCGTAGAGTGTGCCGTCGCAGATGTAGCCGCCAATGGGCGGGCCGAAGAACATGTCCCTGGCCTTGTCCACGGTGAGCATGTCCGCGGGGACCTGGGCCAGGTTGTTGCCCTCCGCGTAACTGCACACCCACGAACCGAACATCTGGAGCACGTCGGCTTCGGTGCCCGCGGGGATCGCGGTTTGCAGTGTCTGGATGTAGGTGTCGTAGTCAAAGGTTTCAAAGGTGATTTCCACGTTGGGATGAGCGGCCATGTACTTCTCGGCTAATGCCTTGTACGCGTTGTTGAAGGATTCGTTCTGGTGGGTCCACACCCGAAGTGTGACCTTTTCCGCCTTGGGTTTTTGCGGTGCCTGGGTGGGTGCGGGCGCGCTGGTGGGTTGAGCCGCTGCCTTTGTGGCCGCGGGGGCCTGGGTGGGGGTGGCCTTGCCGCCGCACGCGACCAGCAGCGCCAGGGCTAAAATCAGCAGAATCACGGTGTACCAGCGGGTCTTGCGGAACATGATCTTCCCTCCTTTCGCTCTTTCAAGCGTCCAATGCCTTAACCACTGCACTCAGGTGTCTGGGATGGTCGGGGTTGAGACCTCGGGCTACGGCCCGGTAGTAGGCCATGAGTTGAAGCGGGGGCAGGTACAGCACGCCTCGCAGGATTTCTGGCAGGCCCGAGTGGAAGGAGAGGGCCGCGGTCCGTTCTCCCAGGGAGAGGACGCGCGCGCCCAGGTCGGCCATTTCATCCAGCAGGGCCTGCTCGTGTTGCCGATTTCGTTCCGACAGGAGTCCCACCAGCAGGGTGTTCTCATCCACCATGCTCATGGGCCCGTGACGGAATTCCAGGAAGTGGAAGGGTTCGCTGTGGGTGAGGCTCATCTCCTTCACCTTCAGGCTGGCCTCCGCGGCAAGCCCGTAGAGGAAGCCACTGCCCAAGAAGTAGATGTGGGTGATGTCCAGGTCCTGGCCGAGGGTTTCCATCATGGCGCGCACGGCGGGGATGAGCCGCCGACCGATGGAGGGGAGTTGTCCCATCGCGGGGATCATCTGGTGGCTTCCTGACGCGAGCACGGCCAATCCCACGGTGACCAGGTACATGGCGGCGAAGGATCGGGTTTGCACGACACTCTGTTCCTGGCCGGCCTTGACTACGAGGGCCACGTCAGCCAGGGACGCGAGGGGCTGGTCATCCCGTGTTGTAACGGCGATGACTGCCCCCTGGGTGCGCTGGCGGAAGACTTCCACGGCTCGCAGGGTTTCCCCTGTTGCGCCAGAGCGGCTAATGGCGACGAGGAGGGGGGTGCCTGGGTGGATCACGGTGGAACTGTTGAGGGCCAGTTCGCTGCCGGGCACCCCGCGAGCAGGGCGGTGGGTGAGGCGTTGGAACAGCGTGGCCGCGGCCAGGGAGAGGTAGTACGTGGATCCGCACCCGGTGAAGAGAACGTAGTCGATGTCCTGATGCCACAGCGGGAGCCACGTGCGCGCCTGGTTCAGTGTGACCTCGATGGCCTCCTGCCAGGCATTCGGTTGGGTCAGGATCTCTTCCAGGGTGATGCTCATGGATGGTCTCCTTGGGCAGAATGGTTCGGGTGTACGGGATGCGCGGTGTGCGTTTGGGAGATGGGAGGCAGGTAAGAGGCTGGGTTGTGAGTGTGGATGCGCATGATTTGTTTCCTTTCGCCGTGCGTTCACTCACTTTCAATCGCTATCGATTATATCCGATACGGTACACTTTGTCAAATTCGCACATCCGCTCACGCGTAAGCCGCGCGTCCCCTCGGAAACGAACGGGAGGGGACGATTGAATTTGACGAATTTCTACAGGGGAGGTATGATATTCCCCTGAAGAACTCAGGAGTATCAGAACCGAGGAGAGCCGTCCGTGGACACACACGCGAACCCTGTTGCCCCGGATCGGGTGCAGGAGATGCGCGGCATCTCCAACGTGGAGCGCCAACACGCGATTCTGCACCTGATCCAACAACGAAAACGTATCACCGTCGCGGAAATCTGCGAGATCTTCGGCGTGAGCGAGGCCACTGCCCGTCGTGATCTGGAGACCCTCGCGGAACAAGGGGCTATTCAGCGGGTGCGCGGGGGCGCCATCCTGAGCCAACCCGCTCCCCCCGAACCCCCACTTTTGGAGCGCGCCAAGGAACAGGCCGAAGCAAAAGCGCGCATTGGTCGGGCCACGGCCGCGCTCATCAACGATCACGAAAGTGTCTTCCTGGGCTCGGGAACCACGGTGCTGGAAGTGGCCCGCAACCTCCGAACACGCCAGGGACTTACTGTCATCACCAATTCCTTGCCCGTCATTAACCTGCTGGCTGAGGTGCCGAACATCACCCTGGTTAGCCTGGGAGGCATCCTGCGCCCCAGCGAACTCTCCTTTATCGGCCACATTACAGAACAGGCCCTGGCCGAAGTACGGGCCGAAAAGGTCATCATCGGCATTCGGGCTATCAGCCTGGAGCACGGGTTGACCAACGACTACTTGCCCGAGACCCTCACCGATCGGGCTATTCTCAAGGTCGGACGCCAGGTCATTGTGGTCGCAGACCACACCAAGTTGGGCGTTATCGCGTCCGCGTACCTGGCCCCCCTGGATGTGATGGACATCCTGGTCACCGACCAGGACGCGGACCCAGATTTCGTCCAATCCCTGCGGGCTCGGGGAATTCAGGTCATCCTCGCCTGAACAGGAGGGCCACATGGCCGATGTGCTGGTGGTGGGGGAACTGAACGTGGACATTATCCTCACCGACCTCAGCGCGTTTCCTGCCCTGGGCAAGGAGGTCCTGGCCGCGGACATGACCCTGGCCCTGGGCAGTTCGTCGGCCATTTTCGCGGCTGGATTGGCCCGCTTGGGCGCGTCCGTAAACTTCATCGGCAAGGTAGGCCAGGACACGTATGGACAGTTCGTGCTGGAGGAATTACGCGGCCTGGGGGTTCAGGTGGAGGCTGTCATGGTGGATTCCCACACCCCCACTGGCGCGACGGTGTCCCTGGCATACAAGGGGGACCGAGCGCTGGTGACTTACCTGGGCAGCATCGCGGCGCTGCGCGCGGAGGATGTGCCCCTGGACCAGGTAAGTGCCCATCGCCACCTCCACGTCAGTTCCTATTACTTGCAGAAGAGCCTTCAGCCAGGCCTGCCCACCCTGTTCCGAACCGCTCGCTCTCACGGCCTGACCATTTCCCTGGATGTGGGGTTCGACCCCTCTGAGCAGTGGCATCGGGATCGGGTCCTTTCCCTGCTTTCCCTGGTTGATGTGTTCCTTCCTAACGAGGTGGAAGCCCGCGCGCTGGCCAATACCGACGATCTGGACATCGCAGCCGCTCGGTTGGCCCAGCACGTGCGGGATTGGGTGGTCATCAAGCGGGGGGCTCGCGGCGCGATGGCCCGTTCCCGTCGCGGGGAACGGGTGGATGTACCCGCGTTTCCTGTGGCCGTTCGGGATACCACGGGCGCGGGGGATTCCTTTAACGCGGGATTCGTCCACGGGTACATTCTCCAGGGGATGCCCATCCACGACGCGCTGCGCTTTGCCGTGGCCTGTGGTTCCTTGTCCACCACGGGGATTGGGGGCACCGCGGCCCAGCCCACCCTGGAAGAAGTGCACGCGTTCCTGCAGCGTCACCTGTCCTGAGGGAGAGCAAGGAAGGCGGTGGGCGCATTCACCCTTCACCGCCTGCTGCATTCCAACAAATGGGCGGACGAACAATGGCATCCAGGACATCACGTGAGGACACGTATTTCCTCGGCATCGATGTGGGGACCACGTCGGTGAAAGCCGTGCTCTACAATCCCCGCACGGGGCAGGTGGAGCAGAAGGCCGCTCACCCCACCCCCACCGAGCATCCCCGGCCCGATTGGGCCCACTGGGATCCCGAGGCGTTGTGGAACGCGGTGGTGCACGCGGTGCGCGAGGTCGTTGCTCCCCGGAACATCCGACATCGCGTTGCGGGGATAGGCATTGCCAGTGTGGGGGAAGCAGGTTTGCCCCTGGACGCGGCAGGCACTCCCCTCTATCCCATTATTGCCTGGTTTGACCCTCGCGGTGAGGAGCAGGTTCAGCGCTGGCGCGCGGAACACGATCTCCGCGCGCTGTATCGGGTGACTGGTCACACGCCGCGGGCCATTTACACGCTCTTCAAGATCCTCTGGCTACGTGACCATCATCCTGAGGTGGTGCAGCGCATGCGCAGTTGGTTGTTCGTGGGGGACTACATCGCCTACCGTCTGACGGGCGAGGTGGCTACGGTGCCCACGCTGGCAGCCCGTTCCTACATGTTCGACGTGGTCCAGCGCGGGTGGAGTCCCGCTATTTTGGAGGAGGCCGGACTTCGGTCGGACCAGTTGCCCCCGGTCCAACCGACGACCCTGCCTGTTGGGCAGGTGACAGAGGGCGCCGCGCGGGCGTTAGGAGTTGCCGCGGGTATCCCCGTGGCCCTGGGTGGACACGATCACGTGGTGGGTATGTGGGTGGCCGGCATCACTCTGCCCGGCCGCGCGGTGGACTCCAGCGGCACGGCTCAGGCTGTGGCCGTGCACTTACCTCAATTTGTGGGCGACGCGGGGTATGAGGTTCGCATGACGTGTTATCCCTTTGTGGTGGGGGATGGGTACATCCTGCAAGGGGGCATGCCCACCGCGGGGGCGGCCTTGCAATGGTTGGCTGACCTCCTGGCCCAGGGGGATGTGGACCTCCTTCTCCGTTGGGCTGAAACAGCTCCTCCTGGCAGTCATGGTGTGGGGTGTGTGCCCTTCCTGCGGGGGGCGGGTTCCCCGTATGGGCGCTCCGACGTGCGCGCGCTCTTTTATCACCTGGACTTGTCCACAGGGCGGGCGGACATGGCCCGGGCTTTGGTGGAGGGATTGGCGTGTTTTTTGGCTGACATTGTCCAGCACATGGAGCGCATCACAGCCTACCCTGTTCAGGAGATTCGGGCCATTGGCGGGAGCAATCGCAGCGACTTTCTCTTGCGGGTGAAGTCCACCATGCTGGGGCTTCCCGTGGTGCGGGTGGATGTGCCCGAGGCTGTGGGCGTGGGGGCAGCCCTGCTGGCAGGGGTTGCAGCAGGGTATTTCGCGTCCGCGGAGGAGGCCCTGGCCAGCGTGTACATCCCGGAGGTGCGCGTTCTGCCGCACCAGGAATGGCGCGCGGCGTACAGGCACGTGTTTTGGAAATACCAGGTGTGGGTACACGCGACACTCACCGCGTCCGGGGAGAGCGGCCCTCCTGGATAACCGCTTCCACCCCTTGTATCCGCGCCCACGTTTCCTTGATCACTCCCAAGGTGCTCAGCACCGCCGCGAAGGTCTCGACGTGTCGCCACACCTCCTTTCGCCCCCAGTTGCGCGCCCACTGGAACGCCTCCACCATCCCGCGGGCCACTTCCATATCCCCCTCATGTGCCACCTGCGCCAGCCCCTCAGCCACATCCGCCAGCACCTTGGCACGGTCATCTGCGTCCTTGATACGCTGGACCGCAGCCAGGACCTCCCCCACCCCCTCCCCGTCCCCCCCCCGGACCAGGGCTCGCGCCACACCCGTCAGGGCCTTGACACGGTCATCGTCGTCCTTGATGCGCAGGACCGTGGCCAGGACCTGCCGCAGCCCCTCCCGGTCCCCCACCCGGGCCAGTGCCTGCGCCACTCCCGCCAGGGCATCGGCACGCTCATCTTCATCCTCGATGCGCTGGGCCGCGGCCAGGGCCCCCTTGCTATCCCCCACCTGCGCCAGGGCCGCAGCCACACCCGCCAGGGCATGGGCACAGGAGCCAAAGACATCATCCTCGATGCGCTGGGCCGCGGCCAGGGCCTGCCGCAGCACTTCCCGGGACTC
>CAYOAZ010000080.1:0-6662 GCA_964402285.1 uncultured Anaerolineae bacterium | reverse complement strand
TATCCCACACTAAGGAGGGCGACGGTGCTCACACTGGTGGAGAAAATCCTGTTCCCCATTGCGGTTTTCGCGTCGTTGTATCTTTCGTACATTACGTTTCGCCGGATGTGGCTTATTATCAACCTGGGCCAGGGCGAGATCGATTGGTCTCTGGCCCTCAAGCGCATTAAGACAGGGCTGTGGGCCTTTTTCCTGCAGGACGGTATTATCCGACGTCGAACCATTACCTCTATTTTCCACTACTTCATTGCCTGGGGCTTCATCTTCTACATGCTGGTCAACACGTTCGACGTCATCGGCGGGTATGTGCCCAATTTTCACCCCTTTGGCACGGGGCTCGTCGGCCACATGTATGACTTGCTGGCCGATGTGTTCAGCGTGAGCGTCATCATCGGCATGACGTACTTCCTCATCCGCCGCTTTGTTGTCCACTCTCCCGCGCTGAAGTATCACGAAAATGTCAAGTTGCACCCTCACGCTGCCACAGGTATTCCCCGCGATTCCCTTATCGTCGGCTTGTTTATCTTGGGGCACGTGGGCGGTCGTTTTCTCAGCGCGTCCTTTGCTGTTGTGCAGGAGGGTGGTGATCCCTGGCAGCCTTTTGCTACCCTGGTGGGCAACGCGCTGTGGGGACACCTTTCCCCAACTGCGCAAGTCGTGGGAGAGCACATTTTCTGGTGGTTCGCGCTGGGGCTCATCCTGGCGTTCCTGCCGTACTTCCCCTACAGCAAGCACGCGCATTTGTTCATGGCACCCATTAACTGGATGACCCGGCCAGAGCGCGAGGCTCTGGGCGCGCTGGATCCCATCGACTTCGAGGATGAGAGCATTGAGCAGTTCGGCGCGGCCAAACTGAGTGACCTGCCCATTACCCAGGTGCTGGACCCCTTCGCGTGTATCATGTGCAACCGATGCCAGGAGGTGTGTCCTGCCTACTTGACGGGCAAGGAACTCTCCCCCTCCGCGCTGGAAATCAACAAGCGCTACTACGCTAAGGAGAACATGGCCACTCTGCCCGAGGGCAAGGATGAGGTCCCGCTTCTGGAGTACGCGCTGTCAGAGAGCGCCCTCTGGGCGTGTACCACCTGCGGCGCGTGCGTTGCCGTCTGTCCTGTGGGCAACGAGCCCATGTTTGACATCATCGAGATGCGCCGCAATCAGGTCCTGATGGAGGGCGATTTCCCCACCCAGTTGAAGACCGCGTTCAACGGCATGGCCCGCGTGGGCAATCCCTGGTCCTCCAGTGAGGACCGCATGGCCTGGACCGAGAAGTTGGACTTCAAGGTGCCCACGGTGGAGGAGAATCCCGATTTCGATGTGCTCTACTGGGTTGGGTGTGCGGGCGCGTTCGACCCCGATGGGCAGAAGCAGGCTCGGGCTATTGCCACGTTGCTGCACAAGGCTGGGGTGAACTTCGCGGTCTTGGGCAACCTGGAGACGTGCACAGGGGATGCGGCCCGCCGCGCGGGCAGCGAGGACATCTTCTATGAACTGGCCCTGGGCAACATTGAGACCCTGAAGGAAGTGGGCGCGGACAAGAAACTCATTATCACCGGATGTCCCCACTGTATGCACACCATCGGCAAGGAGTACAAGGCCCTGGGCGGCGATTTCACGGTCAAGCATTACACGGAGTTCATTGATGAACTCATTGCTCAAGGACGCCTGAAACTGGACGGCAAACTCAGCGCCACGGTCACCTTCCATGACCCGTGCTACCTGGGCCGCCACAACGGCGTGTACGATGCACCCCGAGACGCTCTGGCCTCGGTGGGCTTCAAACTGGTGGAGATGGAGCACAACAAGCGGTACTCCCTTTGCTGCGGTGCAGGCGGCGCCCAATTCTGGAAGGAGGAAGAGCACGGCGAGATCGCCATCAATATGAAGCGCTACGAGGAGGCCCAGGCGACGAACGCGGAAATCCTGGCTACCGCGTGTCCCTTCTGCTTCCGCATGTTGTCCGACGCGAACAGCGCCGCGGACGAGGCTATGCAGGTGAAGGACATCGCGGAATTGCTGGTCTCCGCGCTGGCTGAGGAGTCGTAAATCCGCTTTTGGTGTGAGGAGATGAGGTTCGTGTGTTTCGGGCGGAATCTATCCGCTTGGGACACACGAACCTCGCGTTTTCTTTCTGCTACCGCGAGCAGCACGGTGCTGTTCCCAGCGACGGGTTCCCGGCAGGATGTGGAAGGCTGGCAGGGAAAGGTCTTGTTTGACAAAGCTGATTGGTTGGTATACTATCGAATTATCCCAAATGTTATCCGGGAACGGTTAAGAGGCCGTGTTCCATTCCCCGCGGTCGGTTGGGTGAGGGGGCTTTGTACGAGATCCTGATGTGCTCACTGTCGAGGACAGAGGAGGAACGCGATGTACAGGAGCCGATGGGGTTGGATGGTGTTGGTGGTGATGCTTTTGGGAGGTTTATTCAGCGGATGTGCCCCCCAGGTTCCTCCTCCTCTTACCCCTACTATTTCGTACGTTGACCTGGCTTTCCACTACGCGCCGGTGTTGTACCACGGGACCGCATCTGACCAGGATTATCCCACCCGGTTTGATTTCGACGGCGATTGGATTGGCAACAATAACTGGGAGCATCAACCTGTGGGGGATTTGACCCCGTACGTGTACTATTCTGTAGTGGAGACGGAGACGCACTGGTTTCTGTTTTACAGTGTGTTTCACCCTCGAGATTACACAGCCGAGCCCTGTGAAACGTCCAATGGATGTCACGAGAACGACCTGGAATCCCTCCAGGTGGTGGTTTTGAAGGACGGTTCTCGGTATGGGAAGATCCAGGCTTTGGAAACTTTGGCCCATAACCACATTTACTTGTATCCCGCGGATGAGAGGGTCTCCGGCGGTTATTTGCAGCCCGATGGTCCGGCTTTGCTGGAGGAGGGACGGCCGGTAGTGTATATTGAGACGTATGGCCACGGGATTCGCGGGAAACGTATTTCGTTGCAGAGGGGACAGGTAGTATATCGGGTCGGGAAAGAACCTCGCGCTCCTCAGGGCATTCGAGGTGAGGCGATATATGCGTTAATTCCTATCTACGATACGTTATGGCCGCGGCGTGAGGACATTGGTGATGGTCACGCGTTTGATCGTCCCTTTTTCTATGGGCGTAATGTGCTCCCCGCGGCCTTTGACGGGGATACGTACGGTTTTGATAAGGCGAACACGCCCTGGGGCTACGATCAGGAGCGCGGTCGGAAGTTACACCGTGGGGATTGGTTTCTCGATCCGGCTAAGGCGCTGGCTTTCCACGCTACGTTTTCTACCCCCTTTTCCCACCGCTATCTTTTCAATCCCTATCTCGAGGATTTACACCTCCTCTCCCCAGAAGGGGAGAATGTGCGCGGCACGCCCCACCCTTAACTTCATCGCGAGGTAGAATTCGCGACGGATTGACACTTGTGATATAATTTAAGTGCGGGCACGTTTTGTGGATATACATGTTCTTATATGCTCCTACATGAAGGAGGCGATGTATGAGACGCCTAATCCATCCTCGCGTGTTTCTCCTGGGAATCCTCCTCGCCCTTCTTGTTATTGCACTGGCGGTGGTCCAAATTTTTGCTGTGGTCTCCGCGAATGTTTTACACAATGGGGGCTTTGAGGAGGGGTTTACGTACGTGCCCGATTGTGGCATGGTGGCGAATGGCTGGTCCTGCTTTACGAATGGTGGGGCTGCAGATTACGGGTTTTACGCTGACCGCTGGGATCCGGTGGTTAAGAGTGGGCAGTATAGCCAACTCATCGAGATTAACACCAATCGATTATGGGGCCAGAATGACCGCATCGCAGGTATTTACCAGGTGGTTTCTGTGGTCCCGGGTGAGACATACACGCTTCATGTCAGTGGGATTTTGCGGGCGGATGACACGGATGCCGATCCGTGGCGTTATGTGGTCGAATGGGGATACGATCCGAACGGCGGGACGGACTGGACGCAGGTCAAGGATTGGTATGTGATTCCGTGGAACCGCTATGATCCCCGGTTAAAGCCGGGACCTTTTAACGAGTTCTCTGCCCATGTGAAGGCGACCGGAAATACGCTGACGGTGTTTTTGCGCTTGCGCATGAAGTGGGGGATGTGGTTCCGGATGGTGGATCTGAATTTGGACGATGTTTCGTTGGTGGGCCCTTTGCCACCTGATGACCCTCCTGGTGATATGCACGCGATGGGGGTAACACCGACGCCAACACCGGTCCCCACAGGGGCTGCAACTCCTACTCCGGCCGCGTCAGGGACGCCTACTACGGTGCCTTCGCCCACCCCGATGTCGAGTCCCCAACCAAGCCCGCAACCACAGCCGACACCTACACCCGTGGCCAGCGGCACGGGAGATATTCTCTGTCAGGGCACCAATCTGGTGCGAAACGGGGACTTTGAAGGTGGTTTTGTGGACAAGGCAGTTGGTGTTCATTGGGGGTGGTTTACGAATGAGGGGCGTGCAACATATGGTTTCTATGACGATGTGTGGCCGCCGGTGGTGAAGGCTGGTAAGCATAGCCAGCTGATTGAGATTAACACGTACGGGTATGCCGCTGCTGATCCCGATCGGTATGCGGGTATTTATCAGGTGTTGGAGGGGTTGACGCCGGGGGCCACGTATGAACTGTGTTTCTCTGGTATGCTTCGTGAGGCTGTAGCCCACCCTGAAGAAGATCCCTATCGCTACCTGGTCCAGTGGGGATTGGCTGCGGATGGGGAGACGGATTGGCGGAAGGTGGAGAATTGGGTCGATGTCCCCTGGCACTTGATCTACCTGCGTACGGCTCCCGGTCCCATGCAGGATTATGGGGTGCGTTTTGTGGCGCCTTCTTCAAAGGTGACGTTGTTCATTCGGGCGGTGAAGAAGTGGGGTACTGTGGGGCGGGAGTTGAATGTGAACATTGATGAAGTGAAGGTGGTGTTAGCACCTGCTCATGCTCAGCAAGGCGGAGGTGTGTGCACGCATGTTGTCCAACCGGGGGAGACGTTGGGGCTTATTGCGCAGCAGTACGGTACGACGGTCTCCTGGTTGGTGAACACGAACAGTATCGCCGATCCGAATGTGATTTATGTGGGACAGGTGCTTAAGGTGCCCTGTGTGCCCACGAAGGCGCGAGCGGTTCGGTATCATGTGGTACGCCGTGGGGAGACGCTGAGCGTGATTGCAGCCCGATATGGTACTTCGGTGGAGGCGATTGTCACTGCTAATGGCCTCTCGGATCCCGATATGATTTACGTGGGGCAAACGCTTATTATCCCCTAGGCGATTCCGTACGCCAGAGGGGAGGAGACATAGTGGACGGCCGGGGTCGTTGAATCCCGGTCGTCTCTTTTTTATTTTCCGGTGCACGCTTCTTCTGCAGTTGTACGTTGGGGAGACGGGGGTTGTTGGGGGTTAAGTTCGTACAGTCGGTCGTAGTATTTGAGGGCTTTGCACGGTTCCCCATGTTGGAGGAAGTATTCGGCACCCCGGCGAAGGGCTTCCATGTAACGGGCACGCACGTCTTTGTAGTGGGGCGCCTGGCGGTACAGGCTTTGAAATATGGCGATGGCACTGTCCCAGTCCACATAGAAGTAGGAGATGCCCAGGATATAGGCTTCGGCCCAGTCGCGTTGGTGGCGTGCTTCTTCGTCGTCTGGTTTCCAGCGCAGAGCGCGGTCAAACGCGCGCAGTGCTTCTTCCATGCGATCTTCTTCTACTAATTCCAGGCCTTCTTGGTAGGCTGATTGGTAGAGGAGGTTCTTCACGGTTTCAGGTTGGAAGTGGGGGGCAACGGTGTGGAGTTCTTCTAAGCGCGCGTAGGCTTGTTGCCAACGGTGGGCTGCCAGATCTTCTTGGGCCGCGGCCAGCACACTTTCCAGGGCTGCGTTAGGATTTTGTGTGGGGATGGGGGTTGGGGTAGGGGTGGGGACTGGGGTAGGGGTGGGCAGAAGTAGGGCAATGACTTGCTGTTGGGCACCTACATGGCGGGGATTTAAGCGCAGTGTTTCCTGGAATTCTGCTAAGGCCAGTTCACGGCGCCCTGCTCGAAGGTATCGGATTCCTTGTTCGTAGTGGAATGCTGCGGAACGTCGACGCATTTCCACGGTATCCTGCATGCCGTGGATAACGCCCAATACGGTTGAGCCCACCATGAGACTCAGACCCAGCATAAGGGCCAGGGCGACGGTTAATAGGAACGGCCATCGTGGGCTCAGGTGCCGTGGCCACATGTGTATTCTGGGGAGCAGGGTGTGTTTCGCGGCAGAACGCCGGGTTCGTTTCACCGTTGCCTCCTGACGAGATGTTTCCCTTGGGGGGATTATACTGAAAGGGATGTGAAGGCTCAAGTCTTTTACTGTAAAGCGTTGTGTCAGTTCGCGTCAAAGGCATGAATTTTCCATAGAGTCTTGGTCTGTTCGATAGTACCATTTTCCTATGTGGCAACTCGGTTTTACGGCGCGTTTTTCTATTGACTTTGAACAGCAACTCGTTTATACTTTAAATCAGAACAGAGCCGTTACCCCGAAAGGGCAAACCCGGGGAAACCCGGGGACGCAAAGCCAACGGGTCTAAGGCGCGAGAGCGCTATGATGGCCGGGCTGCCGAGGGTAACGGGTGTGCCTGTTTCCCTGAAATAGGTATATCCGTTTCTTCTCGGCCGCTACGGCGGCCGTTTTTGTT
>CAYOAZ010000079.1:0-7181 GCA_964402285.1 uncultured Anaerolineae bacterium | reverse complement strand
CCCCTGTTCTATCCAGACGCCTGGAGTTCTTCCAGGTGAAGAGTCATTCTGTGTCCAAATCCATTCAAGTTGGGGGATGTCGAGTATATGCGTTTATATAACTTGTGGCGGCCCTGGATGTCAAATGATCTGGGGCCTATGTGTGAAATATCCTGTGCCTTCAAGCGATGGACGTTCAAGGCGATGTACTTGGTGAACCGGTGCACGTGCAGAATATACAAAAAAGGCGCCGATCTCTATCGGCGCCTTTTCAGGTGGAGCCGAGGGGACTCGAACCCCTGACCTCTTGAATGCCATTCAAGTGCTCTCCCAACTGAGCTACGGCCCCATGTTTTTCAGGTGGAGCTGAGGGGACTCGAACCCCTGACCTCGACAGTGCGATTGTCGCGCTCTCCCAACTGAGCTACAGCCCCACACATTCGCCTCTATTTTAGTCATAAGACCGCATCCTGTCAAAATCGCCCCTGTCGCTGTGGAGCGTATTTCAATGCTATACAGACGTCGCTTAAAAGGTGACCTCACCCAAGGGTGGTACCAGAAAACGCTGCTATTTCCCCACTACGCGCTAGCCTTCCGGTTTATGCGCCAAGAGCCACGCACCTGTCCCTTCCAATCACTCCTATCACAGGAACTTTACACAAACGAAAAGCGACGCTCCTCCACGGTGCGTCGCTTTTCCTGGGCGGCCAGAAGAACCATGCTCCCTGGTCCAACCTGCCCCAAGGGAGCATCTAAGAAAGTCCCGGGAGAGTTATATCATGTGCTGTTCGATGTAAGCGACGGCTTCCCCCACCGTCGTGATATTCTGGGCTTCCTCATCGGAGATCTCACCGCCGAACTCTTCTTCAAACGCCATAATAAGTTCGACCAGGTCCAGAGAATCCGCTTCCAGGTCCTCCCGAAAACGGGCCTCAGGCGTGACCTTATCCTCGTCAACGCCCAATTGCTCTACGATGATAGCCTTTACTCGCTCGAAAACATCCGATGCCATGGTCATGCCTCCTTCGTGATGAATTACCTATTCCTCGCTAACGACGTTGCCAATCCGCGCAGGACATCCATATGGGGAAGGTATTGTAATGCGCCGCCGTCGCACGGGTTCGGATGATTGTACTCACAATATCCACACTTGTCAATGCGACAAAACCCCCTTGCCTGCATTGACACCCTCCCCTACTCAGAGTAACATCCTAAACAGCATACTCAGTACTCCGGTAACTATAACACCTAAAAGCGGTAAAGGTTACGGAGTTTGTCGCAAATTCATCGTGCAAATTGAACACAGAGGAGTATACCTTGAGCGCGCACACAGTTCGCAAGGCCGACCACTTACGCATTGCCCTGGAGGAGGATGTTCAGTTCCCGCGTCTAACTTCGGGGTTTGAACGATACCAACTCGTCCACAACGCGCTCCCCGAGGTAAACCTGGAAGAGGTAGACCTGCAGATTTCCATGTTCGGGAAAACGTTACAAGCCCCTCTTCTCATCTCCTCCATGACCGGTGGGACTAAGGAAGCAGGAGAAATTAACAGGCGCCTGGCGGAAGCGGCAGAGGTTCGTGGTATTGCTATGGGCGTTGGCTCACAACGTGTGGCTTTGGAACATCCAGATCAAGCCTATACATTCCACGTTCGCCAGGTTGCTCCCTCTATTCTCCTCTTTGCAAACCTGGGAGCGGTCCAGTTGAACTACGAATACAGCATAGACCACTGCCGCCGAGCCGTGGAGATGATAGAAGCAGACGCCTTAATTTTGCACCTTAACCCCCTCCAAGAGGCACTCCAGGCAGACGGCAACTGGAATTGGAGTGGGTTACTCCGAAAAATCGAAGTAATATGCCGCACCCTGGACGTGCCAGTTATTGCCAAAGAAGTGGGATGGGGCATCTCCGCTTCTGTAGCCCGTCAGTTGGTAAACGCAGGTGTAGCCGCTATTGATGTAGCCGGGGCGGGCGGCACGTCCTGGAGTGAGGTCGAATATCACCGAGCACCTAACACGCGCTTCCGCCACTTGGCTCGCGCTTTTGCGGATTGGGGGCTTCCTACAGCGTTGAGCCTTCAGTGGGTGCGCAGAGTTGTGCCGTCGCATGTAGCCGTATTCGCTTCTGGGGGAATTCGAACGGGTATTGATGCTGTCAAAGCATTGGCCCTGGGAGCCGATATGGTGGGGATGGCCACTCCCTTCCTGCACGCTGCTACCCAGGGCACATCGGCCATTATCGAAACCATCGACTTAATGATGGACGAGATGCGCATTGCTATGTTCACCGTAGGCGCACAGAACGTGCAAAGCCTACGCGAGCCAGGTCGTATTTTATCGTGGCAAGAACTTTGGCAACGAGCGGAGAGAGCCATAGACGACGAATAACGGAGGGATCCCCATGTCCTACCAAACCTACTTCCAGAGGTATCTCCCCCTACTCGAAGCCTACATGCAGGATGTTATTTCCCCGCCTCACCCACGAGTGGCGCTCCATTATGAAATGATGGCTTACCACCTGGGTTGGCGCGACGAACAACTACGGCCTGTCCGAGCCAACGCGGGTAAACGAGTTCGGCCTATGCTCTGTTTGCTGGCCTGTGAAGCAGTAGGAGGCCGGATCGAGCACGCAATGCCGGCCGCGGCTGGCATTGAACTGCTTCACAATTTCTCTTTAATCCACGACGACATTGAGGACAACAGCCCCACACGACGCCATCGGCCAACCGTGTGGAGATTGTGGGGCATTCCCCAGGCCATAAACGTGGGAGATGCGATGTTTTCTCTGGCGCACCATGTGATTTACAAACTGAGCGAATACCACCCCCCAAAACGTGTGGTCCGGGCTTATGAACTGTTCGACCGGACGTGTGTTGCCCTCACAGAAGGTCAACATCTTGATATGCGTTTTGAGCACGAACTTGAAGTGAGTGAGGAGGATTACCTATTTATGATTCGGGGGAAAACCGCGGCCCTCATTGCCACCAGTGTTGCAATGGGGGCTCTCCTTGGGGGGGCCTCTACAGCCGTTCAAAAGGCATACTATGCCTTTGGCGAAAATATGGGAATTGCCTTCCAAATTGTAGATGACATCCTGGGCATCTGGGGGGATGAAGCGCGGCTGGGGAAGTCCACGGCCTCGGATATTCTCACCAAGAAGAAGACCCTCCCCATTCTGTACGGCTTACACCACCCAGATATAGGTGAAGAACTGCGCACTCTGTACGCAGGCCGACCTTTTACAACGGAGGACGTGACTTATATAACATCGCTATTGGACAGAATAGGAGCCCGTGAGTATGCTTCGGGGATGGCCCGTCACTACCACGAACAGGCCCTCCGCGCTTTGGAGAGTACCGGCGTTCAAAGCAAGGCGCACGAGGCTCTTCGGGCGTTCGCTGAGGACCTGATAAAACGGGAGACGTAAGCGCGCTCTCGTTCAGAAGTGGGCATCTCGGGCCAGAGACTATCCTAAGACAAAATGAGGTAAAGATGGCACAAAAAGGATTCACTTTATGGTTCACAGGTTTATCCGGGGCAGGAAAAACGACCCTGGCACAACGCATGTATGACGAGTTAAAGCACAAGCGTGGATTAAAGGTGGAACTTTTAGACGGCGATGTGGTGCGGACGAACCTGAGTAAAGGACTCGGGTTTAGCAAAGAGGACCGAGATACCAATATCCGTCGTATTGGCTTTGTGTGTAATTTGCTCACCCGCAATGATGTCATCGCTATTGCCGCGGCCATCAGTCCGTACGAGGAAGTTCGCGAAGAAGTGCGAAACACCATCGGTCGAGATAAATTTGTGCTCGTCTACGTTAATGCTCCCATAGAAGTACTTATTGAGCGTGATGTGAAAGGCTTGTACGCAAAGGCCTTACGTGGCGAAATCCAGAACTTCACGGGCATTTCTGACCCTTACGAGCCTCCCAAGGACCCGGATGTAGTTGTCAACACCCACCAGGAAAGTGTGGAAGAGAGTGTGCGCAAAATCCTCGCCCATTTGGAGGAACGAGGCCTTCTCGACCCGGATTAATCTTCCCTCCAATTTTGGCTTTTCTCAAAAGCACATAATCCTGCGGATGTTCAGCACATTTTCGGTGGCTTCAGCGCTGAAGATGTGTTGAACATCTGCTTTCATTACACCCCACAACAGCCCATAACGAGCCGTTTGTCAGGAGCCATGATGTCTGTGATGTTTTCTTTGGCGGGATTCGTCATTGGAATAACCGTGGGATTAACGGGTTTGGGGGGCGGGGCTCTAATGCTCCCAGCCTTGATTCTCCTCTTCCAGATCCCGCCCAGCATAGCCGTAGGTACAGACTTGGCCTATTCGGTCCCCACCAAGTGGGCTGGTTTTTGGCAACATCGCCGCCAAGGTCACATCCATTGGCCGACAGTGTGGCACCTCAGCAAGGGAAGTGTGCCTGCAACTGTAATAGGAGCATACGTGGTTACCCGATGGGTTAAGATAACCCCTCAAGCCGAAATTCAATTACGTCACTTCTTAGGTGTTATCCTTCTCTTTGTAGCGAGTGTCATTCTGATCCACCTTGTTTTCCGTACCCAACTGACAAAATGGATACCCAGGCACTGGTGGTACACACATCCATGGGCCATGACAGGATGGGGTGGGCTCGTTGGCCTATTCGTGGGGAGCACATCTATCGGCAGCGGAACCTTGCTGATTCCCTATCTGTTCCTTCTCCGCCTCAGGCCACGCGAGATTGTGGGGACAGGCGTTACCCTCTCAGCGCTTCTAGTCACCGTCGCCGGGGGCATTCACTGGTGGGGTGGAACCGTGGATTTGCGGTTGGCCGCGCATCTTCTGTTCGGATCAATCCCCGGGGTGCTCATTGGGGCACGCTTAAGTCAACGCGTGCCCGACCGGGCGCTGCGGTTTCTTTTAACCGTGATTCTCATTCTTACCGCCATTCACCTGATCCGCAGTTAGCGGCTCACTCTTCTGCCACCTTCCATACCACGCCTCCTGGGCCAGGAGTGCCTTCCTGAGGCCAAGTAATCGGACCAAAACGGTCCTCATATTTGGCTAAATTTTCTCCCAGGGCCATGTAAAGTGTCTTCGCGTTCAACGGATTCAACACAACCCGCACTTGTACACGTGCGAGGGGGGCATTGGGAAGGATTTGAGCCAGATCTATGACAATTTCCGTCGCACTGTGACTGATGACAGCAAAATTAGCGTACACAACCGACACATCCGAAGGGATTTCTACACGCAGAGACTTTGTGGATTGTCCCATGATCCTCCCCTTTGACGTTTAAGCATGTGACCGGAGTGCAAGAAAAACGGAATTCGTGGTATATGGACTCCTTCAAACCACGAATTCCGCCTTCGATGTTGAAAAATCACAGAATATGCCGTAAGAACTCCCGGGTCCGCTCGTGTTTGGGATGAGCAAACATCTCCTCTGGCGGGGCCTCTTCCACAAACACACCGTTGTCCATGAAAATAACTCGATTGGCCGCGTGACGGGCAAATCCCATCTCGTGGGTAACCACCAACATCGTCATTCCTTCGGCCGCGAGTTCTTCCATAACCTTTAGCACCTCGCCCACCAACTCAGGATCCAACGCAGAGGTGGGTTCATCAAAAAGCATTACATCGGGTTGCATGGCCAATGCTCGAGCGATGGCCACACGCTGTTGTTGGCCACCGGACAAGCGGTTCGGGTACTCGTCTCGCTTGTCCATTAGCCCGACTTTTTCCAGGAAATATTCGCCGATTTTCACCGCTTCCTCACGCGGCATGCGTTTCACCGTAATAAGTCCTTCAATAACGTTCTCTAATGCGGTCATGTGGGGAAAGAGGTTGAACGATTGAAATACCATGCCCACATGCATACGAATTTCCCGGATTAGTTTTTGTTCTTTACGACTGTAGTGGGGTTTAGCCGGCATGTGGTATCCGGCAATGTGAATATCGCCGATATCGGGCTTCTCCAAAAAATTCAAACAGCGCAAAAATGTGCTCTTCCCACTTCCACTAGGACCGATAATACACACGACCTCCTGGGGTTGGACTTCTAAGTTAATCCCCTTGAGGACGTGGAGATCCCCAAACCATTTATGTAGGTTCTTTACGGAAACAATAGGTTCGGCCATAGTTCCTCCACCATGTCGTACAGGGTGACGGCGAATTAGTGCATCACCACTTCCCGTTCAGAACGTCCCAAACGAGCCTCAATGCGTCGTTGTACGCTCTCGAACATCATCGTCATAATCCAATAAAGGGCTGCAGCAACCAATAGTGTCTCCATGCTGCGAAAACGTTGTCGTCCAATCTTTTGGGCTCGCCAAAACATTTCCTGAGCCCCCATAAAAGAAACCAACGCGCTATCCTTTAGCATGGCAATGAACTCATTGCCTGTAGGCGGGATAATGACTTTCAATGCCTGTGGGAGGATAATTCGTCGCATCATTTGTCCGTACGTCATCCCCAAAGCCAATGCAGCCTCTCGTTGACCGTGGGGGATGGACTGAATGCCTGCCCGGAAAATCTCTGTCATGTACGCGCCGTAGTTGACCCCTAACGCCAAAATACCGGCGGCAATGGATGGCAGGATGAGCAAACGACTCCACGGACGATCAGGAAATGTCTGGGCAATTTGGGGTAATGCGAGGTAGATGAAGAAAATTTGCACAATAAGCGGGGTGCCACGGATAATGGACACATAGAAGGTGGCCATTCCGTTGAAAATCGGATTTCGGGAAATTCGGCCCAACGCGCCCAACAGAGCTAGTACAACAGCCAAGGCAATGGATCCAAAACATACCAACAACGTGACAGGAATTCCTCCGGCAATGAAAGGTAGCCACTTCAACTGAAAGGCCGTATCCAACCCGAGGCGCCGTAAGACTAGAAAGAGAAAGAAGAGGATAACCGCGTACACAACCACAAACTGTGCCCGCCTACCGGATGGAGAATGCCACCACCCCCAAAAACCACGGGCGCGAGGTGGTGCTAGAGGTTCTGTAGATGCTGCCATAGCTCTCCTCCTGCGTACAAAGTGCTCCCACATCCAAATGAGGCACTGTGCCTTGGGGAACGTAAGACGCAACTATTGTATCACAAAACCTCAAAAGGCGGAATCTCCGGAGAAGCGCGCGAGACTATTTCAATTCAGTCGACACTATCCGGTAGCGAAGGTGGAGGAGATAGGGAGGAACAAGTCCGTA
>CAYOAZ010000078.1:0-27277 GCA_964402285.1 uncultured Anaerolineae bacterium | reverse complement strand
CGTGGGCGTTGATGTAGGCGTCGGGGTAGGTGTTGGAGTTGACGTAGGTGTTAGGGTTGGAGTGAATGTAGGCGTCGGGGTTGGCTCCTGGATGGTCGTGCTGGCAGATGCGGTGTTGCTGGGACAAGGTGTTCCCTGGGAGTCGATGTAGTCCGCTTCTACTTGGAAGTTTCGCACGTCCATGGTGGCTTGACCGGGAGCAATGGCCCGCATGTTGATATACGTGTAGGATCCACCCCAGTCGTAGTCGTTGCGTCCACAGTGCAGGTGGTCCCCGTAATTGGAACAACTCCATCCGCTATAGTAACTTTCGTAACTGAGATTACCGGTCCAGTAGACATCAAAGGTCACGTACTTGGTGGAGGAGCACCCCCCCACGTTGTCCACTTCCACCCGGAATTGGATGGTGTCTCCTACCTGGTGGGTTGGACTATCTACTGTCATGTATACTTCAAAGTCATCACAACTGCAGCCACAGGCAGGAGTTGGGGTAGGGGTACATGCAATTCCTACTGCGGTTCCATGGGCCATAGGGGCCGCGTGCGTATTGGGAAGAACGAATAGAATCATAATGAAAAGCGAAGCGATGCTCAAATATAAGCCGATTGGCCGTTTCATGGACGTGCTCCTTATGGTTTCCGTTTCCTGCCCTATAGAAGGGAATAGTGCTCATAACACCCTCATCATACAGTATAGCATTTTCGGATGAGGAAAAGTATGACAATTTGCTGACACTTTCTTCAAGGGTTGTACGCTCTTAAATTTTCTATGAGGAACGATCCCCTTTGCTTAACTCGACAGAGAGGTGCTTTTACTCCCTAGATGGCAGTAGTCCCACGTTTGGAGGTCGGAAAGGAGAAACCAAAATGTGTGATGCTCCAGGGGTGTCTATGCCCTCTGAGGAGGTATGGGAAGTGGTGGGTATAACGTTCGTTTCATTCCCGACCCTTTGAGCCGAGAATGAAACGAACGCTTTCCCCCAGCCTTTGGTCATGCTCGAATTTCTTGCCGCTGGAAAAGGATGTATCCCAGGGCAAAGAGGAGGATGGTGCCAGCAATGAGCCCCGTCATCTGCGGCCATACTAACAGCAAACTCTGGGAAAGAGGCAGCGGTGTTCCCAGAATGGCGCCGGATAACTGGCTCGGTAAGATCAATCCCAACGCTCGGATGGTAGGATGGAGCAATGCCACCGCGGTTTCACCGTAAAGGGTGTTCGGTGAAAGTCGGGAAAGGAACATCACTGTGTGAAGTTGGGCAATCTGCTCCTGAGGGAATCCGAAACGGATGGGGCTAATGATCTGAGCCAGGATGCGCACAACCATGCCCCAAAATGCAGTGAAGAATAACCACATGGCAATGGAGGCCATGGCTGCTGTGGCCGGTTGGCGGAAGGAGATGGAGAAGACCATGGCCAGTGCTAGCCAAATTCCTCCATAGAAGATGGTTGCCACAAGAAACCACAGAGCGCGAGCGATTTCCTCTTCTCCCGGCGGTAACCCCAGTTTGAGAATGCCAAAGCCGATGATCAGAAGCCAGATGGCGGTTAATACCAGGGCCAGGGTGAAGAGGTTGGCCAGGAACTTGCCAAACAGCAGGGCATCTCGATAAATGGGTTGGGCGAGTACGCGCGACATTGTGCGGCGGTTGAATTCGCCGTTAATGGAATCGAAACCCAGCGCAATCGCGACTAACGGCACAAGAAAACCCAGGAATTCTACAAAAGCAGGTAGTGGATCACGATTGGCCGTGAATAATTTGAGGAACACGAACGGATCCTCTCCCACGGTTTCCATAATGCTTTGAATTGCACCGTATACCGCTCCCAACGCGGTCAGGGCGATGAGGAATTCCAAAATTTGCATGCGCGCGCTTGTCAGGTTGTCCGCCATTTCCTTTGCCACCACAGCCCACATGCCGCGCCAGGGAGAACCTTCTCGCGTTACCTCACGCGGCATCACTTGCGCGCTCATTGTTCACCTCCTTGAAGTAGCGAGCGTAGATTTCCTCTAGGTTGGGTTCGTCCAGGGACAGGGATAGCAATTTCCCCCCGGCCTGCACAATGGCTTGGGCCACGTTGGGTCGGATGTCTTCCGTAGCCAGGATCTCGTATGTCCGGTCGCCCACGTGCTCGACTTTGACCACCCCGGCCAAATTCCGCAGAACACCGGTAAGGGCGGCCACGTCGCCATCTGCCTCGAGCCGAATGTGATATCCACCTCCCAGTACTCGGTGGGCTAACTCCCGGACACCCCCTTCCAGGACCATTTGACCCTTGTAGAAGAGGCCGACCCGATCACACACAGCCTGTACCTGGTGCAGCAAGTGCGAGGCCAGGATAACGCTGATCCCCTCTGTCTTGAGGTCATGGATGATCTCCAGGAATTCCAGCGCGCCGGCCGGGTCCAAACCCTGGGTGGGCTCATCCAGGATGACCAGCCGCGGCTGTTTGAGGAGCAGTTCAGCAACCCCCAGCCGTTGTTTCATGCCTCGGGAGAACGTCCCCACAGGCTTGTGCGCGACGTGAAGGAGTCCCATTCGTTCCAGGGATGCGTTGATCCGCTGCTGGTACTCCCGTCGTGGGATGCCGTTTAACTTGGCAATGTAGGCCAGGTTCTCCCAGGCCGTTAGTTCGTCGTAAAACCCGACTTGGTCAGGCAGATATCCCACATGACGCTTGACACTGAGGGGTTGGCGTAAGGGGTCAAATCCCAGGACGCGCGCTTCCCCTTCTGTCGGCTCGGTCAAGCCCAAGAGCATGAGGATGGTCGTCGTCTTGCCCGATCCATTGGGTCCCAGGATGCCGAATACTTCTCCTTCCTGGACGCGTAGGTTTAGGTGATCGACGGCCACATTGCCGTTGTAGTGCTTGGTCAGGTTCCGAGTTTCCACCACGAACTCGGCCATACCCGCCTCCCTTAAATGGTTGTGGTTTGCCGGGGCACGTTGCAGGGCTAGGGTGGCCCTGACAACGCGCTGCCCCGGATTCTCCTCTTCCTCTTACCGTCGGCCAAAGCGCATGACCGCGAGGCCCACAATGATGACGGCAATGGCGATTAGGCCCACACCGACTACTCCCCACATGGTGGAGGTGAGCACGGTAATGCGGAAGTCTGTGGAGTCAGACACGCCCCCTTCGGCTGTGGCACGAATGGTAACCATGTAGTCGCCGGCAATCGCTTTGTCGGATGGGCGGATTTTGGCCGTGACTTCAACCTGCTGGCCCGCGGGGATCTTCTCGATGCGCTTGGGCTCGAACTCCACTTTCCACCCGCTGGGCTCTGTCGCGCTCATTTCCACGTTCATGGCCGGCGCCGTGCCCAGGTTCTGCACGATGATCTTGACGGGCGTTTCCTTGCCCACGTACGCGTTGGCTGTCAGACGCCCTTCTGGCGCGGTGACGGAGAGATCGGCCTGCCCTGTGATCTCAACGGCCAGGTCCACTGTGGCTTCCGCGCCTCCACCCACCGCTCGCACGTGGATGGGATATGTCCCTGCTTGTGTGCTTCTCGGCACACGGACTTCAATGTTCAGCCGTTTGGAACTGTTGGCTTTCACGGGCAGGCTCGTCACTTCCTGGGAACTGTACCCCGGCTTGAAGACTACCTGGAATCCAGGCGGAGCGTCCGCTTCCAGGTTCACGGTGAGGTCCTCGTCTCCGTCGTTTTTGAGTGTGGCCTCAAAGCGGAAGTTGGTGGACGTGGTCCCCCGCAGGCGAGGAAGTTCCACCTCGAACTTCAACTTGGGGGGAAGTTTTTCTTGCACAGTTAACTCAATGGGGAGTTCAGCCTGGGCAATGTTGCTCTTCGCCAGCACAACGAACTTGTAGGTCTTAGCCTCCACATTCTTCGGCTGCTCCAGACGTAAATCAATGGACGCTTCTCGGTTGGGGCGAACGTATACCGCTTTGATGATGCGTCCACCGCCACGGAATGTGGCTTTCCAGCCTTCGGGGATCTCCTTCATTTCAAAGTGGACGATCTGCGCTGTGTCCGCTTTGTTCTCGATGTTGAGGGAGATGTTCACAGTTTGGTTCGCTTCAACGACAATGGCTGGATATCGCGTGGAGATGATCAGAGGGTCTTGCTGGGTTTCCTGAGCAAAGACGGGGATGCTGTACAGCAGAACTAAGGACAGGATTAACACACCGATCGCTAGGCGTCGCATGGTTCTCCCTCCCGTACGCGTTTTAGGTTGTAAGAGGAGTGATGCCCCTCTTCAATCCGCTCATCGATCTCGTTCTAGGGTGTGGTGTCAAAGAGCGCAAAACAACAGAGGCCGAAGGATATTATAGGGCCTGATACATAAGAAGCAATTTTATGTCGCCAATTGGCGTTATTTAAAGAACCAGTCTGTTCAAGACATACGCATTTCCCCCTCCGGACGGATTGCTTGGCGGCGCGCGATCGCGTTAATCAGCAGGACGTGGGAGGATGATCCTGTCCTCGCGAGTCCCTGTTGACTGGCCTGTTCTAGGAAGTTACTTTATAATCCTGCAAGGAGCAGGTGATGTACCAGGAGATTTCTCGCTAAGGATGCTTACGTGTGCCTCAACGTGGAGTGCACACAGAACCCAACG
The DNA here is from genome assembly GCA_964402285.1 of uncultured Anaerolineae bacterium. GTDB lineage: Bacteria > Chloroflexota > Anaerolineae > JAADDB01 > JAADDB01 > CAYPUG01. The sequence continues at coordinate 22,700 of CAYOAZ010000078.1, read as the reverse complement.
TTGGGAGGTGAACACATGGTTGTGGATACGGCTCAAACGCGTGCCCTCGATGCTTCTCCTCAGGATGCAACTCCCTCCGAAGACCAGGAGACGTGGGTTCTCCTCTCCGGCAATGAGGCCATTGCCCGTGGCGCATGGGAGGCAGGGGTGGTGTTCGCTTCCGGTTACCCGGGAACACCGAGTACGGAAATCCTGGAGACGTTTGCTCGATTCCCCGGCATTTACGCGGAGTGGGCTCCTAATGAAAAGGTGGCCCTGGACGCGGCCATTGGTGCTGCTTATGCGGGGCGCCGATCTCTCGCCACAATGAAACACGTGGGCCTGAACGTGGCCGCGGACGCGTTTTTCTACGCGTCCATGACCGGGTTGGAAGCAGGGCTGGTGATCGCGGTGGCCGACGATCCCGGTATGCATTCCTCCCAGAACGAACAGGATACACGGAATTACGCGAAGTTCGCGCGTGTTCCATGTTTGGACCCGGCCGACAGTCAAGATGCTCGCGATATGGTGATGGCGGGCCTGGATCTCTCGGAGATGTTCGATACACCGGTGATTGTGCGTTCGACCACCCGCATTTCTCACGGCTTTAGTCGTGTCCGAGTGGGAATGCGGGTGGAATACCCTCCTCGGGTGCGTCGTTTTCCGCGCAACCCGTCCAAGTATGTGATGGTGCCCGCAAACGCGCGAAAACGACACCCTGTCGTGGAAGAACGAATTCGGCAGATCGCGGAGTACGCGGAATCTTTTCCCTTGAATCGGGTGGAAATGCGCGACGCGGACCTGGGTATTATTACCAGCGGCATTGCTTATCAGTACGCACGAGAGGTTTTTCCCCACGCGTCCATTCTCAAACTGGGTATGGTGTGGCCGCTGCCCCGGGACTTCATCGCGGATTTTGCCCGGAAGGTGAAACGCCTCATTGTGCTGGAGGAATTGGATCCGTTTATTGAAGAGCATGTGCGCATGATGGGAATTCCCGTTGAGGGGAAGAGCATTTTCCCGCTGATTGGGGAATTCGATCCCCACGTGGTGCGTGAGGCAGCCATCGCGGCCGGCCTTCTTCCCGAAAGCGCGCGGCCTACCCGTGTGTCCGTGCCCAATCTCCCCGAATTGCCCGGCCGTCCCCCTGTCCTCTGTCCAGGATGTCCCCACCGAGGGGTGTTCTGGGCTATTAAGAAGTTACATCTCCCGGTCAACGGGGATATTGGGTGCTATACCCTGGGTGTTGTGCCGCCCTTGAACACGATTCACACGACGGGATGTATGGGGGCTGGTATTGGTGTGGCTCATGGCGCGGCCAAAGCAGGAAGTCCGGAAAAACACGTGGCCGTAATCGGCGATTCTACGTTCTTTCACACCGGTATCCCCGCGCTTGTCAATGTTGCCTACAATCGTAGCCCGGTTATCGTGGTGATAATGGACAATCGGGTAACTGCTATGACGGGAGATCAGCCTAACCCCGGGACAGGGGAGACGTTGATGGGGGAACGCACCCAGGAGGTGGATATCGAGGCGTTGGTTCGGGCTATTGGCATTCGCCACGTGACTACAGTGGACGCGTACGATGAGAAGAAGGTGGAACAGGTGTTGAAGGAGTACAAGCGTTTGGATGAGCCGGCTGTGCTGATTGCCCGTCATCCGTGCGCGCTGTTGCCCGAGGAGCGGAAGAAGTATGTGCCCTTAAAGGTAAATCTGGATCTGTGTGATGGCTGTGGTGTTTGTTTGCAGACAGGATGTCCCGCACTGGTGCGAAGTAAGGCTATCCACATTCCCAGTGGGCGCCAAAAGGTGGAGATCGATCCGCTTCTGTGCACGGGCTGTGAACTGTGTGCGCAAGTGTGTCCTCAGAAGGCGATTACGTTCAGGGCGCAAATTCTGAACGAGTGAGAACCCGAACTGCGTGGAGGTGACCATGTCTGTGCTGAATGGCAAGGAACACCTGAACTTCTTGGTGGTTGGCGTGGGCGGACAGGGGGTTTTGCTGGCGAGCAATGTGCTTTCTGAAGCGGGACTGCTCTTGAATCTGGATGTGAAGAAGTCGGAAGTGCACGGTATGTCGCAACGGGGCGGCAGTGTGAACAGTCACGTTCGGTGGGGGCCAGAGGTGTTCTCTCCGTTAATCGGTAAGGGAGAGGTGGATGTCCTTATCTCCCTGGAACGGCTAGAGACGTTGCGCTACCTGGATTTGTTGCACCCTGATAGTGTGGTGATTGCAGACCCTCATCCTATTTACCCGATTACGGTGACCGCGGGGAAGGGGGTGTATCCGGAGGAGGATGAGGTACGTTCGTGGGTTGCCCAAGCAATTCGGCAGGCGTACTGGGTGCCCGGCACGCGCTTGGCTGAGGAATTGGGTAATGCGAAGGCGGCAAATATGGTGTTGCTCGGCGCGCTGTCGACGTTCCTGGATGTGCCGGACGAGGTGTGGCGCCGCGCGATGGAGCGGCGAGTGCCTTCCCGTTTCCTGGATTTGAATTTCCGCGCTTTTGACGTGGGCAGATCCTATGTGTTGTCCCACAGTTGAGGCTGTTTTGTGGATCCCTGAAGGGCGCGAATTGAGGTGATGGGCCCCGTTGAAAACCGGGCTCCTTTGAGTGGAAAAGGAGATGAAAAATGGGGAACGTGGAGATAGCCTTAGGCGGTGTGGTGTGCATTTTTATGTTGTTGCCTCTTGTTGCTCTGTTGATCATGGCGTGGATGCTGGCACGTTTGCAAAATCGCCTGCAAAGTTTGGAAGCGGAGATGCGGCGCGTGCGCGATGCACTTCCCGCCCGTTCGTCCGTGTCAACGGAGGCAGAGGAGGAGGGGACATGATCCGGGGAGGGACAATTCCCTCCCCGGGGTAGTGTGTGTTTCCAATGCGCGCGTTGTTAGCGGGCCGGCAGATCCCAGATGTGGAGTAATTCGGTGGGCCGTCCGCTGCGTTCCAGTTCCTCCTTGATCGCGTTTCCGTAGAAGCCGGAGAAGTAGGCGGTCATCTGGGCCTCAGCGATGGATTGCCAGTAGTAGTACAGGGACCAGAGTTGGTCTTCAGGGGTTCCCTGACGCCAGATTTGGGCTACGTTCAGGTAGAAGAGTGGCCACACGGGGGTTTCGTCGGCGGTGAGATCACACATGTCCCGCGCGCGGCCTTCGGCCAAGCGTAACATTTCTACCAGGGCTTTTTCGTTCCGATAACCCAGGAGGTTGCCCTCTTGGTCGGTCTGGGCCCCCAGGCTGTAGTATTTGGCGATGAGCGCTGCTGTGCCAGCCCACGCGGTTAAACTGGAGCCCAGTTCCATGAGCGCGTGGGAGGGTTCCTCCCATACTTCTTCCTTGAGTGCGTGGTACCCTAATTTGGCCATCCACGCGTTTTCGTAAAGCGGATCCCAGGAGGCGAGGCGCATCCGCGCGGCTTCTCGGGAGATGCCGTATTGTTTGGCTAGGTTGTCCACCACGATGCTCTCGAAGAGTTCCATGTTGGCGTCGGCTGCGTGGCGGAGGAGTTCAGCCATGGCCAGAAGACGCTCCGGCTGAGGGGTCGGGGATTGGCCAAACCCTAGGCCGATTTCAGCGCTTTGACGGGCGATTTCCAGGTCCTCATTGGCAACCGTGTAGTTGTACACTGCCTCCCAAAGGAGATCCAGGGCCTGGTCCAGGTTCACTTCTTCGCCCTGTTGAGCCTTCTGCCAGGTCTGAACGAATTGCTGTATTACAAGGTCACCTTTAACGTTCGAGCCCCAGGCGTCAGCCAGCACGGACCACGCGTCCATGAGGGCGATGGCATCGCTCACGGTGCGGGGGGTCTCCGCGGCCAGACGTTCGATAACGCCTTGCATGGCTTCCTGACTGGATCGCGCGGCTTTGACGTGGTTGATAAGGGCCTGGAGGTCGTCGGGATTTTCGTTGTACAGTTGGTCCAGCAGGCCGGCTTGAAGACTGGTTTCCGCGTCGATGGCGGCTTCTATGGCCCGTTGGTAGGCTACTGCAGCCATGCCCTGTTCCAGCGCGGAGCGCGCCAGTTGGGCTTGTTCGTCGCCGTAAAGGGGCATACGATCTTGCTGGATTTCTTCGGGTAGGTTCTTGAAGCGATTTCGCGCGTCCTCGTATCGGCTTAGCCAATAGCGCGCGCCGGCCTCTAATTTGTCAAACGCGGCCGCTGGAAGTTGGGCTGTCCCCGTCGGGCGGGGGAGAGGAAGTGGTTTGCCGGTGAAAATTTTGTACGCGTCAAAGATGTTGCTGACCAGGCGCACGTCTAATCCCAGTTTCTTCCCTTTTTTGACCAAATCCACTTGCTTTTTCAGGTTTTCATCGTAGTCGTATCGCTGTCCCGCAGGGATAAGGACGATTTTCTTCCCCGCGGCCTTGGCCCCTTCCAGTTTGTGGGAGATGCCGCCTACCGGCCCGATGGTGCCATCTGGGTTGATGGTTCCCGTCATGGTTACGTCGTCTCGCGGCGTGTCACCGAGGAGGGCCGCGAGGACGCCAATGGTGGTCAATGCACCCGCGCTGGGTCCATCAATGTAACCGCCGCCCGCGTCAAAGGTGAAGTCGAACATCTGCGGGTTGACTCCCAGGAGCATACTGGCCACTGTTACCGCGGTCCATCCGGAGGCCCGCCACATAGGCCCTGTGCCTCCAACTTCGGTGTCGTAGAAGCCCACCCGCAACCTGGGTTCTTTTTTGCGCCGAACAGTGATGGTCACGGTGTTGGTGGCACCTTTGGCACCCTGCGGGGTTTTGACATAGGCCAGAGCCGTGAGGGTAACAGTGTGTTCCCACGTACCCGGACTTACAGCAGGTGTGGGTGTTGCGGTAGGTTCCGCTGTTGCGGGAGCCGGCGTGGGTGTCGGTGGTTGTGTGGGAGGGCTGGTCGGTGTCGGTGGCGGGGATGTAGGCGTCGGTGGAACCGGCGTTGGGGTAGGAGTCTTGCTCGAGCACCCGGTGAGTATGAGCGTGAAGGTGAGTAGCAGGACAAGCGTTTTCCTTATTCCGTTCATGGTCCACCTCCCCAGTTAAACAGAAGGGTTGAATCGGGGATATTTTACGTGAAGTGTTTGTTCCACGTGCAGGAGTGGCTTTGGACGCCCTGTGTGCGCCTTTTGGTTACACCTCGTTGATGAATAGAGTGTGTTTTTGTGCTGCGGTGTAAAGCACTGAGTTGTGGGCCGGGTGTTGTTCGCTCAGTTGTTGTCCTGCAATTAATTGTAATCTAAATGCATGGAGGGGCAAGGATTTTCGCTGTTTAGGGAAGTAAAGAAGTCTGAGCCCTTAGGAGGACACCCCATACCAGCAGGATCTGTCCTAAGTGGTAGGTAATTCGTACCTTAAGGCGGGCGTGGGGAAATGGTTGTACGAAGCGGTTCCACGCCAACATTGCGTCGGAGAGGAGGAAGAAGGTGGCACCGAACCCGACAAGCATTGCGGATGGGTGGGACCATTGGGGTTGCCACCAGGTTGTCCACGCGCTAAAGAGCATGAGGGTAATAACTCCAATGTAGAAACCTACGGCGCGGGTGAGGATCGGGTTGCCCCGTTTGCGGACGCCGTGAAGGATGCGTTTTCCCAGGAACAAGCCTAAACCGCCTAGCACTACGGCGAGGAGTCCGATTTCCCACGTGGGGGTGAGGTGGGTGGGAGTGAATCCGACGATGTAGGCCACGTGAGCGAAGAGGAAAGCGGTGAGCCCCGCGATGAACCGTTCCCGAGGGAGCATGAGGAAGATGTCCCCGGCCAGCGAGAACAGCACGCCCCAGGTGAATCCACTGGACCAGGGGGTCTCTAGTGTGCTCCACATGCCCACCAGGAGAGAGCCCATAACGCCGGGCTTTGCCATGTAATCCAACCAACGCCATCCCCGGACCAGCGCGATCCAGTCCACGATGGCGATACCAAGGGCGAGGATCAGCCAAATCATGGAGGGCCTCAGAAGAGTTTAGGCGTGAAGCCTGGCGTGTTAAGCAAGTCCATGTTTTCTTCCCCAAAGCCCAGCGCGAGAAGGCCCTTTCGCTCGGCGTATTTGGCGACTTCAGGGGGCATGTAGAGGGTGGCGATAGCACCGATGAATTTCTTCTCCCGGTGTTCAGGAAAGAAGTCGCGGATACCCTCCAAGGTGGCGACAAAATCATCCACATCCCTGGGGTTCAAAGAACTTTTGGTTTCGTTGATGAGGACGTAGTCATCACAAATGACCACCACATCAAATTCTTTAACCCGATGGGATTGGGAAGCGTGTCGTTTGCGAATGCGCACCCCGGAGAACTGGATGCGTTCAGATGGGCATCCTAAAAGGTCGCGGAGGACGCGCGGAATGTTAGGCGCCACAAGATCTTCGGCCAGAGTCCCCATCTTGTTCGCAAGTTCCCCCCACCGGCGGTTCATTTCACGACGTTCTCGCTCTGCTTCTTCCCGCGCCCGTTGTTCCTCTTCTTTGAATGCCTGCATTTCATCCTTAAATGCGAGCATCTCGTTCTTGAAATCACGCATTTCCTTTTCGAGTTCGTGTACTACCTGTTGAAGTTGTTGGAGGTTTCTTTCGGTCCGTATTTGGGCGCGAAGCAGTTCGGCCATTAGGTTTTGGAGTTCTTCGATGGTGGCCGTATTTTGTTGTACTTGCCGGGCGAGGGCTTGTGTGTGCATAGGATATGCTCCTCACGTAGACATTGGGTGTGACAATTATATGACATCAGTTCACAGGGTGCAAATACAGCATTTCCCAGCCCGAGATCGTATCCGTTCGCTGAACAGGGGGGCGGTGGAATGGGGGCCGACGGCTTCCTGCCCTGGGTCGCTGGGCTAAAGTTAATGCCTTCACCCTCTGATGCCCAACAGGGGCTGAAGGTATTTCCGGCCGGCCAGGAAGGGCGCGATATCCGGGTGGCGGAGAGTGCCCACTAGCACGAGCGTGATGCCGTATCCCAGAAAGCCCACCCCAATCCCCACCAGGGGGGCGATAGGCCACAGGAGATGGATAATCCCAGCCATCACCGCGCCTCCGACCACCGGACGCCAATACAGGTCCACCCAGGGGAGTGGGGCGATGTACTTGCGGACACCGTAGTAGAAGGGGATGAGGAGGGCGATTTCGCTGAGGATGGTAGTGAACGCCGCGGCCTGGAATCCGTAGCGGGGTATCAGGAGGATATTGGTGACAATGTTGAACGTCACGCCAATGAGGAACGCGCGGGTGAGAAACCGCTGCTGGCCCACCGCGATGAGCGCGTACTGGGTCAGGCTGTTCACAAAGCCAAAGGGAATGGAGAGGATGAGCAGGCGGAGCGCCCACGCGGAATAAGGCAGAAACTTCGCGCCGCCTAGTATTTGAATCAACAGGTCCGCGGTGAAGAGCACAAACACCACCACCGGGATCGCGGTCATAATAAGCAGGCGGAGGGAGACCCGGTATGCCCGAGCCAGGGCGCCCTCTGGGTCATGCGCGTAGCGGGACATGAGTGGAAACAGGGCCAGGGAAAAGTACGCGGGGATCACATTCAGGCCGTCCAGGTACTTATACGCGGCCGAATACCAGCCCACCTCTGTCTCCCCTCGCACAGGGCGCAAAATCCACATATCGATGCGGAAGAAGATGGTGGCCAGGAGATGATTGATCATCAGCGGTCCGGCCTCCCCCAGCATCCAGCGTTGCAGGCTCCAATCCACTTCCCAGTGGGGAGGGAAGAGCGTGCGTCGCAGTAACAGGTAGAGCCAGATGGTCTGAATCACATTCATCAACAGCGCGACTCCGGCCAGGCCGACAAATCCTCCGCCCAGGAGGAGCACCAGCGCGCCCAGGGCCACCTTTAGCCACACAATGGCCGAGGCAATGCCCGCGGGGTATTCCATCTTCTCCCACGCGTAGAAGAGGGACGAAATCGCGTCCGCGTAAGAGGCGAAGAGCAAGGCCAGCGTGAAGAGCGCAATCGTCTGCACCTCGGCCATGCTCAGATCCCCGAACTTCACGTATGCCCACACGATTAACGCCTGCACTGGTAGCGATCCCACCCACAAGATCGTCCGCAGGATAACCGCGTTACTGAGATAACGGTTGGCTCGGTTTTTATCCTGGGCCACATCCCGGGTGATCAAGGCCCCCAGCCCAAAGCGGATCAAGATCTCGAAGAAGCCATAATACGCAATAGCAAACGTGTACGCGCCCTCCCCGCCGGGGCTGAGGATGCGCAGGCGCAGCATCGCGAACGCGAAGTCGATGAACCGATTGAGAATGTTCATCAACATGGGGATGAGAGAATTTTTGGCTACCACCTTGATCTCATCCTGTTCCTCCGGCTCGCGATAATAGCGTCCCCACACCCAGAACCCCAGCAACAGGAACGTGCCCACACCCGCGAGGAAGGAAAGGTACAGCCCCAACTTAAACGACATGGGTGTATACTTAAATCGGACCTCATACTCTCCAGGGGGGACCTCCACTGCGCGGAAATTTCCGTCCGCCCGCCAGATGTCCAATTGTACCTCCTCGGTGCTCTCTAGCAGGCGGCGATATGCCTTCCAGCCCGGAAAGTATGCGTCCGTCAGTACCAGCCACGCCGGGGCCTGGGTGTTCGTGCGGATGAACACCTGATTGTGGGTATAGCGTTCGATATGTGCCGGCTGCAGATGGCATTCCACCCACTGTCGTGCTTCCTCTCCCGGGCGATCCAGCACCAGCGTCGTGGCCGGATCCTCCGGGTACAGGGATAAAGCCCGTCCCGAAGCCGTGCACGTCATCAGAAACGCGCGCGGAAACGCGCGCGTGTTCTCGTAGATGCGCACCTCCCCCTCGTACACCAGGCGATACCCCTCCACCTCCAGGGGCACCTCGGTCACCACGTACTTCACCCCCAGCAAATGCGTCAGCGGGTGAGTCAGGGAATGCGGGTCGAAGAAGGGACTGATGCGGTTGTACAACAGTTGGCCCTGGGGTTCAATTTGCTCCATGTAGCGGACATACTGCTTGAGGATGATGGAATCATAGCCGCGCACATCCTGCAAGTGATGCCACCATCCCGAATTCGCGTTCATGGTCTTTGTGGTCGCGCCTGGGACCTCAAACGACGTAAACCGCCACGGCGCGTGCTCATCCAGGTGTTCCTCCAGAAATTGGACCGACGGTGGGGTAAAGGAGAGCAGTTTGGGGTCCACCGCGGGGTTAAACGTCCCCCCGATGAGCCAGAGGTCCAGCAGGAGGAGCAGGATGGCCACAGGCACGTAGAGGTGGGTTTGTTCACGAGAAGGCGAAGAGCGCGCCGCGTGACGGGCCAGGCCCAGGACCACGCCCGCGCCCAGGAGCGCGATAGCCAATTTCCCCAGATTTCCCCACTGGTACGCCCAGAACATCCTCCCGTCGGGGAACGCCATTCGAGCCAGGTCGGACGCGACCAGCACCCTCTCACCCAGCGCGATGAAGGGCCCCGGGACCACCACCGTTGTCACGAGCACCACCACCACACCCGCGAGCGCGGCCAGCACTCCGCCCCAGAGCAGGGAGAACGCGCGCGGCCAGTGTCGGGCTTGCACCTGCGCGCGCACCACGTCCACCCCGAACGCGGCCAGTGTCACCATGCTCAGCGTAAAGGGCCACACCCAGCGGAAGGGCGAGTGCAGTTGTTTGTATCCCGGCAACAGGTAATAGAGCAGCGCGTACGTGGGGAGTCCAAAGGCAAAGGAGAGGGAGATCAGGGCCAGGAGAAGTTGGAACAGGAACGTGGAGGTGGGGACATCCACCGCGGGGCGGGTACCTCGCCGCCGGTTTAGATAGGCCTGGGCTGCTGCCAGCACCGCGATAGCCGCGAACACCCACGTCAATATGCCCAGGTAATTTCCTCCCTCCACGTAATTTTTGATGCCCCAGAAGGGCGTTGTGATCATCTCGCCCAGCGCGTTGCGGGTAATGGGCACAAACTGGCGCGTCCACGGGTCGAAAACGCGGTGATGGGCTGGGTTGCCGAACACATCGGGCAGGAAGAAAGTGAGTACGTGACGGGTAGGCCAGGCCCAGCCGAGAATCTGGCCCAGCGAGGCCGACCCTTCGCGAAAGTTCTGTTTGGCCAGTTCATACAGGGGCAGAAACTGGATGCCGCCCATGCCCAAGCCCAACAGCCCGCCCGCGAGCACCCAGAGGCCGGTGCGCACGGCCGGCCACCACGCCCGGACCTTTTTCCAGGTTATAGCCACCTCCCACAAGCCGAACGCGGCCAGCACGATAAGCGTATCGTACAGGATCTCCACATGTCCGGCCAGGGTGGTCAGCGCCAGTATCACCGCGAACGCGGCCACATACGGCGTCGGGTTGAAACTGCCGCGGCCCTTCTCCTGCTGCTTGCGGAAGATCAAAGTCATTAGGCCCAGGAGGAGGGGTAACCAGGACGCGGCCGCGATGATCATGGGGAACACCACACTGACAATGAAGAATCCCGAGAATTGATAGGCTACGCCCGCGAACAGCGCCGCCCCAGGGCTGCGCTTCCAAATGATGGCCAACGCGTACATGCTCATTCCGGCCAGGGCCAGTTGGAGCCAGGTGAAGACCCCATAGGCTCGGGCCAGGGGGATCACATAGTACACCAGGCTCAGCGGATACAGGCCAGAATGCTGGCCCCCCGCGAGAAAGGGCATGCCCGAGAACAGGTACGGGTTCCAGAGGGGAAGGCTGCCGTGGCGAAACGACTCCCGCAGGAAGGTCTTCCACGCGTAATTCTCCAGGATCAGGTCTGAGAGCAGGGTGTTGTGGGGAACAGTGACCCCCATCTGGGAGGCGAAGGCCTTCCAGGGCTGGAAGGTGAACAGGTTATCCGCGGGGAGAAGAGTTTTTCCGCCCAGCACCACAGGCCAGAACCAAAGCAAGGGTAACAGAAAGAGGACGGCCAGAGGAATGCTGTGTCGGGCCAGGGGTTTAAGGCGGCTCTTCACTCCGTCCATGCGGCTCATTGTGTTCGTCCCTCACCCACTGTGGACCCGGTCCTGGGGGCTCAAGTGGCGGTGACGCCAGCGGATTTGCCAGACTCGCCAGGCTGCCTCCAACTTGACAGGCACCGTCATCTTGGACTTGCCAATGCGTCGGTCCTCAAAGTAGATGGGAATCTCCAGAATGCGATAGCCTAGCCGTTCGGCCACGTAGGCCATTTCCACCTGAAAGATATACCCATTGGATCGGATGCGGTCCAGATTCATGCCTTCCAGGGTGCTGCGGCGCCACGCGCGAAAGCCCGCGGTTGCATCCTTCACTCGGGTGTTCAGGATCAGGCGCACGTACACCGAGTTTGCCCACCAGGAGAGGAGATACCGCCACCAGGACCAGCGTTCGTCCAATTTTCCGCCGGGCACATATCGGGATCCGATAACCAGGTCGTACTCCGCGAGCGCGTCCAGCATTTGGGGGATGTACTCGGGCCGATGGGAGAAGTCCGCGTCCATCTGCACAACGGTTTGGGCGCCCGCGTTGAGGGCATACTTAAATCCTGTGATATAAGCGGTGCCCAGCCCCAATTTTCCTTCCCTGTGGATGACGTGCATTTGGCCAGGGTATACCTGTTTAAGTCCTTCGGCAATTTCCCCGGTTCCATCCGGGGACGCGTCGTCCACAACCAGGACGTGGAGATCCGGAATTGCGAGAGCGAACAGGGCGTCGGTGAGTTCCGCGATGTTGTCCGCTTCGTTATAAGTTGGAATGACCACCATTACGTTCATATAGGGCCTCACGTTGAAACGGTCGTTTGCCGGCAATCAAACACATCTTTACGTTCGGCTGCAGTAACATGTGAGAGTATAGCGAGGGGGGCAGGGATAGGCAAGCCTGTTTGATGGTACCGTGCGTTCCTGGAGATCTGGGTGTTTTGGTGAGGGAAAGCAAGGCGCGTTTGACAGGGAGTTCGTTCTTTACTTATAATCTTTGCATAATCTGAATCATGTCAAAGACGGTGAACCGGAGGAGTAGGCGTTAAGCGGTCGCCAGAGAGGGCGGGTCAGCGGCTGGAAGCCCGCCTCGACGTCAGCCACGCCGAAGTCGCCGGGGAGTCGCAAGGGGGAACGGGCAAATGCCCCACTACTCCTTGCCGGGTTGGCCCGTTACAGCCGTCAGAGAGCCGGGACCGGCCCGCAGGCCGGCGGGGCGTGGAATCATTCTTCCCATTGCCCTATTCCCGGAAGCAAGGTGGTACCGCGGAAGGTCCCCCTTTCGTCCTTGCGACGGAAGGGGGTTTTTATGATCTAACGGGGAGCACGAACGCCTGCACAGGGCCCTGCCGGTTCAGGGGGATAGAGGAGGACTTGGTGTTAACAGGTGGTCGGGTGACGGCCTGGGCCGGCCTGCGAATGCTCCCTTTTAATGGTTATGCCCTTATCGTCACTTATTACGTCCAGGGAGGTGTGGCATATGAGCCAGGATACAGAGCGCAGCCGACGCACTTTACCCAAACGGTATAATCCCGAGGAATTCGAGACCAAACTCTACGATTGGTGGGACAGCCAGGGGTTTTTCCGGCCTGAGTACCAGGAGGAACACGGCCTGTACGATCCGGACAAGCCTCCCTTCGTCATCACCATGCCCCCGCCCAACGTGACCGGCTCCCTCCACATGGGGCATGCCCTTACCGCGTCCCTGGAGGACTTGATGACCCGCTACCATCGCATGAAGCGACATCTCACCCTGTGGGTACCGGGTGTGGACCACGCGGGCATCGCCACCCAGAACGTGGTAGAACGGGAAATTGCCAAGGAGGGGCTCACCCGGCATGACCTGGGCCGAGAAAAGTTCCTGGAGCGCGTCTGGCAGTGGAAGGAACAATCCCACGGCCGCATCATGGAACAGCACCGCCGTCTGGGCGTTTCCTGCGATTGGAAGCGGGAACGGTTCACCCTGGACGAAGGGTTCAGTCGCGCGGTTCGGACCGCGTTTGTGCGCCTCTTCAACAAAGGACTTATTTACCGAGGAAACTACCTGGTGAACTGGTGTCCTCGCTGTGGTTCTGCTATCTCTGACCTGGAGGTGGAGTACAAAGAAGAGGAGGGCAAACTTTACACCTTCAAATATCCCCTGAAGGATGGGGGATACATTCCTGTGGCCACTACCCGGCCCGAAACCATCTTAGGGGATACCGCGGTGGCCGTGCACCCGGAGGATGAGCGATATAAGGAATACATTGGCAAGACAGCGCTGGTGCCCATGCTCAACCGGGAGATTCCTGTCATCGCGGATGAGGCCGTGGACCGGGAGTTCGGCACGGGCGCGCTCAAAGTCACCCCGGGCCATGACCCCACGGACTACGAGATCGGCCAGCGGCACAACCTGCCCATCGTCAACATTATGAACGAGGATGGGACCCTAAACGAAAACGCGGGCCCTTACGCGGGGCTGGATCGGTTTGAGGCCCGGAAAAAACTGTGGGAGGACATGCGCGCTGCAGGCCTGGTCATTGACGAGAAGCCTCACACCCACGCAGTAGGCCACTGTCAGCGCTGTGGCACCATCATCGAGCCCCTCATCTCCACCCAGTGGTTTGTGCACACGCCGCCGTTGGCCAAGCCTGCCATCGAAGCAGTGCGAAACGGCACCATTCGCATCATTCCGGAGCGGTTCAACAAACAATACTTCCACTGGATGGAGAACATCCGCGATTGGTGCATCAGCCGCCAGTTGTGGTGGGGCCATCGGATCCCTGTGTGGTATTGTGATGATTGTGGTCACATGTGGGCGGCTGAAGAGGACCCGGAGCGTTGTGAGAAGTGTGGCAGCACCCACATTCACCAGGATGAGGACGTGCTTGACACCTGGTTCTCCTCTGGCCTATGGCCAGAAGGTGTCCTCGGCTGGCCTGACGATACCGAGGACCTGCGCAAATTTTACCCCACCACCATGCTTGAGACAGGCTACGATATTCTCTTCTTCTGGGTGGCCCGCATGATTATGCTGGGCATGGAGATGACGGGACAGGTGCCCTTCTACTACGTCTACCTCCACGGCCTCATTCGGGACGAACACGGCCAGAAGATGAGCAAGTCCCGGGGCAACGTCATCGATCCCCTGGACATGGTGGAGAAATACGGTACTGACGCGTTGCGCTTCACCCTGCTCACCGGCTCCACCCCGGGCAATGACATGAAATTGAGTGAGAGCCGCATCGAGGCCAACCGCAACTTTGCCAACAAGATCTGGAACGCGGCCCGGTTCGTGTTGATGAACTTGCGAGAGGATCAAGAGCCAGTCACTGAGCGACCAGACGGCCCGGACCTCACCCTGTCCGACCGCTGGATTCTCAGCCGGGTGGAGCACTTGAACGCGGAAGTGGAACGGCTTTTCCAGGAATTTCAGTACGGAGAGGCTGGGCGGCAGATCTACGATTTCCTGTGGAGCGAGTACTGCGACTGGTACCTGGAAATTGCCAAGATTGCTCTTTACGGAGAGGACGAATCCGCGAAAGAGCGGACGCGACGGGTGCTCATCTACACCCTGGAGAAGGCCCTCCGTCTGCTTCACCCGTACATGCCCTTTATTACCGAGGCTATCTGGCAGCAGTTGCCCCACCAGGGCGAGAGCATCATGTTATCTCCTTGGCCAGAAGCGGGGCCCCGGGAACCGGAGATCGAAGCCGACTTCTACCGCATCCGGGATCTTATCCGCTCCATTCGTAATGTGCGGGCGGAGTACAGCGTGGAACCGGGTAAGCGTATCCCCGCGATCGTTGCCGCGGGAGAACAATTGGCGCTGGTGCAATCCATGCGTGATGTGCTTGTTCAGTTGGCGCGGCTGGATCCCGAACGTTTGGTCATTGCCGAGCATGTGGATGCTCCGGCCCTGGCCGCGACGGTTGTGGAAGGCGGCATTACCGTTCATTTGCCATTGGAAGGCATGATTGACCTGGAGGCAGAGCGGCAACGCCTTGAGAAAGAACTGAAAAATGTTCGGGAGCAGATTGCACGCTCTGAGGCGCTTTTGGCCAACGCGAATTTCGTGGAGCGGGCACCGGAGCACGTGGTCAACCGGGAGCGGGAGAAGTTATCCAAACTTCGGGAAGAAGAGGAGAAACTGGTACAACGCTTGGCCTCTTTGTCGTGAGGTGAAGGGTTGGGCAGGTTTCTGGCGATGGAATTCACGGACGGCGGGGCGTCGCCTGGGGATGCCCTGCCGTCCCTCTATTTGCGTTGAGGGAAGAGTGGAAGATCTGCAGGGCTGCACAGGTGTGACACGTGTGGCCTTGGCCCTTCTCTTAAAAAGGCAGGTCACCTTCGGACGTTCCTCTGAGCTTTGCGCCTTCCAGCTTCCGTCAGTATCATGCAACTGTACGCAAGGTGTGTAAAAACTCTATCCTGATGAAAGAAGGGGAAGTTGTAACATGGTGTCGGTTGTTTTGGGTTTAATTGTTGGGTACCTGTTTGGTTCCATTCCCGTTGGTTACTTGGTTGGTCGAGCATGGGGGGTGGATGTGCGCAAGCACGGCAGTGGCCGCACCGGAGGTACTAATGTATGGCGGGCAGCAGGGGTTACCGCGGCTGCATTGACGGTGTTAGGGGATATTGTTAAGGGGATATTGGCGATTTGGTTGGTGCGCACGTATGTTGGCAGTGAGTGGGCTGTGGCTTTGGCCGGCGTTGGCGCGGTTCTTGGGCACAATTGGCCTATTTGGTTGGGCTTTCAAGGGGGGGCGGGCGGTATGGTAGGTGCGGCCACGCTGACGGTGTTAAATCCCATGGCCGCAACAGTGGTCCTTCCTCTGGCTGTTGTGAACCTCTTCCTGACCCGTTACGCGTCCATTGGGACGTTAACCGTAGGATTGGGTGGGTTGTTGGTTTTAATGGGGGTATGGGCCTGGCATTCGGAAATTGTCCCCCTCGCCCATGTGGTGTACGGCCTGGGCATTGCAGCGGCTATTGTGTGGTCTTTACGTCCGAATATTATACGCTTGCGCGAAGGAACGGAGCGGCGCATTACATTGTGGTAAGTGAGTCCCTTGCGCTCGGCCCTGACGGTGGAAGCGTTTTTCCCCTGTCCATGGTGGGAGGCGGACGGCTAAAAAGGGCGAACAGGTATGGGAGAGAAACGACATTACGCAACAGTGGCCGCGGATGTGGTTTTGGTGGCTCCATCCGCGGGGCATTTACATGTCCTGCTGATTCGTCGAGGGCATCCCCCCTTTGAGGGAATGTGGGCTTTCCCTGGAGGGATTGTGGAGACCACAGAACCTCTCGCCGCGGCGGCTCGGCGTGAACTGGCCGAGGAGACGGGCATTGCTGATGTGCCTTATCTGGCGCAGATAGGGACGTTCGGGGACCCCGAACGCGATCCCCGGGGACGTGTTATCAGTGTGGCGTACCTGGGTTTGCTGTCCCATCCTGTTCCTGTGGTTGGAGGGGATGACGCTGCACAAGCGCAGTGGTGGTCGGTGGACAATGTGCCTCCACTCGCGTTTGATCACGCAGATATTCTTCGGTGCGCGTTGCGCCGTTTGCGGGATCGGGTACGTGCGGACCCGCGGGTGCTCTTTTACCTGGTGCCGGTGCCCTTTGTCCTGCAGGAATTGCAACAGGTGTACGAGTTGGTTTTAGGGGAGCAGGGGGATTGGCAGAATTTCCACCGCTACGCGTTGCGGCAGGGGTGGATTGAACCAAAGCACAGGCGCATTTTACACAGACGCGGCCGCCCTGCTCGCGAGTACGTGCCGCGTCCAGACGCGTGGGTACCTTCACCAGAGGACGCGTGCATATGATGGGGGCGCGTTTCTTTTCTCGCCAGAAGTATTGGCTTGTTCTCCTGGTGTTCATCGGTGTATGGCTTTGGGGTGGATGCAGTGGGCCATCGGGGTCGCCCGCGCTTTCGGGTTCAACCCCCTCTGTCCGGTTAACTGAGGGATCTCCTCGCGTGACCCTTTCCCCCGTGCCCTCTCCGTCGCCTGTCCGGTCGGGGAAACATGTGAAGGCCGCACCGGTCGACGTGCCGCGCCCTGCTGTTGCCACGTCGCGTGGCCTTTCCCTGTCCCTGTCACGCGGGGCGACCGCGGTGGAGGTGCCCTATCAGGAGGGAGCATATGGACTCCCCCCGCTACCACGAGTCATCACTTACACGGTTAAGCCTGGGGATACGTTGAGTACAATTGCAGCCCGCTTTGGTGTTTCCATGGATGCCCTGCGCTGGTCAAATCCGGCAATTGAACATAATCCTGATGACCTTTATCCAGGGGATGTGCTGCGGATTCCTCCGGTGAACGGGGTGGTGGTGGAGGTGAAGTCGGGGGATACGATTGAACGCCTGGCGCGGCGTTATCACGTTCCGCCGGATGCTATTCGGAAGTACGCGGCGAATCGGTTGCGCCCACCGTACACGCTGAGTCCGGGACAGTGGGTGGTGATTCCCGGAGGCCACAAGGAAATCGACACCACGCCTCCGCGGGCGTATCCGGGATATGCGTATATGTGGCCGGCTCGGGGCATTATTACGCAGCATTACCATGCGCACCACCACGGGGTGGATATTGCAGGTCCTTATGGGAGTTTTGTGTACGCGTCACGCAGTGGTCGAGTGCGCACAGTGCGGTGGGATAATTCCGGTTACGGTTACATGGTCATCATTGATCACGGGGATGGGTGGAACACGCTGTACGCGCACTTGAAGGGCGCGCTGGTCCACCCGGGACAGTGGGTTCAGCAGGGGGAGGTGATCGGCCGGATGGGTGGCACGGGGCGGGCTACCGGCCCCCATGTGCACTTTGAGATCCGGAAGGGGCGGGTGCGGTATGATCCAGAGAAATTCCTGCCCCCAACACCGTGAGGTTTTGGTCGCGGAGGGGCGAGCGGTCGTTCTCTCACACGGGGGTCCTGCGTTGTGGACTGGTGTTCGGGGAGGTCACCGCACTTTCAGTTTTGGGGGGAAGTGGGGCTCGTGAACGTTATTGTTGTAGGGTTAGGCGCAATTGGGACGTTGACCGCGGTATCCCTGGCGCGCGGGGGGATCCGGGTGGCGGGAGTGGTCCGTGAGTCGCACCTTGAGCGAGTACGTTCCTCGCCCCTGGTGGTGCGTGGGGGATTGGATGTGTACACCGCGTCCCTGGCCTATGCGGATGTTTCTTTGGCGTCTGCGTTGCGGGTTTTTCCCGCGGATGTGGTGGTGGTGACGGTGAAGGCTTATGATACGGACGCGGTGGCTGAGGATTTGGCTCAGGCGGATGTTCGTCCGTTTGTGTTGACGTTGCAGAATGGGGTGGGCAATGAGGAACGATTGGCCCAGGTGGTGGGGACGGAGCGGGTGCTGGCGGGCGTGCTGTCCACGCCGGTGGAGGTGCTCAGTGTGGGAGAGGTGAGTGTATCGCGTCCGTCGTACAAGTTGGGGTTGGCCGCGATGCACTCTGGAGAGGATGCGCTTCGGGTAACGCGCGCGTTGGGCGAGGCTTACGCGCGAGCCGGATTTCGGGTGCAGTACACGGGGGATTATCGGGCGTTGAAGTGGACGAAGTTGTTGTTGAACATCACGGCCAACGCGCAAGCCGCTCTGTTGGGATGGTCTCCTGACCGGGTGTTTGCTCATCCCATTGCAGGGACTTTAGAGGTGCGCGCGTGGCGCGAGGCATTGGCGGTCATGCGTGCTCTGCACATTTCCCCCATTTCCTTTGGTGGGTATCCTTTGCCACTGGTGGTTCCTCTTATTGAACGTGCCCCCATTGGCGTGATTCGACCGTTAATGGGGCGGTTCGCGAGAGGTGGTCGGGGTTCTAAGATGCCTTCTGTGTACTTGGATTTGGTCCGGAAGCGGGGGCGAACTGAGGTTCCCTGGTTGAACGGTGCGGTGGCCCGATATGGAGGGACCGTTGGGGTGTCCACGCCGGTCAACGCGACGCTGGACGCGTTGGTGGCGGATGTGGCCGCAGGCCGTTTGGAATGGTCGGTAACCCAGGATCACCCTGAGTACATTTTGGCGAGAGTTCAGCAACGGGAGTCGGAGAACCCGACCGGGTGAGGAGGGTGTGGTGTCCCGCACGACGTTAGGCTATCTGTTGGTGACGTTGGCTGCGCTGTTGTGGGCGACTTTGGGGGTTTTCTACACGGTTGCGGTGCACTCTTTTGGGTTGCACCCTTTGACGGTGGTGGCGTATCGGGCGCTGCTGGGTGGGATTATTCTTGGGCTGGCGCTTCTCCCCCAGCGGAGTTCCGCGTTCGCTTTGCGACGGGATCACCTGGGGTTGTTTCTGGCTTATGTGGTGTTTGGTATTGCGTTGTTCTATGCGGTGTACGTGTACGCGGTGGCGCTCATTGGCGTGGCCGTTGCCGCGGTGCTCCTGTACACGGCTCCGGCGTGGGTGGCTTTGATTGCTGCGTTGTTCCTCCACGAGCCTTTAACCCGTCGGGTGGTCTTCGCGCTGGTGTTGACGTGGGTGGGGGTGGTGCTGGTGGCTCGAGCGTATGATGTGGCACAGGTGCGTTTGAACGCGTGGGGGTTGGTGGCGGGCATTTTGTCGGGTTTTACGTATGGGTTGTACAGTATTTTCCAGAAGGTGGCGGTGCGCTATTACCGGCCCTGGACGGTGCAGTGGTATGGTTTGTTCTTTGGCGGGTTGATTCTGGCCCTGGTTCAACCCCGCGAGGCGGTCCTCGCTCCGTTGCACCGGCCGGAGGTGTATATATGGCTCCTGGGGTTGGCGGTGGTTCCCACACTGGGCGGAGGGCTTTCGTACACGATTGGGGTTCAGTGGGTTCCTGTGAGTGTGGCGAGCATTGTGGCGACATTGGAACCGGTGGCCGCGGCGGTTTTTGGGTATGTGTTTTTGGCGGAGCGGTTACATCCGGTGCAGTGGTTAGGTGGAGCGTTCATTCTCCTGGCTGTGTGGCTTCTTCGCCCCCGGTAAGTTGCCTTTGACTACAAGGGGGATGCCTGCGACGATCAGGTAGACGTTGTCCGCGGCCGCGGCAATGCGCTGGTTGACTTCCCCCAGGATGTCCCGATATGCTCGTCCCAGTGGAGTGATGGGGACAATGCCCATGCCCACTTCGTTTGAGATGATGAGGGTATGGGCGGGAAGTCCCTGGACCACGCTGATGAGTTTGTCCGCTTCGGCCAGGGCGTTTTCCCGGACACGGACCGGGTCGTTGGGTGCGTCCATGAAGATGTTGCCCACGAGAACGGTGATACAGTCCACGATGATGACGCGCTCCTGGCGGTATGCCTGGCGGATGGTTGCTCCCACCTGGCGAGGGGTTTCCAGGGTTCGCCAGGTGGGAGGACGTGATGATCGGTGACGAGCAATGCGTTCGCGCATTTCCTCATCCAGGGGTTGGGCGGTCGCTACGAAGAGGACGTGTTCGCCGCCTTCTGTGCGCGCGATGCGTTCCGCCCATGTGCTTTTTCCGCTGCGGGCTCCTCCCAGAATTAGGGTCAAGGTGCCCATGCGTTCACTCCCGGGCCTGGTAGTTGGGCGCTTCCTTGGTGATGATCACGTCGTGTGGGTGGGATTCGATGAGTCCCGCGTTGGTGATGCGGGTAAATCGGGCGTTTTCCCGCAGTTCTTTCAGGTTGGCGGCCCCCACGTACCCCATGCCCGAGCGTAGTCCGCCCATGAGTTGGAACATGTAGTCCGCGAGTTTCCCCTTGTACGGGACCATGCCTTCAATGCCTTCGGGAACGAGTTTGTCCCCGCTCCCTTGTCCGCTCGCGTACCGATCCCGGGCTCGGCCTTTCATGGCGCCCAGGGAGCCCATGCCCCGGTAGGATTTGAAGTGGCGTCCTTCGTAGATGATGAGTTCCCCTGGGGCTTCTTCCAGCCCGGCCAGGAGGGAACCCAGCATGACCGCGTGGGCGCCCGCGGCCAGGGCTTTGGTGATGTCGCCTGAGTATTTGATGCCGCCGTCTGCAATGATGGACACGCCTACCTCGCGCGCGGCTTGGGCCGTCTCCCAAATAGCGGAGATTTGGGGCATGCCCACGCCGGCCACCACGCGGGTGGTGCAGATGGAGCCTGCGCCAACGCCCACCTTGACCACATCCGCGCCGGCCTGGGCCAGGCGGACCACGGCTTCCGCGGTGACGACGTTTCCGGCAAGGAGGGGGAGGTCTGGCCAATGGTGTTTGAGCGCGCGGATGGTCTCCAGGACCCGGGCGGAATGGCCGTGCGCGGTGTCGATGACCAGCGCGTCCACGCCCGCGTCCACCAGGGCCTGGGCTCGTTCCAGCGCGCTTTCGCCCACGCCCACGGCCGCGGCGACGAGGAGACGTCCTTTTTCGTCCTTGGCCGCGTTGGGGTAGGTTTCCTGTTTGAGGATGTCCTTATAGGTGATCAGGCCCCGCAATCGTCCTTGTTTGTCCACCAGGGGCAGTTTTTCGATCCGGTAGCGGTGGAGGATCTCCCGCGCTTCTTCCAGGGTGGTGCCTTCGGGCGCGGTGATGAGACCTTCGGAGGTCATAAATTCGCGCACAGGTCGGGAGAAGTCTCTGGCGAAGCGGATGTCCCGGTTGGTGAGGATGCCTACCAGGGTGCCGTCTTCGGTGGTGATGGGCACGCCGGAGATGCGGTAACGGGACATGATGGCTTCGGCTTCGGCCAGGGTGGCATCGGGCCCCAGGGTGACGGGGTTGACGATCATGCCAGCCTCGGAGCGTTTGACTTTGTCCACTTCTGCGGCTTGTTCTGTGATTCCCATGTTTCGGTGGATGACTCCCAGACCTCCCTGTCGAGCCAGGGCAATGGCCATTTCCGATTCGGTGACGGTGTCCATGGCCGCGGAGAGGACGGGGATGTTCAGGCGTAGTCGGGGGTGCAGGACGGTGCTCAGGTCCACTTCTGCGGGGAGGACTTCTGAGTAGCCAGGGACCAGGAGCACGTCATCGAAGGTCAGGGAGAGGGGGCCGAATGCGCGGTGCAGGTCGTCCAATCGTTGTCCTATCGTGGGTGGGTAGGTCATACGCTCACTCCTTTAGTTTGCATATGCGCTCTGGTTTGAAGAGACTCTGTTGTTGGTCCTGGGTGTTGGTTTCCGCGTTGGGCGGAGTTGCCGTGTTTTACACCAAAGACGGGATGTTGGGCAACAATGGTACGGGGGGCGGATGGGGAGGATACAGGGGGGTGGAGGAATTTGGCACTCTGTGAGGGCGTGCGTATAATAATGCGGAATGTGACGGGGCGTAGCGCAGTTCGGTTAGCGCGCATGGTTCGGGTCCATGAGGTCCCCGGTTCAAATCCGGGCGCCCCGACTGAGAGCGTCCACCCACTATACATGGGTGGACGTTTTGTTTTTGGTATATAATTGCCCCCGCAAGGGGGCTTGGCAAACGAAGCCCGCAACTTCCAGTTGCCGGGCGTTTCGTGCGGTTTCCACCCACGGGCGGTGGCCGCGGCCGAAGGGCGTTGGGCACGATACGGCCGGCAGTTGAAAACTGCAGCCTTCACTTGCGAAACCGCCTGCGGCGGTTGGGGCCCTCACCCCACTCCCCTTGCCCTCTCCCCTCTCCCAACCTTGGGAGAGGGGAGAGGGGGAACACGCCTCCTCTCATTCTGGCGCCGGTACCGCGGGGTGAGGGGTGAGGGCTCGACACGGCCGGCAGTTGAAAACTGCGGCCTTCGTGGGGCGAAACCGCCAGGCGCGGTTGGGCGCAGCCCCCGCCAGGGGGCTGCCGGGCGTTCTGTACGGCTTCCACCCACGGGCGATGGCCGCGGCCGAGGGCGTTGGGCTCGACACGGCCGGCAGTTCAAAACCGCGGCCTTCGGTGGAGCGAAACCGCCGGGGCGGTTAATCGCAGCCCCCGTCAGGGG
>CAYOAZ010000077.1:0-52412 GCA_964402285.1 uncultured Anaerolineae bacterium | reverse complement strand
CTCATCAATCCCGAATCCCTGGACTACTTCGAACAGGTGGCAAAGGAATTAAAGGAGCCTACGCAGGGCTGAACCGCTTGCAGGGCGGCTTAAGGCGCACGGGGCTAAAGCGAACTCTCGGGCCGGACCCGCTGCCCGAGGAGAACGTTGCGCGAGTCCGCCCTGCAAGATTTCCAACTGCTGGCCGGCCCGGGGCCCAACGCCCCTCGGCCGCGGCCACCGCCCGTGGGTGGAAGCCGCACAGAACGCCCGGCACCTCGACGTTGCGGGCTTCGTTTGCCAAGTCCCCTAGCCGGGGGCTGCGATTAACCGCCCCCGCGGTTTCGCAACTGAAGGCCGCAGTTTCCAACTGCCGGCCGTGTCGGGGCCAACGCCCTCGGCCGCGGCCATCGTTCGTGGGTGGAAGCCGCACAGAACACCCGGCAACTGGACGTCGCGGGCTTCATTTGCCAGGCCCCCTGGCGGGGGCTGCGTCGAACCGCCCCCGGCGGTTTCGCCCCACGAAGGCCGCAGTTTTCAACTGCAGGCCGCCCCGAGCCCCACTGCCCCTCGGCCGCGGCCATCATCCGTGGGTGGAAATCGCACGAAACGCCCGGCAACTGGACGTTGCGGGCTTCGTTTGCCAAGCCCCCTGGCGGGGGCTGCGCCCAACCGCCCCCGGCGGTTTCGCATCCGAAGGCCGCAGTTTCTAACTGCCGGCCGTGTCGGGCCCACCAATAAACAACCACCCCCAATTTTCAATTCTCCTCAACACATGCTACAATACCCTCAACCTACCCCGTTCTCCTGGCAACGCTCACGGAGGTGACCCATGCACTCACCCGAATGGTTCCGCCGACTCGCCCTCCTGGGCACCCTGCTCCTTCTCACCGCCTGTGCTGCGCCTGCACCTACACCCACGCCTCTTCCCCCGACGCCTACCTCCCTCCCCACATCCCCTCCACCCACCCCCACCGAGGCGCCCACAGCCACACCTACGGCCACGCCCACATCCACGCCCACCCCCACCGCAACGCCTACGAAAGCGCCCACATCCACCCCCACGCCCACGGAAACCCCCACGCCCAGCCCGACACCCACAGAGGTGGTACAGCAAGTTCCGCCGGAGGTAACGCACATTGAAGGGCTCGCCCTGCGCTACAACGTCAAGAAGAGTTGGTGGGAGTATGTGGATTCAAGCAGTAGGGCTGTGGCTCATTTTGTGATGAAAGAGGACGGCAGCAAGCGAATTGAGATAGACGTGGACACGCTAGATTTCGAGAAACACCCTGAACTCTATGGCCTGTTCGAGCCCTTGCCTGCCGACCAAATCGCCACTCTAGAGGCTAAGGAAATGGAGAAAGATCCACTTGTTTTTGTTCTACCAGTACCAGTTGAGAGGATAGGAAAATTATCTCAGATAATCAGAAATATACCTCAAGGCTATTTTTACCATTTGGGGGTTACTTTAAAAAGGCCATATGAAGACAGCACATCCCTTTTATATAACCCAGCAACAGGCGTAGTTCATCAAGCTCGTGCTAGTATAGGTCGATATTGGACTTCTGTTTTTTATTCAGATATAAGTAAACGTGTATATGATATAGAATTGTGGGTAGAGGTGGCAGATGGTAATGTAAAAAGTTTGCTTTCTGTACCTATAGGAGTAGGAAAGAATAAAGAGATCGGTATTCCTATCGCTGAATTGGTTGATCCCGGTGTAACAATTCCCTTTTATCTGAAATCAAATTCTATCGAAAAAGGGAAAGGATCTTATCAAGTCGTAGTCTCTGGTAATACCGAAAATCTCGCTGACAAAAATGCTGTCATCAGAGCTCTTAATACAGGAAAGTTAGAGCATTTGTTGAGGTCATGGGCATCCGGAAGAATCATCACCGTTTTAGAAGCTAAATCTATTCGCAACCCTTGACATAACCACTCCTCTCTGCCACAATAATTAATATGCGAGTTCGCACGCGCTTGCTCTATGTTGGCATTATCCTTTTCTTCTTTTTGGATGTTATCCTTTATGGCGTTTACCGCTTTGCTGCCCGGCGTTATTCCTTCATTAAGGCCTGTCCGGTAAAAGCCTTCCTTTGCCTGCGAGGCAAGACCCTTTCTTTCCCCAAGGCTAAAGCTGTGGCTTTTACCCTAAAACCCGGAGAGCCCTTTTATGCAATAGCCGACGGCGTGCTCACCAACATTGCTGTGGGCAGTGGGCCCCGACTGGCCCGAGGGTACAAGATTTACCTGAAAAATGGCATAAACATCGTCTACATCTTTCCCAAGGACGCTCAGTTTTTACCCGATGAAACTCCGCCTAATCGGCTCTCACCAACAACGGAGGAGTTCTTGGGGCGGAAAGTCAAGGCGGGCGAGGTCATCGGCTGGATGGGCCCAAGCCGTTTGCCGGGCAAAGGATACAAAGGCGCCAACCTGCTCATCAGCCTTGAAGATGTGGGTGTACCCTATCAGTACCCGCCCGAGGAGGCAGAGCGTAAGCCTTACAAGTTCTTATCTCTTGAGGCTTGGGATTTATGGTTTCGCTGAAGCGGACAATGCTGATTCTGGGGCTGGGAGCAGTGTTTTTCCTCTTTTTGCCTTCTGCCTCTCACGCCCGGATTATTATCAACGGCACGCCTTATGTTGCAAACCCTGAAGATATCGATGGGAATTGTCTTTTGGAAGGAACGAGAAAGGTGCCGGAAAGTTATTGTACAAATGCAGGGTTGACCAAGCCAGAGGATGAATGTGTGCAGAATCCATGGATTTTTTATTACAACGCGGAGTGTGTTGGATCACCAATTTTAGGAAAGTGCAAGTATGAATATGGGTGGCACCAGCAAGTGTGTTCAACAGCGGATACATGTGTAGCTGGAGAAAGAGGTCTGCGGCCTGGTATATGCGATGCCTCACGGGGTGGTTGTGTCGTGGGTGAGCAGATTTACAAAACCTGTTGTGATGGCACGACACCGGTGGCTTGCCAGGGTGGGGAGCACACGGGCACTTGCGGCTCAGCCACGGCTCAATTCTGTGGGTTTGGCAATTATCCTGCTTGTGGTGAAGAAGCGTGTGCTACTTTGGCTGGATCGCCAACGCCACCCTTCCACCACACCATGCTCCGGCGAATGGCAGAGAGCATCGTTAAGTGCTGGAAAGCACTATGAAAGTAGGAGATTCGATATTCACATCGTCAAAAGGCCCATCATAAAGGACATCTAGAGCAGAGGCTACACGATGCAGGCGGCCATGAGTACCCCCTACATCTGCTTTTTGCCCAGCCGTTCCCGGCCCCATCAGTTCGTAGGCAACTTGTCCAGTCCGAGGGCAAGAGATTGGAGCCTCTCGACGTCTATGAAGACCAACTCCCGCCGTCGGATTTGCAATAAATTGTGATCCGCGAACCGATACAAAATCTTACATACCAACTCCCGGGTCGACCCCACAATTGCGGCCATCTCCTCCAACGTAAGGTCCCGGGATACCACCTGTCCTTCTTCTGGCTGATAATGGCTGAGCAATAACCGGGCCAGGCGTTCCGCCACAGAGTGGAACGCACATCCATAAACCACTTCGCGCACGTGCCGCATCGAATGTACTAACAGGGATGCAATCTCCCAAACGGCCTCCACATTCTTGGATACAATGGGCACTACGGATTGCGCGGACCACTGATACACCACAGAACGTGTTAGGGCCCTTAACGACGCCGGCATTGGCTGATCATCAAAAATCGAATGAGCCCACACCACACCGCCGGCAGGAACCCGAAACACACTTTGGCGTTTACCGCTAGGCGAAAGCATGAGCCAGTCGAGACGGCCGGAATCTACATACAGTACTTTGGGCCAAATCTCATCCTGCCAGCACAGGAATTCTCCTTTTCGATACGTGCGCGACACTGCCATCTGAGATATTCTCTCGCGCTCCTCGGGTGTGAGTTTCCTGAAAACTGGCGCCTTCGCCAGTTTGGTGCTCAACGTCTCCATCTACAACACCTCCTTGTTGCTGGTAGAGGCCCACTTGGATACACCTCTTCCTGGCCACCGTATACACCACACGATGATCGTCTTGCCCACTATGATGGCCGTATGAAGTGCATCCATTTCTGGTGACTTTTAAAGTGCCAAAATGATTTTACATAAAACCACAAGAGTCCAGAGAGGAGTGCACAAGGCATTCCTCTCTGGACGCACAACATCTCCACGTCTTCCAGTGGTTAATCACCCCACTCCACAACATACTTCCGGAAAATGGGGAGCAGCAAGATCACAAACAGCAGGGTCGACAACAGCCCACCCTGCATCCACTCCATGGAGTGGCGCACGAAAAAGCCCTGGAAACTGACCACAGCCGTGGCCAGGGCCGTGCTGGTCGCAATGTACCAGCCGCTCTTCTTCTTTAGCGCCATCAAGGGGATGGCGATAATCAGCAAGACCGAGGACACGTAAAGCAGATATCCCCCCAGCAGCAAGGCCAGCGTTTGCGGGCTATAAACGGGGGAATGGATGTCGTGAATCAACTCAAACGTACGCCAATCCAGATGGTCCAGATTCGTGATCATATGGGCCAGTGGGGACGTAATGGGCTCTGGGTTCGGATTCGCGGTAATGAGGCCATCGGGCCCTTTAGTGAATTTGCTAGGGATGAAAATAAAATAACGCACGCCGTGTTGACCGTTCATAAACACCATTCCCGACACAATCCCCACAAACGTATAAGGGACCAATTTCAGCAACTTGTTCTTTATTGTGTCCTTATCGGCCAACAATATAACAAAGTAGAAAAGCAGGCCGATAAACAAGATTGGCATAGAAGGAGGCATCCCCGAATACGTGTGAGGTGGCACCCCCTTCTCCGGATATTCCGCCAATACCAGGACGAACCAGGGAATCGCCATGGTGATTCCTGCCACTGCCGGAATCGCGAAAAATCCCAAGGCTAATGCCCGGGCCCACAACGCACCCTGATACAACTTCTTGGCCAGCATAATCAGCCAAGCCCCAGCGAAAACAAAGGCCACAATCCAGGCTGAAAACGTAGCCGATAAAATCGGAATCGACGGATAAAAATCCGCATCGTGAGGCACCAGTCGCATCAACGACTGGTTCAAACAGATCTTCAACGTCTTCATTGCCGCGGTGGGGGCCCAAAGCATCAAGAAGAGGCCACCAAGGAGAGCCACCACCATCATCACTATGCGTTGAGTCCTTGTAGTTTCTGCATACATGTTCCTTCCCTCCATATAGGATAACCCATTACACCGAAAGTCCCAAGACTTTCTGACCATTTAAGCGGCCAGGTTCTCTCCTCAACCTCACCGCCTCGGCCAGGAACAACGCCTTGGTTCCTGCCCTGCACACCTTCCCTTCATTAGAGTACTATCCGTCCGTCCAGCCCATACGAGAGCAACCGCGTCAACCGCGACGGGCCGCTTCACCCAACAATGCCCAGCCCAACATGTAAGAGACGCCTCCTGTGGGCGTCACATAGCCAAGATCAATCCCTGTAAACGCCATAAGATAAAGACTTCCCGCGAAAAACACCGTACCTGCAATGAAAAGCCAGCCAGCAGCCTTTAAGAGGCGGGCGCGGCGAGCCCAATACGTTAGCGCCCACGCTACCGCTAACAATGCCAGCGCATGATACATCTGATATCGAGCCCCTTTTGCCAGCCAACGCAGTTGATCCTCGTTCATATAGTGCGTGGCGCCATGCGCGCTATATGCCCCTATTGCCACCGAAAGCCCGGCCAGCCAGGCCCCTACCGTGAAGAACACCCGTTGCACCGGAGCACCTCCCACTGGAATTCGCCCCCCTTATCCACGCGCGAACCCCGCGACAAATGCCGCGGTCATCAGCAACAACAGCCCAGGCAACACTGTAAGGATCATCTCCTGGGAGAGAATGGGCTTCCCCGCCTTCAGAAATGCCAACAATAAACCACCCAGCCCAATCAACGCGCCACCGACACCTACCAGAGCGAACCCGCTGGGCATCGCCCCTCTTATTGCGAGGACAATAGGCAGCAAGAAAATCACCAGCCCTGCGACGCCGTGGACAAAAGCCAGCACCATCGTAGCCCACTTCTTCGGCGTGTCCGCATTCAGCCGGGTCCACACGATCGCCAGGAAGCCCACCACTACAAAAAGACCATACAGCGTGGCAAATCGGGGGGCATGCTGGACCACCAGGCCCCAAGACAAACTCAAGGGAATTATCGTCGATACAATGACCACCAGAGGACTGTCCAAAATGCCGAAACCCATGATAAGGAGCAGCAACCCCGCCACCAGAAGCACCCCAAACGCAATCGTGTACAACCACGTGGACAGCGAAGGGGCTCCATGCACACCCACTACAATCTGATAAGCGGCCAGCAGCCCTGTCACCAACAACACCACTCGGTCAACAACGGACATCTTCCTCATGAGTCGCCTCCTTACACCACCAACATCATCAACGTCATGGTGCTGAGCATGTAGAGTGAGGCATACTTAAACAGACCGAAATTCACATGTTCGGACGGACGGACTGCACTGCCAATGGCCAATAGCAACATCCCTATCGATAAAACAGCCATCAACCGTAGATACCCAACAGTTAAACCAATGCCATAGGCTGCCACAATCATCAACAACGATGCCATCACGCTGGACCCCGCGATGATCACCTGCGTCGCCCGCTCTCCATATGTGGAGGGAAAGGTGGGTACTCCGGCCCGGGCATAATCCTCCCGGTACCGCAAACTGAACGTCAAAATGTGCGTGGGGATCCAAAAGAGAATCGCCAGGGCCAGCACCACACCGATCCACTCAATTCGCCCCGCGCCCAACGTACGTCCAGCCAGCACAGGCATCCCGCCTGAAATACCACCCCACACTATGGACCAACACGTCCGCCGCTTTAGCCAGATAGTGTAGACCACCACATCGAAGAACAGTCCCGCAAACACCACCAATCCGTACAACCTGTCCATCGCGAAAGCCCATCCTACCCCCAGGCCAGACACCACCAATCCCAAGAGCAGGGCCTCTTGGGGGGAAATCAAGCCCGCGGGCAAGGGACGGTGTCGGGTACGCGTCATCCTCGCGTCAATATCCCGGTCATACCACATGTTCAAAATCGTGCTCCCGCTGACAGCCAAAAACAGACTGCCCATCACCGCCAGCGTGGCCTTCAAGTTCAAAAAAGGACATCGGGTACTCATAAACCCTGCCACGCCAGTGAGCACCAGTAACGCCGTCTGTAGGCTCTTAATCAATGACCAATAAAGACGCCACTTCGCCTGAATGATCGCCATGGGTCCTCACCTCATGCCAACATCTAAAGCAACGTCGGGAGCAGAAATATCTGCTCCCGACGCGCAACGTGATCTCATTGGCTATCCCGGGCACAACGAAAGCCGACATCCGGCTCATAGGCTTCCGGCCCCGCGCTGTTCACTTTCCAGGCTCGCAGGTCCACCTCGTAGGAGTAATAACTGCCTCCACGCATGTACCGGTAATGCGTGTTCGGGAAATCATCCCCCACCCACTGCCACACATTTCCAGCCATGTCATACAGACCATAAGGACTGGCAGAGTCCAGGGTTTGATACCCGTTATATGTCCTCCCGTTATAAAACCCTACAGGCGTCGTACTGCCTAACTTGTTACCGAACACCTTCTCAAAGGGGTCAAAGGACGCGTAATAATTCGCGTTGTTCGGTCGGATCTCCTCCCCCCAGGGGAAAGGCCGGCCGTGTCCTTTCTCATCTAACTCCGTCCCCCGGGCTGCCTTCTCCCATTCCTTATCCGTGGGCAGACGCCAACCATAGAATTGACAGTACGCGTTGGCGCCAAACCAGGAAACCATTGTCATGGGATGATTGGCATATTCTGGTTTATAAGTGAACTTGCTTCCATCGAACGTGATGCGAATGCCATCGCCTTCCAAGGGCACGTACAGCTTATCCCCGGGCAGAATTTGCATCTCGTGCTTGTGACCATCGTAGGGCTCGCCAGGGTAATAACCGCCTGCCCCCTGGACAGTACGAGGCGCGACCAACTCATCATCCTGGACGTTATACCCCGCGTCCACATCAATCGCCCCCACCTTAATGGCATTTGCTGCCAGGGCTTCATTGAGGAATTTGGCATACTGCTCCACCGTCACATCGGTGACCATAATCTGATAGTCGTAGTCCACCATCGTCATATGATCGTGCAACCCATATGGAAATGGCCCCGCGGGAACAGTCGCCCACGCGTTCGGGTCCACGCCTGTATCAATCAGGGGAGGTGTAACATCCTTAGGAGATGAGGAACAGCCCACCACTACCAGCATGAGCACAAAGACAACAACGCCGAGACGTTTCATTCCGACACCTCCTTCAAGGCAGCCTGTAATTCTGCCAATTTCCGTCGTTGTTCCTCCAACTCCTGTCTGGCCACCCGTTCCTTCTCCTCCACGAACTCACGATGCCAGACACCCTTCGGGCTGAAGAGATCGATTAATCGCCATCCCATAAAGAGCCCGACCAGGATCAACACCAGGCCCAAACCCACATCGATGCTCAACATGGTCGCGTCCACCACTGGCTGCTGATGGAACGTATCCACAAAAAGGCGCTTCATCGAAAACACGGTCGCCCCCGCGAACGCGAGGTCGGAACCGATGAGAATGCCCCACCCCGCAATCTGTCGCGCCCGTCCCTTCACCCCGGACATATCCAGGTAGTAGAAGAGGATGATCGTGGCAATCAGCGCGGCCAAAATGTGCCAATGCCCCGTCAATGTGATGCGCTCCTCCCGTTGCGTCCAGACCCGGAAAATATCCTCCAATTTAATGGCCAGGAAGATACCTACACCGCTCACCGTGAAATTCATAAACACCATCTGCCACCCCGAACCAAACTTCAACGGGTCATGCAACAGGGCTTTAAACTTCTGCCACAGGGTGGGATTCGCGATGCCTAACTCACGGATCCGATCGTGGATGAGTTTGTCCCAGGAGTAGATGACATACAGCAGGGCCGCAAACATGACGAACACAGCCCCCACATAAATAATCGTGTGCGCCCATTCCAGCCAGACAATGGAAAGCGCTCCCCCCGTGAGCACAATTGTTCCCACGATCATGGTCCACATGGCCCAGTAATGTAACTTCCCCTTGAAATCCAGCCACCTCCCCACAATAAGCGTTATTGCCACCGCGACCAGGGAGACCATAATGTGCAAGTGGCCGATGATCGCGTGTTCCAACGCCGTCTTGTGAGGCAGACGGATCAGGTCCTCGGCCAAGAACGTCTCGTGCCCGTTAGACCAAAAGGAACCTGTCACCGCCCCCCACATGGCCGAGAGGAGCGTCGAGGCCGCCATTGTGAAGAAGGCCAACCGCTCCAGGTCGATGCCCCCTTTAGTGTGGGCATAGGGGGAATCGGGGGGAAGGCGATAATCCTTATGCCAGGGCCACAGTGCGACCAACAGCAGAATGCCCGAGAAGAAGATTAAAGACTGACCCACCAGGAACAAACCATGATAGGCGAAATTATGGCCGAAATAAGCAAAGGCCAACCCGAAAATCACCGCGGTGAGATACCCCACCGTAATCGTACCATTAATGGCTACCTGGTAACCTCGCTTCATGGACACAATTTCTGTGATGAAGTACACCTCGATAGCCACAATGGCCATCGCGATGGTGTGATAGAGCATAATAACCCGACCTTCCCGTTCCGCCTGGACCAACTTCATACCCAACAACTTCACGGTAAGGTCGCGCACACCCCATTCCACCATCGGTCCAGAAAGCGTTCCCCAGATCGCGGTGATCAGCGCAACCGTGGCCATTGCTACCAGCACCAATCCCCGCGTGGAGAGAAACAGATACGTTAGACGTGTCTTCAGTGCTTGCATACAACCCTCCGCCATGAAAATGTAGAAGTGCCCCTAAGCCTGCCTTTTGGGACAATCCTGCCCCAAATGCGATAACAACTCCGAAAAAGCGTTCGGCACAACTAATAAAAAGACACCTTCCCAAACACAAGATGTTTTTCTCCCTCGTGGGAAACAAAGGGAGCGCGATGAGGGCCGGAAAGCGATGTGTTGAGACCTATGTACTTACATTATCGTTTTTCCAGGCGCTGAAGTCTTTATAAAAAGGCAAATTCCTCATAGACTCCCTAAGCCTTATTACCTCCAGTTCCCTCCTTCTGGTAGCCGCTGTTGCCTTCCGGGTCAGAACCCCAACCGTACCAGCGTGGGGAAGATACAGGAACGCTAATTGCATTTTGCTCGGTACTGAGGTACACTGGCCTTGTCTCCCAAACAAAGTGGAATACGGCCAGAAATCCCTGGACACATCGGGTGGGGACAACGGTCGCGATGGGTGCTATTAAGGCTGAACCGCGCTGCCGGCTACGGAAATGGCTGCGGGAACAAGCCAGAATGCAACTGTCAGAAATGAAGGCTGTATGCTCTCAAACAACATAATCGTGTATTCCCCCACAGGACTAAGCCTCTCGTTTGCCGTCCTGAGGTTGTTAGCCTTGGGGTTCGTCAGGGTGGCTAGCGCGTCAAACGATTCTACCTAACCCTGTACTCACCCGACCCCTCCTCAACGGCGGGCAAATGCCCTCCACCATGTCCATCGGGCCGGCCTGGCAGTCGTGGCGCCCCGGTAGAGTCGGCAGGCAACTCACGCTCACGTTAGCCCAGGGTTCAAACTATCCAACCACAAGGAGGGAAACATGAAAAAAGTCCTCGTCCTCTTTTGCATGGCCGCTCTACTGATGTCCCCATTGAGTGCGATGGGCGTCCAGGCTGCCGCACCGACACCAGAGAAGTTTACCCCTCTCCACAACACAGCCGTCACAGTTGCCACAACCCAGACAGCCCACCTCACGATTCCCGCATCCGCCTTTACGCCATACGAGGACGGATACGACTTTCAAAACCACGGACGATATCTAAAAC
The DNA here is from genome assembly GCA_964402285.1 of uncultured Anaerolineae bacterium. GTDB lineage: Bacteria > Chloroflexota > Anaerolineae > JAADDB01 > JAADDB01 > CAYPUG01. The sequence continues at coordinate 41,475 of CAYOAZ010000077.1, read as the reverse complement.
ATTTTCACAGTCCAAATGGAGGCAACGGTCGCGGTTGGTATCTGGCCCCTGTCAACTTACCTAATGGGGCCATCGTCACTCGAGTGACATTCTACTACCGTGACAACTCGGGCGCGAACGGGGTAGCCAGATTGCAGCGTACGAATTTGGAAGGCAACTTCGAGACCATGGCCTCCGTGGACACGAGCGGAAATCGGGCCCAATACTGGCTCAAATCCACCGCAGCGATTAACTACAGTGAAATCGACAATGCTCAGCACGCGTATTGGGTGATTTGGGACCTCCCCTGCTCATCCGAGCCGCCAAATGAACAATCCGTTGTCTGGGGGATCAGCGTTGTCATCGATTACATACCACCACCCGCGTCAACACGCGGCATCCTCTCCGTTCCGGCTGCAGCCTTCAAGCCATACGAGGACGGACACGATTTCCAAAACGATGGCCGCTATCTTGAGTATTTGGGAGGGGGAACACACGGCTGGTACATGGCTGCCGTACACCTCCCTCAGGGGGCTACTGTAACCAAAGTGACCTTTTACTACTTCACTGAAACTATAGAGATAGGTTCAGCCAAATTACAACGTGCAGACTCGGAGGGAAACTACCAGAACATGGCTGTCCTGGAAAGTACCGCAGGCAGTGGGTACAGCCAAGCGACCACCAGCAACATCAGTCACCCCAAAATTGATAACACCAATTACAGTTACTGGATTGTGTGGGACCTGGTGAACGCTTCCCACAATTCCTACGTTCCCCTTGGGGCGGTAAAAGGGTGTGCAGTGACCATAGAATACACCCTCTCCGCGACTGGAAACGTCATTACCATTCCCGCCGCGGCCTTTACCCCCTACGAGGACGGATACGATTTCCAAAACGACGGCCGCTATCTCCAACATTTCCTCGCCTCAGACGGACACGACACCAGCGGCTGGTACTTTGCCCCGGTCAATCTCCCAGACGGGGTGACCGTGGATGAAATGCTCATCCATTTTGCCAAGGACACCACGTCAACGCACGAAAGCATAGTCAAACTCCAGCGTTCCGATATGCAGGGGCACTATGAGGATATGGCATCCCTCTCCACCATGGAGGCCCCTCCAGAATGGGGGTATCTGGGAGAGAGAAACGTTCACGCCCGGATCATCAACAACGCCACCCACAGTTACTGGGTAATCTGGGTACTTCCTCCCCACCTGCACGCGGGCGGAGTGCTCATCTATTACAGTTACAAAATGTACTTTCCCATGCTTTCGGATTAACCCCTGCGAGTTCTCACATACACTGAACTTTCCGGGTTAACTCCTTCAAATGTAAAAGGGGATGCACCGACCTTCGGGCCGAACGTGGCGCATCCCCTTTTAGCATGTTCAGGCCATCTTAAAGGATCTGCAAAACATCGGATTAGGCACCAGAAACAAAACCTGCCCTCCGCATATTTGGGCTGAAGAGCCAGGCCGCTATCGCACCGAACAAAAAGTTCTCCACCAACAGTTCAACAAAGTGCACCCTACGCACTATCCAAGGCATATAGGGATTGGGAACCAATATTGGAAATGCCAACCCCACACTTAAAGCAAGCCCCACCAGTATCATCCGTTCCCTTGTTGAGATCGAGGACAAATTCACGGCCACGATATACCCTATGAGCGCCCACAGCACCCCACGAACAAATTGCAGAACAAATAGTCCCGCCGCCTGCTGCTCCAAATGTGCCCAGAAAGGCAACAACGCCTCATTACCACTGTAAAACGCCCGCACCTCTGGTGCCTGCCACGCAATGTAATAGCCAAAAACAAAGTAAAAAATAACATAGAGAACGGCCAATACCACAATCTTCTCTCGCGGGTGTACAACCTTCAGAGGAGGAGTGCTAACGGCTACCTGCTCTTCCTGCCGGAACTCCACGGCAACCTTCGCTGACACCCATCCCACGCCCAGTCCTGATACCAACGTGGCCCCAATGACCCCTAGAGGAATTTGCAACACTCCATTGAAATAAACACTCTCCATCTGAGGTAAGAAGAACATAACACCGAAAACAACAGCGAAAACCAATGCCCCCAATTTCCGTCCTGCTAACGATGTCCGCTTAGCAATCCACAACACCACACCCGCGTTGAGCAAACAAGTGAGAAAAAGGGGAAGGAGAGGGGCCAACGCCTGCTCCGGCCCAAAAGTAGAGGGATCAATGTAGCCAAGCACCCCTTGAAGCAGACCGGAGATAAAAGACCACACCGTCAGGGTAAACACACTCAACTTACCCAAATACCTGAAGAAAGTTTTATCCAACATGGTATACCTCCGGCAGGTAGGAAATAACGGCAACCCCAACGGTGCGGCATAACCACGACCATCAACCACGTTAACATCTTATGTGGTCCCCGCGCGTTGGGCGAGTTCAATCAGAGAAGGACCGATCCGAACAAGACCGGTTTCTGTGATTTCGCATACGTGGATTCGTTCATCATGGCCCGTCATACGACACCCGTCGATGCGGAACAACCGAATCATTTCCCCAAGAGGAAGTTGATACAACTTCTGCTTATAGGAGGAAGTAATCACCTCCTTAGAGAACACCAACGTGCCATCCATAATATGGGCCACCGCGTATCCCCCCGCGGCTTCCGCGGACATCTCCTCATGGCTTGAACGCTTCTGAGAAACCAGAAAGCCTGTTTGGTGCCACTTCTTGAGGAAATTATAAATACGTCGCACCACAGTGCGGGCTGCCATCTCCTTGTGTTCGAAAAGCCCGGTCACAGAATCGATAATCGTGTGCTGCACGTGATACTTCTTAATCACATGGGCCAACGTGGCCAACAATGAAGGCAGATCATCCTGCAAGTGAGTATGTGTGGCCACATCAATGAACACAATGTTTTCCTCCACAGCATCCTGTGGAATCCCCAGAGCTTTAGAGCGTTCCCGCATACCCATTACCACGAAAATGGCCGGCGTTTCCACCGTGATAAACGCGACCCGCTCCCCGCGGCCGGCTTGAGTCAACGCGTACTGTTCCACCATCAAACTCTTTCCCGTGTCCGCAACGCCGGTCACATTCATAATACTGTATCGCGGAATGCCACCTAAAGGCACCCGTCGAGGTTTCCCATCCTCCCACTCCACCTTGAAGAACAAATCATCCAGCCCCTCAATGCCTGTGGGCACCCCTTCCAAACGGGGTGCTTGGATTTGGGCCTCACCAAAACGCACAATACTCTCCTCCACAACTCGCGGTCCCTGTTGCTCAAATCCCAACTCATTTTCCCACCCGCTCATCATCTTCCCTCCTCACCTCCCGAAAAGACAAAAGCATTCGTGTGTCCCAAGGGGAGCCAGGGACACACGAATGCACCACCTTGGTTACCATCTACTCCTCGGAACCCTCAGCGGCTCGCTTGAGCACCTTTAGCAATTCGGCCGGGTTGGCCACAGACTCAGGGATCCGTTTGACAACTTCGGAAACAGGCCGACCTTCAACCTCCAGCCCCCTGAGCAACGTAGCGATCTCATCACGGTGCAGGGGGAACTTCGCACCGCGAATACGCCACAACACCTCCACAGGCCAAGCGACCTCCAAAATCTCCAGCACATCCTGGAAAACAGCCTCCAGGAAGTGTACACTTTCATTTCCTGCTTTAATCTCCTGGTAAGCCCACTTAGCCAACCCACCGGCAATGTGAACTTTCATCTCTTTAGACTGCAACTCTTCGGCCAACTTGGACTTTGTCGCTTCCACATCCGCTCGTAAGATGTTCCGCACCGTCTGCTCCGTAATACCCAACTCCTGTGCAATCTGCGACGGCGCCCAATCGTACTCCGCGTTCAATACCACCGCATACGCGGCTTCCAGCAAACTTGGAATCCACGTTAAATTACGATAGTGAATAATCTGCCGTGGACCGCCAGCCAATTCCAACGCCTTAAGAAACACCCGAATAGCCAGGGGATCCGGATGAACCTCGCGAACATCCTGTGCACCTAGAATGACCATCGCACCTCACCTCCTCCCCATCTCTTATCCTCATGATAGTAACCCATTCCCTCCTCTTACCTTCATAGCGCATAGACGTCAGAATTTTCTTAGAGAAAAGTTGGGAATTCGTTAGATCCACCTACTTTTCTAGGTGAGATGGAGAGATCGCAGAGGGAAGAGCAAATCCCTGCGGCACTGATAACCCGCGCGCGGGCGTCGCATGATTTAACGCACTGCTGAACGGCTCGTCCCAAGCCACCACTTGGAAATTATCAAAGTAGGCCGTCCCCGGAGCGTATGACGATGGCCAGTTGATAACCCCCACATACCCCTGATACAACAACGTAGCATCTTGAATCGTCGTCAAATACGTATCATTGACCACCAAATAAATCTTCGAAGCATCGCGAGCCACCTTGAGCACATTCACATCAGTTCCCGCACGAATAGCTGTTGACGAAATCCAAGGGTCTCCATCCTCCGGATCCAAAGTCAATCCTTGCCAGAGACCGTTATCATACAGCGCCAGCGCATACTCTCGCGTATCCGGAATCACCAAAAACGCGTAAAAGGAGGAAAACGCGCCATCCTCCCCAAAGAAAATCCCATAGGCACCGGGATACGTTTCACCGGGCTTACGTTGTGCAGTAACTCGGAAACTTCCATTAGGGTATGGGCGAACCGGAGCCCGAAACAGACAAGCCCAATTGGGCTGGGTGACCGTTACATACTGTCCAGCAGAATACGCTGCTTGACACACATCCGTATGCCCGACTGGCCACCCACTGGCAGGCGAATCAAACGTCTCGTTCATAACGAGAGTTGGAACGGTCACTTTAAAATTATCAAACGCGGATATCCACGAGGCTGCACTTGTATACCCACTCCAGGCCACCAGGCCTACTTCCCCATTGCCGTCAAAGGACGCATCCTCCAATGAGGCGACATCCATCCCGTTAATGTAGAGAACAATACGCGGCCCTTGACGCCGTACTTTAAGAACATTCGCCTCATCAGTGGGTTCGATACCTATAAAGGACGTCCAATCGACCAAATAGGCCCACTGGCCATGATCGAACTTCTGCAATGCAAAACGTTGTGAACTAGGATCAACCCAGAACATATAAGCCTGTACCAGGTGATCTTGTGCATCCGACGCGCCCCCAAAGTACACCCCGTAAAGACTTCCATCCCACTCATCACCCTTTGCAGCCACCACCTCGAACACACCATCGGCCCGTGGCTCCACAGGAGCAGCAGAATAACACACGTAATTCTCCCGCTTTACATCTATAACGTACACACCGGCGGTATAACTGTACACACAATCATCCACCATGCCCGTCTGCCAACCGCTGCTCGGGTGAGAAAAATCATCGAAAAACACACGCGGCGAAGGAGGGCGCGTGGGCGTCGGCGTAGGACCTGCCGGCGTGGGCGTCCACGTAGGCGTAGGTGTAGGGGTCGGCTGAGGGGTAGCTGTGGGCAAAACAGTCCCTGCTGGCGTAGGTGTAGGTGAAAGGACCACTGGGCGACGAGATTTCTTCATAAGGGGATGGAAGAGGTGCACGGCCACATGCATGGCTGGCCGTGTCGGGGTTGGCGTAGGCGTAGGAGGGGAAGAAGCCAGCGAAAGCGCGTATACACTGCGACCGTGCGTAGCCGCGATGAGCGTATGAGTTTCCCTATGGTAAATCAGATCCACAACAGGTGTTGTAGGTAACCCTTCTCCAAACAGAGTCCAATGTCGGCCCCCATCCACCGTGCGGAACACACCGATATCCGTACCAATGTAGATAACACCCGCGTGGTCCGGATCCAACACCAGAGAAAGAGCGGGAATATCCGGCAAATCACCACTGATATCCTGCCACGACTGCCCCCCGTTGGTTGTTTTGAACACGTGCCCAGGCGTATCCGGCGTGTGCGTATCAAATCCATTGAAAACCACATACGCCACACGACTGTCACGAGGATCTACAGCGATCCGAGAGACCCATCGTTTAGGGAGTATAGAAGAAGTCACATTCTGCCACGTCGCGCCCGTATTCGTTGTCACCTGCACATACCCATCCGAAGTACCGACGTAAATAGTCTTCGGATCAGAGGGAGCCACAGCAATGGCCGAAATGCGGCCGCGGGTTTTCTCCCCACCTGTCAAATCTGGACTAATAGGTGTCCACGAATCCCCGCGATTTGTGGTCCGATACAGTCGGAACGTACCGTAGTACAACACCCCAGGAGTTGACGGATCCAGGGCAAAAGGCGCGTAAAAGAGTGCCCGGTCGTTCTTGTCTATACCCTGGACCTTGACTGGCCAATCATCCAGCGGCGCGGAACCGTTGTTATCGTTCCGTTGGAACGATATCCCATATCGCGAGCCGTAGTACACCCGCGGGTTAAACGGATCAATGGCTGCAAAACCGCCATCCCCTACGTCCAGAGCCTGCCAGACCGTATTCCCCGTCGTCTTAGCCTTATTATTATCCTGCATGCCACCGTACACAACGTGTACATTCGTAGGATGGACACTCACACCCGTAAACTGCAATGTGGACAAATTTGTGTTACGGTCCTCCCACGTCCGCCCTCCGTCCCGCGAGCGCCATACCCCGCCATCATTCCCTACCCAAACAACGTTCGGATTACTGGGCGCGAACGCGATTGCGTGAACATCAGGGTGCAGAGTATGGGATGGGGAATCATTGGGGGACAAATCCTCCCATGTAGACCCTCCATCGGTTGAACGAACGACCACCTCCTTCACACGAAAGACGGGCTGCCAGATGTAATTGGCAGATCCGCCCAGATACACATAATCAGCATTGCGCGGATGAACCACGACCACATTGTCATACCAACATTGACCAGTGCAGTAATTCGGGGCATTCCGTAACCACGTCCACGAAGCCCCGCCATCTGTACTCTTGAACACCAAACCGCCGGTAAAACGACCGGGGACGTGATACTCAAAACCAGCGTACAGCACGTTAGGATTCGATGAGGAAATGGCTAACCGAATATTGCGGAAGTTCGCATCGGGCAAGCCCTGACGCAATTGCGACCAATGAGCCCCTCCGTCCGTACTCTTAAAGATACCGTATCCCCAAAAAGCCGCGTAAAGCACATTTGGATCATGGGGATCCATTATTAAATCGGACGCCCCCATACAATCACGACATCCAACCAGCACCTTCCACGTGCGCCCCCCATCCGTGGAACGATAGATCCCCCGAATGGGTAACGTAGGCCCGCGGACCCCTGTGGCAGCCGTAGCAACATACACCAAATTCGAATTCGACGGGTGCACCACAATGCGCACAGTGCCCACGCCCGTGAACACATCGCGCCCCAAGTGTTCCCACGTCTTCCCTGCATCCGTGGACTTGTACAACCCAACGCCATAGTAATTATCCAACCCTAAAGAGGGTTCACCGGTTCCCACATACACAACGTTTGGATTGGAAGGAGCGATAGCAATCGCCCCTATGGCCTGAGAAGGCAACCCTTCGGTCAAAGGGGTCCAGGAATCGCCGCCGTTCGTCGTCTTCCAGACACCGCCCATAGCCGCGCCTAAATACACAACTTGACTATTCCGTGGATCAATGGCCAACGCGGTAACACGGCCGCTCACATTAACGTGCTGACTCCCTATCTGCGAATCCTGCATAGGAGCAGGTCCAATGTTCTGCCAACGCAGTGCCGTGCTGGTGTGGAGCGTACCAGATGACCGGGCTTGTTCCCACGCATCCAACAAAGCCTCAGCAGAAATAGTCTCCAGGGGATACGCCCGTTGTTCCAAAAACCACTGCTGTCGTAAACGAGGCCCCTCCCCCTCATCCCACTCCCCGCCACGGGGAGGACTGCTTTGCCACACATCCTCGTGAATCCTCCCGCGCTCCATGCAGGTAGCGCACCCGAGCAACTCATCGGGATCCCACGCGTCCTCAGCGGCAAATTGGGAAGCCGGATGTAACATAAGGGGCTCAAGCGACGACGACTCACGGTACCAAAAAATCCCCACAATCGCCAAGAAGAAAAGAACCAGGGAGAAAAACCATCGCCACATACTCTGGCGTACACGTCGCCGTGAACCTTGCTGGTGGGGCATTTGGCTGCTCACAGGACATGCTCCTTTCCGTATGCATACGCCTCACGAACTGGAGAGTAAACCACTAATTGTGTGCACCCCAACGCGAAAACTTGAACGGACACAGAATCCAACTTTGCCTTCCAAAGAGGAATCCTTTGAGGAAAGCAACGCGCATCCTATCATAGTACAAGCCAGGATAGTTTAATCCAACCGAGACCTTGTGACAAATCAAGATTATCACTTATAGTGCCCGTGTTACAAATTACCACTCAGGGGCCCAAAACAATGAAATTCTTATTCTTCAGCCTTACTATCGTAACTAGCGCATTTCTACTCCTCCTTCCGGGGACTTCTTCGCCTCTGCCCACTCAGGCGGACACCTTATACAGTGTTACCCTCTACGCCCCTGATTCGGCCACGCGCACCGCACTAGTAAACCAGGGATGGCTTCCGGACAGCATTGACGTAGACAGGGGAACCGTCACCCTGCGGGTAAGCGCCCCGGAACTGAACCTGTTACGTCACTCTGGTTGGCGTGTGTTGCATGTTCGACCGCTGGACTTTCCCCCCGTAGACGCGGCTTACCACACTTACACGGAGATGATTGCCGAACTTCACGACCTCGCGCGAGCGTATCCCCACCTGATTCACGTGGAAACCTACGGGAAGAGCGTGGAAAAACGCGACCTGTATGTGGTGAAGATTAGCGATAACGTTCAAGTGGACGAAAGCAAACACGAACCAGGCGCCATTATCTTTGCTAACATCCATGCTCGAGAACACCTTACCCTGGAACAAGCACTGTGGGCCATCCGTCACTTTGCTCAAAATTACGGAACTGATCCCGCGGTCACCAACCTCGTCAATCAACGCGAGATCTGGATTATGCCGAATACCAACCCAGATGGCACAGAGTACGACATCCACAAAACCGGTGTGTACTATTGGTGGCGTAAGAACCGTCGCCCCAACGCGGATGGAAGCTACGGTGTGGACCTGAACCGAAATTGGGGATATCGATGGAAGTGTTGTAACGGATCCAGCGGACAACCAAGCAGCGAAATTTACCGAGGGCCCGCACCCTTTTCCGAACCGGAAACAGCCGCTATTCGGGACTTCTTCTACAATCACCCCAGCATACGAGTAAGCATGAGCCTCCACACGTACAGCGAACTCATCCTCTGGCCTTACGGCTACACCGAACGTCCTGATCCCCCGGACATGAACCCTGTAGACTACGCGGTAATGAAAAAGGCTAGTTACGCGATGGCGGCTACCAACGGCTACCGTCCCATGCAGTCCAGCCACCTGTACATTACAGATGGAACCTCCGACGATTGGATTTACGGAGAACTGGGTATCCCCTGCTGGACAGCAGAACTGTATCCGGCCGAAAACCCACCCGGTTTTTACCCACCGGCTTCGGTGATTGCCGAACAAACAGAGCGTAATCGAGGAATGATAGAGTACTTCGTTGCCCTGGCCGACGAACCGCGAAAAATTCTGGGCCTTGCCGGAGACCTGATTCCGCCAACAGTGGCGCTTCACCTAGCCCCTGAGAGCACCTCTCCCATTACAGCAACCATCACCGTGACTGATAATGTGGGGGCTACCTTAGTAGCCATTGTAGAAGGCGAACACCCCCTTGCCGTGCTTTACAGTGACGAACCGCCCGCGCCTACAAAAACCCACACCGCCACCATCTCCTTACCTCCGGGCACGCACACCGTGCACGCCATTGCGTACGATGCAGCCCAACACAAGGGGATGAGTCCTCCCGTGGAAATCCGCGTGGTGGAGACACCACTCCCATCCGGGTGGACAAACCACTTGCCCTACATGAACAAAAACACCCCTTGAAGCGAAACACTCACATCACAACAAATCCAAGAAACTCAATTGCTCCCCTTCAGGGGAACGGCGCCGTTTTCGTTTACCTTCTAAACGCTGTACCTCCTTAAGGGCCGCTTCTATGTCATCGAGGAAGCGGGAGGCTTCATGCTCCACCACACGGCCGAACAGACGGCGGCGGCGTGCATACGTGAGAATAAGTTTCTCCTGAGCCCGGGTCATCCCCACGTAAAAAAGACGCCGCTCTTCCTCCACATCCCCCTCTTTGCCACTGGGCAAGTACGGCAAAATACCCTCTTCAACCCCCACAATGAACACCACCGGAAACTCCAGCCCTTTAGCAGCGTGCAAAGTCATTAGAGCCACCCGGTCCGCTCGCGGATCGTAGAAATCCGTCTCGCTACGCAAAAGCACCTCATCCAGAAACGCTCGCAGAGCTTCCCAACCTCCCTGGTCTTCAGGAGCGGCCTCCACAAGCATGGACAAGCGTTCACGCGCCGCCTCATCCACATCACGGCTTTGGAGCAACTCCTCTTGCACCTGCGCGACCACTTCCCGAACCGTCAACCCCTCCCACGTCAGGTCATACACGCGCAACCGATTCAAAACCTCCCTCACCACCGGATGCGCTGTCCAGGGCGTGGTTCCCACTGTCTGGTACGGAATGCCCGCCCGGTCAAACGCTTCCAACAAAGGACCAACCAAAGAGCGAAGGCGATACAAAACCGCAAAATCGCCAAACCCTCGAACCACCGGCCCTTCATCTTCCACGCGACCGGAGTCAATGGAGAAGTAACTAGTCCCCCCGACCATCCGCTCAATCTGGTGAACCACATACTCTGCTTCAGCCCGGTCCGTGGGGGCGGGGTAAATTTCCAACTTAACGTCGCTCACAAACTGGGCGAAGAGCCGAGCCGCCTCCTGTCGGCCTGGACTCTTATTAATGACCTGGGTAGCAGCGTCCAGAATAGCCTGAGCCGACCGGTAATTCTGCGTCAGACGCACCACCTTCGCGTCCGGATAATCCTCTTGAAAACGGAAGAAAAACGTGCGGTCCGCACCGCGAAAACCGTAAATCGCCTGGTCCGGATCACCAATGGCCGCGATGTTTGCACCGCCTGCAGTGAGCAGGCGCAACAACCGGTACTGAGCGTAATTCACATCCTGGTATTCATCCACTGAAATCCAACGATAACGGTCCTGCAGGTGAGATAACACATCAGCATGAGTTTCCAGCAAACGTACTGTCTTCACCACCAAGTCACCGTAATCTAAAGCCTTGGCTGCGCGCAGCGCGCGCTCATACGCCTCGTACACAGGGCGCCACGTCTCTTCTGGTTCAGCAAGTTGTGCTTTTAAGCGGTCAATGGCTTCCAAAGCCCTATCCACCTCTCGAGCGGATAGGGCAGGTAGCGCCTGGTGAAGTAACTCGTGGCGCTCTTCATCGGTCAAAATCACAAAATCCCTGGGAATACCCAATCGGTCTCCAAACTCCCGCAATACCATGGCCCCAAAAGCGTGAAACGTCTTCACAGTGATTTGGGACGCAACCTCCTCGCCCAGAAGACGGCTCAAGCGTTCAGCCATTTCACGGGCGGCCTTATTGGTAAAAGTAATCGCGAGGACATGATGCGGTGACACGTTTCGTTCCCTAATTAAGTATGCGATGCGAGCCGTCAACGTTCGGGTCTTACCGGTGCCGGGGCCGGCTACGATAAGTAACGGTCGATCCACGGTCAACACGGCTTGGCGTTGCTCCTCATTTAAGGACCAGTCTGTCCACTGAAAAGTCGCCGTCTCACCGGAGGGTTTGGAATCTGCGACAGAGGGCGCTGAACGTTCCACGGCTGCCGCGAGAGGCTTATCCTCTGAAGGTGATTCCGTGTGTTCGGAGGGTGAGGCCTCATAAGCCGATACCTCGAACAGCGTGCCTACACCCGGTGTAATAGTACGCCGGCCGCTCTCATCGAACACGCGGATCACACCGTACTCTCCGTCGTATCCGGGAATCACCGTTACTTCCCCTTTGCGCATTCGGCCAATACCTTCGGCCAAACGTTGCCCTCCCACGGCAGCAATCTCTTCCAGGGGAATGTCCATGAGGATAGCAATTTCAGGCCCCAGATGGGCGAGCAATCGTTCGTATTCTTTTTGAACTCGCTTGCTCGTTGCGCCAACTCCTAAAAGTTCGCCCAGGATTTCAGGCAGGGGAATCAGGCTATAATACGGAAGTGCGTTGGGCTTAGGCACCCCTTCCGGCCGATCCGCCAGTTCCTCCACGCGATGCATGACTCCCACAGTAACAGGCTTACCGCACACAGGGCAAATACCGTTGTGCGCCATCGTTGTCTTAGGATCCCACACAATGCCGCATTTACGATGGCCGTCATAATGATATTTCCCCTCTTCAGGGAAAAATTCAATAGTGCCCAAAAATCGCTGCGGATCACCGGTACGAATGGCGTTGAAAATGGCATCATAACTTCGCTCGGTGTCCAGGATGTTGGCTTCACGGGCCAGTTTCTGGGGAGAATGAGCATCGGAGTTGGAAACCAGGGTATACCGATCCAGCGCGGATACACGCCAATTCATAGGAGGATCAGAGGAAAGACCGGTTTCCAGGGCAAAAATGTGCGGAGTGAGGTCCTCAAAACACTCCTCCACCGAATCGAAGCCAGATTTGGACCCCAACAGAGCAAACCAGGGAGTCCAAATGTGGGCAGGAATCAGCACATTCCGCTCATCCACCTCGAGTAGAATCTCTAATAAATCCCGAGAATCCAACCCGAGAATAGGCCTGCCGTCGGAGCGAATGTTCCCTATCTTCTCCAACCGATTCTGGAGTTTCTCCACAGATTCAAAGGACGGCGCAAAAACAACATGGTGAATCTTCCGGGTCCGACCGTTCTTCTTGTAAATAGTGCTAATCTCCCCGGCCAGCATAAACCGTACTGACATACGGCAAGCCGCGGGCACGTCTCGGGCAACCGCCTGTTCAAGGTCTGGTTTAAGTCGGAAAAGGCCCTCTTCTGCCGGTTCCAACGTCTCCTTGAGTTCTGCAAGCCAACCAGGATGCGCGATATCCCCGGTGCCCACAATGTGAACCCCCTTGCGCTGGGCCCACAGAGCCAGATAAGGAATCGTCAAATTCTTACTCGTGGCTCGCGAATAGTGGGAGTGAATGTGCAAATCCGCGACAAGTTTCATGGCACCTCCGTAACATCATACTCTAGCAAAGGCCAGTCACATGGATATTGTCGACATCTATGACCTCATTTTCCCCGCAACCCATGAACAAAGAGCCGCTATGAGAGCGCACGGAAAAACAGCACCTCCCTGGGGATGGGTCCCATTCACAGGACTTTACTTGGAAAGCAACCTGCGGGCGGTCTGGAGAGACTCCTCCAGCGAGAAGGGCTCGGGATGGGGCAATTGGGCCCGGTTCTCCGGTGTAGGCATTGCAATACCCAGGCGTTCCAATTGGGATTTCACCAGGAAATGGGCTCGTTCCTTCAGTTCGGAATCCGTTGACGGATGCAAACATACCACAGACAACAACGATTTAGCGTGCTCGAAATCCCCTGTAGCCAACAAATAGTACCCGACACTTGTCAGCACCCGCAAACGCAACGGTGGAACATCTAAGCCTTGCACAATATCCAACGCCTCTACCAGTAAACGCCGTGCCTGGTCAAACTGGCGTGTGTACACGTACGTATCGGCCAAAAAGGAAAGGGTGAGGGCAATGCTCCACTGGTGGTCCAACTGGCGGAAGATGTTCAAACTCTTCGTGTAATATTCCTGGGCAGCACGCACATCGCCCTGCCATTCACTGAGTTCGCCCAGGTTGTGCATCGCGTACGCCCAACCAAAACGACTTCCCATGCGCCTGTACAGCGCAGCACTCCTTTCAAACAACTTCCGTGCTCTGTCGTATTGCTTTTGAAAGATGGCCACATTCCCCAAATTCAGCAGAACAACCGCCATACCTGAAGCGGCTGACAACTGTTCCCACCAGTGAAGCCCCTCCAACAGGTACTTCTCCGCTCGCTGGTATTCCCCCCGTCGGTACATCACCACGCCCAAACTGCCCAACGCCTGAGCCGTCCCTAAGGGATTCTCCAGCCTACGGAATATTTCCAACGCTTGAGTATAGAGGTGTTCCACCTCATCCATATTCTCGCCCAATGTGTCAAGCACATGGGCTGTTAAGACCAGCGCGTTCGCGCGCTCAAAATCGAAATCGGTGCCCAACTGCTCGTACACTGCCAGGCCTTCCTTCAACAACGACACCGCATCGCGATAAGCCCCCTCCTCGCGACGCACTGTACCGCGGACCAACAAAGCCATAGCCCGGTCCCGAGGCTCCCCGCAAGTTTCCAAAAAAGACCACGCCTCATCCACCAAATTACGGCTATGTTCCACATCGCTAAGGCGGAGTACAAACCACGCCTCATACATCAGCACTCGGCCGAAGATCCGACATAACTGGACAGACCGAACAGAGGGCCGAACAGAACGCAATGCTTGCTCTGCCTTGTAAAACAGAATTCGTCCTTCTTCCCACCCTCCATACAACTCGTGGAACCAATACAAAGCCTCGAGAATATCATCAATCCACAAGAAGGCTTGTTGTTGCAACGCCCATTGCCAGGCCTCCCGCACATCCGGCATACTATCGCGCAGCAATTGAAAAGCCTCGGCCTGTTGCGCTCCCCGGATACTCTCACCACAGCGCTTCACCACACCGAACACATAGCGCATATGACGGTTGCGCACATCGCGAGTTTCCTGGTGATCCCGGTAGAGAGACTCCAGGGCATACTGACGCAATACCGGATGCATACGATAACGGCCCCCCTGGGGAGTGTCCCGCTTGTACAACAATGACTTACGCACAAGCGTGGCTAACGCGTGTTCGTTCGCCTGGGCCACCTCCTGGGCGGCCAGGGTGGAGAACTCCCCCTGAAATACGGACAACCGTCGAAACACACTGCGCTCGCGCTCGGGCAAAGAAGCCCACATCTGGTTGAACACGGCCCGCAAACTCCGGTGCCGTTCCGGAACATCGGGCATCTGAGTAGAAAGTACATCCAGATTATGGGCAATGCGTTCCGCCAAACCTTGCAACGAATACATGGGGAGCAGAGACGTTGCCAACTCTATAGCCAGGGGAGCCCCCCCCACAAGGGAACAAATGCGCGCGATGTGAACCTTCTCAGCGCCGGAAGGGGAAAAATCAGGGATCAGGCGCCTTGCATCCTCAATAAAAAGCCGCACTGCCTCGTACTCAGAAAGTTGCTCCTCCTCTTCAACATCCGTGGGGTAAGGCAAACCATCCAGGGGAAGACGCCATTCCTGGTATAACTCCAGAGGTTCGTGGGACGTAACCAGTAACCGCACACGTGGGGCCCGTTCCAGAATTTGCAACAAGAACTTTCGTCCTTCCCGCACGTGCTCGAAATTGTCCAGAATCAACAACATCTCCTTCTCGGCAAGATAGTCAAGCACCTGGCTGGCCGGAGATTGGGATTGGGACGGAAATAATCCCAGGGCACTCGCAATCGCATGGGGTATAAACGTGGCTGATTCCACGGTGTTCAAGGGAACAAAGACCACGCCATCCTCAAACAGGTGTTGAAACCGGCGTCCTGCTTCCACAGCCAAACGGGTTTTCCCAATACCTCCGAACCCGATAATGGTTTGCAATCGGGATTCGGGTTGTAATAGCCGCACCCGGATCTGCTCCAACTCGGCCTCTCGTCCCACGAACGGGGTAGGAAACGTGGGCAAGTGGGGGAGAGTCCAGGGTTCTATGATGTCCACTACCCGCTCATTCGGGTGCGAATAGCGGCGCTTCTTTTCCAAACGCCTGTACAACTTCACCAGGGACTGGGCAGGTTCCCGATGTTCCTCAGTGCGCAGGTATTCGACAAAATGCTGAAATGTTTCCAGAGCAGCATCGGTTTCACCCAGGCGGTCCAACAGTTCCATGATCACGTATGTGGTCTCATCGGACCAGGGCTCCAAAGATTGGAGACGCCGCGCGTAATTCAGTGCTTGCTCATAGCGCCCTTGAAGTTGATACTGGGAAATCAGGCAGTTCAATGCCCTCACATACGCGTTGTGCAAAGCCTCCCGACGTAAACGGTGCCACTCTTCAAACGCCAGTGCATTGCGCACATAAAGTCCGGCCAGCAGATCGCCCTGGTATAGAGCAACGGCCTGCTCCAGGTAAGACACCCCCTCCCGACTACAGCCTGCAGCCTTTTCAATCAACGACTCAAATTCCCACACATCAACCCATACATTCGATGAACGCGGGAACGCTACAGATTGAGAAGTAACTACTAGAAATTCACATGTGGTTGCCTGGCTACACAACACCTTGCGGAGATTAAACAAAGCTTGGCGTAAGTTCTGGCGAGGTCGTTTTGACTCCGGCCAGAACATATCTGCAAGGGATTCCCGGGGAAGGGGGCGATGACCTTCTAGGACCAAGTACGCCAGTAACGCCCGCACTTTAGAGGATTCAAACGTTTGCACACGGCGGCCGTCGAGCAAGACGTCAAATGTACCCAGAAATTTGAGGACCAACGTTGCCATGCGTAAGCCCCTATGAGGAAATAGCCGCATTCCCCCAAGATCGCACTTTCACCCCACTTCATTATACAGGAAAAATTCTGGGCCCCCAAATAATGAACACCTAACTAATGCCTGCAAAGCGTCAATTATTTACGATTTCCCTATAGATTTGACCCCGTTCCTGACGCTTTTCTTAACGCTCCCCTGACGCCCTATTGGTAGATTAAGAACCAGAGGGCCAACAAATGCCAGACGCCTTTCCCCCCGCCCCTCCCAAGACTCCTCCCCCAGGAGCAAGGGAGGGGTGCCCCTTTTATACACCGATTTTGTGCAATTCCCTTCTCCTCTTGTATGATTCCTTGTTAAATATGGGAAGACATGCTGCCCCTTCCCCATTTTGAGGATGAAAGAGGAGGCCTGAACCAATGCTTAAAACGCACGCGTGTGGCGCGCTCCGCCTGGAGCATGTAGGTCAGACCGTTACACTGGCCGGTTGGGTGCATCGGCGTCGGGATCATGGAGCCCTCATTTTCATTGACTTGCGCGATCGTGAGGGTATTGTCCAGGTAGTGGTGGATGCAGAAAATGCCCCCGAAGCACACGCGATAGCCGACACCACCCGCGTCGAATATGTCTTACAGGTGAAGGGAGAGGTGCGCGCCCGCCCGGAAGGGCTGCGCAACCCCAAACTCCCCACTGGCGACGTGGAAGTGGTAGCGCACGAAGTTGTTATTCTCAACCCGGCCAAAACACCGCCCTTCTACATCAACGAGGACATTCCCATCGATGAGGCGCTTCGCCTGAAATACCGGTACTTGGACCTGCGACGGGAGCGCATGCAGAGGAACATTATCCTGCGCCACAACGTGGTCAATGCCATTCGGGAATACCTGAACCGCCAAGGATTCCTGGAAATCGAAACGCCTCTCCTCATCAAAAGCACGCCCGAAGGAGCACGGGACTTCATCGTGCCCAGCCGTCTACACCCAGGAAAGTTCTACGCCCTGCCCCAATCCCCTCAGCAGTTAAAGCAATTACTCATGGTGGCAGGCTTCGAGAAATATTACCAAATCGCCCGGTGTCTGCGCGATGAGGACTTGCGGGCGGACCGTCAACCCGAGTTCACCCAACTGGACCTGGAAATGTCCTTCGTCGAGCAAGAGGACATTCTCCAACTCATCGAGAACATGTACATCCACCTGGTGGAAACCCTCTTCCCAGAAAAACACATCAAAGAAATCCCATTCCCACGGCTCTCCTACGCGGACGCCATGGCCCGCTACGGGTCGGATAAGCCGGACCTGCGTTTCGGAATGGAATTTGTGGACTTCACCGATATCCTGAGCCAGAGCGAGTATCGAGTCTTCTCCCAAACCGCGGCCCAAGGAGGACAAATTAAAGGCATCGTGGTCCCCGATGGCGCCGGGTATTCCCGCAAGGAATTGGACAGTCTGACGCAATATGTCACCCCCTATGGGGCAAAGGGCATCATCTGGCTCGCGTTTCGCGAGGACGGTGTCCGTTCCCCGGCAGCAAAATTCCTGAAGGAAGGCGAGATTAACGCGCTACGCGAACGGGCCCAGGCCAAAACAGGCGACCTGATTCTGATAATCGCCGATCAACCCGACGTACTTGCTGCTTCGCTGGGCAATTTACGCCTGGCCATGGGAGAAAAACTTGGTCTACGCGACCCCAATGAACTGGCATTCGCGTGGGTACTCGAATTCCCCTTGTTGGAGTGGAACGAGGACGAAGAACGTTGGGAGGCCATGCACCACCCCTTCACATCCCCCATGCCGGAAGACTGGGCATTGGCCGATACCGATCCGGGGAAGATGCGCGCCCTGGCGCACGACTCCGTCCTCAACGGATGGGAAGTCGGCGGTGGAAGCATCCGAATCCACCGCCGCGAAGAGCAGCAGAAAATGTTCCAACTCCTGGGCATTGGACCGGAAGAAGCTCAGGAGAAATTCGGGCACATGCTGGAGGCCTTTGAATACGGTGCGCCTCCCCATGGCGGTATTGCTTTAGGACTGGACCGCCTTGTGGCTATCTTCGCCAACGAAACGAGCATTCGTGAGGTGATGGCGTTCCCCAAGACAACATCCGCCCAGGACTTAATGTTGGGAGCCCCATCCCCCGTCTCCGAGGAACAACTGCGAGAACTTCACCTCGCGATTGTGGACTAGACAAACGAAAATTGTGGGCCGTGGCAGGGGGCCCTCCTCCTGCCACGGCTTTAATCACTCACTCCTCTTGTCCTAACGTCACCCCCAACGCCACGCTTAAAACAACAACCAATACGATGACAATCACTATGACCAGCCCAATAACCAAAGCCAAGGGATCGATTGCGTTCATTTCTTAACTCCTTCCCGCCTCACGATGTTTTCCGTTTAAGATAAGGGCTTCTACTCGAGAAGTATCCCGCAAGTCGGGTAAGACAACGTCCGGTCGGTATTGTTGCAACACCTCCGCCGGGAAAGGGCCTGTAGCAACGGCAATGCTCTTTGCTCCGACAACTTGACTGCACTGAATGTCTAAAGGGGTGTCCCCTACAATCACCATGTCCTCACCACGGAACGTTATCCCCAAAAGACGTTCTGCTCGCTCCAGCGCAACATAAGGCAATTCATCTCGAGTCAGGGCATCGCTACCAAACGCGTTCACCCGAAACACCGTGGGGTCAAAACCCGCGTACCGTAATTTCAAGTATGCCCCTTCCTCTAAATTCCCCGTCAGGATCCCCAAGACGACATCCCTTCGCTTTTGCAAACGAAGGATGATCTCCTTCGAGCCAGCCAATACGAGAGGAGGACGAGCCCGGAGTTCCTCCTCCAGGTAGAGAGGAAACAGACGCCGCACCTGAGGCATACGACGTTCTATTTCCTCCTCACTGATGCCCACCGCAGTCAACACATCCCGAATGGTTGTGCGGTCTGTCCGCCCGGCCATGTTGTACGTGTCCAGCACCCCCCACGTGCCGAACACCTCCTTCAGAGTCCGACGCATGGCCCGACGACCGGCCCCACGGGCATCCAACAACGTGCCATCTATATCAAACAAAACCAAGTGCATTGGACAGTTGCCCCGCCTTCCTCGAATGGATTATCCGGCTCGAATATGTGCTGTGGGCCTCCTCGCAATTATTAGTCCAACTGCACCACATCAAAATTGAATTTGCCGTTCTCCATAATTAAATCCCCATCGACCCACACTGTCGTATGGGGACTTACCACATCCACGTGAATGGCCGACGCCCAGTCCGCTCCGGTCTCGTGGGGGTATGGATTGCCAAACGCGATGTGAACCCCTGGGAACTTCTCATCCTGCAGCAAATTGCCAATAATGCGCTGCAAGCCCACATTTGTGCCTATCGCGAACTCCCCGACCCTATCGCCGTTCTCCACCGAACGCACATACTCCAGGAATTCCCGCGCCAACGGGCTCGGTCCCGTGGCATCCACAAGACGTCCCTCCTCCACGGTTACAATCAAAGGTTCGTCCAAGTAACCATACCGTTCCGAGAAGAAATCGCCAGCAACGCGGGCAGCCAACGTCCCGTTTACGACCACAGGGCAAGTGAACACTTCACCGTCAGGTAAATTCCCCCACTGTCCTGGCTGGTGATAAATGCCCGTTGATGGAATCCACCGCAGATGAGGGGAAAAACGGGCCACTAAGTCCGTCCCATCTGGAGATACAGCCCGAATTTCTGTACACCTACGCACAATCTCGTATACCGCCCGCGTCACCCGTTCCACCTTACGGTAATCTGCGGCCATTCCCTCCCGCATGATTTGAGGGGTAATGCCCACCATGTGGCCGTGCCGTGCTTTCAAATCTTGGGTGAGCAAACGCAACAATTTCATCCGAAACGTGATCTCCCCTTCCTCGGCCGCTGCCGTAAAGAAGGTGACTGTAGGCCGCATGGCTCGCAAAGATTTCACCAATTTAGCCGGTAACTCTCGCAGTGGTCGCCGGCCAAAGGTTTCCAGAGTGAACACCTCCGCACGGGCTCCCACGTTAAACGCCTCTTCCAGCAACAAGCGGGCAATGGAATAGGATTGTCGGTCGCCAATGATGGCCACCCTATCCTCTGACCGGGTGTTCATGCACACACGAACTGCATTGCGCGCTCCACGGCGCATGGCCTCCACTTCCGCAAATGTAGTCAATGTCCGCCTCCTTAAACCACTACACCACCATCTACGCTGAGCACAGCGCCGTTAACGAACCTGGCTTCGTCTGAAGCTAAGTACAAGTACGCGTACGCAATGTCCTCGGGTTCGCCCCACATACGTAAGGGAGTACGTTCAATAACTGCCTGAATCACCTTCTCCGGTAATCCCGCCGTCATCTCCGTGCGGATAAAGCCCGGCGCGACCGCGTTCACACGAATGCCCTTGGGACCCAACTCACGGGCCCACACCTTTGTCATGC
Organism: uncultured Anaerolineae bacterium; assembly: GCA_964402285.1. Taxonomy (GTDB): domain Bacteria; phylum Chloroflexota; class Anaerolineae; order JAADDB01; family JAADDB01; genus CAYPUG01. Next base: position 20,527 of record CAYOAZ010000077.1, on the reverse strand, counting down.
CTATCACACCCGCTTTGGATGCCACGTAATTGGTCTGGCCAAAATTCCCATATAATGCCACGACGGAACTGGCGTTTAATATTACACCACTTCCTTGCTCCACCATGTACGGCACCACGGCTTTTGTACAATTGAATACCCCCTTCAGGTTCACGTTGATGACAAAATCAAACTCATCGTGACTCATTTTCATCAACGTGCGATCCTTGAGAACGCCGGCGTTGTTCACCAGAATGTCCACACGCCCGTATGTGTTTACTGCTTCTTGGACCATGCGCTCTACAGACGCCGGATCTGTAACATCTACAGGAATGAACACCGCATCTCCGCCTTGGGTGCGGATTTCTTCCGCAGTGGATTCCCCAGTTTGGACATCAATGTCCGTCACCACCACACGCGCGCCTTCTCGCGCAAAAAGACGAGCCGTGGCCTTGCCAATCCCCCGCGCGGCCCCGGTGATAATTGCTACTTTCCCGTCTAACCGTCCCATGTTGCGCCTCCTTCCTCATTGGAGAAGTTCAATCGCCATGGTGACTGCCTCGCCTTCGCCCAAACACAACGCGGCCACCCCTCGCTTCAAACCTCGTTGCTTAAGGGCGTAAATTAAAGTGACCAAAACCCGAGTCCCACTCGCGCCAATGGGATGTCCCAGCGCGATGGCGCCACCATTCACATTCACTTTAGCCGGGTCTAACTCTAACGCCCGCAGATCCGCAACCATCTGGGCAGCAAAAGCCTCGTTGATTTCGTACAAGTCGAAGTAATCCTTGTCCACCCCCATACGCTGCCACAAGCGTCGAATGGCGTAAATGGGCGCAGTGAACAACGCTATTGGGTCCACCGCGGCCTGCGTGTAATCCAGCACGCGGGCGATAGGGGTCAACCCCAGGGACTCGGCTTTACGTTCGCTCATCACCACCACTGCAGCAGCCCCATCACTTAACGGTGGGGCGTTGCCTGCGGTCACAGTCCCCCCCTCTTTGAACACCGGGGGCAATTTCGCCATCTTCTCCAGAGAGGTGTCCGGGCGAGGACATTCGTCCGTGTCCACCACAACGGGATCGCCCTTCCGCTGGGGCACGGACACAGGGACAATTTCTTCCTTAAATCGTCCCTCGCGAATCGCTGCCACAGCCTTCATGTGGCTCTCAAAGGAGAATTTGTCCTGATCCTCCCGGCTCACGTTGTAATGCTCGGCAATCCACTCCGCGGCCATTCCCATGTGTACATTTTCCCACGCGCTCCACAAACCATCGTGCACTGTTGCGTCGACAATCTCCGCGTTGCCCATACGGTATCCAGTGCGCGCGTTGGGGAGCAGATAAGGCCCCCGGCTCATGCTTTCCATGCCACCGGCCACATAAATTTCGCCCTGGCCAGCACGAATTGCGTTGGCCGCCAACATCACAGATTTCAACCCCGAGCCACACACCTTGTTAATGGTCAACGCCCCTACGTGGGAAGGTATGCCGGCCTTTAACGCGGCGTTGCGAGCGGGCGCCATGCCCGCACCGGCCTGAACCACATTCCCCATGATAACCTCGTCAATTATTGCAGGGTCAATCCCCGCACGTTCGACTGCCGCGCGAATAGCCACAGATCCAAGATCTGTTACCGAAAGAGTGCTCAACGACTTCAGGAACCGGCCAATAGGCGTCCGAACCGCGCTGACAATGACCACACTGTCTTCCTGACGCATGCGTGCCTCCTCCTCTGCAGAATTGGCATTGAAAATGCCTTAATCACCGTTCCCCTAGGATAGGGTCCATCTCTGCGCGCGCCTTTGTCGCGAGGGTTTGTCGGTCGCTTGAGCGGAACACATACTTACTCTTTAGCCTTTGGCTGACGCGGCACCCCGGCCCGGCGCGGTGGTGGAGCCTTGCGACGTCGGCGTCGCGGCGGTGCCACCTTGGCAACAAAGGCCCGAATCTTATCTCCGGCCCCCTCCTCAATTACAGGCCCATGTCCAAAACCGGCCACGTTGACGTTCTTCAACCGCGCAATTTTGCGCAGGGAATCCTTCACCACCTCCATCTTGGGGGTAAAAATGGCCGGCGGCAAGGACAACTTGCCCCCACGGTGGTTGATGACATCTCCTACAAAGAGCACCCCTTCGTTCACCGCGAAAAGCGACATGTGCCCCTCTGTGTGGCCTGGCGTGTGAATCACCTGCAAGCCATTCTCCAGGACTTCCTCATCAACGACCAACAAATCCGGTCGAAAGCGCGGGATGCGAAACACCGTCTGACTTAAAATGAGGAAAAAGGGGAAATATGCGATGCCCAACGGATGCCTTAAATTCGGCCATCGGTGCCACTTCCCTTTGAAGTACATGGCCTCAATCGCGTGGACGATAACGCGGGCCTGAGTCGCTTCCCGAATGTATTTTAACCCGCCGGCATGGTCCGCATCAGCATGTGTGATAAGGATCTCCTTAATATCCCCCGCTTGGAATCCGGCCTCTTCCACGGCTTGAAGTATTTGTCGTCCATGCCAGGGCATGCCTGTGTCAATCAAGGCCAGATGGTCACCCCAGCGCCAAAGATAAGCGTTTACAACACCTAAATCAATATGCCAAGCATTCTCCGAAATCTGTCGTATAGATGCCAATGGACACCTCCCTCTTCCCAAGTAGCGTCGCTGCACAAGGACTACCAGGATTTTCCCCTTCCCCGCACTTCTGGAGGGCTTCACTCCTGTGAGGACGCAAGAGACTTCAATTCTTCGATAATTTTGACACCCGCACTGGCCCCAATACGGTTAGCGCCGGCACGGATCATGGCCAGAGCGGCCTCAGCCGTACGAATACCGCCGGCAGCCTTCACGCCCATCCTATCGCCCACCACACGGCGCATCAACGCCACATCTTCCACGGTTGCCCCGCCAGGACCAAACCCCGTGGAGGTCTTAACAAAATCCGCGCCCGCGGCCTGAGCCAGGGTGCACGCGCGAACTTTCTCCTCTTGCGTCAAAAGGGCCGCCTCTATTATCACCTTCACAATAGCACCGTGTTCATGGGCCACCGATACCACAGCCTCAATATCCTTGCGCACGTACTCGTCCTGTCCACTCTTAAGGCGCCCCACATTGATAACCATGTCTACCTCGCGAGCCCCCAGGCGAATGCTTGTCTCAGTCTCAAAGGCCTTTACTTCGGGCAATGTTGCCCCCAGAGGAAAGCCAACCACCGTGCACACAGCCACATCAGAACCGGCCAGCATGTCTCGAACCAGGGGGACCCAGGTAGGGTTCACGCACACACTGGCAAAGTGATACTCCAATGCTTCCTCGCACACGCGACGGATTTGGGCCTCTGTGGCCTCCGGCTTCAGCAAAGTATGATCAATGTACCGCGCCAATGCTTCCGGCGTCATCTCCATACTGACACTCCTTTCCCGCTTAAAACGGAGGGGGATACGATGCATGAGGTACAGGACCCATGCGGTTCAGCGGCCAATACCGCCACACTGCCTTCCCAACAATGTACTCCCGCTTCAGCAACCCCCAGGCATGGGAATCGCTGGAATTATTCCGATTATCGCCCAGGACATACACTTCATCCGGCCCCACAGTAACCGGCGCTACTTTATAGTGGGGTGACGCTAAAATATAAGGCTCGGGCAAGGGCTGACCGTTAATGTACACCTGCCCATCGTGAACACTTACAGTCTCTCCGGGTAGCCCAATAACTCGCTTTATCAACGTGCGTTTCGGGTTTAATGGATGCCGAAACACGATAATATCCCCACGCCGAGGTGGGTGACGCCAGTAAGCCAACCGGTATACAAACACATACTCCCCATCGTGTAGCGTGGGAAGCATACTGGTTCCCATAATGCGAAAATTCAGGAACACCGCTCGCAAGGTGAAAAAGAGGATTAAAGTGAGGAGAAAGACCTCCATCATCTCTCGGAGGCCTCTTTCCAACTCACCCGCCTCTTCCTCGTTATACACATGGGAGGGAGAAACCCACGAATGTCCCGATTGACTCATCCTCGTCCTCTGAGTTGCTTGTCTCAATCTGGAGTAATTATAGTCACGAGAGGAGAATGCAACCAATCATTTTTCCCGCTTAGAATTTACGCCATAAATTCCCCCGAAGTCCACGGGAAGAGGGAATGAGTTACTGGGGTGAACAGGCTATTGAATCCCCGCTGAAAAAATCTCGGGCCCGTAATCGTAAAGTCTGGGCATGCAAAATCCCCTGCTGGCCCAGAGAAAAACGCTTATCAGCATCGGTCAACAGGGAAACCAAAGCCGACTCCAGATGGGCTTCCCGGGGAGGCACAACCAACCCAGTACGTTCATGCACAACCGCTTCGGATGTACCCCCGTTAGAACCCGCGACCACAGGAACGCCACAGGCTGCCGCTTCCACATACACTAAGCCAAACCCCTCTACTTCTCCACGGCCCGGCGTGGGAACGAGAACAAATATGTCTGCTGCCCGATACCATAACACCAACGCGGGGTCCTCCACGTCTCCAACCCACCACACACGGTCGGCCACCCCTAAACGTTCCGCTTGCTTTTCCCAGCGCTGACGGGCCGACCCAGTACCCACAACCGCATAACGCACCTTCGGAAACCGGCGAGCCAGGGAAGGAAGGACGTTTAACACACGGTCCACGCCTTTACGGGGTTCCAGACGAGCCACTGTGAGCAACAGCAACACATCCTGAGGCACACCCAACACCCGTCGAGATGCCTCGCGACTTCCCGAGGAAAACACCGCGGCAGGCCAGGGGTGAACCACGCTCACCCGCGCAGCAGGGGTCGCCTGGCGGACCAACTGGGCCGTGTACGAACTTATCGCGTACACACAACGGGCCCGCCTCAGGACATTTCGCAAAAGAGGACGGGCCAGGGGATGCATGAGAGGCTTTAATATCTCATCCCCAAAAGCCCACACGGTGTAGGCGTAACTGCTACCCCACACTCCCAGGCCAAACGGAAGCGATTGCCCTAATTCCAGATCCTGAACCTCAAATCGTTTCCGCACCTCCTGAATGCCACGCATCATCCACGCTAATTGCCACAAACGACGAACACCAGGCCACCCGCCTGCATGTCCCGGCCATCGCCACACGGACGAGCCCGCATACCTTTCCCAGGCTTGTCCCGCGCGATGGGGGGCCACAACCACCACTCGGCCTCTGCTCAAGGATACCCGTTCTCCCATCAACCTCTGCATTCCGCCCCGCGCAGGGGGAAAGGCCAGAGTCACCAACACCGTATACCTCACAGTCCTACTCCATCCACCAGATGCCAAAAGAGCCGGTGGTGTAACTCAACGGCTCGCTCCAGGGGGAACGTGGCCCGCACCCATGCTTGAATCCGCCTACGGGAGTCCACACCGTTGGACGCGGCCCGAATGAACGCCACCAAGGCCTCGGCCCATTGAGAGGGGTCATCTGTGTCAGGAAGCAACAGGTTAGGCGGACGTACCAGTGACGGTAGATGCCCGACATCCGTTGCGAGCAGAGCCCCCCCTGTTCCCTGAACCTCTAAAGCAACCAGGCCAAAACTCTCGCGTCGCGAGGGGATAACTGTGCCGGAAACCACCTGCATGAAGGGGAAAGGATTGACACGCCATCCCCAAAAGCGGACGTTCCCCTCAAGGGCATGTCGAACCACCTGACGCTCCAAATGGTGTCGTTCCGGCCCGTCCCCGAGAATCCACAAAGTGAGCCGAGGATAAGCACGCAACGCGCGCGGTAGGGCCGCAATAAGCCGGTCAACGCCCTTTTCCACGCTAAGCCGCCCCACAACCAGCAGCCGAGGTTCTGCCCGGGTGGGGTGAGAAATCCCCGCGAGGCGCATTCGAGCCCACCTGTCGACCCATGTCCAATCCACTGCAGGGGGAATAATGTACACATCATTGGGGGATTTGCCCCGTGCAACAAGGTAACGTTCCATCACAGGGGATGGCACAACAACAGCGCGAGAGCGTTTCAACACCGCAATGTCCAGATCTCGGTACAACCGTTGTCGCCAGTTCGCATCCGTGTACCCATGCGCCGAGAACACGATGGGAGCCGAAAGGGACAATAATTTCTTCGCTAGCGCCACCAAAATGTTGCTCCTGTAATCCCAGGTGTACACAATCTGGGGGTGACCTGTACGCAGGAGGGTAAGCAAGGCGCGAATTGGTCGCCAGGACCAAGGAGAAGGATCGGGTAACAGGTGCACGGGAATGCCTTGCTTCCGAGCCAGCAGGGTAAGAGGATGGTGTTCAGTACGGGAAATCAGGGCCACGACAACATCCCATCCCCGATGTTGCAGCCCTGTGGCCAAAGCCAGGAGGGCCCGTTCCAGGCCGCCCATACGCGGCGACGAACGAACGAGCAGGACGCGCGGTGACCCGCGAGGAGGTTGCCCCCTCCAGGTGCGTGGGGCAGCACTCACCACAGATATTTCTCCCACACCTCATGGACACCGGGCTCTGCCAGGAGGGTAAACGCCAAATATCGGGGCTGCCGCGGTTTGCGCAACAATGTCATCCCCGCTTCCTCCGGCGTTCGATTCCCTTTCTTCTGATTACACTTACGACACGCAGTGACCACGTTCTCCCATGTGGTTTCCCCACCTCGAGAGCGAGGGATAACGTGGTCGATGGTAAGGTTCTGTTTGCCCGGTTGCGCGCCACAGTACTGGCATGTGTAAAAATCGCGCGCGAGGACGGTTTTGCGGGAAAGAGGCAACCCCATGCGGCGAGGGATGCGCACGTAGTAGGTTAAGCGAATAACCAAGGGACGGGGAAACGTGCGCTTTTCCGAGCGCAAGACCGCCTCTGCGGCCTCCAGCACCTCGGCTTTCTCCTTAAGGAGGAGCACGAGGGCTCGTCGCACAGAAACAACGCTCATCGGCTCATACGAAGCATTCAAAACCAGGACGCTCCCTCTCATCAGGGCCCCCTGTACCAAAAAAGGGCGCCCGGCCCAGTCGGACACGAGACGCCCATCGTTAGGGGTGACCGAGGGGACTCGAACCCCCAACCTCCTGGGCCACAACCAGGTGCTCTACCGTTGAGCTACGGTCACCACGTGTACCTTAATGCATCCTTTCGCCAACAGCCCGACGTGCCGAGTCAGGCAGGAGACGGGCCCCGGCAAGCCGGGGCCCGTTGTGGCTCGGGGACGAGGACTCGAACCTCGACTCAGGGATCCAAAGTCCCTTGTCCTGCCAGTTAGACGATCCCCGACCACCTCGATTGTAAACAGCAGGACACGCCCCCCACTCTGGCGTGGGGGGCGTTTGTGGTGCCGAGGCCCAGAATCGAACTGGGGACACAGGGATTTTCAGTCCCTTGCTCTACCGACTGAGCTACCTCGGCACCTAGAGCGGGCGAGGGGATTCGAACCCCCGACCTTCTCCTTGGCAAGGAGACGTTCTACCACTGAACTACACCCGCGCGCTCTTCATCCTCCAGGTGGACCCGGCCGGATTCGAACCGGCGATCTCCTCCGTGCAAGGGAGGCGCCTTCCCAGCTAGGCCACGGGCCCACACAGGTAAGGCCCACCGGCCTTACCATGGTGCCGACGAGAGGACTCGAACCTCCACGCCCCGTAGGGCAGCAGATCCTAAGTCTGCCGCGTCTACCGATTCCGCCACGTCGGCGCCGTCATGGCCGAATGGTCCACACCCAACCGGATGCGTTCTCGGATACCCCACGGACATGTGGAACTCGTACCCCCGATTCTGTTCACGGCCGTCATCCATCTCACCCCCGCAGGGGTGGCGGCTCCTAGCTTGGTGGGTGTTACCCACCTTCGCCGTCGCCGCTGCGGCGAGACCCAACCCAACCTTTCGGTTGAGCCAGGCCCACTCGCCTTGCTCCCGGGCGCACGCTCGCCTAGCCGGCCGGGTTACCCCGAACCGCTGGTGGGCTCTTACCCCACCCTTTCACCCCTTACCCGCACCTGCCCCGTTCAGGGCAGGCCGCTGGCGGGACTACTCTCTGTTGCGGTTGTAGTCACCAGGCGGTTACCCACCTGGTGCCCCCACTTCCTGTTTCGTGGGGCGCCCTTGCCCTGCCGCCCTGACGGGCCGGGCCGGGAGTCGGGAGGTTCCTCTGCCCGCAACGCGCGGACAGCGACGGCCCGGTTCCACATGTCCTGTTAATGTACCACTTCCTCGTCTATCCTTTACGTCGGCCCCAAGAGTTCAGTTCTCTCCACCGACGTTGCGGGGCAATTATAACATTGAGAGGCGCTCCTGTCAAAGGTGCAATGTTTCCTTGTAGGGTTCCAGGGATTGGCAAGAACCTGTGAACTTTAAGGTGGAGATTCCTCTCCCATGTCCTAAACGCCAAAGGGGGCGCCGGCAGTTTCCCACCGGCGCCCCCCTGGCCCCACACCACAGAGGAGGAGACACCCATGCGGAACGCCCTGCAACGTTCCACTTTTATATACGAAGGGCTCCCCTCCCTGGATTGATGCCATGAAATAAATTTGACATAAATTCGAACTAGGCCATTTTCACGACAATGTCGCTAATGACATTGGCTGTTTCATCCCCCCGATCCGCGGCATTGCTGAGATGACGATACAACTCCCGGACCTTCAACATGTACATGATCTGCTCTACATTGGCCGGACCGTGGAATAAATCCGCGATGGCTTCACGGTACACCCGCTCCACCCGGTTCTCCAGCGCTTTGGCCCGCATCGCGTGTTCTGCAGCAACCTGGGGATGATGCTCCAGACGTTCCATGGCCATGTAAATCTCATTGGCCGCTTCCCGCAGAAGAGAAGCCATACGCCGCAGAAACGGGTTCGGTTCCACTTCCAGGAGTTCCATCTCATCAATGGTCGTGTACGCGTAATCCAGCACGTCATCTATTGAACGAGACAGGGCAAAGATATCCTCCCGGTCAATAGGTGTTACGAACGTACGGTTCAACTCATCAATAAGGATGCGACGCAATTCGTCAGCATCCTTTTCCGCTTTATGCAACGCGCGCGCGTGTTCCTCGTCCCGATCTTCCATGTAGGCTTCCAGGTGCTCCAACCCCTCCAGGGTGGTACGCGCCTGTTCGCGCAGAAGACGGATAAAGCGGTCTTCCCGTTTACTGAAAATGTTGAAAAGTCCCACGGTGCCCTCCCTCCCAAAACATTCACGCAAGGTAGAAATTCTTGAAACACGCTTTAGCCAGAAGAGGATAAAACAACCCGTTTCAATCTAAAGCATATCACTGTGCAACCGTCCGGCACAACACCAAATCACATCACCACGATGTATCGACTGAGAACCCAATACGCTCCCGCAGCTATCAACGCGGTCGCGGGTATGGTCAGAAGCCAGGCAAGCGCAATATCCTGGAACACCTGCCACCGTACTTTAGAAGCCCGTTCCGCACTGCCAACACCGACAATTGCCGCGCTGACCACTTGTGTTGTGCTCACAGGGCCACCTAGCAGGGCAGCGCCTATGACGACACTCGCGGAGGTTAACTGAACACTAAAGCCGTGAATGGGCCGAATGCGATAGAATTTCGCTCCCAGGGTGTGAATTAGACGCCACCCTCCTGTGTACGCACCTAAAGAGAGGGTGAGCGAAGACGCGACAATCACCCAATTGGGCATGGAAAACTCAGGCAAGAAACCCAACGTTACCAGACCCAACACAATAACGCCCATTGTCTTTTGCCCATCATTGGCCCCATGGCTCAAGGCTAACGCCGCGGATGTGAAAATCTGGCTCAGCCGGAACCACCGATTAATTTTCGGCGTGGCCCACCACAGTATGCCCAACAGGAACTTGAGCAACAAGTACCCCACCACGAACCCAATAACAGGCGAGGTGAACAAAGCAATGAACACTTTCTCCAAGCCCTTCACGCGGATGGCCCCCGGGCCCGCTGCCATAGCCACCGCGCCTACTAACCCGCCAATGAGCGCGTGCGAGGAACTTGAGGGGATGCCCAAATACCACGTGAGTAAATTCCACACGATCGCGGCTATTAAGCCAGCGTACAGCACAACTACAGTAATGTGCTCCGCGCCTACAATGTCCGCGCCAATGGTGTGGGCAACGGCCACCCCTAACACGTAAGGGCCCAACAACTCAAAAATGGCCGTCCACGTAAGCGCCATACGTGGGGACATGGCCCGTGACGAAATGACCGTAGCCACAATATTGCTGGCGTCGTGAAAGCCGTTCAGAAAATTGAAAAACAACGCTAAAAACAACAACGTCCCCAAAGCAATCATTGGACTAAGAATCAACATCGTCGTCTCTCTCCACGATGGGTGTAGGCGTCTCAACATCTTCCAGGCCTGGGGGCGCCTCGCGAGGCCCTTCTACCCAATAGGCCCCATCTGTTAACACCTCCTTCTTCCAAATGGGCACAATGGTTTTGATACGCTCTATCGCGTAACGACAGGCTTCAAATACACCATCATCCCGATGGGGAGCAGATACCGCAATGATGACCGAAGGCTCTCCTACCATCATGCGCCCTATTCGATGGACAATGGACACTTTGGACACACGAGGCCACTTCTGAGCAATTTCCTCACCAATCTGGGCTAACATGACTTCCGCCATCTCCGGATGGGCTTCATATTCCAGATGGGAGGTTCTTTGCTCCCCGGTGATGCCGCGCACTACACCGACAAAGGTGGCGACCGCACCACACGCTGGATCGACCACTCGGGCCACAACGTCGTCCAAAGAGAGGGGAGATTCTGTTATCTCGTACAACTTTTGGCCCCCATCAAACCCACCACTCACCGGCGGAAAAAGGGAAACCTCATCGCCTGCCTGTAAAACTGTGGTAGGAGAAACGTACCGGTTATTCACAGCCGCATAGATGGCGCTCGCTGCCCCACGCAGGGCTGGGAATTGCTCAACGATATGTTGGACCAATTCCTGAACAGTTATCCCCTCGGGAATTTCAATGACCACATGGTCCTGGCCTACAGATTCACGCAGTGATGCAAACAGACGTACATGCACTTGCATTTAGGAACGCTCCTCCCGAATGAATGTGCCGCTTTTACCACCTTCCTTGCGCAACAAGCGAATGTTCTCGATGCGCATGGTCTTCTCTAAAGCCTTAGCCATGTCGTAAATGGTCAAAGCCGCCACAGAGACTGCAGTTAACGCTTCCATTTCCACGCCCGTCTGGCCGCGTGTCTTCACCGATGCGTAAATGTGTATTCTACTGGCATCTCGGTCAATTGTGAAGTCCACATCTACTTTCGTGAGAAGCAGGGGATGACATAACGGTATGAGTTCCCACGTCCGCTTCGCTGCCATAATCCCGGCAACGCGCGCTGTCCCTAATACATCGCCCTTTTTGACGTTGCCTTCCACAATTGCTTCCAGCGTCTCCGGACGCATGACGACTTCACCGGCAGCCACGGCCAAACGTTCTGTCTCGGGTTTGGCTGTCACGTCAACCATACGGGCCTGTCCTTCGGCATCCAGGTGCGTTAGTTTGTTCGCGCTCATTGTGCACACTCCTTGTTCAGGGTAGCCACCACGCTTCAACAGTGTATACCGGCTCGGTACGCACACTCTCGTCTGAGAGGTACAATATAACCTGGGCCCCGATTCCCCCCCGCAAACCCCGCTGGGTGGGTTCTGCCCAGAGTTCCATCCCTTGAACACTAACACGCGCGGGAATCAAGGTCGCCCCTCCAGGGGCCAATACCTCTGGACGCACACGAGGAAATACCCGGGGTAAGGTCCATCCCTGTTCCCCGGCCCGAAGACGAACGGCCATCCAACATAAGGCGAAAAAGCCAAGCCACGCCGCGAGCGGACTTCCCGAAAGGGCGAACACCGGAGTGTCCTGAACAGTCACAAACATGGCCCCTTGCAAAGGCCGAACATTCATCCGACCCACGTGAACCGTGCCGATGTCGGCGAGCACATCACGTGTCCAATCCGCATCCCCCATGGACACGCCCCCGGTTGAGATAACCACATCGGCCGAGCGCACTGCTCGACGAAAAGCAGCCTGCAGAGCATCCGGCGCGTCGGGAACTATCCCCATGTCCACCGGTTCTCCCCCAACAGACTGCACAGATGCCAATAACGCATGCCGGTTGCCAACCCAAATCTTCCCCGGGCTAAGGGGAGCGCCAGGCTCTTGCAGTTCATCACCGGTCGCTAACACGGCCACTCGGGGGCGAGGGTGTACAACTACCTCTGTAACGCCCAAACTGGCAAGGACGCCTATCTCTCCAGAACGCAAACGCGTTCCCGTGGATAACACCTGGTCGCCTGATCTCACGTCATGTCCGACAGGACGAATGTACATACCCGGGCTCACCGGCACGAGGGGACGCACTGTGTTCCCTTCCCGATGCACGTGTTCCACGGGAACAACCGCGTCGGCGCCCACGGGCAACACTGCCCCCGTGGTCACCCACATCGCTTCCCGTGGTCCTACATGTCCGCGGGGAGGCTGCCCTGCTCGCTGCGCGCCAATGAGTTGGCGGGGTTCCTGACCATCTGCCGACCGGACTGCGTAGCCGTCCATGCGCACTGTGGGAAAGGGAGGCAGGTTCGCCGCCGCGATAACATCCTCGGCCAGTACAAGTCCGCCCGCGTGCGATAAGGAAACCCGCCGCGGGGGCAAGGGGACGATGTGTTGCTGCATTAAGTCCCAGACCCTCTTCAAAGGGATAGCCGGGAAGTCTTCAGGTGATAAGTACGCCACAATTGCCTTCACTCCATGCCATATGAAAAAGGGCGGACTCTGGGTCCGCCCTTTTAGGTGCACGCGCGGGAATCCTATTAAGCAGTTTCTGCTCGTTCCACATCATCTCCCCACAGGACCGCAACACCCTGTTCGTTTAACAGCAACGGTCGCTTATGGGAACGCACAATATCAGCGTTGATAACGCATTTCACCACGTCATCACGACCGGGGATTTCGTACATGACTTCCATGAGCAGACTTTCAACAATGGTACGCAACCCACGAGCCCCAGTCTGCTGCTTCATCGCTTCTTCGGCAATGGCTTCCAGCGCGTCAGGGGTAAACACTAATTCCACCCCATCCATAGCAAAGAGGCGCTGATACTGCTTTACGATGGCGTTCTTGGGTTCGGTGAGGATGCGGACGAGTGTTTCCTTCTCCAGTGGGTCCACGCTTACTGTAACCGGAATTCGGCCCACGAATTCGGGTATAAGGCCATACTTTATCAGATCATCGGGAATGACCTGCTGCAGCAATTCCGCAGTGGTGTACTCCCGTCGTCCCCCTCCGGACGCGGCTGCCGTAAACCCGACCTGTCCTTTCGTGCCCACGCGCTGGGCCACAATATCTTCCAGGCCAGAAAAAGCGCCCCCACAGATGAAGAGGATGTTGGTCGTGTCCAGGTGAATGAACTCTTGATGGGGATGTTTGCGACCTCCCGTTGGGGGGACTTTGGCCACCGTGCCTTCGATGATTTTTAGGAGGGCCTGCTGCACGCCCTCTCCGGAAACATCCCGTGTGATGGAGGGATTATCTCCGCTTTTACGGGCTATCTTGTCAATTTCGTCGATGTAGACGATTCCCTTGCTGGCCTTTTCCACGTCGTAGTCAGCGGCCTGCAAGAGCCCGACCAGGATGTTCTCCACATCCTCCCCCACATAGCCGGCTTCGGTAAGTCCCGTGGCATCCGCAATGGTAAAGGGGACATCCAGAATACGGGCCAAAGTCTGGGCTAACAGGGTCTTACCCACCCCGGTAGGACCAATGAGAAGGATGTTCGTTTTTTGCAATTCCACATCGTCATCCTTCCCTCCCACCATAATGCGCTTGTAATGGTTGTACACCGCTACGGAGAGGACTTTCTTAGCCCGATCCTGGCCAATAACGTACTCGTCCAGGCGGCGCACAATCTCCTTGGGGGAGGGTATGCGATCCACCTGTACAATAGGGGTGGTCATCACCGAGGAGGAGATGCCTTCCTCGGCCAAGATCTCCACGCACAGTTCAACACATTCATCGCAAATGTACACGCCGTCCGGTCCTTCAATAAGACGGCGTACTTCCTCCTGGGACCGATGGCAAAAAGAACAACGAGCCTGGGTCATGGGCTAACCTCCCTGTTCCTCGGCAGAGCCTTCCTCGTCGTCCATCTCCTCGAACAGGGAGTGGCCGATAACTTCATCAACAATGCCGTACTCTTTGGCTTCCAGCGCGTTCATGTAATAGTCGCGCTCAAAGTCAGACCGAATGCGTTCTATGGGCTGGCCTGTGTGTTTGGACAGGATGTGAAAGAGTAAGTTCTCGATGCGCTCTAATTCCCGCACTTGAATGCGCACATCCGGGGTATACCCGTGAGCCCCGCCACCCGCAGGGTGCATGTGAATCGTTGCGTGAGGCAGGGCGTACCGCTTGCCCTTGGTGCCCGAAGCCAGAAGCACGGTTCCCATGCTCGCGGTCCACCCAACAGCGAATGTAGCCACCGGCGCTTGAATCATTTGAATGGTGTCGTAAATCGCTAGTCCCGGATACACGTGTCCACCCGGGGAGTTGATGTACAAGTGTATGTCCCGCTCTGGGTCCTCCCGGTTTAAGAAGAGCAGTTGGGCCACAATTAAGTTCGCAACCTGGTCGTTAATGGGTGTGCCCAAAAAGATTATGCGTTCTTTCAGCAGTAAGGAGTAGATATCAAAAGCCCGCTCTCCACGCCCTGTTTGTTCAATAACCATGGGAATCAGGGAGTGAGGGCTTATAAGTTTGCCAAGATCGCTGCTCATAGCGTTCAACCTCCTCTATATCTCATCCTCAGGTGTCACGTTCTCATCACTGGCTTCTGTGTGTTCTTCCCCATTACCCCCGCGTTCGCTCGCGTTGACGTCTTCTGCCGTCTCGGTTTCGGGAGATTTCTCTTCCCCTTCTCCAGCCGACTCTGTGTCTTCCCCTGTTTCAGCAGCCTCGAGTTCTTCATCCCCTTTCACTGCTTCTTCCAACGGCTTCCCCATGGCAATGTCTGCCAGGAAGTCCAAGGCACGAATAATGTAAACTTCCCGATTCACTTCCTGCTGAAAGGCTTCATCCTTCGTAAACCGCTCCCAGAATTCATCCATCGACATTCCTTGGCTTGCGTAGTCCAAAGCCACTTCCCACAGGTCCTTAGAACGAGCAGAAAGGTTGTGGGTCCTGATCAGGTAATCTACAATAATCTCCCGCCGAATGCTCTTCTCGGCTTCGGCACGGCGCTCCTCGCGAACTTCTTCTTCGCTCTTCTGCACCAGTGAGAGGTATTGATCCCATGTGATGCCCAGGCGCTGGAAGTATTCTTTCAAATGCTGGATGTATTCGTCAAGGTAGCGCTCAATTAAGACGGGCGGAAATTCCACGGTGGCTTGGTCTTCCACTGCTTCCAGGACCTTTTCCTGGTATTCGTGACGAGCCGCCCGTTCCCGTTCTTGCTTGAGGTTTTCCCATACGATTTCACGTAATTCCTCTATGCTTTCCACGTCCGGGTTCAGTTCTTTAACGAGTTCAGGGGTCAATTCCGGAACCTGCAAACGCTTTACTTCGTGGGCGGTGACGGTGAAGTGCGCTTCTTCGCCATGTTCCCGCCATGGATGGTCTTCTGGCACTGGAACGTCAAACTCGCGAGTCTCTCCCGCCTTTATGCCGACCAGTTTCTCCGCGAAACCGGGTACATAGGTCTCCTCATCCAATGGAATTTCAATGTTCTCACTTTTCTCTGTGTGGCTTCCCACTTGAATAAGGACTGTCGCGGTCACCCGATCTTTTGCTTGGGCGGGTTCGTCTACCGGTTCCCATGTGCCACGCGGGGCCAATAAGTCCTCAAAGAACTTGTCCACGTCTTCCTCGGTTACTTCCGGCGACTCGTAAGGAATGCGGATGTTCAGGTAGTCCCCTAAATCCACGATGGGTTCCAGTGGAACATCCACCTGAATGGTCAGGGGCTCTAAATTGATGCTCACCAGTTCCAGGGGATAGGCGGGTTCGGTTTCAACAATGTCTAATGCCTCGCGAACAAGGTTGTCAATCTCACGTTCGACAAATTCTTCTAACAAGTACCGACGCCCCACGTGCCGTTCCACAATGGGATAAGGAGCACGTCCAGGGCGAAAGCCAGGGATTCGCACTTGACGGGAGACTTCTCGCGCGATCCGTTCTAATCCTTTGCGCAATGCGTCTTCGCGCACGTGAATTTTCAAGGATTGTGTGCGTGGTTTGCTGCTCTCCAGTTCTTCAACAGTTACTCGTCCGTTCACGGGTCCTCCTAAGGTTGTACCAGATAAGATCGTGGCCAAATGCGGGAATGTCCGCTTTTCGGCGCACAAAGATTGGCGTTGCTGAACATCCAGGAACTCAATGCTGGCCTATTATATCCCGCGCGGAAACACGGGCAAAAGTGCTTAGGAACGTGCGACGTTCTGGCTACGGCGGGTTCCCGGTATCCATACTCTACGGGATGCCTTAATCAGGCGCTGAAAGGCCGCGTCTGTTTCTGGATTAATGGGATAATACTGCCCTGAATCCTCCCGTGTAATGCCGTAATCCTTCATCACACGCTCAACGATGTCCGCTAAATGTTCCGGAGATACGTCAAAGGCTTCATCAACGTAGGTGATAAACCCATACTCGTCCACAAAACAAAGTCGGGGTTCCCCGGCCATAATCTCCAGAAACCAGGAATCGTTAACTATGGGCGCGTATCGAACCAGCGCGTTGCCATCTCCCAGTGTGCGGATGTCCATTATCCGCCCCCCAATGCGCTTTTCCACCTCAGATAGATGCTCCAATTCCTCTTCTGCCAGGATGATCTCTTGCCACATGGTTATATCCCCGTTCTTTAAGGGTAATGCCATTGTATCGCGCTTGGAGCCTTCTCGGCAAACCATCTACAGGCGAGTTTGCATTTTACCCCTTTCTAAGATGTTGTACAATACATGCACGAAAAAGGCAGTCATACCCCACTTTATTGTGAGGTTTTTAAGCCAACACCCAAGGGGAGGAAGTGCTAAACATGCCCGATACGTCCGTTATCGCTGTGGTAGGTCATCAAAATCCGGATACCGATAGCATTGCATCTCCCATCGCGTACGCTTGGCTTAAGTCCCAAGAGGAACCGAATGAGACGTTCCGAGCATTCCGCCTGGGACCAATTAACCGTGAGACGCGGTTCGTTTTGGAGTATTTCGGTGTCGCAGAACCTCCACTTTTGAATCATGTGCACCGAAGGGTACGGGAAGCGATGGTGACGGATGTTATCACCGCTCCCGTGGATGCCACTTCTTACGAGGTGGGGTTTCTGATGCGTGAGAAGGGCATCCGCTCTGTGCCGCTGGTGGATGGGGAGAACCGGCCTCACGGGGTGGTGACCACGCGCACTTTGGCCGAACTGTACATTCACGAGGCAGGTACTTTTTCTTTCGCCAGTGAACCCCCCACGGTCGCGCAGGTGGTGCGTACGTTGGAGGGAACGCTGTTGGTGGGAAGGCCAGAGGTGCGCCTAACTGGTCGGCCGGTTGTCGGTGCCATGACTCCGGCTTTGATGCGCAAGTACATTCAACCGGGTGACGTGGTCATTGTAGCCAACCGAACGGACGCGCAGAAGACGGCTATTGAACAGAAAGCAGGAGCGCTTATTATCTCCGGTGGTATTCGTCCTCGCCGAGATATTCTGGAAAACGCCCAACAGCAGGGCATTGTGGTCATCCTTTCTCCCCACACGACAGCAACGACAATGCGTTTGGTGCGGTTGAGTTTGCCCGCGATCGCTATGGCGGAGCGTTCCCCACTTACGTTTGGCCCTAATGAACTGTTGGGAGAAATCACGTCGGACCTCATGCAGGACCGGCATGGGGTGGCGCTGGTGGTGGACAATGAACGTTTGGTGGGAATTTTGACCCGACACGATTTGTTGCGCCCTCGTCGCCGTCGGGTCATTCTTATCGACCATTCGGAACCTCAGCAGACTGTGCCTGGTATCGAGGAAGCGGATATTTTGGAGATTATCGACCACCACCGTTTGGGAGGACTGGAAACCCAAGCCCCGCTCAGGGTGCTGGTGCTCCCAGTAGGTTGTTCTGCCACTCTGATTCTCCACCGGTATCAGGAATCCGGTGTCACCCCACCGCGCGAGATGGCGGGGCTGATGTTGGCGGCCATCCTCTCGGACACGATGTTGCTCCGTTCGCCCACAACAACGGATATGGATCGGGAGGCCGTGGAATTCCTGGCTCCTTTGGCCGGGGTGAATGCTCAAGATTTTGGTGCTGCTATGTACCGCGCGAAAACGGATATTTCCGACCTCTCGGCGTGGGAAATCGTCACCGGGGATATGAAGCCCTATGTGTTAAACGGCATCAGCATGGCTATTGCCCAGGTGGAGGTCGCGGACCGAGAACAGGTGATGAGTCGTTTGGAGGAAATCCGAGACGCGTTACGCCGTCTGGCTGACCAGGGCAAGTATGAATTGGCCATGCTGTTAGTTACAGATGTACTGGCCGAGGGGAGCACGGTTATTGCTGTCGGCAACACCCGGGTGGTAGAGCGAGCGTTTGGGGTAACATTGGAAGATGGGATCGCCTGGTTGCCGGGCGTGCTCTCCCGCAAGAAGCAGGTGGTACCCGCCCTGGCCGAAGCGTGAGACGTACGTTAATCCTCTGAACCCACTGTAATCGATTCTTCTGGCTCCAGGATGCGGACGGGGATGTCTGTTAAGCGGGCAAGCCGTTCCGCATCCTTTCGGCTTCCCACAATAGCCCCGTAATGCATGGGGATAATCAGTCGGGGTTGAAGGACAGAAGCCGCTTGGGCGGCTTCTCGCGCGTCCATGACATACGTTCCGCTCACAGGAAGTAAAGCAACATCGCAGTGAATTCGCTCCATTTCCGGGATAAAGTCCGTGTCCCCGGCATGATACACACGTACTCCATGCAAGGACAGTATATATCCCACATGGCCCGCCCGCTTGGGGTGGAATTTTTTGTTTATGTTATACGCGGGTACGACTTCTAAACGCAGGTGTCCCAGGGTTAAACGATCACCGGCCTGGACCACTTTCTTTTCCGCGGGGATATCCTGCAACTTGTCCATCGCCCGACGAGGAGCCACCAGGACGGTATCAGGGGCGAGAATTTTATCTACATCCTCCGGCGAGCAGTGGTCATAATGGTCATGGGTAATAAGAATAACGTCGGCGAGGGGAAGGTCGTCAGGCAAACGCCACGGATCGATGTAGACGATGGGCGGGCCTTCTACACGAAACGCGTCATGCCCGTACCAGACAATGCGTACTTTCATCGTTGCTGTACTCCTTTATACCAAGAGTGAAGGCCAGGGTCAACACTTCCCCTCCTCATACCCTCATTATATAAACCCAACCGCCGGTTGGCAAATGCACTTCACTCGGGAAGATTTTAGACGGACAGGCTCTTCCCTCCCACTTCGCTTGCCCCCAACCGCCGCAGGCGGTTTCGCCCCACCGAAGGCCGCAGTTTCCAACTGCTGGCCGCTCCCGAGCCACACAAAGCCCCCTGACGGGGGCTACACCGAACCGCCCCTGGCGGTTTCGCCCCACCGAAGGCCGCAGTTTCCAACTGCTGGCCGTTCCGAGCCCAACGCCCTCACCCGCGGCCATCGTCCGTGGGTGGAAGTCGCACAAAACGCCCGGCAACTGGAAGTTGGGGCTTCATTTGCCAAGCCCCCTCGCGGGGGCTGGGTCGAACCGCCCCCGGCGGTTTCGCAACCGAAGGCCGCAGTTTTCAACTGCCGGCCGTGTCGGGGCCATCGCCCTTGGCCGCGGCCACCGCCCGTGGGGGGAAGCCGCACAGAACGCCCGGCAACTAGAAGTTGCGGGCTTCGTTTGCCAAGCCCCCTGACGGGGGCTGGTGGGAACCGCCCCCGGCGGTTTCGCCCCACCGAAGGCCGCAGTTTCCAACTGCCGGCCGCCCCGGGCCCCACCACCCTCGGCCGCGGCCACCGCCCGTGGGTGGGAGCCGCACAGAACGCCCGGCAACTGGAAGTTGCGGGCTTCGTTTGCCAAGCCCCCTGCGGGGGCTGCGATTAACCGCCCCGGCGGTTTCGCAAGTGAAGGCCGCAGTTTTGAACTGCCGGCCGCCTCGGGGCCCAACACCCTCGGCCGCGGCCAACGCCCGTGGGTGGAAGCCGCACAGAACGCCCGGCAACTGGAAGTTGCGGGCTTCATCTGCCAAGCCCCCTGGCGGGGGCTGCGACCAACCGCCCCGCGGTTTCGCCTCCACCGAAGGCCGCAGTTTTCAACTGCAGGCCGCCTCAGGCCCATCGCCCTCGGCCGCGGCCATCGTCCGTGGGTGGAAGCCGCACAAAACGCCCGGCAACTGAACGTTGCGGGCTTCGTTTGCCAAGCCCCCTTGCGGGGGCTGCGATTAACCGCCCCGGCGGTTTCGCAAGTGAAGGCCGCAGTTTTCAACTGCCGGCCGTGGCGAGCCCAACGCCCCTCGGCCGCGGCCGCCGCCCGTGGGTGGGAGCCGCACAGAACGCCCGGCAACTGGACGTTGCGGGCTTCGAGTTTGGCCTTTTAAGGGAGGAGGTTGAAAAAAGAA
>CAYOAZ010000076.1:0-17886 GCA_964402285.1 uncultured Anaerolineae bacterium | reverse complement strand
TGCCGAAAGACCCCACGCTGAGCCTCCCATATCCCCATTAATTCCTGGTAAAGTTCGAGCGATTGCGCTATCCTTGTCATAAGGCACCTCGGGATTTTTTGTTGGTGTTTTACTCCTTACTTTATCCCAGGTGCCCTTCTTTTTTCATCCCCCTCTCCTAAAAGGCCAAACTCGAGCAAAAGATCCACTTGCCAGGTTTGCCCGTATGGGTTATAATGGAGATGGACATATGGGGATGACTGGATTCGACGGGGGAGGCTGTCGCAGGGCTGCAGGCCGGGGCGCCTGAACCCCGTGATCAACGGGCACCAACAAAAAGTGCCAAGGCTAAAGCAGCCTTTGCCTTTGCTCGCCCCGCGGCTCAGCCGATGGCTATTGCCGCGTAAGGCGGGTTAAAGGCAATTGGCCCTTCAAGACAAGGGCCACGGCCTCCCGGGGATTCCCCCATGGTCTCCGGGATGTGCCGTCATAGACATGGGGTGCCGTCGGGCCGATGCCGCTAGGTCCGGCGAAAGACAGCAGCGGCTTTGCCCGGATGGACCCTGCCGCTGGGGAGCCACCGGGCGAGAAGGCAAACAGCGGCTAAGCCTGTAGATGCTCTGCGGCGAATCCTCCGGACCCGGGTTCGACTCCCGGCATCTCCACCTGAAGGGGCGTCCCGCAACGTAGGGACGCCCTAAATTTACAAGTGAATACCTTCGCAGGAAGGAAAACTTCTTGCCAGACGGTGGGGGTGCCCGACGCCCCGGATGGCAGGGCTGAAAGGCGAAGCCGGTGAAAGTCCGGCGCTGCCCCGCAACGGTAACCGGGAGCACTCGCATCCCGGAAGCCCGGTCGCCCGCCTCCACCGACTCCGCATCCTCTCGCGGGAGGGGAGGGAGTGAGACTATGGAAGGGTGAACAACGGCTATGTTCCCCCGTTTCCATGATACTCAGCCCGGCTCGCGAGCCGGGCTTTTTTATTATGGATTACCGAGTTACCCAACACCTTCTCAGGAGGTCAATTCATGCGACATCGAAATGCCCACTTTCCCAACCGAATCATTTCCCTGGAGCCCAGTGTCACCGCCACCTTACTCGCTTTAGACCGAGGGGATCGGTTAATCGCGGTGAGCGAACATGACGAACGCCTTCTAGGTGCCCAGATTCCCAAACACCTCCCACGTGTCCCCTGCACTTGGTCCGTCAAAGCCGAAGACATATTACCACTAGAACCTGACATCGTTGTCGCTTCGGTCCCCCTTCGTCGTGAAAGTTGGCAAGACCTCGTCATGGCCGGCATCGACATCCTCCTTTTACACCCACAACACCTGGACAGCATCTATCGAAACATCCGTCTTCTAGCCGCACTGACGGATGCCCGGGAACAAGGCGAAAAAATTATCGCATCCATGGAAAACACATTTGCTCACCTGTGGGAACATTCCAACGAACATCCATCATTTCGAATCTACGTGGAAGTTTGGCCTCGGCCACTGATGAACGGAGCCGCGTGGCATGGAGACATCGTCAGCCTCCTTGGAGGCGAATTCGTCCCTCACGGCTTCAACCGCGTCGTAGAGAGCGAAGAGATTATCGCAGCCGACCCCGACGTCATCCTGGTCATTTGGCCTGGTGTCGAACAACCGCCTTTGGAAAAGATATATCAGCGTCCGGGTTGGGAACAGATTACAGCAGTTCAAAAGGGGAGAGTGATAAGCATTCCGGAAATTTGGATAAACGCGCCAGGACCCAATTTAGCCCAAGGAGCGGAAATGCTTGCAGACGTCCTGAGGAAAGTACTGTAGTATGTCCAATATCATCCTCGAATCGGCGAAAAGAGCATCTCCCTGTGGGATAGATGCTGAACACCGACAATATTTACAACACGCCAATACTAAGACTTCCACATCGAGGAGGAGAAACCATGTCACAACTGGAGGATCTCATCGCATCGATTCCCCCTTTAGATGCGGCTGCAATGAAGGAAGCGCAAACCCGGCAGGACACACTCACTAAACCCCAAGGGAGCCTGGGGCGATTAGAACACCTATCCGTGCAGGTAGCCGGTATCACCGGCGTTCCAAGACCCCGTCTTAAGCACAAAGTTATCCTAACAATGGCTGGGGACCATGGTGTTGTAGCGGAGGGAGTAAGCGCATATCCACAAGAAGTCACCGCCCAAATGGTGTACAACTTCCTCCGCGGGGGAGCCGCGATAAACGTACTTGCCCGACACGTAGGGGCCCGTGTCGTTGTAGTAGATATGGGGGTCGCGGTGGACCTAACCCCGCACCCGAATCTCATAGTGAAGAAAATAGGGTACGGCACAGAAAACATCGCTCAAGGCCCTGCCATGACTCGAGAACAAGCCATCCAATCTATCCTAGCCGGAGCGGCAGTCGTGGAAGCCGAACTGGCCAAGGGATTGGACATCCTGGGAACCGGGGACATGGGCATTGGCAACACAACCCCTTCAGCGGCGATTGCCGCGGCCATTACCGCCCATTCCCCTGGTGAAATTGTTGGCCGGGGGACCGGTGTGGACAATGCCGCGCTATTCCGCAAAATATCTGTGGTCCAACAAGCCCTGCGCGTAAATCGGCCTGACCCGCTAGACGGTATCGACATCTTAAGCAAAGTGGGGGGATTTGAAATCGGTGGCCTGGTCGGAGCCATCTTAGCTGCTGCCGCGCATCGTCGTCCGGTAGTGGTGGATGGATTCATCTCTACAGCCGCCGCGCTCATTGCGGTCACACTCGCCCCGATGGTGCGTTCCTACCTTATTATTGGTCACCGTTCTCAAGAGCGCGGTCACCGGCTCATGTTGGACTGGCTAGGTATCAAGCCAGTGTTGGACCTGGACTTGCGACTGGGCGAAGGGACGGGAGCCGTGCTTGCCATGAGCATCGTGGATGCAGCCTGTAAAATTCTGGACGAAATGGCCACATTCTCAGAAGCCGGTGTCACAGAACGCGACACCTAAAAAACACCGTGGCGTGTCTTCAACCTGGAGAAGGCAACGTTTGGACGAATAAAGGTAAATAGGTGAGAATAAAAGGCTGGACGCACATTCCCCAGAAGAGGGAGGAGGAAATCATGGGGTCACCACGTACTAAAGTAGAAGTAAAAGGGTTTGAAGCACGCCACTATGACAGACTAATGGACATCATTACATTAGGACAGTACGGGCGTTACCTACAGAACGTCATTGCAGCCATGAACATACAGCCGGGAGATGCCATCTTGGACCTGGGCTCGGGCACAGGGCGAAACATATGCCTCATGGAACAGTACACCGGTCCTTCTGGGCGATTAGTAGGACTGGACATCGGTGAGGAAATGTTAGCCCAGGCACGGGAACGGTGTAAACACCTCCCGCACGTCACTTTTATAAAGCAACGCATCGAAGAGCCATTGCCCTTCAACGAAGAATTCGACCATGTAACCATCTCCTTTGTGTTACATGGATTTGAGAATGAAGACAAGGAAAAAATCATTGCCAACGCGTACAAAGCCCTTAAGCCAGGGGGCACCTTTTGGATTCTAGATTACAACGAATTCGATCTGAGCAAAAAACCTTTCTTCATCAAATTCCTATTCACGCGTGTAGAATGTCCCCTGGCTGCTGAATTCGTGGCTTTGGATTTGCGTTCCATGTTGCGCCAACACGGCTTCCAGGAATTTCAGGAACACCTTTACGCCCGGCGCTACATTCGTTTACTAGGAGCGAAAAAGTGAGAAGGGCCACAGAAACTTCGGCAATCTTAAAAACGCCTTGGTGAAAAGACGTCACCTCTCCCGCCTTGGACCGTACTTCCCGTCCGAGGCGGGAGAGACATTATGAAAGGTCGCGTAACGCCTCCTTGCCAATACGACGTGCATTGCGGTTAGAAGACCCCGCGAGTTCCTCGGCTAGCGCCAGGGCTTGTTTCCGTAGAGTCGGGTTGCGTTTTCCTATTTGGCGCAAGGCCCAGGATACCGCCTTCCGTACCATGGGACGTTCATCACCGGCCTCCTCGCGTACCCGCTGGAGGAATACCTCAAATCGCTCATCAGGTGCCTTCTTATCACTCACAGCCAAGCGGGCCATCAGCACAAACCCCGCGCGTTTGACGAACGTCTCCTCTCGATAACTCCACGCCATGGCCTTTTCCCATGCCCAGCGCGTTTTTTCAAACAAATTCATACAACACTGGTCACACACTTCCCAATTATTAAACTCCCTCACCCAATCCTCCAGAAGCGCCTCGTCAGCCTGGTGGGGATCCGCGATCATGCAGGCCAAAATCCGAGTTTCTCGGGCAGGAACACGCCACAAAGCCAGGGCCAACGCGTGGTCGCGCTTCAACTGACGAGCCAACTTCCGCAGTTGGGGGACACGTACACCGTAAATCTCCAACCCGGACACCCCATAACGCGCCATGCCCGCTGCGTCCTCGGGGGTCCCCCACGTTTTCAACTGAGCCACCACATTTGCCACACGTTCATCAACAGTCGACATGGAAAACCTCCTCCTCATGGTTTCATCACGTAGGACACACAAAAATTTCACCAAGACACTGACAACCGTCCACCATTCCAACGGCAGGTCCATTTGCCAAAAGGCCCAGCAAGGACTAATAAACACAGACGAACACATGCCGCTCCTGGACAAATAATTGCAACACGGGCTCGATTACAAAACCGCCATTGATTTTAAGGGCAAGCATCTTTGATTACAACAACGTAAGATTCCGTCGTCTCTTAAGAATTGTAAAGGATACAGTGATTTAAGACCATTTATGGAAAACCGCTTGACCAAAATTCCATTTCATGGCATCCTATCGGTAAATGGATAAAAAGGAGTATCGACGTCAAGTGAACAGAGTGTACGTATGTCATCGCTGCCTTACATTGTGGCCCATCTTTCTCCTGACCTTGACGTTCGTCATGGTAATCTCCTCGTGTGTTTCACTATGGCCTCCTCCCCCGCCCTTGCCAACCACATCCATCCACAAAGTTACCCACACTCCCACGCCCACAGTCACCCCAACCCCAACACCCTCTCCCACCTTTACAGCAACGCCCACACACACCCCAACGCCGACCTACACGCACACACCGACCCCCACTCCAACGCCCTCCCCTACACACACACCTACCCCAACCTTTACTTCCACTCCTACCTCGACACCAACACCTCCGTTCACCTATCCGACCACACCTGTTCCCTCATGGCCCAACGCGTCGGCCTTACGTCTCTTCCTCCCACCGGATGTTCCCCCGCAGCGGGTGACATTAGTGCGTGTATATGACCGACGGGGCTTTCCTTTGAACGGTGCCCGGGTCCAGGCTGGTCCCAGGGAAGGATCGACCAACGTGCACGGATTCCTGGCGTTCGTTGATGTGCCCCCTGAGAGTGAACTCACTGTTTCAGCGCCAGAATACTACACAGCGCGTTGGCCTTTATCCCTTTTAGGCGAACAAGAAATGTGGGCGCACACGCCGGAGCAACTGGGACGAGCCCGGCGCGTAGAGCCCTGTCCTGTAGCCACCTGTGTGGATGTACGGTTGGCGCCGTGGGGGGCTCGCGGCATCTACATTCCCATGGGGATTTTGCAATCCAGCGCGCACTTCTGGGATTTAATACACATGGTGGAACGTTCGCCTATATTGAATGCAGTAGTCATTGACGTAAAAGGAGATTACGGCTTACTGGCCTGGGATTCAGACGTGCCGCTGGCGAAAGAACTGGGTAACCGCTTACGGCCTTCCCTGGACTTGCAGGAAGCCATTCGGGAACTGCACCGTCGGCACATTTATGTGATAGCCCGCTTTGTTGTGTTTAAGGATAATCCACTGGCAACCCACAAGCCCGAACTCGCTGTCCGGCGTGAAGATGGCACAGTGTGGAAAGACAGGGAGGGGTTAGGTTGGGCCAATCCATTCCGCGAGGAAGTATGGTCATATAACTTAGCCTTGTTGGAAGAAGTGGCCCA
Organism: uncultured Anaerolineae bacterium; assembly: GCA_964402285.1. Taxonomy (GTDB): domain Bacteria; phylum Chloroflexota; class Anaerolineae; order JAADDB01; family JAADDB01; genus CAYPUG01. The sequence goes on along the minus strand of CAYOAZ010000076.1, from coordinate 11,926 downwards.
GTTGGGATTCGATGAAATCCAATTGGACTACCTTCGGTTTCCATCAGACGGGGATGTGGGTTCGATTGTGTATCAGGAGGAGAACACGCGCGAGACCCGTACAGCGGCCATACGGGAGTTCATGCGTCGTTTTCACGCTCGCATGAGCGCTTACAACGTCAAAACCTCTGCAGATGTATTCGGGTTGACCGTGTGGGTAGCGCCCGGTGAAGACATGTACATTGGTCAACGGGTGGAAGACATTACCCCTTACATAGACTTCTTGAGTCCTATGATCTACCCCTCCACGTTTATCCCCGGGAACTTGGGATACGAAAATCCCAGTCAAAGACCGTATGAAGTCATTTATCGCTCTGTGCGACAAGCCCAACAACGAGTGGCGCCCGGCACACGGGTTCGGCCCTGGTTACAAGCGTACTGGTACGACATACCGGAGATGCAGATTCAACGTCTGGCTGCAGAAGACGCGGGTGCAGATGGCTGGCTCTTTTGGAATGCTGCCGGTTATTATCCGGATGCGGTATTTGGGCCTCTGCCGCCTCGGGGAACATTGTGGGCTCAAGTGTACGGGACAAATAATCACCCATAAAAAGGAGGATCTCGTGTGAGGACTCCGAAAGCGCCATCTTTAACCTCGGTCCGATTAACATACGTGCTTTTCTTCGCGGGCATTGGAACGATTGTGCCCTTCCTCAGTTTGCACTTTCAACGGCTTGGATTCTCCGGACACCAGATAGGCGTACTCAACGCGTTGCCCCCTCTGGTGACCTTATTCGGGGCCACAGTGTGGGCGATTGTAGCCGACCGACTGCACTTGCACACGTATCTGTTGCAAGTGCTCATGGTTGGCTCTGCCCTGGCCGTGATCACCCTCTCCCTTGTCCAATCCTTCCTCGTGCTGGTTCTGCTTATGGGCATTTACTCATTCTTCCAATCTCCCATCCCGCCCCTATTAGATACCGCAGCCTTAGAATCCTTAGGAGCACATCCAGAGCGCTATGGGCGCTTGCGGTTGTGGGGTTCCATTGGTTTTATCCTGGCCACATGGGTGTTGGGCGCGCTGATCCGACGTTCTGGTATGCCCACAATCTTCTTCTACGCGTACGCAGTCTGTTTGCTCCTGGCAGCGTTGGCATCCACCCGTATCCCCCGAGTGCGACCCCGCCCCCAGCCTCCCCTGTGGGAGGGTTTGAACCACTTCATCCGTGAGCCGCGGTGGGTGGTATTCCTCTTCTCTCTCTTCCTTCTGGGCATTGCTAACACAGGCATGTACGCCTTCCTGCCCTTATTCGTGAAGGAACTGGGCGGAGATGAGCAATTGGTGGGATTCGCGTGGGGATTAGGGGCGTCCACAGAAGTGCCGGTTATGTGGGCGTCTCAATACATTGTGCAGCGCCTGGGATTACGAGTGATGTTGACAATGGCCTTCGCACTGTACAGTTTCCGCATGTTCCTATACAGCATTATGTGGGCCGCCTGGGTGGTTTTGCCCTTCAACCTCCTTCACGGTGTGACCTTTGGGCTTATGTGGGTCTCTGTGGTGAACTTCGCTAACCGATTTGCACCGCCGGGTATGAAGGCTACCGCCCAAGGCGTGACCACCGGCATCCTCTTCGGCCTCTCCTCTTTCATCGGTGCTCTTCTAAGCGGCGTGTTGTACGAAGCCGTAGGGCCCTCCACAATGTTTTTGTTATACGGCATATTGTTGGCCGTGGCTACGGTCTTGCTGTGGGTAATGACTCGGTCGGATCGGACCTCTACCTCCGCTTCCCCCTCATCCCCCACATCTGAAGCCTAACCCCCTCCTTCCCGTTGTGCGTTCCCATCTGGGTCAGGGACGAAGACCACCTTTTCCTTGCCGTCCCAGACATTTTAGGTTAAGATGGTATCGGTCAGAACGCCACATCTCAGAGAGCGGCAGCGAAAGCGAGGCCGAGCCATGCCCACCCGTGATGCAAACGAAGCCATTGCCGATATGTTCGACACCATCGCGGATGTACTAGAACTCCAGGGAGATATTCCATACCGCATCCGCGCGTACCGCAACGCGGCCCGCACCATTCGTGACCTGCCGCGCCCTGTTGCAGAGGTGGCCGCGGAAGGAAAGTTGGAGGAATTACCTGGTATCGGCAAGGATTTGGCTGCCAAAATTGTTGAATTCCTCACCACTGGCCGTATGACCAAATATGAAGAAGTCATCTCCCAAGTTCCTCCCGGCCTCATCGAACTCCTGCACATTCCTGGATTGGGCCCTAAACGAGTACGGCTATTACATGAGCAATTGGGCATTAACGACCTGGAAGATCTCCGCCATGCTCTGGACAGTGGTCGAATTGAGGGGTTGCCTGGCATGGGCAAGAAGACCGTGGAGAACATCCGACGGGGTCTGGCCATGTACGAAGCCAGCAAAGAGCGGATGCCATTAGGCCGGGCTTTGCCCATTGCCGAGGAAATAGCCCAACAAATCGACGCCCTCCCTGGCACAGCGCGTGTGGTCATTGCAGGTTCAGCCCGTCGCATGAAGGAAACCGTAGGCGATATTGATATCCTCACCATCGCAGATAACGGCGAGGCTACCATACAGGCGTTCGTCCACTTCCCCCAGGTTAAGGAAATCCTTGCCGCGGGGGATACAAAGGGGAGTGTGGTCCTCCACAACGGACTTCAAGTGGATTTACGGGTGGTGCCTCCGGAGAGTTACGGCGCGGCCCTTCACTATTTCACTGGTTCTAAAGCGCACAACATTAAAATTCGCACCATTGCGCGAGAACGAGGACTGAAGGTCAACGAGTACGGCATCTTTCGAGGAGAGAAACGCATAGCCGGCGAGGAAGAGGACGATGTGTTTGAAGTTCTTGGCATGCAGTGGATCCCGCCGGAAATGCGAGAGGATCGCGGGGAAATCGAAGCCGCTTTAGAGGGTCGGTTACCCACTCCGGTTTCCCTGAAAGATATTCGCGGGGATCCGCACATGCACAGCAAGTGGAGTGACGGCGCGAACACTATCCGGGAAATGGCCTTAGCAGCTCGCGCATTGGGTTATGAGTACATTGCCATTACCGACCATTCCCCGCGCGTGAGGGTGGCTGGCGGCCTCACCCCTGAGCGACTTCGCGAACGACAGAAGGAAATTGACGCGATCAACGAGGAGTTAGGGGACATCCGGGTACTTTCCGGCGCGGAGGTGGACATTTTGCCCGATGGTTCCCTGGATTATCCCGACGAAGTGCTGGCTTCCCTGGATGTGGTTATTGTGTCCGTACACTCAGGATTTCGCATGTCGCGGGAGGAGATGACTCAGCGCATCCTGCGCGCGCTGGAGAACCCGTACGTCCATATCCTCGCCCATCCCACCGGTCGCTTAATCGGACAGCGGGATCCCTACCCCGTGGATATTGAATCTGTGCTCAAACGGGCCGCGGATCTGGGTGTGGCTGTCGAAATCAACGGTTACTACCTGCGATTAGATCTGAACGATGTCAACGCACACCTGGCAAAGTCCATGGGATGTCTCATAAGCCTGGGCACAGATGCCCACCAAGCCGATCACCTGCGCATGATGCGTTACGCTGTAGGCGTGGCGAGGCGAGCCTGGTTGGAACCCAAGGACGTGATAAACACGCGACCGTTGACTGAATTCTTGGATTGGCTCCAACATCGGCGATCGTGAAACGATACCGCGTTTGCCAAAACCAAACAGGAGGAACCCACGTATAAGATGGGCGAAGCATCCGAACCGCAAGAAGACATCGGGGGCGTAATGGGGCAGGAACACGACTTCGCGGTGGAAAATCTCCCTGCATACGTGCTGGGCGCCTTAGAACCTCAGGACGCGCGACGAGTGGAGCAACACCTGCAAGTGTGCGCTCAGTGCCGGGAGGAGTTTCAATCGTTGAGCGAAGCAGCGTCTGCCCTGGCGTATTCCGTACCTGTGTACGATCCGCCCTCCCACTTGCGGACTACTTTGAAGTTGAGCATCGCCACGCCCCGAGTTCCTACAGTGGCCCCGACAGGTGCCTCTCCTGCGCTTTTTGCCGTTCCTTCACGTCGCGTGCCGATGTTTTTAACCGCGATGCTGGTTGTGGCATTGGGGCTGCTGGGGTGGAACTTTCACCTCCATTCCCGTCTGAACAACATGCAGGCGGAGATGGAAAGTGCCCGGGCTCTGGGCGAAGTGCTTATGGAATACGTGGAACACCCGGACGCATACGATATGGTCCTCCTCACCAGTGAAAGCGCGTCTAAACCGGCTAAGGCCATGGTGGTGCACGACCGTTTGGGCCAGCGAGTTATTGTCTTAGTTGAAGGCCTGCCGACCAGCGCGGATAACGTTCCATACGCAGTGTGGTTGTTTGATGATGAGGGACGCGGAGTGAAGGTCGGACATTTGTACTGTGACGCGGAAGGACGAGGCGTGGCGGTTGTTCATCCGCCTAGCATTTTGGAACGAATTTTCGAGATTGGGATCGTTCCAGAATCTGAAGGTACTACATCTCCCCTCCCCGTGCTCAAAGGACGTCTCCCTGAACGGCAAGGGCTTCCTTTGCGTCTAGCAGGATCCGCGCTCTAGCACGATTCTATGTCAACACTCGAATGGGAACAGGGGTGCCTATGGGCACACGACGGGGTGTTTGTGTCCTCTCCCGAATCCACTTGACAATCTGGATGTACCCCTTCTCAATTTCTAGCCCGGTGATGAATCCTGGAAATACACAACTTCCTGTGTTGAAATAGGGTAAGTGAACAGCCGGCGCGTACATGGGGCGATGGGTATGTCCGCAAATAAGTGCCTGTTTTCGCGCCTGGGCCCACATCATTAGACGAGCTTCGACCGGGCTAATGAGTTCTCGAATTCGCTCTGTCCACTGGTCCCACTGAATAAGGGGTTCCTTAACCTCGTAGTCAATCATGCCCAAAGCCCTCAGGTACCGGGCTATGTACCGTACTACAAGGCGGCTGATGGGTTTCAGGCGGTCGCTGACAATATCAGCCTGGTGTCCGTGGACGACCAAGATGCGTACATGGGTATCCTGATGGTGCAGCAGGATGCCCTCCTTCTTAGCCCAGGGTACATCTTGACTCGACCCAGGCGCGTCGTGATTCCCAAAAAGCAGGTGAAGCCGTTGTTCGCGATAAAACTGCCGTAGGCGCTGGAACACACGCGGATGGGCCTGTTCAACTGCCCGAAAGCTTTTGTTCTGCCACAATTCGTCCCCATCTCCGACCTCCACATACGTGTACGCCCGCTGATAGTAGTAATCCAGGGCTCCCACGAAAATGTCCTCATTGCGGGCAAACGCGTCAGAACGGCCGTTGGTGCCCCGATGACAGTCACTGAAGAGGACAATCCGTGAGTTGTCAGAAAAGGGGACGGGCTCGGCCTTGCGCAGCGCGTGATCCAGTCGTTGGAATGTCAGGTAGTGGGCGATACGAGAGAAAATCGCGGATATCCGGCCTTTAGGGCCAAATAGGTCGAAATATTCACGGGTTTCAGCGCTCATTCATCCCTCACAACAGCATAGCGTTGTTTCCAGAATTGCGCCAAGGCGTTTTCAAGACTGCCCGGCACGGGTGTTATCGTAGCACATTTGCCCGGTTTAGACGAACAGGGTGAACACGCAAGTGGTCGGGTATTACGGTTTACTGGATGGTCACAACACACACGCTGGAAAATGTCGTCGACTTGCTCTTCTATTTGGGCGAGCGATGTACATGGTGGTAGGATATAAGGGCCAACGTGAGTGTGTGGGATCTGTCGAGGAGAACATTATGGACTATTCCCAGTATTCTCGCGAGACGGCCGAAGACATTGTGCGCCTTCGGCGCCGCATTCAGGCTGCAGGAGTGCCTCCAAAGGTTGTGGACAAGAATCTTTTAATCGCGACTTGGAACATTCGCATGTTCGGTGATGTGTACCCACACTTCACGGAGAATCCCGGTTCCCCTAAACGGAATTTGCGCGCTATTGCTATTATTGCCGAAATCATTTCCCATTTCGACATTGTGGCCATCCAGGAAGTGCGTCGGGATTTGACGGGCATTCGGACTTTGTTGGCTTTTCTGGGATCGCATTGGGGACTTATTGTATCGGATGTGAACGAGGGCGCTCAGGGTAACGCGGAGCGGCTGGCTTTTGTGTTCGACCGGCGGCGGGTTGAACCTTCTGGTTTGGCCGGAGAGTTGGTCCTGCCTCCGGATTGGGGACAGGCAGCTATCAAGCAGTTTGCCCGCACACCTTACGCGGTCTCTTTTCGTTCCGGGCAGGAAGCGTTTATCCTTACTACTGTGCACATCCGCTACGGCCACGGGGACCCTAATGAACGAGTACCTGAACTGGAAGCCTTTGCCGAGTGGATGGCAAATTGGTCGGAGCGGGATAAACGATTCCACCAGGACATTATTGTCCTGGGAGATTTCAATATAGACCGGCGAGATGATCCGCGATTTGAAGCTTTTGCCTCGCGGGGGTTAAATGTACCCCCACAGATTCGGAGTATATCCACTAATTTGGCAACAGGTCGGAAAGCAAAGCACTACGACCAAATCGCCTGGTTTATGGGGCGCCTGCGCATGGAGTACACTGGTCGCGCGGGGACTGTCAACTTCGCACACGCGGTGTTTAAGGAACTCCCTTTGCGCAGCATGTCCTACCGGGTATCCGACCACTTACCCCTCTGGGCAGAATTCTCTGTGGACCGTTCGCGACGTGAGTTGATCCATGTTTTGGGCGTAAACGAGTGGGATCCGGATCCGTTCGCCTCGGTTCCGGACTGAAAATTTCGGTTCGTTTTTCTTACGCCAATCGAGGATTGCCGTTATTCCAGCGCGGTCCAGACTTCTATCTTGGTACGCACACGTCGAATCACTTCATCCGTGAATTCAGTTGTTGTCGCGTTTCCCCCCAGGTCCGGTGTACGAATGCCTTCGTACACTGCTTCAAAGGTGGCTTCGTAGATGGCGCGTGATGCTCGTTGGGCGTCCTCTCTTTCAATATGCCGGAGAAGCGCGGCTCCGGCCAGGAACATGGCCATAGGGTTGGCGATGTTTTTCCCGTACAGTGCGGGAGCAGTGCCGTGGGGAGCTTCGGCCATGACTACTTTAACGTGGAAGTCTTCGTCAAAGGAGAGCAATAAGGATTCCGCCCCTGCAATGGAACCGAAGAGTTGAAGTACCAAATCGCTGATCAGGTCTCCATCCCGGTTCAATGTGGGAATAACCATGGGGTCTCCCGCGTTGGTCAGGAGCAACGCCAGGGTCGCGTCGATGAGTTGTGGTTCGTAACGAACGTCCGGGTAACGTTTGGCCGCGGCGTCTAACTCTTCCTTAAACATCCCCTCATAGATGGGAGATACGGTGTACTTAGGCCCACCGAACACTCGGGATCCTGTGCGCCTCGCGTGGTAAAACGCGTATTCGGCAACGGCCCGACACGTCTTACGGCTGATTTTTTCTGTGCGAAAGGCCCACTCATCACCGTCCTGGGGTTCACGCCATTCTTTGGCTCCATACGCGCCATCCACTGCCATACGCACAACGGTGATGGGCGCGTGGACGCCGGCCAGAGGTCGCACGCCAGGAATGCGACGTCCTGTCCGCACGATGACTTTACCGTCCACTTCGGCGCGAATTATCGCGTTGGGACTGCCCACATCCTGAGGGTCTTCAGGTGTAATGGTAGCGGCTTTCAGGCCGTAACCAGCTTTGCGAAGGGCAGCGGCTGCTTCGTAGACAACCTGGTTTTGTGTGGCCCGACGATTTTCCAAACTCAGGTCAAAGTGCTGAAAACGCAGAGGAACGCGAATAATAGCGGGGTCAAGAAGGCGCAAGGCTTGTTCCAGCAATTCCTGTCCTGTCTGGTCACCCTCCATAACGACGATTGTAGGTTCTGCTGTCATGGTGTGCTCCTTTCGCTGGGGACCTGTTGGATTTCTGCTTAATCCTACTCCGGAGTTATGGGGTTGGCAAGTGTCCATGCATCCTTTCGGACGGTGAATTTCGTTGTTACTGAAATCTTTGGATATACTGGTGAGGTATATTGACTGGGTGCAGGTTTAATTTTACCTGTCTTACAAAACTGAACTTCATCTCCGCACGCGGTTTCGTGAACTTCCATCAAGGACTTTATCCCTAAAGGAGGATCGGGTTTATGCAGGGGGTTATTGCTGCCGGTGATCCGCAAACAGTGGCAGCCGGCGAAGAGATGTTTCGTTTGGGAGGCAATGCTGTGGACGCGGCTGTCGCGGCCGCGTTTGCCGCGTTGGTATCTGAGGCTGTCCTGGTGAACATTGGCGGTGGGGGCCTGGCTGTGCTTTGGGATGGTCGCGAGGCGGTGGTGTACGATTTTCTCCCTACTATGCCCAGCCGGCCACCGTTTCCGGATATGGATTTCACTCAAGTGTGGGTGGATTTTGGGGAGGAACAACAGCCGTTCTACATTGGTCGAGCCAGTGTTGCTGTGCCCGGCTTGGTTGCAGGGTTATGTGCGTTGGCCGAGGACCGGGGGACTTTGCCTCTGTCCACGCTGCTGGCTCCTGCCATCCGTCTGGCGCGGGAAGGGGCTGTGCTTTCCGCTCCCCTCGCTTATGTGCTACGCATTCTTATGCCCATTTTTTCCTATACCCCTGAGATGGCGGCTATTTTCACTCGGGATGGACGTCCTTATGGAGCGGGAGAGCGCCTTCGGTTCCCCGAATTAGCGAATACGTTGGAACGGCTGGCTCAAGAGGGGCCAGAACTCTTTTACACGGGGGAGATTGCCCAAGCGATTGTGGCCGATCAGGAGGAACATGGGGGGCTTATCACGCGAGAGGATTTGGCCGCGTATAAGGTGTTAAAACACGTTCCTCTGCAGGTTCCTTACCGAGGACAGACTATTTTGGTGCCTCCCCCACCTTCGAACGGGGGAGCACTGGTGGGGTTCTCGTTGCGTTTGTTGGATGCGCTCCCGGTGCGCGAGTGGGAGCACAACGGGGTAGATTATATCCACGCGCTGGCAACGGTGATGGATTTGACTCACCAGGCGCGTCCCGCGTGGGACCGCTTGCGTTCTCAGGGAGAGGGTGGGGCTCGCGCTTTTCTGGCAGAGGATCATATCGCCCTGTACAAGAGACGTCTGTTCTCCGCGCTTTCAGATCCAAAGGGAGGGCCGTGGGAGCCATCACAAGGGTCACCGTATACCACACATATTAGTGTGGCCGATGAGAATGGGATGTGGGTCAGTTTAACGACAACCGCGGGGGAAAACGCGGGTTTCCTGGTGGCCGATACGGGGGTCAGTCTGAACAATATGCTGGGGGAACTCGACCTACATCCTGCCGGCTTTCACCGTCTGGCCCCAGGAGAGCGCCTTTCTTCTATGATGACGCCCACGATTGTGTTGGACCGCGAGGACCCAATAATGGCTACAGGGAGTGGGGGCAGCAGTCGCATCCGCTCGGCGGTCTTACAAGTGCTGCTCAATGTCTTGGATTATGGGTTTCCTGTGCAGGATGCGGTAGAATTGCCGCGCGTGCATTATGAGGCTAATGTGCTTCAGTTAGAGGGGGGCATTTCTTCCCAGGTGGCGCAATCGCTCGCTGCCATGGGATATCAGGTAAATAGGTGGCAGTCGCTGAATATGTACTTTGGAGGTGCGCATACTATTGCCCGACGCGCAGGACGTTTAGAAGCCGCGGGAGATCCCCGACGAGGTGGGGCGACCAATGTCCACGTTTCGTGACCGTATTAGCATTGCAACGTGGGTGGTGGGACTCATTTTGGCCATTCAACCTATCTTAATGGCCCCGGCGTGGAGGGCATCCTGGACATTTTTGGGAAGCCCGGCGGGGTTGGTGGTGGATAGGGATTTTTTCGTTGGTCTGTTGTTGTTGACGGCTGTTTCCGGAGGAACACAATGGATCCTGACGGCGTGGGATGTTCCGCGCCGCTCTGTACCTTTCTCGCTGGGTGCCTGGACATTACCTTTGGCCGAGGGATGGCTGGCTTTGCGTTTGTTGCCCCATCAGCCTTCACGAACCGCGTGGTTGGTTTTTCTCGTGGGGACGTTGTTGACTTTGGCGTTTTCCTGGCACATTCTTGCCCGTCTCATTGGCGGTGTTCCATCGGAATTCCCAGCCTGGTTTGCTCTGCGAGTGGTCGTGTACGTGGTTGCGGGGATGTTGTACCTGGGTCTGTACGCGTTGGGGGAACGGAGTGTGATCTCCGCTACCCAGATGTTAGTAGGAACGTATTTGCTATCTGTGGCTTTTTGGCTTCCTTTGTCCCTCCCTCGTCATCGTCGTTGGTTATATGGGTTGGTCCTTGGTGTTGTGGTGGCTCAGATGGCCTGGGCTTTTCGTCAGTTGCCTCTTTCCTTCCCTCGACGAGGACTTCTTCTGTTGTTAATGTTCTATGTTTTAACGGCTTTGGTTGAACGACATTTTCGAGGTTCTTTAACCTGGCGGATTGCCTTAGAGTATTTGATAACGGGCGTGTTGGTAGGAGGCATTATTTTCTTCGCGGTTCCGTGAAGCAGTTGCTGAGGATGGATTCATATTGGTAGTTCGATATCAGGTACTGTGTATCTCTGTTGAAGAGGGAATTGAGTGGCATTTTGGGCAGCGTTTTCCTTTTTGACGGTATTTTCTAGCCCTGTGCGCCTTTCGTATTCCAACGGGGTTTTAGGGCGTGCTGTGGGATTTTTCCCCTTGGTGGGGGCACTCATTGGTGGGATGCTCGTGGGACTTTCGTGGATCTTGGCGCACGTGTTCCCGCCATATGTGGTAGCCGCGTGGGTTCTGGTGGCGTGGATGGGAGTCACGGGTGCGATCCATGTGGATGGGTTTCTGGATACATGTGATGGTCTGTTTGGGGGACACACACCTGAACAGCGGTTGCGTATTATGCGCGATTCCCGCATTGGCGCGTTTGCATTTGTCGGTGGGGTTTCCCTCGTTCTTTTGAAGTACACTGCGCTGTTGATGCTTTTCCTCCCTGTTCACGATTCGACGCTTACGCGGGGAACGAGTGAGGGTTGGCGGGTGCTTTTTTTGGCTCCTGTGTGGGGGCGTTTTGCCATGAGTTTGGCCGTCACACGATTTCCTTACGCGCGAGCAGAAGGGTTAGGCCGAGCCATGAAGGATGCCGCGGGAACGCGAGAACTTCTCCTGGCAGGCGGCACGGCCTTGGTCTTGTCCCTGGCCATCGGTGGCCTTGTGGGTGGAGGAGGATGGCTGTGTGTGGTGGTGATGACATGGGGCCTGGCCACCTGGGTTATGCGCTTTCTTCCCGGCTTAACGGGTGATGTGTACGGTGCTTTGTGTGAGTTCATTGAGGTTTGGAGCTTGTTACTCATAGGGGCCATAGTTGTGTAACCTTGGTTTCTGTTGATGGTAGGGGCCTGAGCCCAAGTACGATATGGAGGCCGGCGCGGCCGAGGGCGTTGGGCCCAGGGACGGCCGGCCGTTGAAAACTGCGGCCTTCGGTGGGGCGAAACCGCCGGGGCGGTTCACCACCAGCCCCCGGGAGGGGGCTTTGCAAGCGAAGCCCGCAACGTTCAGTTGCCGGGCGTTCTGTGCGGTTTCCACCCACGGGCGGTGGCCGCGGCCGGGGACGTTGGGCCCTGGAGGCGGCCGGCAGTTGAAAACTGCGGCCTTCAGTTGCAGAACCGCCGGGGCGGTTCATCGCAGCCCCCGTCAGGGGGCTTGGCAAGCGAAGCCCGCAACTTCTAGTTGCCGGGCGTTCTGTGCGATTTCCACCCACGGGCGATGGCCGCGGCCGAGGGCGTTGGGCCCCGGGACGGCCGGCAGTTGGAAACTGCGGCCTCCACTTGTGAAACCGCGGGGGCGGTTGGGTGCAGCCCCCGTCAGGGGGCTTGGCAAGCGAAGCCCGCAACTTTTAGTTGCCGGGCGTTTTGCGCGGTTCCCGCCCACGGACGATGGCCGCGGCC
>CAYOAZ010000075.1:0-21423 GCA_964402285.1 uncultured Anaerolineae bacterium | reverse complement strand
CATGAGCCAATTATTTCCGAGGACCTGTGGCAGGCCGTGCAGCGGGCCCGCGAGGAGCGGCGCACTGCCCCGGCCCAATTGCAGGCCCACGCCTACCCCCATCTCCTGGCTCAACTCCTCTACTGTCACGCTTGCCAGCGCCGCCTGCGAGCCCAAAACGCGAAGAGTGGTATGTACTACCGCGAGGTTTCCGCCCTGCGCGGCTTTGACGACTGCCCCCTCACCCGCCGCGGCGCGCGAGGAGACCGCCTCCACCCCGTGGCCGTGCATATCATCCGCCACATCGAGATCCCGCCCGACTGGCGGGAGGAACTCCGCCGCATGGTGGAGAACGACGAGGAGGTACTGCGCGTGCGCCGTCGACGGGAGTACCTCCAACACAAGCGCCGCCGCTTGCGCAACGCGTATATTGCCGGCGACTTCGATGAGGATGAGGAGAAGGAGTACCGCCAGATGATGGAGGCCATCCGCCGCGAACTGGCCCAATTGCCCGACCTGGAGGAGATGGAACACCTGAACCACGTGGTGGACATGATCCGCACCATCAATGACCTGTGGGACGATGCCACCCCGCACCAGCAGCAGGAACTGGCTCGCCTCACCTTTCGACGCCTCCTGGTGGATGTGGACCAGGCTCGCATCCTCCTGGTGGAACCCGAGGCCCCTCTCATCCCCTTGTTCCGCCGCATCCCCTTCCTGGCCGAGCGTCGCCTGGGTGAGTTCGCGCTGACCCTGTCCGCAGAAGAGGCCCGTCGGTTCGGTTACGCCACCCTGCCGCCCCTGACCACCGCGGCGGAGGTGCCTGTGGCCGCACCTTTCCTGGCCGCCTGGCCCTGGCCCGAAAAGCCCAACCAGCGCATCTCACCCCTGCTCAGCGAAGTGCTGAAGGCGCGGCGCCAGCAGGGCTGGGAGGGGGGACGGATTGTGCAGGTCACCGCGACGGGCGTGCCCCCCATGCGACTGGACACCCGCAAGTGGCCCGGTTACACACTCGACCTCCTTTCCCTGGAGGAGGTGTTGGCCTTGCCCGGGGGGAGTGTGGACGTGCTGATAACGCCCTTTGTGCTCCAGGGCCAGGAGAACCCCGGGCTGTTTGTCCAGCGCGCGTGGCACCTTCTGGCGGAGGGAGGGATCTGGCTGCTGGTGGACGTCTCCCCCCTGGCCATGCCCGGGCACTGGCTATACACCCACCTGCCGGAGGCGTGGGCGTACGCGCACGAGCACTTCCTGTCCATCCAGGATGTGTACCTGATGGTGCGGGAGGCGGGCTTTGAGGTGCGCGTGCGCGAGCGCACGTGGTACCAGGACGTGGCCCCTGTGGCCGCGCTGGGCCTACTGATAGCAGGACGTCAGGCCCTGCACCGCATACCGGAAGAGATTGTCGAGGTGGGGCTCAACAACCTGCGGCGCTTGATGGAGAAGCAGGGGAACGAGATGCTCCCGGCGGAGGTGACGGTCCTGGTGGCCCAGTGTGTCAGGAGATGACAGAGGCGCGGGGGTATGTTGCAGGCGCGAATTTGACAGGTTACACGCCGTAGGCTAATATCCTTCTTACACGCCGTAGGCTAATATCCTTCCAACACGGCCTGAACTTTACCAACCGGACGAGTGGTATGGTCCGGCCTCGGGTGCGGGAAATAAAAAAGAGCCATCCCCCGAGAGCGGCCAACTCTGAACGGGATGGCTCTTCAGTCCAGCACCAGGCCTTGGGCCTGTAGTGCCAAAATTACAACCAGGCGGGCCCGACGGGACTTGAACCCGCGATCTCCGGCTTGACAGGCCGGTATGTTAACCATCTACACCACGGGCCCTCGATGTTCATTTGCAGCACCCATTATACTGAGTTTTCCCCTCCGGTCAAATTCCCTTTGATTACCGGTGCAAGCCATGAGTTCCTCATAACCCATACCCCTATGAGAGGTCACGTTGTCTCCTCATATTCTAAAGGCAGGACAATGGTGAATGTGCTCCCCTGTCCTGGGGTTGAGTCTACCCAAATGTGGCCTGCATGTTGATCTACCACATCCTTGGCAATTGCTAGCCCCAACCCCATCCCTGGATGCTGACGAGTTAACGGATCCTCTACCTGGTAGAAAGGTTCGAAGATACGCGTATGTTCCTCTGGCGGAATACCTGGTCCCGTGTCGCTCACGCTGATGAACACGCGCCCGTCTTCAACCCACATGGAGACTTCAACTCGACCCTGGGGAGGAGTGAACTTCACTGCGTTACTAATAACGTGCAATAGAGCATCTTGCAGGCGAGTTTTATCACCCAAAATGACCACGGGCTGAGAAGGCATTTCCACGTGAAAGCGCAATTGCTTACTCTCCGCCCAGCTCCTCAACTCCCTTACTGCCCAAGATAACACCTCGCGCAAGTCCAACGAGGTCATCGCCTGCAGTGAAGGATGGGGAACACTGCCGGCAGCACGGGTTATCTCATCTACCACCGCGGACATCCGCTTGGCGCCGTTGAGGATCTCAGAGACAAGCATCTTTACCATCTCCCACGCGCTGGAATCCGGCTCACCTGTCTGCGTAAGCACCTCCTCAGCCATTTCCGCGTATCCCCGAATGATGGTCAACGGCGTCCTTAATTCGTGCGACGCAAGGTGCATGAACTGCGTCTTCCGTTGGTCCAATTCCCGGAGTTCCCGCAACGCCCGCTTGCGCTCCTCGCTCAGTTGTGCCTGAATGATGATTGCCGCGGCCTGACTGGCCAAGGCCTCTAACATCTCCAAATCATGGTCATCAAACATACCCCGCCGCTTGTTAAGCACCTCCAACACACCAATGCTTCGTTCACGCCACCGAATCGGTATAGCGATGAGTGATTTCGTGTGAAAACCCGTGGCTTGATCCACAGACCGAAAATGCTCGGGCGATTTAGATACATCCTTGATGACCACAGGACGTTGCTCCCGTAATGCCCGTCCAGCAATACTGTTCAACGGCACCGTAATCTCCTGTAATCGCTCCTGATGAGGCCCCGTAGCCGCTTTAAAGACGAGTTTGCCCGTCCGTCTATCCTGCAGTAATATGGACGCCGCTTCAGTGGCCGTGAGAGACATTGCATGATGCAACAGCCGATGAAGAACCGTATCTAAGTCATCACTCTCAACCAGATCACGAGACGCTTCTAAAATCGTGCGCAAATCTCGAAGAACCTGGACATCTGCGAACACATGTGCTAAAATATGCGCGTACAACGTCAGCGTATCCACAGTCGTTTCGGAAATCGCGGATAAATCCGTCAAAACCAGGAAAAGAAAACCTGGAACAGGCACATCTTCTATAGGAATGTACAACCCGTAGGTCGCTTGAGTTCGTAGAACATCCTGAACAGAAGCAGGAAGGGCCACAGCTTGGGGTTTCCCCTTCGCGTTGGGCTCGGCAAATGGACGTAACACGTCGGATAAATTCACATTAGGGGGAATCGAGAGATCTCCAACCGTTACCTGAATTGGCATATCTCGAAGACTGGGTAAGGAAATGTGGACACCGGTCACAGGAAAGTGTTTCAGAATCTCATACGCCAGTACTTCAATGCGCGTCTCAAGGTTCCCCCGGTCGCGTGAGGCGCTCAGGATATCTAACAGCACTCGATGTGAGGAAAGAAGGGGCCAGGTTTTAAATTTCGTTTGGGAACGCGGTCGAGACGTTGTATTGTCCATCGAGTACAATCCTTAAATTCATTTATGCAACTAACTTGAAGACTGCATTACAGATACACTTTATCAAAGTTGGTCAGGCTAAACAATAGGACTTTTGGGGGAGATAGAGTATTACAACCCTGTCTTCTCCCCTGTTCATTTGGGAGCACAAGGACATGAACATTGGCAAAGTACACGAGATCCCCATTGAAAGGGAAATGAAAGAAGCCTACCTCACCTACGCGATGAGTGTCATCGTCGCGCGCGCCCTCCCTGATGTAAGGGATGGGTTGAAGCCTGTCCAGCGTCGCATTCTTTATGCGATGTACGACATGGGCCTTACTCCCGGTAAACCGTACAAAAAGAGCGCGCGCATTGTGGGTGAGGTTCTAGGAAAGTATCACCCCCACGGTGATGCGGCTGTGTACGACGCGATGGTCCGCATGGCCCAGGACTTTTCCCTGCGCTATCCCCTGGTGGATGGACAAGGCAACTTCGGTTCTGTGGATGGGGATAACCCCGCAGCCATGCGCTACACAGAAGCGCGCCTTTCCCCCATCGCCATGGAAATGCTCCGGGACATCAACGAGGACACCGTGGACTTCATACCTAACTTCGACGGTACCCTCCAGGAACCCGCGGTCTTGCCCGGCGCGTTTCCTAACCTCATTGTCAACGGCGCGGCGGGTATTGCCGTGGGTATGTCCACCAACATTCCACCCCACAACCTCAACGAAGTTGTGGACGCTCTAGTCCACCTCATCGACCACTGGCAGCATCTGGAAGATGTCACCACCAGCGACCTTATGCAATACATCCCTGGCCCGGATTTTCCCACGGGTGGGGTTATCTACCGTTATGCGGAAGAAAAAGGCGAAGTCGTGGACCGGATAGCGCGCATATACGCCACAGGCAAAGGCCGATTTACCGTCCAAGCGCGCGTCCACACAGAACCCATGAAAGGGAACAGACAGCGCATCGTCGTCACCGAAGTCCCCTACCAGACCAGCAAAGCCCGGATTACCGAACGCATCGCGGAACTGGTACGGGAAGGGCGGCTTGAGGGTATCAGCGACGTGCGCGATGAATCTGATCGCACAGGAATGCGCTTGGTCATCGAACTCCAACGAGGCATTGCCCCTGAGGATGTACTACCCAAGTTGTACAAGTTTACCCCCATGCAGCAGACCTTTGGTGCCCAACTCCTCGCCTTGGTGGATGGCGAGCCGCGGGTCCTCCCCCTGAAACGCATCCTCACCCTCTTTATCGAGCACCGACAAGATGTCATCCGTAGGCGCAGCGAATTCCGCCTGGCCAAAGCCCGCCATCGGGCTCACATTTTAGAAGGACTTCTCAAGGCGCTAGACGACCTGGACGCGGTCATTCGCATTATTCGCCGTTCCCGGACAGTGGACACCGCGCGCCAGAATCTAATGAAGCGGCTCAAAGTCACCGAGATCCAGGCACAGGCCATTCTAGACATGCCCCTAAAGCGTCTGGCCCAACTGGAACGCCGAGCCCTGGCTGACGAATACAAAGAGGTCAGAGCTACCATTGCCTACTTGGAGGACCTGCTTGCACATCCGGAAAAAATTCTCGGCGTCATCCGAGACGAACTTCTTGACATTCGAGAGCGCTTTGGCGACGCACGGCGCACACAAATTGTGGAGCGCACTGTGGCCGCGCTAACCGCGCAGGACCTTCTCCCCGCGGTTCCCCTTGCTATCGCGATCACCCGAGACCGAGACATCGTCGCCTTGCCCCTGGACAGCCGCCGACGAGGTACAGCGCCTGGTCGCAAAAGCGAAGCACCACTCGCATTCACCACAGGCACAGCCCGCGATGTAATCTACATCTTCACCCAAGAAGGTGTTGCCGTACGCCTACCCGCGCATCAAATCCCCCAGGAACCTATTGCCCTCACTTCTTTGGTACAAGTGCAAGGTGATGTGGCCGCTTTGTTGGCCCTCCCTGCCACTGTGGAGGAGGGAAACGTTCTGTTGGCCACAGCCCGAGGACGGGTTAAACGTGTTGCGGTGACAGAGTTGGTCAAATCCGCTCACAAACCCGTCGTTGTCATGGCCGTGGAGGAGGGAGACCGCCTTGTATCGGCCGTGTACCAACAACGCCCAGGTGATATCCTCCTCTTCACCAAACAATCTCAAGCCATCCGTTTCTCCGACGAAGAAGTGCGGATTATGGGATTAAGTGCTGCAGGCGTGTTGGGCATTAAACTCGCAGAAGAGGACCTGGTCGTACGGGCGGCCCTGGCTGAAGAGGAACAATCGGTAGTTGTTATCACCACCACCGGACATGGAAAACGTATGGCTCTGGCCGATTTCCCTCGACAAAAGCGTTATGGCAGTGGAGTCGTCCTGGTCCGATTGGGCAAGAGTCACGGCCAAGTGGCTGATGCAGTCCTTGTCCAGGGGGATGAAGAAATCTTTGCGGTAACTCAGAAAGGAAACGTTCACTACTTGCGGTGGGAAGATATACCCAGCGGCAAACGGGGCACTGCTCCGCGTCCATTACTTACTACCAAAGCCCGGGATGAAGTCTCTCACCTCATAGTGATCCCCCCCGCTACTCGAGGGGGCCCTTCCTCTCAAAGAAAGCAGACCAAAAAGGTTCGCAGCAAAACCACCACTGCACCTGCTACCACCAAGGGCAAGAAAAAGGTTAGCGCTAAAGTTGCCGAGGAACCCTCCCAAGCCGCCACAGCATCTACCAAAGCAAAAACCGCATCTAAACGCAAATCTACAGCCAAAAGCAAAGAGCCAGCAAAGGCGACCGCCTCCTCGAAGCAAGGGCAACGGAGAAAGAAAGCAACTGTTCAAGAAACTGCTGCCGAAGTCCAGGCACTTCCGGATCAGCCCTCCACAAAGGCAGGAAAACCCACACCGGGAGAAGCTGCGGTTGCCCTCAAGAGGAAAAAGACCACGACTCGAAGCACAAAACGCAAAACCAAGAAGCGCATCCCCAAAAGCGTGAAATAACACCTGGTTGAGGTGTATATATGGAAAAACTAGAGCGTCGAGTTCAGGCTACTGGGGCAGCCTTGTGTGTGGGGTTGGACCCCAGGCCAGAGCGGATGCCTGCCCGGTTTCGTAAAGCGCGTGATCCCATTCTCGCGTGGAATAAGGCCATTATCGAATCTACCGCGGATCTGGCCGCCGCGTACAAGCCCAACATTGCATTCTATGAGGCCTTGGGCGCGTCTGGTTGGCAGACCCTTAAATCTACAATTGAGGCTATCCCCTCTCACATCCCTGTTATTTTGGATGCGAAGCGGGGAGACATCGGCAGTACAGCCGAAGCTTACGCCCGGGCCATGTTTGAGGAATTGGGGGCAGACATAGTGACTCTCAACCCCTACTTAGGATACGACAGCGTAGACCCTTTTCTTCGATACGAGGATCGAGGGGTTTTTCTCCTTTGTCACACTTCCAATCCGGGTGCCCAAGATGTACAGGCATTGCCAGTGTGTCCCCCTGACCGGCCTCCTACTCCGTTGTACATGGAGATAGCACGACGGGCCCAACGGTGGAACGAACGGGGCAACATAGGTCTGGTGGTTGGCGCCACTTACCCTGATGCGCTGGCCCGAGTGCGGACAGTCGCACCAGAGATGTGGTTTTTGGTACCTGGAGTTGGGGCCCAGGGAGGATCCATTGACGCGCTGGGGGGTGGTTTGCGGAAGGATGGGCGGGGTCTTTTAGTTAATGTCTCGAGAGGAATTATGCTGGCAGAAGACCCGCGACGCGCGGCAGAGGAGTACGTGCGATTGCTAACGGCTCTTCGCCCGATGGAACCCCCTTCGGTTGAACGAGATCCGGTGGTCACGCTTCTTGTGGGGCTTAAGGCGTTAGGAGCGATTCGCTTCGGCCATTTCACCCTGGCCAGCGGTCAAACCTCCAACTACTACATTGACTTGCGTGTGCTGGTCAGTGCCCCCACTCTGTTGGCAGAAGCTGCTCGTCTTTACGCGCGTTACGTGCGCCGTCTGAAACCCGATCGCATCGCAGGGGTCCCTTACGCGGCTTTGCCCATCGCTACAGCCGTCAGTCTTCATACAGGTATCCCCATGATTTATACCCGCAAGGAGGCCAAGGAGCACGGATTGGGCAAGCGCATTGAAGGACACTACAGGCCAGGAGAGCGGGTTGTCATTGTGGAAGACTTAGTGACCACAGGGGGGAGTACCCTAAAAACGGTGGCATTATTGCGGGAAGCAGGTTTAGTTGTTGAGGATGTGGTGGTGCTTATTGATCGGGAGCAGGGCGCGGCAGAAAATCTCCGACGCGCAGGGGTACGACTACACGCGGTGACTACTATTCAGAACGTGTGGAAACATTTAATGGTTGAAGATTGAAAAGGGGATGGCAAAACGGTGACTGTGGACTTACGTGTGAAATTCTGTGGATTATCGTTTTCCAACCCATTGGTTCTCGCCTCGGGCATCCTGGGCACAGAGCCAGGACTTCTCGTGCGTGTGGCCAAAGGTGGCGCGGGAGGTGTAACCACCAAATCCGCTAGCCCGCGACCGCGATCCGGTCATCCCAATCCTACGGTGTTGAAGTGGGGGGCTGGGTTCATTAACGCGGTGGGATTGGCTAATCCGGGCATGGAACAACAAGCCCGCATCTTGCAGGACACTCGTAAACGCCTTGATAGTTTGGGGTTAGAGACCCGACTGATTGCCTCTGTTTTCGCGGATACAGTGGAAGGGTTTGCGCGGGTGACAGAAGTTATCGCTCAAGCAGGCCCGGATTTTATCGAGGTGAACATTTCCTGTCCCAACGTGGCACATGAATTCGGTCGTCCCTTTGCCACTTCCCCGGACGACGCGGCCGCGGTGACCCAATCGGTCAAGTCAGTGACCGATGTTCCCGTCATCGTCAAGTTGAGTCCGAACGTTACAGATATTGCGGAAATCGCGCAAGCGGTGGAAGCGGCTGGTGCGGATGCGATTGCGGCCATCAATACGGTTGCAGGTATGGTCATCGATATTCGCGCGGCTCGTCCTGTCCTGGCTAACCGGGAGGGAGGTATCAGCGGTCCGGCCATCAAGCCTATTGCTGTGCGCGCTATCTATCAAATTTACCGCGCGGTTTCCATCCCTATCTTAGGCATTGGCGGTGTAACCACTGGTGAAGACGCGGTGGAACTGATGATGGCCGGTGCTACTTTGGTGGGGGTGGGTTCTGCCGCGTACTGGTACGGTCCCGAAGTATTGGGCCACATTCGTGAGCAGATGGTTCACTTTCTGGAGTCTGAGGGGTATACTCGCGTCCAGGACATCATTGGCTTGGCTCACAGGGAGGTGACTCCATGACCACGTGGCTCCCCCCGGATCTGTGCACGCCAGTTCTTCACCAGGCGGCCCGCGTGGTGGAAGTGGTACAGGAGAATCACCGCACGCGCACGTTCACTCTGGATATCCACCTTTCCAATGCCGTCCCCGGACAGTTTGTCATGGTTTGGTTGCCAGGCATCAACGAGAAACCTATTAGCCTGATGGACAACGCACCGGTGCGATTCACGGTCGCGGCTATAGGTCCTTTTACTCAGGCTCTTCATCGGGTCCCAGTGGGAGACCGGGTGTGGATACGAGGGCCTTTTGGGCGAGGTTTCACGCTCCAAGGACAAAATATTGTCTTGGTTGGCGGGGGGTATGGAGTGGCGCCTTTATACTTTTTGGCCCGCCAGGCATTGGTCCAGGGGATGGGGGTAACAGCCGTCATTGGGGCACGCACTCGGGCCGATCTTCTCTTTGAGGAACGGTTTCAATCATTGGGTGTTCCCACCCTTTTAACTACTGATGATGGTTCATACGGCCAGCAAGGCGTAGTTACGGACGCTCTACGTTCGTTGTTAGAGGGGACGGAAGTTTCTGTAGACGAAGTGTACGCGTGCGGCCCAGAACCTATGCTCCTCGCGGTGAGGGATATGTGCCTCCACTATGGGGTTCCTGTTCAACTTTCTTGGGCTCGCGTTATGCGTTGCGGTATGGGCATCTGTGGGTCTTGTGCGCGGGATGGATGGTTGGTTTGTCGGGATGGTCCTGTGGAGAGGGTGTATACGTAGAACCGTATGGTACCATGCCGATCGTACACTCGGACCATCAAATGGACCTGAACGTTCGCGGCGTGAAGGGCCTGCATCACTGTTTGGCGCTCTCGTTCGTGCCAGGCCGGGAACACCAGAATCCGGGGGATTCCATCTGGTCGAGCAGCATCTTGGGCAAGCCATGAGGGGGTGGGCCACCAACGATAGTCATAAGGCGCGGCGAAGAGGTAGAATCCGTAATGCCATCCTAGCCAATGGTGGTACAGGATTCCTCCTTGGGGGAGGGCGGTGGCTACATATGCACTTACTGCATCAATGCCGTCATATGCCCCGTGATCCCCGCCTACTGGATAATCAGCCGTGCCCCCTCGAATACCCGTCCACAAGAGGAGTACGATAATAATTCCTTCTATGGCCCAGATTTTATCGGGATATTCCCCACTTATCCAATGGCTCGTACGTTCCCATCCATAAGCCATGAGCAGGGCCACCACGGGCATCACTACTAATAAGTAACGGTCCCATGGTTGCAGGTTTGTGCTCAGATAGAGGAACCATACGGTAAATAACCACCCCCAAAGGAAGCGAATGTATCTGGGTGTGCGTTGATGTTGGGAGGGAATGATGTATCCTCCCAGGAGAAATAAAAGGGGGAGTCCACCTAGGGTGAGGATGAACACGCCTCCCCACGTGAGTGCTCGGGGTATCCAGTACTCCGCTGAGAGCAGGCGGAAGCCGCCATAATGGTGTACAGCAGCAATGATGGTAGGGGTTCCTCCACGCAAATGTTCCCACGACCACCAATGCCACAAAGGAATGGCTACTCCTGAGGTCCACCCAATGAAACGGGTTCCAGAACGTTTACGCAAGATCTCAACCAGGAGGAGTGGAAACCAGAGCAGGGCGAAGGGTTTGGTGGCTATTGCGGCGCCCAATGCGACCCCGCTGAGGAAGGTAAGGAGGAAGGGGCGTTGAGGAAGTGCTAGGGCCATAGCAAGGAGGAGCCATCCCACCATGAGGGTGTCCGTGTACGCTGTTGGTGTCAACAGGATGCTTAAAGGCAGGATGGCATAGATGAAAAGCGCCCGACGTGCAGTAGAGGGACCACAGTGAGAACGTGCCCACGTGTAGAGGAGGGGTAGGGAAACTCCGCCGGCCAGCAAGTTGGGCCATCGGGCGGCAATCTCTGAGGGTCCCAGAAGTGTGAATGTTCGAGCCAAAAGGTAGGGGAATAGCGGCGGTTTGTCCACTGGGGCGGATTGAAGCATGGGGTCGATGTGGGAGTAAATGAGCCAGGCCCAGTGGGCGTACAGGGCTTCATCCTCGCGAAAGCGAAAGGCGGTCCACAGGGGCCAACGCAGGGCGAGGCCCAGCAGGATGGTGCCCAGGATGAGGAGACGGTCGCTGCTTGTATGGTGGGGGATGTTTTTGTGAGGATGCCGGGTGGGGAACGGAATGGATGTTGCTTTCCCCACCCGGGAGGTGCTTACCGACTTTCCTCGAAGAGGACACATGAGACTTTTACAGGGCCGTAACCTGGATGGTGTTTGTGCGTTCCGTCGCAGAAGGGGTATTTTTTAGAGTGCATACACCGACAGAGCCACACGGCCTCGCCGGGTTCGATTATTACTTCGGTGCGAGGCGTGTTTTCTGTGCCCACTTCTTTATGCGTTGCCATAAATGCCTCCCTGGCAGAACTGAAATTCACCCAACGGTCTAGGCAAGCGATTTAGTCATGGAAGCGCAAAAGGGTTTGGGTGCCATCCTGGGACCGAATTGCCAACGCCATTGGACGACCGTCTTCGGTCTCTTCTACCCAAACTGCTTCGGGATCGTCCACCTGATGGTCCACAAGGTCAGGTTCCCGTCCGATGGTAATGATGAACTCACCCTCGTGTTTAGCATCATACGTCAACGCCACAAAGGGAACAGCCTCTGCTTCCTCCTGGACCCCTAAATCAGGGGCGATAATCTCCACTGTTGCTGGACGACCTTCGTTATCCAATGTGAATTGGTCGGCAAATTTTAACCATTCTTCTTTGGGCACATGGACGGTTTTAAGTTCCTGGGTCATCGTTCACCTCCTCACCAACATATCCGACGTTGCCTCATGCCACAGACCTCTTTCCCTTCACAACCAATATCATCGCACAAAATAAACATAAAGTCAAAGCCCGCCCCCCTGGAACTCCACCTTGCGGGCTTCGCTTGCAAAGCCCCCTGACGGGGGCTGCGCCGAACCACCCCGGCGGCTTCGCCTCCTGAAGGCCGCAGTTTCCAACTGCCGGCCGCCTCCGAGCCACACTGCCCCACGGCCGCGGCCCGCGCCCGTGGGTGGAAGCCGCACAAAACGCCCGGCAACTGGACGTTGCGGGCTTCATCTGCAAAGCCCCCTGGCGGGGACTGCGACCAACCGCGCCTGGCGGTTTCGCAGGTGGAGGCCGCAGTTTCCAACTGCCGGCCGCCTCGGGGCCCAACGCCCCTCGGCCGCGGCCAGCGTTCGTGGGTGGAAGCCGCACGAAACGCCCGGCAACTGGACGTTGCGGGCTTCGCTTGCAAAGCCCCCTGACGGGGGCTGCGATTAACCGCCCTGGCGGTTTCGCAAGCGAAGGCCTCAGTTTCGACTGCAGGCCGCTCCCGAGCCCCACTGCCCCCCGGCCGCGTCCACGTTGGTCATAAATAATAGGGGGCTCACCACGCTTGTGCGCAGAATGTGGGACCAGAGTGATTGGGCAGAATAAAAAGATGAAGCAATCTATACGCTGCAGGAGAGCAAGTATCCAGAAGGGGAATCAATCCCAACGTGGGGATGTGGGGTCGGCAGGCTTAACCCGCCGACCCCATCCACCCCTCTCTACCGCGTAACCACGGGCAACCACATACGTTGAGGAGTCGCAGTTACCCGGAAGGTCCACTCGTAGGTGGCCGTGGTGCCCGCCTGGGCAACAAGGCGACCAAAGCCCTGGCGCTGCAACGCCAGCGCGGTGGGCGCGTCCACCTGGGCTACGACGCGGGCCGTGTAGGTGCCCGGTGCCAGCCAGCCGCTTTCGGGCACGAAGCGCACGCCCCACACCGGCTCGAACTGGGGCAGCACCGCGCCCAGGCCATAGGTGATGGGCTCGCTCGCGCCCGGCACCGGAGTGCCCTGCCCATCCGTTACCGTGAACTCGGTCACCGTCACCGGCTGGTTGAAGGTCACCTTTACCTCGTGGGTGGTGGAGATGGCCTCGGTGTCCGCCGGATATGTACCGGCCACGGCGAGTTCGGGTCCGCGCACGCTGACGGTGACCGGATCACTCACGTTACCACTGCGGTCCACGGCCGCGATGCTCACCCGCGCGGTCTCGTCCCAACTGATACCGGACATCACGTAGGTGTCAATGCGTTCCATGACCGTGTACGGCTCGGTGTTCTCCAGGGTAATGACGTACCCCTGGACGTCGGGGTCGGCCGCGGTGTCGTCCCAGGTGATGACCGCGGTGCCGTCCGCGCGCATCTGGGCACGCACGTCCTTGGGCGGTGCGGGAGACGTGGTGTCCTGGTACACGACACGCACCTGGCTCATCACCGGCATGTTCTGGCCGTCGTCCGCGGCCACGGTGAAAGTGTAGACACCACTGGCCAGGGTCGGCTTCCAGTCGTACACACCGTGCAGTTGCGTTGTCGTCGTGATGGGCCAGCGGAAGCCGTTCTCGTCCTCCGCGTAGATTTCTACCTGCACATTATCAGGCGTGTTATCGTCCGCGCTCCAGGTAATGCGGAGCACACCGGACTGAGTGAGTTGTAGCGCCGACTGAGATCGGAAGTAGTCCTCCACCTGGGCCATGCGCTGGGGCTCATCACCCCAAACGTAGGCCGGGCTGCCCTTCACGACCCGCACCCGCGTCACCGGTGTCTCCTCGCCAATGTGCCAGACTGTGGGCGGGACGTCCAGTTGCTCCACCTGGATCTGCAACTGAGGCGCGGGGTCAGTACCAAGGATCTGCACTATGTTGCCCGACCGCGGCTCTAACCGCCACTGGCCCACGGGTGGGTTATCCACCACGTACAGGCGCACGATTTGCCCTTCCACCCGGCCCGAGAACGTGGGTTCCAGGGTGATCTGCCGTCCATCGGGCATGGTGACGAGCAGGAGGTCTGCCGTGTCTTCGTGCACTGGGCTGACTTTCTCCAAAAAGGCCACCTGTCGCGAAGGACCGATTGTCACCAGGAACACGTCGCGCCCAGGGGTAGCCGGGTGTTCGGCCAGGTAACGGATATTCGGGTACACGGCCTGGTACTCGGTCGTGCCCCCCAGTTGGAACTTTAGCGGCTTGAACGTGACCACACTGTAGACGTGCAAGCCGAGGACACTCACATACCCCTTCGCCCCCCATGTCTTGTACCCAGTTCGCGTGTGGCGCAGTTTGCCCACTTCCACCGAGGCTTCAGCGATGCGGAGGTACCCTGTAGGCAGCAGACCAAAGATAACCTTCGGCGGAATGTAAAGTTCTGCCTTCACCCGAGCCACAAATGTGAACTCACCGTCCGAATCCAAGCCAAAGGCAAGGGTCGCCACGAACTTGAGAACCTTGAAGTCTACGCTCACGTCCAGGCGAAACGCGGTGGGCGTGATGGTAATGTACGCGCTGGCCAGTTTGAGCCCCACCAACCAGGTATCCATGCCCGCCTCCAGTTTGAAGGAAGGCTTTAGCCGGAGTGTGACCTTTCCTTCCAGTTTGAGTACGGTCGTGTTGGCGACCTTGCCCGGCGTCTCCAGCACGAACCCGAAGGAGATGGTCAGGTCGTGCTCGCTCATGCTGAAACGACCAGAAATGCGCGTGATGAAGAGCCCGGTCGAATCCAGGGCAATGCCACTGGCCGGCTCATAGACCTCAAAGGCCACGAACACCTCGCGCAACCAAACGGTTCCTTTGGTGTCCACCTCGATGCGGAACTTGCCCTCCACCGCGAAGGCGGCAAACTTCATCTTCGCGCTCGCGGCTACGGTGTAACGGCCGTTGTCCAGTTGCTTGAATTCCGCGAACGCGTTTTCAACTCCGATGCCCGCAAAGGAGAGGTTCTTGATCTTGAAACGCCCGCCCTTGACGTCGAAATCCTTGTCACCGCCGATGGTCATGCCCCAGAGTTTGGCCTCGGCGCCACCTACACTGGCGGGCAACTTCAGCACGGCCTCGCTTACTGTCATCTCGTCGTCAGTCCACTTGATGCCCGAGGCCTTGATGGTGAAACCGTAAAAGTCCAGGTTGAAGGCACTGACCGTGCCCGTAACCTTGCCGTCGTTGTTCACTACCACCTGAAAGGCGGTTTCCACACCCTGGACAGTGCTGGCCCGCAGGTGTTCACCCGCAGCCCGAGCAGCCTGGAGGTCCGCGGTCAGAACGCGCACGGTGCCGCTAATGGTGACCTCGTACTCCTTCTTCGCGTTGAGAACAATCTGGGCCTTCATGTTCTTTAGTTGGAGCACCTTGCCCAACTGCAGGTCATTGAGCCCGATTTCGCTGCCAAAGCCATCCCAGGAAACGCCATCCTGGTCGATGCGCAGGTTGCGCACCACCGCGGCCACCGTGCCGCCCCTGGCAAACTTCATCCAGGACTGTGGGAAGGTGAGTTTGGCCTCCTGGGCGGTGAACTTGTCGTCCTCATACTTCATGTTGGTAACCAGCAGGTTCAGGCCGCCCACCTGCAACTGGGCCCGGGTGATGGTGCTCGTCACCTTGCCGTTGTCCACGGTGAGTTTGATGCCCCCGCCCAGGCCGGTTTGGCCGACCGTGTTCTTCTTCCCGCCCAGGATGAAGTCTATGGAGCCGTAGAAGACGAACACGTATTTCTGAAAAGTGTCCACGAATTTGAGTTCCGCTTTCTCCAGGTTGAAACGGACGCCCGAGCCCTGACCGGGCTTACCGCCCAACCAGTAACTCTTCTTGATGGACAGGGTCGTGCCCGCGCCCCCGATGTGAATGTAGGGGCTCTGGTCGGAGATGGACACGTTCTCGATGAAGAGTTTGGTGTCCATGCCCGTTAACTGCCATGACTTGGGCAGCGACCACTCGGAGCGCTTGGCGATGAGGACGTACTTGAAGGCAACCGCCTCTGCGGCGCGCGCGTGGCCGGGAGCGCGGTTCGCGGCCATCTTGATGAAGTCGTAGGAGAGGTCGTGCATGACAAAGGGACGGCCGGCCAGGGTGATCTCCAACTTACCGATGCTGCCCGTCAACTTCCCGTCCTGCAACGTCAGGCGCATGTTGGAGGAGGTCACATTGCTGTTCACGGGCAGTTTGGGCAGGCGCACGCGGCCGGCAATTTCAATCTTGTACTTGGCGTTGAACGCGGTTATCTGTACGCTCGCGGGCACACGGCCAGCCCGATACGTCTTCCCCTGTACCTCAAGGTGCAAAATGGCCTTTAACGGCTGGTTTGGCTTCTTCGCCTCGCCCTCGATAATGAAGAAGTCGCCCAGGTTGAGCGGCGGGATGTCGAACTCTGCACCCGCGGTCATGTTCTTGAACGTGAAGCCATCGGGACCGATGGTCATGTCGTTGACCACGATGGGTTTGATGCCCGGGAAAGTGAGTGTTGCCTTCCCAATTCGCAGCCCGCCGTCCGTGTCCAGGGAGAGATTCTCGGCCACTAGGGTGCCGCCCGCGATCTTGAACGTGAGTTTGGAGTTGGTCACGGTGCCCTGAACGCTACCGTCAAACTTGAGGCGCACCTCCACGTTGAACTTGGCGTCGGGGTTCTCGGGCAGGTCCTTGATGGTCACCTCGCCGGTGAGGCGGACGTAGTCCCACAGGACGCTAACCTGAACCTGCGGGTTGAAGTCGAACTTGGGCTGCTTGCCCAGTTTGTCGATGAGGTACTTCTTGACCAGCCCGCTGACGGTGACCACGCCCGTGTCCCGGTTGACCAGGAGTTTGTCCCCGGCCAGGATGGGGATGGCGTGGGGCTGGAGCATGAGCGCGCCTTCAATCGTCAGGTCGCCGCTGTTCTTCCAGGAGACGGTGCCCTGGAGGCCGTAGTCGTTTCCACCCACGTTCACGGTGATGGGGTCGACGCGGAAGAAACGGTCCTTGCCGTTGGGGTCGTTGCCCTGCTTGCCGATGTAGACGCGGCCCTTGGCCACGGTGGTGTCGCCGGACTGCTCGAACTTGTCGGCCCAGACGCGCACCTTGCCCACGTCGCGGTAGGACTGGTTGGGCACGGGTTGCGGCGTCGCGGTGGGTGTGGGCGTGGCCGTGGGGGGCCGCGTGGGCGTCGGCGGGATGGTGGACGTTGGGGTGGGCGTGGGTTCCTCGGTCACCATGCCCGCGGGCAGGAACCAGATGTCCAGGCTGTCGAAGGCGACGGTGTCAAGGCAGCCACCAGGGCACATCGTGGCCACACTATCGGTGAAGAGGGTGACGCGAGCCGGAGATGTCACCCCGTTCCCACCAACCGAAGCCGTCAAACGCTTTGTGCCCTGGTATGCGAAGTCGACAAACCGATATCCCAGCGGCGCGACCGCTGTCAGACAGAACCTGTCGTTGGGTCCGGTGGACGTGGGCATAAGTCCGGTGATGGAGAAGGCCCCGTTGCTGCCGCTCTTGTTCGTTGCCAGGGGGGACGTGCTCCCCGAACATTTCTCGATGGTAAAGGTGACATCGGGCAACGGGACGTTCCGAACTCCCTTGTTGCCCACATAGGTGTGCCCGCTGAAGCGCAGGTTAGTGGAGCCGGGCACCGGGGTGGGCGTAGGCGCGAGGACCTCCACGCGCTGGAGACGTTTGGCCAGACCCTGACGACCGGTGATGTCGGCAGCCCGGCCTACAATCCTGTGTTCGCCCACCATGGACTGTTTCAGGTAGAAGGCCCAGACCACGCGCAGGTCGGTGCTATTCTCGCACCACCAGGCTGTGGCGATGTATTGCCCTCCCACGCGGTTGAGGTCAGACGCGCCCATAAGTTTGGCGGCGGAGTTCTCCGCGGTCTGGGGGAAGTTGGTGTTGTACGGGATGAGTTGCCAGCCGCCCTTTTCGTCCGCCAGATAGACAGAACCCACGTCGGACGCGCCGGGGTACGGGCCGTTCACGTGGGCCTTGAAGTGGGCCTTCGTCTGCGTCCCCAGGTCGCCAAACCACAGTTCTGCCCACTCGATGTTCCGACATCCTTCTGGGTCGCGATAGATAACGTCTGCTCTCAGGAGCACGTTGAAGGAGAGGGGATGCTGCGAGACCTGTACGGACACAGCCTCGGGGGCAGTGCCCGTGGGCGTGGGTGTGGGTGTGGGCGTGGGCGTGAAGGTGGGGGTCGCTGTGGGGGTGGGGGTTACTGTGGGTGTGGAAGTCGGCGTGGGCGTGGGTGTGGGCGGGACAAACGCGTATTCCACGGTGTACATGAGTTGTTGGGTAGTACTGCTGGCCCTAGGGGATGCGAAGGTGAAGGAGGGGCTCACCTGGAGGGTGTACACGCCGCCCTGGGTGATGTCCGCGTAGATGAAGTTGTGTACATTCTGCCCACGTTCGATCCGGTCCGGCGGCAGGGTTCGCAGTACCTCACCGTTGGGGCCGTAGATGAAGAGTGTCACCGCGGTGGGCAGGTCAATGAGGCGGAAGGCCAGGACCTGGCCCTGTTGGGAGGAAGGAACGTCTACCTTGTAGAAGTCCTGGTCGTCGTTGCGCTCGAAGCAGGCGGTGGCGAGACCTCCCAATGCGTCCAGGTCGGTGGCTGTGCTGAGCGTGTCGTTGGGTTCGTTGGTGTCCTGACCGGCCGCGCAGACATAACTCGCCGGAGGAGGCGCGGTGCCGTCCAGAGTATAGGCGAAGGTGTATTGCAGCCCGCTGGCGGGCACATATTCACCCGATACGATGGACACGAAGTAGGTTCCGGTTGTGGCCACGTACACGTCCAGCGTCCCAGCGCCGCCCTCACCCGTTGCCACGAGAGCGCCCTCCGGGTCCCGGACGGTCACTTGCGCCTTCTTGGGCAACCGGCTCAGCGCGATGTGCCAGTACTTGCCCTTGTCGCCAGCGTTCATGGTGCGCTTATAGAAGTCAACGTCTGAGGCGTTTGCCAGACAGGCCTGGACGGAGGTGCGGGTGGTGACGTCGGTGGCCTGCGCCAGGGTATTGTTAGGTTCGTTCGGGTCTGTGCACGCCGCGGGGGTAGGCGTTAGGTTTGCGCTGACAATGTGGGAGAAACGATAGCCAAGGCCGGAAGGGGGTGTGTAGTCCGGCGGTGTGAGGAGGAGGTACCAGGGGCCGGCCTGGGAGATTTCCACGAGCATGTGATCCACGCCCGCGCGTATCACCTCTTGTTTCTCGATGCGCTCTTGCGGGCTGATGACTGAGACGCGCGTGCCCTCGGGCACCTGGCTTACGTCGATGATCCAGAACCGCGTCACGTCGCCCGGGTTCATCACCCGCTTGTAGACATCCTCATCGTTCCTGTTGCGGAAGCAGGCGATGACTGTGTTGATGGCGAAGATGTCCTGCGCTTCTCTAATGTTGTTGTTGGGTTCATACGCGTCCGCACAGGGTGTTGGTGATGGGGTAGGTGTTGAGGTGATAGTTGGTGTGGGGGTGAGGGTCGGCGTCTCGATGGATTGGGCCTCGACCTGCACAAGGAGCACATACGGGTAAGGGCTCCAGCGGAAGGATCCGTCCGGTTTCGTGCCGGAGACGTGAGCGTAATAGACGCCTGAGTAGGGGGCTACTATCTGGATAATCTCTTCCGCTGTTCCCGATGAAGAGGAATCCGCCAGGTAGTTGCCGTTCTGATCCCACAATACCAGGTCGAAATCCTCGGGGAGATCGGTGAGTGTGATGTGAATCATTTGGCCCTGAGTGGCTTCAAAGGCGAAGAAATCCTCATCCCCTTCAGGACAGATGACGCGTTCAATGGCCACATTAACGTCAATGGGTTTGGCCTGGTCAATCCACTCGTTGGGTTCGTCCGGGTCTTCCGGACATTGGCTGGGCGTGTCGGTGGGGGTAGGGCTGGGGGTATCGGTAGGGGTGGGAGTGGGGGTATCAGTGGGCTGCAATGAGCGAATTCCCCACCAGACGTTGTACAGGCTGTATTCGATGGCGCCCCACACGTGCAGGTAGTAGGCACCAGGAGGAAGGTTCTGGGCAGAGATGATAACGGCACTCCCGGAGGAGTTGCCCAGTGCGATGGTGTCTCCGGTTTCGTCCAGGAGTTCGGCGTGAACTGAGTCGTACTGGTAGTCGACGCGGATGAAGAAGTTAGAGGGTTCCAGGATAACACCACGGTAGTAGTCGTCATTATCTACGCCTGTGTCTGTCCAGCCAAGTTCCGCGTTCCAGATGTTGAACCCGGGAGGCAGGATGGTGCCGAAGTCGTAGGCGGTGTCGAGGGTGTCGTTGGGCTCGTACGCGTCCTGCACGCGCGCGGGCGCACTGGGGGCTCGCTGACGGTCCACAGGCGCGGCAAGGCCGGGCGCGCGGTGGGTGGGCATCTCCACCCATTCCTGGAGGGTCACTTGAACGTTGTAGTCAGTGCCGAACCCCTTAACATGGGTCAGGTGAATAATGTAGTAGCCTGGCTCCAGGCGCAGATCGCGCAGGCTCGCGCCGTCGATGCGGGAGGATGCCAGTCCCCGACGGTATCCGGAGAGGTCCAACACCTCTACTTGCAAGGTGGCGTTTACCTCGTTGAAGTAGTACACGTCCACCCGTACTTTAGCGGGTCGGGCGAGGTGAAAGGCGAGGAAGTCCTCCTTGTCCAGCCCGCGCACCGTCTCTCCTAAGGTGCGTCCCTCAATACTCAGTTGCTCGTTGGCAGAAGTGAGCGCTCCCATGAAGAAAGGGTGTGTCAAGGAATCTCTACGCTCATAAGCGTCGGTGGGAAGATACCGGGGATCTACCCGACGCTGAGCCTCAATCTGCGCCGGATCGGCAGGAG
This sequence comes from uncultured Anaerolineae bacterium, assembly GCA_964402285.1. GTDB lineage: Bacteria > Chloroflexota > Anaerolineae > JAADDB01 > JAADDB01 > CAYPUG01. Next base: position 797 of record CAYOAZ010000075.1, on the reverse strand, counting down.
TTGCGGCTTCGATGATGGGGGTAAAAAGGGGGATAAGTAATACGGTGATGATGAGGATGTGAACAAGGCGTATTATGCGCGATTGAATATGTGGACTCATCGACGGGATCCCTCCTCCTTACTGAGTTTGCACGCCTTCATTCTATTAGGGGATATCTCATAACTGTCTCAGTTGGAGGCATTTGCTGTCTAAGAGGGGTGATCACTTTTGGAATTAGGAATGGGGTCGACTCTGCCACGGGGACCGACACCTCCTCCCATATAAGAGCGGTGCTCGAGGTCAGGGAATGCAAAGTGTGTTAAGCCAGGCTAAACGGCGCTAACTTGCACTGAACCAGGCCGGGCATGTCGAGCCCACCGCCCTCACCCGCGGCCATCGTCCGTGGGTGGAAGCCGCATAGAACGCTCGGCACCTCGACGTTGCGGGCTTCATCTGCAAAGCCCCCTGCCGGGGGCTGCACTGAACCGCCCTTGGCGGTTTCGCAAATGGAGGCCGCAGTTTCCAACGGCCGGCCGTGTCGGGGCCAACGCCCTTGGCCGCGGCCATCACCCGCGGGTGGAAATCGCACAGAACGCCCGGCAACTGGACGTTGCGGGCTTCGTTTGCAAAGCCCCCTCGCGGGGGCTGCGTCGAACCGCCCCTGGCGGTTTCGCAAGTGAAGGCCGCAGTTTCCAACTGCTGGCCGTGTCGACGCCCAACGCCCTTGGCCGCGGCCAGCGTTCGTGGGTGAAAGCCGCGCAAAACGCCCGGCAACTGGACGTTGCGGGCTTCATTTGCCAAGCCCCCTCACGGGGGC
>CAYOAZ010000074.1:0-24926 GCA_964402285.1 uncultured Anaerolineae bacterium | reverse complement strand
GGAATTCATCCTTCCCATCAGCCTTGTGTTAAAATGGGCATTCTGTAAGAAGACACACTCGTTGGGAAGGGTGAACATTTCTCGTGTTCAACGCTTATCCTATCGACAACGGGACGTGATACTTGTATTCCGGAGGGCTGTCCATGACAGAAAAGCACGAGTTGCACAAAGAGGTCATTGGCGCTGAAATTCCACCTGAGGTCATTGGCAAGCACGGATTGGTGGTGGGGCCCACCTTTGAGGAAATGCTCCATCCCTGGAAGATTCCCTCCCACATCCGCAAGATGGCCCTAGAGATGAAGGAGAAGGACCCGCTTAACCCCATCAACCTGTACAACATCACCTGGCGGGACGGAAACGACCAAATTTATTACATGGTTCTGCCCCACGAACTCACTGGCGTGGACGCGGAGATCGTCGTCCTTTACGCCAAGGATTTCCCTAGCGGGAGCCATAAAGTGGGCGCCACCTACTCGGTGCTCGTGGAAAAGGAACTCCTGGGCGAGGTGGACCCCAATAAGCACATCCTGGTCTGGCCCAGTACAGGAAACTACGGCATTGGCGGCGCGTGGGTGGGCTGTCGGATGGGCTTCCGCTCCATCGTTATCCTGCCTGAGGAGATGAGTCGAGAACGCTTTGAAATCATCCGCAAGTACGGCGCGGACATCATTGCCACTCCCGGTTCCGAATCCAATGTCAAGGAGATCTACGACAAAACCTGGGAATTGCGCCGCCAGGACCCGGAGCACATTCGGGTCCTCAACCAGTTCGAAGTGTTCGGCAACTATCGGTTCCACTACTACGTGACGGGCAACACCATCATCGAACTGGCCGCGGAATTGAAGGAGAAGGGCATCGGCCCCGGCAAGGTGGCTGCCTTCGTCTCCGCGATGGGGTCCGCGGGAACCATCGCGGCCGGGGATCGGCTCAAGCAGGAATGGCCGGACCACAAGATCGTTGGCCTGGAACCTATCCAGTGTCCCACCCTCTACTGGAACGGCTACGGCGCGCACGACATCCAGGGCATTGGAGACAAGCACGTCACCTGGATCCACAACGTGTGGAACATGGACGCGATCATGTGCGTGGACGACGTGGAGGCAAAGAAGGGGCTCCAACTCCTCACCGAGGAAGCCGGGTGGAAGGTTCTCATAGATCGTTATGGCATCCCCGAGGATCAGGTGATGAAGATGTCGCAGATCTTCGGCATCAGCGGCGTGGCCAACGTCATGGGCGCCATCAAGACGGCCAAGTTCTACGGATACGGCAAGGGCGACGTCATTGTCACTATCCTCACTGACGCCATTGACCGATACCGCTCGGTCATGCAGCAGATGACCGAACAGTACGGTCCCATGGATGAGGTAGAAGCCGTCGTGCGCGCGGAACTGGTTTTCCGCAACCAGAAGTTAGACTGGATCAAAGAGGGAACCCGGGACACCCGCAACCAGTGGCACAATCTCAAGTACTACACCTGGATCGAACAGCAGGGCAAAACCCTGGAAGAACTGGAAGCCCAGCGCAAGCCCGAGTACTGGCTCAAACAACAGGAAATGGTGTACGAGATCGACCGGCTTATCCGCGAGGAACGCGGTTTCTGAACACGCTCAAATCGGACGCGTAACGGTGAAGGGAAGCATAGTAGGTATGGCTGCTCTCCCGCCGTTACGCCTCAACCCGCACCACGTGGAGAACACATGTACGAACGTGGATTTCGGTGCCTGATCTGTGGTAGAGAATACACGCTGGACGAAGTCGAATACGTGTGCCCACACCATGATCTCCCCGGTGTGGGCACACTGGACGTTCTCTACGATTATCATGCCATCGCGCGCGCGACATCGCCCGCGCGCATCGCGCGCGACCCGGACCCCAGCATCGCGCGCTACGAAGCTCTCCTTCCCATCCGATCCCGGGCCTCCCTCCCACCCATTCCTGTCGGGGGGACCCCCATGTACCACGCGCGGCGCCTGGGGGATGTGCTGGGCCTGCCCCATCTCTACCTGAAGGATGATGGCCGCAACCCCTCCGCGTCCTTCAAGGACCGGGCCAGTGCGATCGCGGTGGCCCGTGCCCGGGACGAGGGCCGTCCGGTCATCACGGGCGCGTCCACCGGCAACGCGGCCGCATCCCTGGCTCTGCTGGCCGCGTCCGTGGGCATCAAAGCCATCATCTTCGTGCCCGAGAGCGCGCCGGAGGCCAAAATCGCGCAACTCCTTATCCACGGCGCGCAGGTGTTTGCGGTGCGCGGCTCCTACGACCAGGCCTTTGACCTTTGCCTGGAGGCCAGTCACCACTACGGGTGGTACAACCGCAACACAGGCTACAATCCCTTTATGACGGAGGGGAAGAAGAGTGCGGCCTACGAGATCATCGAACAGTTTACAACCATAACCCGGCTGGGGCTCCCCGCGCTGCTGGGGCACCGGGGGGATTGGCCGCGCGCTGCTGGGGACCATTGGGATGCGCCCGATCGCATCTTTGTCTCCGTGGGAGATGGTTGCATCATTGGCGGGCTGGGCAAAGGTATTCGCGATCTCCTCGCTCTGGGCTGGATAGAACACCCGCCCAAACTAATGGGGGTACAAGCGGAGGGGTCGGCCGCGATTTACAACGCGTGGCGGTCGGGGACCACAGATGTGGCTCCGGTCACACCCACCACCCTGGCGGACAGCATCAGCGTGGGACAGCCCCGGGACCCGTATAAGGCCCTGGCCGCGGTGCGGGAGACAGGCGGGGAGATGCTTCTGGTGAGCGACGAGGAGATTCTGGACGCGATGCGGGTGCTGGCTCGCGAGGCGGCCATCTTTGTGGAGCCGGCCGCGGCGGCCGCGTTTGCGGGGATGCGCCGTGCCCTGGCCGAGGGGCGGATTCACCCAGAGGAGCGGATCGTAGTGCTCCTTACTGGGAATGGCCTGAAGGATGTGCGCGCGGCGGTTCGCGCCGCGGGAAGGCCAACGGTCATTCCGCCTTCGCTGAACGCGTTGCAGGCCCTGCTCTCCTCCGCTTTGAAGTGACCTCGCGGATTGTGTGCCAGGCCCGGAGAATTCCCCTGGGGGTGGTGGCTCTCAGGCGTCGCGGGATCGGATGTTTTTACGGGCTGCTCAACTGGTTATTGCCTCCCATGCAAAAGTGTCGGAATGTGGTAAAAATCGACACTTCCCCCTTGACAGCGGTGCTTCGGTGCGGTATAATCCGGTCTAGGTTGGTCTAGACCATTTTAGGGCGGGCGCATGTTACCCTTACCTCCTATTCGCCGAGAAAGTGCAGAGCCGTTATACCTGCAAATTCGTAACTCGCTCCTGCAAGCCATTCGGGACGGTATCCTCAAGCCGAACCAGCGGGTCCCTTCTGAGCGGGAGTTGAGTGAGATCACGGGCGTCAGCCGCATGACCGTGCGCCAGGCCCTTCAGACCCTGATCGCGGAAGGCGTGCTCTACACTGTGCCGGGTAAAGGGACGTTTGTCTCCTGTGGCCCCAAGATTGAACAGAACCTCCAACGCCTGTCGGGTTTTACCGAATCCGTTCGAGCCCAGGGATTTACGCCCGGATCTCGAGTGCTTGCAGTGGAGCAGGTGCCGGCTGATGAGGAAGCAGCCAAGGCTTTAAATTTACAGCCGGGCACGCGTTTGGTGCGCATTGCCCGTTTGCGGCTTGTGGACGGGGTCCCTGTGGCTCTGGAAAAGGCGCACTTGCAGGCAGAACGGTTTCCCGGGTTAGAAGAGGTGGACTGGGAGCAGCATTCCCTATACAGGGTTTTGCAGACCCGTTACAATGTGGTCCTGGTTCGGGCTATGCAGTTTATTGAAGCGCAGGAAGCCGAGCGGCACGTGGCTGAACTGTTGGGCATTGAGAAGGGAAAGCCTGTGCTGGCTATGGAACGGGTCACGTACACAGTGGATAACGAGCCCGTAGAGTTTGTTCGTTCTTTCTACAGGGCCGATCGGTTCAGGTTGAAGGTTATTCTTTCTGTGGACGGGCAGTCGCCCATGGGGGCCGTTGCGGGTGTATATCGACCATCGGCCGAGGGATGAAGACGATATGGGGGTTGCGTTTGGACTGGATCGTGTTGTTGAGGATGTTCTCCCTCGGGTTCGGGATGGTCGAGTAGGGCTGGTGACTAATGCGGCCGCGACAACCGCGGATCTGCGCACATCTGTGGAGGTGTTGCACAGCGCGGGCGTTCAGGTGGCCGTGATCTTTACACCTGAACACGGGTTCTCCGCCTCTGTCCCCGCGGGGGAGGGCGTAGGCCATGGAATCGAACAGCGCACGGGCGCGTTGATGTTCAGTCTCTACGGGGATCAATTTGCCCCACCCTTGGATGTGTTGGCTTCTTTAACATGGATAGTTGTCGATCTGCCGGATGTGGGGGCCCGGTTCTACACGTATGTCAGCACCCTGGTTCACGTTTTGAAAGCCGCCTCTCAGGCTGGGGTCCCTGTCCTGGTGCTGGACCGTCCAAATCCGATTAACGGGGTTCAGGTGGAAGGGCCGATTTTGCGCGAGGAGTTTTCTTCCTTTGTGGGTATGTTACCGGTTCCCATCCGCCACGGGATGACGTTGGGAGAGATAGCGTGGTTTGCCAATGATGTGCTCTCCCTCGGAGCCCACTTGGAGGTGGTGCCAGTGTCCGGCTGGCGTCGGGAGATGTGGTTTGACGCGTGGGGACGACCCTGGGTGCCCCCTTCACCCAACATTCCCCACGGGGAGACGGCCCTGCTTTATCCGGGCATGTGCCTGGTAGAAGGGACGAATTTGTCTGAGGGGCGAGGAACCCCTTATCCCTTCGCGGTGGTCGGGGCTCCGTGGCTGGATGGGGAATCCCTGGCCAGGCGGTTGAACGCGTATGAATTGCCGGGAGTGCGCTTTCGGCCAGTGAGTTTTACCCCGTGTACGAGCAAGTACGCGGGCGAGTTGTGTCACGGGGTGCAGGTACATGTAACGCGGCGGGAGGTGTTTCAGCCGGTCCGCACCGGGCTTGCAGTGCTCATAGAAGCGCGTTCCTTACATCCTGACGCGTTTGCCTTTCTCCCCCCGTCCCATGGCCGCATTTCGCACTTTGACCGGCTCATCGGTAATGGGGAGGTGCGGGCCTACATTGAAGAAGGGGCCTCTCTGAATGAGATTGTAGGAGGGTGGGAGCGGGAGGAGAACAGGTTTTTGCGTCGTAGGCGGTGGTACATTTTTACGGATTGAAGGGTGAACATTGGACATCAAGAAGTCGACGGGCGACTTTTCGATGTCCGGTGCTGAATTTTCAATTTTCCCTGCAAGTGGAGGCGCTGGTTGGACTTCGTTATTGGTGTGGATGGAGGAGCAACGAAAACAGCGGCTGTTATTGTGGATAGAACAGGACGTGTGTTGGGACGTGGGGAGAGCACGGCCGCGAATCCTTATGTGGTCGGCTGGGAAGGTGTTCGGGAGGCGGTGCTTTCGGCCATTGACGCGGCGGCCCGGTCCGCGAACGTGGATGCAAGCCGTGCCCTTGCCATGACGTGGGCTTTGGGGGGCGTGGAACGCCCTGGTGAACGGGCACGAGTTCGCTCTCTCGCTGCAGAATCTTTTCCGGGAATGCCGATTCGGGTGGAAAATGATGCTCTCGCTGCCCTGGTGGGGGGGATAGGAGTCCCGCACGGGGTGGTGATCATTGCAGGAACAGGAATGATCGTGTACGGGGTTTCCCGAACGGGTCAACATGCTCGAGCCGGTGGCTGGGGATATTTGTTGGACGTGGGGAGTGGATACGCGCTGGGACGATCTGGGGTACGAGCGGTCCTGCGTGGGGAAGAGGGTTCGGATTTGCCCACTCACTTGCGGACTCTGATCTTGAATGCTTTGCACCTGGAACAACCGAATCACCTTGTGCCCTGGCTGTACGATACGAAACGGACCCACGCGGATGTGGCGTCTCTAGCGCCGTTGGTGATTCAGGCGGCCGCGGATGGGGATACGGTTGCAGCGGACATTGTTGCTGAGGCTGCAGATGTGTTGGCTTCGCTGGTGGACTCGGTGAGCCGCCGTTTGTTTCCCAGGGAGGAGTTTTCCCTGGTGTTTAGCGGGGGACTGCTTCTCAACATGCCCTTTTACCGGGACGCGGTGGCTCAGGCAGTGCACACACGAGTTCCCCACGCGCGAATGGTGTTACCTTACGCGGACGCGGCTGTAGGCGCGGGGTGGTTATCCTGGGAGTTGTTGGGCGAACCTTTGCAGCCCCGGCCCGCGCCTTCCCTGAACGGGGACCAGGGACCCTGGGCCAGTGAGAGTCGAAACGTGCTCACCCGACGGCTGGATCAGCGTCCTGCCCACCAGGTGGTGGGGTTGATGCACGTGGAGGATCGGCGGGCTGTGCGGGCTGTGCGGGCTGTGTTGCCGGACATTGCCCGAGCAGTGGACGCGATCGCGGAGCGTATGGCGCGAGGGGGGCGACTTATTTACATTGGCGCGGGTACGTCCGGCCGTCTGGGCGTGCTGGACGCGTCCGAATGTCCGCCTACCTTTGGCGTGGATCCGGATGTGGTGATCGGGGTCATCGCGGGCGGGGATGTGGCGCTCCGCAACGCGGTGGAAGGGGCTGAGGACATTGCTGAAGATGGCGCTCAGGCCATAGCCGATCTGGATGTCCGCGCGGAGGATACAGTGGTGGGCATTACAGCCAGTGGGCGAACGCCCTATGTGCTGGGGGCGTTGGAGGCAGCCCAGGGCCGCGGAGCCTTGACCGTGGGGATTGTTTGCAATCTTCCTTCCCCCGTGGCAGACTTGGCCGATATGGTCGTGGCGCCGTTGGTCGGCCCGGAGGTTATTGCGGGGTCAACGCGTTTGAAGGCGGGAACGGCTCAGAAGTTAGTTCTGAACATGTTGAGCACTGGGGTCATGGTCCGCCTGGGCAAGGTGTACGATAACTTGATGGTGGATGTTCAGCAGGATAATGAGAAGTTGCGGGCTCGGGCTCGCCGCATCGTCATGGAAGCCACAGGGGTAGATGAGGAGACAGCAACATCTCTGCTCCGACAGAGTGGGGGGGACGTTAAGGTGGCTATTGTGAGTGCATTAGTTCCCTGCTCGCCAGAGGAGGCCCGGGAACGCCTGCATCGTTCTGGAGGTCGCATCCGGGAGGCGATTAGCGCCTGAGGGTGTCTTGTGTATTTCGTATCACGCATTGGAGGCCGTATATGACAACCACATCGCTAGCCCAACCGACGCCGTCGTCTCGTTTCGACGTGTGGTATTGGCTTCGACGTTTGGCGCGTAATTACATCCTGCGTCGGATCTTGATGGCTCTTGCCAAGATCTTCGTGGTTGTAACGCTAACGTTTTTCATTGTGCGTCTTATGCCCACCAATCCCATTGAGGCGTACATTAACGAACTCATTGATCAGTACGGTTTTACTTACCAGGAGGCCCGTGATCAGGCGGCCGCGCTCTACGGCATTGATCTGGAAGCTTCCTTGTGGGAACAATACCTGGAGTACATGAAGAACTTGGTACAGGGTGATTTGGGTACTTCCTACCGTTCTAAAGGGACTCCAGTCGCCAAGATGATCGGCAAGTTCTTGCCCTGGACCCTGTTCAGCGTGGGGGTTTCCCTGCTTATCAGTTTCACCTTTGGGATGCTCTTGGGCATGATCATGGCTTATCGCCGGGGATCCGTTCTCGACCACGCATTAACGACGGTGGCGTCGATCTTCAGTTCTATCCCCAATTACCTGGTGGGGATGATGATTCTCGTGTTCTTGGGGGTGCAGTGGAAGATATTTCCCATCACCAAGATGCGAGGGGCCATGTCCCCCGGGGTGAAGCCGGAGTTCTCCTGGACTTTTATCAAGGATATTTTCTACCACGCGACCATGCCTATCCTCACCTATGTGCTGACGACCATTGGTGGTTGGATGTTGGCGATGAAAAGTAACACTATTAACACTCTGGGTGAGGATTATGTGACGGTGGCAAAGGCCCGAGGGTTGAACGAAGGCCGCATCATTACTGCCTATGTGGGACGGAATGCATCCCTTCCCCTGTTCACCCAATTGGCCATTAGTATTGGCTTTATTGTGGGCGGCTCCGCGCTGATCGAGTTCATCTTTGTGTACCAGGGTGTGGGACAGTTGTTGCTCAACAGTATCAATTATCGCGATTACCCGGTCATGCAAGGGGTGTTCCTGGTCATTACCATCGCGGTGATCCTCGCTAACTTCCTGGCAGAGTTTGTCTACGGCTGGCTGGACCCGCGCATCCGAGTGCAGTGAGTGGGGTACGTGGGGGGTGTTGTGTGCGGTGTTGTACTCTCTATTGCTCATAGGAGGGGTTGATGTCATCCTTCTGGCAGAGTTTGCGTAGAACGTTTCGCTTGCTGACCTACAACAAAATCGGGTTCATCGGTTTGTTGGGGGTCGTGTTCTTCATCCTTCTGTCCTTTGTGGGACCGTATGTGGTCCCCCTGGATACTCAGACGAAAGTGGACAAGATCTACCAGCCGCCATCCTCTGAGTTCTGGCTCGGCACCGATTCGGAAGGGCGGGACATTTTCTCGCAGATTGTCCACGGGGGAAAGGACGTGCTGGTGGTCGCGTTTTTGGCGGGCTTCATTTCCACCACGATCGCGGTGCTTCTTGGATCGTTGAGCGCGTTGGCTGGTGGATGGGTGGATAACGCGATCATGGCTCTGGCAGACATTGTGCTGACCATTCCCCAGTTTCCTCTGTTGGCGGTGTTGGCCGGACTGGTGAAGTTCAACAATGTGACGCTCTTGGCGTTTATTTTGGGTGTGTTGTCGTGGCCCGCGCTGACTCGGGCCATCCGCGCGCAGGTGCTTTCCCTGCGGGAGCGGGAATTTGTGGAGGCTGCTCGCGCTCTGGATCTGGGCACCAAGCACATCATTTTGCGGGAGATCTTGCCCAACATGATGAGTTATATCGCCATTAACCTCATCTTTGCTATGACAGGAGCTATTTACGCGCAGGTGGGTCTGGTCTTCCTGGGGCTGGTGCCCTTTTCGGGAAGCAACTGGGGTGTGATGCTCAGCCTGGCGTGGACTCGCGGGGCCATCTTCTACAAAGGCAGTTTGTGGTACATCATGTCTCCTGTGGCGGCTATCGCGTTGTTCCAACTCTCATTGGTATCCTTCACCCGGCTGTTAGAGGAGATTTTCAACCCGCGGTTGCGGACAAGTGTGTAATCATCGAGCGGGCGGTGATCTGGCGTTTGCCAGGAGAGCAGTGTCCCCACTTGAGGTGGGGTGTTTGCAGGTAGTACGCATCACGTAGCACGTGTGGAGGATAGATGAAATCTGCAACGGATTATGTATCGTCAGATGGCCAATTTACCCTGAAGGTTGAGGACCTTTGGGTTACGTACCTGGCCGAGCGCGGCAAAGTCAAGGCCGTGCGGGGTGTTTCGTTTACCTTGCGCCAGGGGGAGACGCTCGCGTTTATCGGGGAGAGCGGGTGCGGCAAGACCACTCTGGGGCTGGCGTTGATTCGCTTGCTTCCCAATACGGCCCGAGTGGAGAAAGGGCGTATCCTCTACCGTCGCGACGCCCAGGTCACAGATGTCCTTCAGATGAACGACCACGAGTTGCGACAGTTTCGTTGGAAGGAATGCGCTATGATCTTTCAGGGCGCCCAGAACGCGTTTAACCCGGTTTTGCGCATCTGGGCCCAGGTTCTGGATACCGCCCGATCCCACGGGGTCACCAATAAGAAGCAGATCCGTCAGCGCATGGAGGAACTTTTCCGCCTGGTGCAACTGGAACCGGAACGGGTGCTAAAGGCGTACCCCCATCAGTTGAGTGGTGGTATGCGCCAGCGGGTGCTCATCGCGCTGGGGCTGCTTCTCCACCCTCCCCTGGTGATTCTGGACGAACCCACGACCGCGCTGGACATCCTCACGCAACGCTCCGTGATTGATGTGTTGCGTGATATCAAGGAGAAGATGGATTTCTCCCTTATCCTGATCTCCCACGACTTATCGCTGGCCGCGGAACTGGCTGACCGAGTGGCCACAATGTACGCGGGGAAGTTGGTCGAAGTGGCGAACGTGTGGGATACGTATTATCACCCTCTGCATCCTTACACGGTTGGGCTGATTCACGCCGTCCCCACGCTGGCCGGGGAACGCGAGGAACTTATTTCCATACCGGGATCGCCGCCCGATCTCATTGATCCACCGAGTGGGTGTGCGTTTCATCCCCGGTGTCCCTACGCGACGGAGAAGTGCCGCGTTGAGGAGCCACCTCTGATCTCGGTTACTCCCGATCATCAGGTGGCGTGCTGGCATTGGCAACAAATCCAGGAAGATCACGGCCAGCGCATGATGGCGTATGCGGAGGCAAGTGCAGGATGACATCGTACAATAACGGGATGTTGGAACTGGTCAATGTGGAACGAACGTTCAAGGTCGGACGCAAGATCGTCCGGGTGTTGGACGATATATCCTTTTCCATTGGAAAGGGGGATATTCTTTGCCTTGTGGGGGAAAGTGGATGTGGTAAGACAACCACGGGCAAGATCGTGGCAGGATTGCTCCCCCCCACAGGTGGGGAGATCCGCTTTCTGGGCAAGAATGTGTGGACAATGAACAAGGAGGAGTTCCGACACTATCGTCGGGCTGTGCAGATCATTCACCAGGATCCCTACTCCTCCCTGAACCCGACCCAGCGGGTGTCCACTATTCTCACTGCCCCGCTGTTACGGCACGGCATCGCGCGCAATCACAAGGAGGCCAAGGAGAAGGCGCTGGAACTTCTACGGGTCGTGGATCTCACGCCGCCCGAGGATTTCTACAATAAGTATCCCCACCAGTTGAGCGGCGGCCAGCGCCAACGTGTGTCCGTGGCCCGCGCTCTTACGGTGAACCCGGAATTCCTGGTGGCCGATGAGGCGGTGTCCATGCTGGATGTGTCCATCCGGGTGAGCCTGCTTCAGATGCTGGAGCGATTGCGCAGGCAAATGGGGGTGGCTTACCTGTTCATCACCCATGACCTGGCTGTGGCCAAGTACTTCGCGTGGGAGGGACGGATAGCGGTTATGTACCTGGGTCGTATTGTGGAAATCGGTCCCACCCCGCAAATCATCAACAACCCGCGGCATCCGTATACCAAGGCGCTGCTTTCCGCCATCCCGGAGGCCGATCCTCAGGCCACCCGTTCCAAGGAGCGCGTTCACCTTCGCAGTCTGGATGTACCCAGTTTATTGAATGTGCCCAGTGGGTGTTCCTTCCATCCTCGTTGCCCGTTGTATGAGGCCGGTTTGTGTGATGCCCAGGTGCCCCAATTGGTGGATGTGGGAGATGGGGTCCAGGTGGCCTGTCACGTGGTAGCACGGGAGATGGGTGTAGCATGACGCCGGAGATTGGCAAGATCGCGACCAAGTTCGCGCTTTTTCTCATTGTAGCAGCCCTGCTAACGCTGCGTTGGGTGTCCCGAGGCAGCGCGGAGTTCATTGTACTCATTCTGGTGATTCTTTTGGGAGTGGGTTTGCTCGGGGCAGTTGCTCTGTTTGCCCGCATCAGTGGCAACGGATGATGCTCTGGCACATAACGACCTGGAGATCGAGACGGGAAAGGGGGTGATAGCCCAGAGGGAACGTGTGGATGTCCGACAACTCTTGAACATTGTGTCCATTGTCAATTCGTAAGTCCCCCAAAGGATGAAGCATTTCAAAAGGAGGAGATGCCATGTCTAAGGTGTATCGTTTTCTCGTTCTGTTGCTCATCGTGAGTGTTGTAGTTGTTGGTTGTGCGAAGGCTACACCGACGCCCGCACCGAAGCCGGCTGAGAAGCCCACGGCTGCACCGACAAAGGCGATGGAAAAGCCCACGCCGACCAAAGCGCCTGAGAAGCCCAAGGCTCCCAGTGAGTTCCACGGTGCGTGGCCCTACAAGGTACCGCCCGAAGGCCATTACAACACCTACGTGCCCAACGCCATTAGCCTGGGCATTTACTGGGATGTGATGCAGATGCCCGGTGCGATGTACCTGTGGGCCAAGGATGAGTGGGTGCCCTTGATGTACACCTCCTGGGAGTTCGTGCCAGACAAGGATCTCTTCGTGGTGCACCTGCGCAAGGGCGCGAAGTGGTCTGACGGGTCGGACTTCACCGCGAAGGACGTGGTAACCACGTTCGATGTGGGTCGTTTGTTCAAGTGGACGGTGTTCAAGTACGTGGACACGGTCAAGGCAGTGGATGACTACACGGTTGAGTTCCACATGCACACGCCCTCCACAGTGGTTCAGCGCTATGTGCTGAAGGAGCGCGTGCGCCCCGCGTCCACGTATGGCGAATTCGCCAAGAAGGTGCAGGATCTGATGGCCGCGGGCAAGGGCCCTGGGTCCGACTCTGAGGAATGGAAGAACCTGCAGAAAGAGGTGACGGACTTCCGCCCCGACTCCCTGGTGGCCAGCGGTCCCTACATGATTGATCCGGACTCCATCACCGAAGCCCAGTTGACCCTGGTGAAGAACGAGAAGTCCTGGGCCGCGGACCAGGTGAACTTCGACAAACTGGTCATCTTCAACGGCGAGACTCCCACCGTGACGCCGCTGGTCCTCGCGGGCGACATCGATTACGCGACCCATGGCTTCCCGCCTGCGACGGAGAAGCAGTTCATCGAGCAGGGCATCCGCATTGCGCGACCGCCCATCTACTCTGGTCCGGCCATCTACTTCAACCACGATGTCTACCCGCTGAACAAGACCGAATTCCGCCAGGCCGTGGCCTACGCGATCAACCGGGATGAGAACGGCACGGTCTCCCTGGGTGAGTCGGGCAAGGCAGTGAAGTACATGGTTGGCTTCAGCGACACACTGGTGCCCATCTGGCTGAACCAGGACCAGATCGCCAAACTGAACACCTACGAGTACGACCCCAAGAAGGCTGAGGAACTCCTCACCGGTCTTGGCTTCAAGCGGGGCGACGACGGCGTGTGGGTGGACGACAAGGGGAAGAAACTGGAATTCGAGTTGACCTTCCCCGCGGAGTACGCGGACTGGTCCGCGGCGGGCCAGAACGCGGCCGAACAGTTGACCAAGTTCGGCATCAAGATCACCCCGCGTGGTGTCCAGTTCCAGCAGCATCCCACGGAAATTCGCCAGGGCAAGTTCCAGATGGCCATCCGCCACTGGGGTTCCAGCACCAACCCGCATCCGCACTTCGCGTACCAGGGTGTGCTCTTCCGCTACAACTACGTGGGGAGCACCGAGGGTAAGGGCATGAACTTCCCCATGAAACAGATGGTGGACGGCAAGGAAGTTGACCTGGAGAAACTCATCGTGGATGCGGCCAAGGGCCTGGATGAGAACGCCCAGAAGGAGAACGTGGCCAAGGTGGCCTATGTGTTCAACAAGTTGCTGCCCGTTGTGCCTCTGTGGGAGCGCTACGGCAACAACCCGGTGAACGAGAAGGAGCGCGTCACCGGTTGGCCGCCTGATGACCACTACCTCCTGAAGAACTCCGCGTACGGCGATAACTTCGTGATCATCGCCCTGCTTCAGGGCATGCTCAAGCCCATTGAGAAGTAAGGCGAATTAGAAAGTATCTGTCTTGAACCGTCGGCCGGTGGGGGAGAAATCCCTCGCCGGCCGACGCGCGTGAGGCACGTGACCTCGACCGGGGAAGGCCGCACGTTTGCCCACTTTGTGGGCAAAGAGCCGAATACCCCAGCATATCGAATTCAACAGGCACCTGCCACTTCCTCTTGAATGTAAATTGGGGGATAATTCCTACGGATTTTGCTCAAATGGGCAATTTGGATAAAGGAGGCCGCGATGATGTCCACGCAAGGATTGATATTGCTTCCAGTACCCCGTTTCATGGAGGAGACCGGACAAACGTTCTCCCTTCCCGCGGACAAACTCATTGTCATTGATGCCCCTCGGGCTGCGGATGTGCGGTTCACGGCTCGACGCCTGCAATCGGCCCTCGCACGCTACGCGGACACACATTGGGAAGTGGTGGCTAGCACCGCGGTCCCACGCGACCAAATAGGGGCCGTGCTCAGCGTAGTGCCGGGCGGAGTACGCCATCCCCAGGGGTACGAGTTGACCATCACAGAACAGGGGATCCACGTGGTGGCAGACGCGCCTGCAGGTGTGTTCTACGCGGTGATGACGCTTACCCAGATCCTCCAGCAGCGGGGAAGAACCCTTCCCACCCTGCGCATTCGGGATTGGCCGGATTTCCCCAATCGGGGAGTGATGTTGGACATCAGCCGGGATAAAGTGCCCACCATGGAGACACTCTACGCGCTGGTGGATCTGCTGGCATTCTTCAAAGTGAACCAGTTCCAACTCTACACCGAACACACCTTTGCTTACCGCAATCACCCTGTGGTCTGGGCCGAAGCCTCCCCCTTGACCGGCGAGGAAATTTTGGCCCTGGACGCGTACTGCCGCGAGCGCTTCATCGAACTCGTGCCCAACCAGAACACCTTCGGCCACATGCGGCGCTGGCTCGTCCACGACGAGTACCGGGATCTGGCCGAGTGCCCCGAGGGATGTGATACCCGGTGGGGCCATTTTGACGAGCCCTTCAGCCTTAACCCCCTCGACCCCCGCAGTCTGGACCTGGTGCGCAGCCTGTTGGACGAACTGTTGCCCCATTTCACCAGCCGGCAGGTGAATGTGGGGTGTGACGAGACTGTGGACCTGGGTCGAGGGCGCAGCAAGGAGGCTGTGGAGAAGTACGGGGAAGGTCGGGTGTACCTGGATTTTCTCCTGAAGATCTACCGGGAAGTGAAGGCTCGGGACCATACGATGATGTTCTGGGGAGATATTATTGTGCAGCACCCAGACCTGGTGCCGGAATTGCCCCGAGATGTGATCGCGCTGGAGTGGGGGTACGAGGCGGATCACCCCTTTGATGCCCACGGCCGGATCTTCGCCGCGTCAGGTGTGCCTTTCTACGTGTGTCCGGGAACGTCCACCTGGAACACGATTGCCGGACGCACCGAGAACGCGATGGGCAACTTGCGCAACGCCGCGGAGAACGGGCTCAAGCATGGCGCCGTGGGCTTTTTGAACACAGATTGGGGGGACAACGGCCATTGGCAACCACTCCCCGCGAGTTACCTGGGCTTTGCCTATGGCGCAGGGGTATCCTGGACGTACGAAGCCAGCCGGGATGTGGATATAGTGGCCGTGTTGAACACGTTTGTGTTTCGAGATCGGGCCGGCGTGATGGGACGCATTGCTTTTGACTTAGGCAATGCGTACAAAGTGCCGGGCGTGCGGGACTTCAACGGGTCCATCCTCTTTCGCATCTTACAGCGGACACCGGAGCAGATCGCCGAACATAGAGGGCTCACCGAAGAAGGGTTGCGCGAGGCGTTGGCGTACATTGATAGGGTGATGGCCGCGCTGGATGAGGAGGATATGGACCGGCCGGACGCGGATTTGATTAAGCGAGAATTTGCCTGGGCCGCGGATATGCTGCGGCACGGCGCGAAGCGAGGCATCTGGGCTCTGGGCAAAGCGCGCGGGGCGGAGGATGTATCATTGCGCGAGGAATTGGCTCGGGATGCGGATCGGCTCATGGCTGAATTTCGCGAGATCTGGCACGCGCGGAACCGTCCTGGCGGCTTTAAGGATAGCCTGGCACGGATGGAGAAGATGCGCGCGGATTACGAGTAATGCCTCGCCCGACCCTACTCTCCACCTTCACCGTTTCCGCGAACTCTCTGGCGCGGCGGGAGACGTGAGGGGTAAGTACGGATGACGTGGGAAAGGGGGAGATGTGGTGGACGTATAATGGGCATCAATGACGTTTTAGAAGGAGGGCATCCGCATGAAGACAATCGGCCTGTTGGGCGGTATGAGTTGGGAGAGCACGGCTCTTTACTACCGGTGGATCAACGAGATGGTGCGGGACCGGTTAGGCGGGTTGCACTCGGCTCGCATCGCGATGATCAGCGTAGACTTTCAGGAAATTGAGGAGTTGCAACATCAGGGCCGGTGGGATAAGGCCGGCGAGGTGCTGGGGAACGCGGCCCGCCAGGTGGAGGCTGCAGGCGCGGATTTCCTGGTACTTTGCACGAACACCATGCACAAGGTGGCGCCGCAGATTGAATCCTCCATCCGGATTCCTTTGCTCCACATTGCTGACGCAACCGCGGAACAAATTAAGGAGGCCGGTCTCACCACGGTCGGGCTGCTGGGCACGAAATTCACGATGGAACAAGATTTCTACGCGGGGCGCCTGGAGGAGAGGCACGGCCTCCGGGTGCTGGTGCCCCCACCAGAGGACCGGGAGATCGTGCATCGGGTCATTTATGAGGAGTTAGTGCTCGGCATTGTCAGGGAGGAATCCCGGGCGGAGTTCCTCCGCATTATTGACGATCTACATGCCCGGGGCGCGGAGGGGATTATTGAGGGCTGTACGGAAATCGTGATGTTGGTTCAGCAGGAGCACACGAATATCCCCCTGTTCGACACTACCGCTATCCACGCTCAAAAGGCGGTGGAGTGGGCGCTGGCAGAGTAATTGCTTGTTCGAGGGGCTTCGTGGTTTTCCCCTCGGATGTGCGGACGTGGAGTTGTCCCGTCCAGGAAGGGGGATGCACGTGTGCCCGGAGCGGGTTGTGGGGGGCTCAGCCAGGCCGTTTGCTCTCTAGTGGCTTTCCCCTACGTTCGTTTGTCCTTTTCATTACATCGCTCCAGCGCGCGGGCGATGTTGGTCCGGGCCGCGGGGGATCGTTTGAGCAGTTCCCGCAGGATGGATTTCATTGCGTCCCGTTCGGTGGTGCCTGCCAGGGGGCAGTCAAAGGAAGTTTGGCGGATGTCCACGCCGAGGAGGCGGATGTAGCGGCGGATGTCAGGTTCCGGTACATCTGCTAAGGGGCGGATAAGGGTAATCGCGCCGTCGAACAAGGTGAGGCGCAGGGCCGGCGCCTGAAACTTGCCTTGCTGTACCATGTTCATCAGCGCTGTGGTGAACATGTCATCCTGGTGGTGACCCAGCGCGATCTTGGGATACCCCAGTGCGTGCGCGGTTTGGAACAAGGTGCGGCGACGGTGCCAGGTGCAGCGGTGACATGAGGTGGGCCAGTCCTCTCCTGGTGGAATCTCCATCCGGGAAAATGTGATGGGAATTCCCCACGTGTCCATGAGGGCTTGCAGGTGCTCTCGGCGCTGCTCCGCGGCAGGGTCGGGGTAGAGGACGTGGATGGCGATAAGGTCGTATTTTTCCTTGCTGGCCGCGCGTCGAATGTGTAAAAGCCGGGCCAAGGTCAGGCTGTCTTTGCCTCCGGAAACCGCAACCGCGATCCGGTCCCCGTCCCGGATCAGCGCGTGTTTGCCAATTGTCCTGTTGATGATGCGCAGAAGGCGCCGTTCTGTTGGAAGGTGACTTGTGGCGGTATGTGTCATCTTGGCCGTGGGTGGGTTGTACTTAACCCCGGTGCTCTCTGCGTTTCTGAGAGAATTCCCTGATAGGTTGCAGGCGTGGCGGCCTTCCTGATCTCCACCGCCACGCCTGCATTGTACCACAGTCCCTCATGAGGTGAAAGGGCCCTTCTGGGCTTCACTTCAGCATGGGCATTTTGATGCCGTGCTTCTTTGCGGTTTCAATTGCGATCTCGTAGCCCGCGTCCGCATGACGGACAACGCCCAGCCCAGGATCTGTGCGCAGGACATGCGCAAGCCGCCATTCGGCCTGGTCGGTGCCGTCCGCGACGACCACCTGGCCCGCGTGCTGGCTATAGCCCATGCCCACGCCACCGCCGTGGTGGAAGGAGACCCATGTGGCCCCAGCCACCGCGTTCAACAGCGCGTTCAGGATGGGCCAATCGCTGATCGCGTCGGACCCGTCCTTCATGCCCTCTGTCTCTCGGTTGGGGCTGGCCACCGAGCCCGCGTCCAGGTGATCGCGACCGATAACAATGGGCGCGCTGATCTCACCCTTCCGCACCAGTTCGTTGAAGTAGAGGCCTGCCTTGTCCCGTTCGCCGTAGCCCAGCCAGCAGATGCGTGCGGGCAGTCCCTGGAAGCGCACCTTTTTCTGGGCCATTGTAATCCAGCGGCGCAGGTGCTCGTTCTCCGGGAAGAGTTCCAGAATGGCCTGGTCCGTGCGGTACAGGTCCTTCGGGTCGCCGGACAGGGCTACCCAGCGGAAGGGCCCTTTCCCCTCGCTGAACAGATCCCGGATGTACGCGGGGACAAAGCCCGGATAAGCGAACGCGTCCTTCACGCCCATGTCGTAGGCCTGCTGGCGCAAGTTGTTGCCGTAATCGAATACCACCGCACCGTTGCGCAGGAACGTGAGCATGGCTTCCACATGCACCGCCATGCTCTCCTTAGCCCGTTTTACGTACGTTTCCGGATCCTTCTGGCGCAGTTCCTCTGCTTCGAAGACGCTCATGCCCTTGGGGACGTACATGAGCGGGTCGTGCGCGGGTGTCTGGTCTGTGACCACGTCAGGCACAATGCCCCGCCGCGCGATCTCGGGGAAGACTTCGGCCGCGTTGCCGATAAGCCCAATGGACCGGGCCTTGCCCTCCTTGAGGTATTGTTCCACTCGGCGCAGGGCCTCGTCCAGGTCTTCCACAATTTCATCCACCTGTTCCAGTTTGAGACGGCGTTCCGCGCGCCGCGGGTCCACTTCCACGATGAGGCCCACGCCTTCGTTCATGGTGATGGCCAGCGGTTGCGCGCCGCCCATTTCGCCCAGCCCCGCGGTGAGAACCCATTTCCCCTTCAAGCTGGAGCCAAAGTGCTTGCGCCCTACCGCGCCCAACGTCTCATAAGTTCCCTGGAGAATGCCTTGGGTGCCGATGTAAATCCAGGATCCCGCGGTCATCTGACCGTACATGATGAGCCCCTTGCGCTCCAGTTCGTCAAAGACTTCCCAAGTAGCCCACTTGGGCACCAGGTTCGAGTTGGCAATGAGCACACGTGGGGCCAATTCATGGGTTTCGAATACGGCCACAGGCTTGCCCGACTGGACCAGAAGCGTCTCGTCGGGTTTCATGTTTTTCAGCGCTTCCAGGATAGCGAAGAAGGATTCCCAGTTGCGGGCTGCTTTCCCCCGCCCGCCGTACACAATGAGGTTAGCGGGGTCACCGGCCACTTCCGGGTCCAGGTTGTTCTGGATCATCCGGTAAGGGGCCTCGATCTGCCAGTTCGCACAGGTTAGTTGAGTTCCCCGGGGTGCTCGAACCACCGGAATTTCTTTAACGGCCATGGTGAGCCTCCTTTTTGTTGCAGAAAAGTCATGCGTACAGCGTAAGGTGTAAATGGTGTGTCACGGCTGCCCTTGTTGAAGGCCCGGCCGTTTCCGATCGTTACGCATTACGCATTGACCATCACTTACAGTTACCCTCCTCCCAAATACGCGGCCTGAACACGGGGGTCCTGGCGCAGGGCATCGGCCGTGCCTTCCAACACGATCCTTCCATTTTCTAATACGTACCCCCGATCCACCACGTTCAATGTCTCGTGCGCATTTTGTTCCACAATGAGCATGGACACGCCTTCTTCCTTTAACTGACGCAGGGCCTCGAACACCGTGTCCACCAGGATGGGGGCCAACCCCATGCTGACCTCATCCACGATGAGCAGTTGGGGGTTGCGCATGACAGCCCGACCGATAGCCAGCATCTGCTGTTCGCCCCCGCTCATGGTGCGCGCGATCTGGCGGCGCCGTTCCTTGAGCACAGGGAACAGGCTGTACACATAGGCCATCCGTTCCTGGAGCGTCCGGGAATCGGATTCCAGGTACGCGCCCAGGCGCAAATTCTCCTCCACCGTCATGTCCCGGAACACCCGCCCGCCCTCTGGGACCAGGGCCATCCCCCGAGCAGCCCGTTCCCACGACGGCAGGGACGTGATGTCCTCCCCTGCATATGTGATCGTCCCGGCCTGGGGGGTCACCCAGCCAGAAATCGCGCGCACAATCGTGGACTTGCCCGCGCCGTTTGCGCCCAGGATCGCCACCGCTTCTCCCGGGTGCACGGTGAGCGATACCCCGTGCAGGGCCTGAATATGACCGTATTTCACCACCAAGTCAGAAACCTGAAGTAAAGGAGCACCTTGGTGCATGATAGGCTCCCGTTCACCTGGAATTGGTACAGCCCTACGAGCGTTAGCGCGTACAGAATACGTCGACCTAAAGTCAGGTGTTCATGTTTCGGTGGATCCTGCCTACTAGCCGACTTTTTCCATTGTTACTCCGTTACTCCCTTACTTATCGTACATTCCCTTTCCCCAGATACGCCTCAATCACAGCCGGGTTCCTCTGTATCTCCTCAGGCGACCCCTGAGCCAGGATGCGACCCTGGTTGAGAACGACAATGCGCTCACACAAGTTCATGGCGAAGCGCATATTGTGTTCCACTAACAGGATGGTAATGCCCCGCTCGCGGAGGTCCCGGATAAGCGCCGCGAGTTCCGATGCTTCCTCGTGGGTGAGCCCCGCGGCTGACTCGTCCAGCAGGAGCAGGATGGGGGAGAGGGCCAGTGCGCGGGCAATCTCCAACCGCCGTTGCAGCCCGATGGGCAACGTGTCCGCGCGCGCGTCCGCGTACACGGCCAACCCCACATCCTCCAAAATGGTGTTTGCGCGGGCAATGGCCGACGGAGTGTGGTAATGGTGGAGAAACGCTTGCAAGGACGGATAGATGTCGTGGCCCATGCCCGCGAGCACGTTATCCCGCACGGAAAGTTCTGCAAATGGCTTCACGATCTGGAACGTACGCCCCACCCCCAGACGAGCGATCTCGTTAGGCCGTTTGCCGTGGACCGCGTGCCCGCGAAAGTAAATCTCCCCCCCAGTGGGCTTGAGGAAACCGGAGATCAGGTTGAACAACGTGGTCTTCCCCGCGCCGTTGGGTCCGATGAGGCCCACAATTTCCCCCTGGTGAACCCGGAAGGAGACCCCGTCCACCGCTTTCAGCCCACCGAAGTGGCGGGATACGTTGCGAATGTCGAGCAATGGTGTGTTTTGATCCATTTTGTCAGGCATGGGTCTTTACCGTGTAACGGGAATGGAAGAGTAACGATCGATGTGCTGTGACTTGGGCACGGATTCCTCTCCAGCAGACCGCGCGGGCATTTCACCCGCTCTGAAGTGAATTGTTACCCCTTGCCTTTATTTTGTTCCACAACCAACTGCCGTCTCCCAAGATTCCCTGGGGCTGGAAAAGCATCATCAGTACCAGAACCCCACCGTAGATGGCGTACCGGTAATCTCCCACGAAGCGCAAGTATTCAGGCAGCGCCTTGAGAATGAATGCGCCCACCACAGGACCACGCAGCGTTCCCACCCCCCCGAAGACCACCATGCTCATAATGCCGATGGACTCCACGAACGCAAAGTGGTCGGGGAACACGGATCCCAGGAAATGGGCGTACAGGCTGCCCGCTCCGCCGGCCAGGGCCGCGGAAATCGCGAACGCGTAGATCTTGAAGCGGGGCACACTTACTCCCACCGCCTCGGCCGCGTCCTCATCCTCCCGCAGCGCGGTCAATGCCAGGCCTGCCCAGGTGCGACTCAGGTACGCGCTCAGCCACAACGTCAGGGCCAGGTACAGCGCGGTGAGCATCAGGAACCAGGGGCCGCGCAGTGCCCACCCGAAGAGCGTGGGCTTCTTAATGCCGATGATCCCCAACGCTCCTCCGAAGAAGGACACATACTTGAAGACCGCGATGACCACAAAATTGATCCCCATGGTTGCCAGAACCAGGAAATCGTGGCGGACCCGCAAACTGGGCAGACCCAGAAATCCTCCCACCAACCCCGTGACCAGAATGGCCGCGATGAACGCGGGCCAGAAGGGCCAGCCCGCCTTCACCGTCAGCATGGCCGACGCGTACGCCCCAATGCCGAAGAACGCCGCATGGCCCAGGGACACCTGGCCCGCGTAGCCTGTGAGGATGTTGAGGCTCAGGGCCAGGACAGCCCAAATGCACGCAAATGTGGCAATGCTGATCAAGTATCCCATGCCTCACCTCCCCAACAGGCCCTGGGGCCGGAACATGAGCACCAGAATGAGCACCAGAAACGCGATGGCATCCCGGGGGAGCACATACCCCACCCAGGTGAGCAGCAGCGTTTCCGTCAGCGCCAGGAGAAAACTCGCGACCACTGTTCCCGTCACCGAGCCCATCCCGCCCAGGACAATGACCACAAACGCCTTGTACGAGGGCACATCTCCCATGGTCGCGTACACGCTGTTGTAAAACACCCCCACCAGCACCCCGGCCGCGCCCGCGAGCGCGGATCCAAGGAGGAAGTTGAGAGCAATCGCGCGATTGAGATTGATCCCCACCGAGCCGGCCATTTCCCGGTCCTGCGCGGCTGCCTGCCAGGCCAATCCCAACCGGGTGCGGGTGAAGATCAGGTACAGCGTGACCAGCGCCACTCCGGTCAGCGACAGGATCATCACCTGTCCTTTGGGAATCGTTCCCCAGGGGAGCGTGATGGACGGGAACACATCCTGGGCGGGGAACGCGTGCTGATAAGGCCCCATGAGATACGGCTTCTGTAACAGGTCTTCAATGAGCAGGAAAAGCCCCACGCTGGTGATCAGGGGCACAATGCGGGGCTGGTCTAGCATGTAGAAGTAGACGCCACGGTAGATGATTACACCGATCAGACCGCTGACCAGCATGGCCGCGATAAGGGCTAACCAGAAGTTTCCCGTTAAATTGAACACGGCGAGCCCAATTCCCGCGCCGATTGCGTACACGGCCGCGTGCGCGATGTGCAGGATCTTCAAGATCCCGTACACCATTGTCAGGCCCACCGCGATGAGAAAGTAGATGCTGCCCTGGGTTAACGTGTCCAGCACGATGTTCCAGAGGGTCATGGTCTTCGATCCCGGCTAGAAGTGATAGGGTTTCCCTTCGGGGCACGGGGATGAGCACGATCCCTCGTACCCCGAAGGGCGGGTTCCTTATTAAGAGCACCCCGCAAGGTAGATGTTTACCACGGCGGGGTGATAAGCGCCGGGTCGTCGAACTCCGCGAAGAAGTGGAACGCACCGCCCTTCACCACCTGCGCGCCCACCGGTCGCATGACCTCTCGGCCCGCGGTGAACTTGTAGAAGGGGCCGGTTGCGGCCTTCTCAAAGTCCTTTAACTCGCCCAGCGCCTTCACAATGCCATCCGCCTTGGTGCCGCCCTTCTCAATGGCATAGGCCAGCACCATCACCGCGTCAAACGCGGACGCCCCGACCATGTCCGCGTCCAGGTTGTACTTTTCCTTGTAGGTTTTGATGAACCATTGGGTGATCTCCCGCTCGCTGTCCCGGTTCAAGTCCGTGGTGATGATCACCCCTTCGGCTGCGTCCCCGGCCAGTTCCAGGAACTTGGGGGAATCGTACCCTTCTTGGCCGATGATCTGCGCGTTCAGGCCCACTTCTTTGGCCTGGCGCACGATGTTCGCAGCCTCATTGTAGTACCCGCTCGCGTACACCACGTCGGGATTGGCTTCCTTAATGCGGTTGAGAATGGGGCGGAATTCCTTCTCGCCCAGGGGATACTTTTCCTCGAACACGATCTCCGCGCCTTTGGCCGTCACATATTCCTTGAACGCGTTGGCCAGGGAGGTGCCAAAGTCGTTGTCAATGGTCAGGAGCGCGATCTTCTTCGCTCCCAACTTGTCCACGGCCAGCGCGCCACCAACGCGCCCCTCGACTACGGCCAGGGTCCCCACGCGCCAGATCTTATCGCCTGTCTTCGTGATCTCCGGGTGCACCGCGTACGCGGCCACCATGGGCACGCCCGCCTCCTGGAACACCGCGGACGCGGCCCGGGTCGCGCCGCTGTAGGAACCGCTCACCGCGGCGATGACCTTATCCTGCTCAATCAACTTGTGTGCCACGTTCACCGCCTGGTCCGGCTTTGCTGCATCATCGTAGTGGACCAGTTCCACCTTAACGCCGTTGATGCCGCCGTGGTCGTTAATGTACTGAACTGCAAGTTCCGCGCCGTGCAGCGCGCTGGTGCCATCGGCCGCGGCAAAGCCCGTGGTGGGGGAGAAGATGCCGATCTTGTAGGACTTGGGCTTGCTCTGGCCACATCCGCCTGCCAGCACCACCAGGAGAGAGAGGACCAACAGGATGACCAACAGTTTTTGGGACCGCATGACGCCACCTCCGTTGTGTGAGTTTACCCGAGGCCGATGACTTCTTCGGTGAAATGGAACTTATCCCCGCGCCACAGTTGGTACATGCGCACCGCGGGCTCCTGCCCTGTGCGGAAGGTGATGCGTTCCACCGCGAAGCCTGGACTCCCCTCCGCTACTTGCAGAAGGTCCGCGGCCTCACCTGTCAAGGTGATTGCATGAATTGTGAAGCGGGCCTTGACAAGGGGGATGTGGTATTTGTAGATGAGCAATTCGTGTACGGACGCGTGTTCCAGGTCTTCCTCCAGGAGTTGGGGACACAGGTCACGCGTCAGTTGGCGCACTTCGTACACCACCGGTTCCTTGTTTGCGCAGTGGACGCGCACGATCTCAATGATGGGGGTGCCTTCAGGAACGCGCAGGGCGTGGGCTGTGTCCTCGTCCGCAGGAACCACGTGAGCCCGTATCAGGCGAGTGGAGGGTTCCCACCCTTTGCGACGGGCTTCCTCCGCGAAGGTGCTCAGGCGGAAGTGGATGCTGTTCAGCAGGGGATGGGCCACAAACGTGCCGCGTCCTTGTTCCCGTATGAGCGCGCCCTCCCTCACCAGGTCCCGAATGGCCCGCTCAACGGTCCCCCGGCTGACGCCGAACTCTCGCGCCAGATCGGGCTCTGAAGGAATGCGCTCTCCTGGCGTGTAGACGCCATCCAGGATGCGTTGACGGAGGGCTTCACGGACTCGGATGTACCGTGG
Organism: uncultured Anaerolineae bacterium; assembly: GCA_964402285.1. Classification (GTDB taxonomy): domain Bacteria; phylum Chloroflexota; class Anaerolineae; order JAADDB01; family JAADDB01; genus CAYPUG01. The sequence continues at coordinate 119 of CAYOAZ010000074.1, read as the reverse complement.
CACGTGTGACAAGGGCTCCATTGCCTTTCCTGCCGGACGGTGGAATTTGCTTAGTTGTCTAGACAACTAAGCAAATTCTATTATCCCCACAAGGTCGGGACATGTCAAATCAGGAGAGA
>CAYOAZ010000073.1:0-14788 GCA_964402285.1 uncultured Anaerolineae bacterium | reverse complement strand
GGGGCGGCCGGCAGTTGAAAACTGCGGCCTTCGGGATGCGAAACCGCCAGGGGCGGTTGGTCGGAGTCCCCGCAAGGGGCTTTGCAAACGAAGCCCGCAACTTCCAGTTGCCGGGCGTTCTGTGCGGTTCCCACCCACGGGCGGTGGCCGCGGCCAAGGGCGTTGGGCCCTGACACGGCCGGCAGTTGGACACTGCGGCCTTCGTGGGGCGAAACCGCGGGGCGGTTCGGTGTAGCCCCCGTCAGGGGGCTGCGCAAACGAAGCCCGCAACTTTCAGTTGCCGGGCGTTCTGTGCGGCTTCCACCCATGGACGATGGCCGCGGCCGAGGGGCGGTGGGCCCGACACGGCCGGCAGTTGGAAACTGCGGCCTTCGGATGCGAAACCGCCGGGGCGGTTCGGTGTAGTCCCCGCCAGGGGGCTTTGCAGATGAAGCCCGCAACGTCGAGGTGCCGGGTGTTTCGCACGGGCTTCCACCCACGGGCGGTGGCCGGCGCGGCCGTGGGCGGTGGGCCTCGTCATGGCCGGCAGTTGGAAACTGCGGCCTTCGGTGGGGCGAAACCGCCGGGGGCGGTTCGGTGTAGCCCCCGGCAGGGGGCTTTGCAAATGAAGCCCGCAACTTCCAGTTGCCGGGCGTTCTGTGCGGTCTCCACCCACGGGCGGTGGCCGCGGCCGAAGGGCGTTGGGCCCCGGTACGGCCGGCCGTTGAAAACTGCGGCCTTCGTGGGGCGAAACCGCCTGTGGCGGTTAATTGCAGCCCCCGCGAGGGGGCTTTGCAAACGAAGCCCGCAACTTCCAGTTGCCGGGCGAAATTGCCCGGGCTTCCAGCCTCGGGCAGCAGGCGCGGCCGGAGGGGACGATCCCTTTTATTGGGTGGTACTAGACGCCTCAACAATTTCCCGCGTGACCCGTTCGCCGTTGGCTATGCAATCAGGGATACCCACGCCGCGGTATGCGTTACCGACCAGGTATAACCCACCCAACGCACGCGTGCGTTCCTCTATGCGACGGATTCGTTCCAGATGGCCCACCGTGTACTGAGGCAATCCCTGTTGCCAGCGAAAGGCCCACGCGTGAGTGGGAGAGGCATCAATGCCCATGATCATGTTCAGTTCGGAGCGGGCCAGTGCAATGAGATCGGCCTCTGACAGCGAGGCAACCTCGTCTGCGCCCGCGCGACCAAAGAACGTCCGGAAGAGAGCGTATCCCTGGGGGGCTCGGTGGGGAAACTTACTAGACGTCCACGTGCAAGCCAAAAGGGGGCGCCCTTCCACCCTGGGGACCACAAAGCCATATCCCTTAAGAGGATGACGCACATCCTCCCGCCGGTAGGCCAGAGATACGGTTGCGCTGGACGCGTAGGGGATGCTTTCCAACACTTGAGCCAGATCCCTGTCCACAGAGCCCACAATTCGTGCGGCTGCATGCGCTGGCAAGGCTAATACAAGGGCATCCGCCTCAAGTGTTGGCGCCCTGTGGAAATCTATGTGCCACTTCCAACGATATTCTTCATTCCCATTTATCTGATACTTTACACGTTTCACGGAACATCCAAAGTGGAAAACGACCCCAGATCGCTTTAACGCGTCCACCAGGGCTTCCACCAAACGGGCCAATCCCGTGCGCAAGGTGATGAAGGGCGTCAGTCCCGCCTCCCCTGTGCTCCGGGTACGCCGCATCTGTTCCCGGCGGCGACGCATGATAAGCAACCCCCGCAGTAGGCTCCCGTACTCCCGTTCCAGATCCAGGAGTTGGGGGTAGGTCGCGGCCAGGCTCAACTGCCGCGCGTCCCCCGCGTAGATGCCCGCGAATAAAGGTTCCACAATGCGCTCGAACGTTTCACGGCCCAGGTGATCCTCCACGAATTCGGCTACGGAGATATCGCGTCCATTGTGGCGTGGCGCGTAAAGGACATTCAGCGCGGCCCGGGCTTTTCCTCGCCAGGAGATGAGTTGAGTGCGGAAAAGAGGGCCCAGTTTGCTGGGAATCATCAAAGTTAGCCCTTCCGGCAGAGGGTGAAGTCGTCCTCGGGAGTAGACAAAGGACCCCGCGTTCTCCCGTGACGTTCCCACAATCTCCTCTGTCAAACCCAATTCCCGCAGCAAACGCACCCCCGCAGGCTTGTAGGAAAGCATGGAGTCGGGTCCGCCTTCGACAATAAAACCATCCTCCCGCACAGTAGAGATGACCCCACCCGCACGCGCAGCCCGATCCACGACGTGGATTGTCAGGGCTACCCCCTGTTCCTGAGCCTGTTTTTGTAAGTAGTACGCGGTGGCCAGACCACTAATCCCCGCGCCAATGACGACCACTTGAAGCCTTCGTCCTCGCGCTCTTGTTATCATTCCTCTATCTCCTGTGGGACATGCAGGTTAAAAGTCAGAGTCAAACACCCCCGCCCACGTTCAGCCCCCTTCTTTAGCGGCCTCGCTCGCACCGAGTTCCACGTACTCTTTCACCATCTCTCCCAACGCCTGGACAAGGGCGGGGCTGTCGTTCAGGGAGTCGGTGCGTTCCAGGTGGACGCCCAGGCTAGCCGCGTGGGTCTTGAGTTCAATGTCGATGTCGTACAGGATTTCCACATGGTCCGCGGTGAACCCCACAGGGACAATGAGAACGTAACGATATCCTTCCTCTGCCCGCTCCGCGACCACGTCCTCCGCGTTGGGGCCCAACCACGCACCACCTGCCGCGCCTACGCTCTGGTACGCGACCCACCAGGTTCCTAAGCCCACCGCACCGGCGATCAACCGAGCGCTCTCCTCCACTTCCTGGGGATACCGATCCCCCATCTCCACGAAGCGCATGGGAATACTGTGCGCGGTAAAAATCACGGCTACACGTCCTCGCGCATCTGGGGGAAACTTTGCGTCCAGCGCCTGTCGCACCTTCTCCGCAAACGCGGCCACAAAACCTGGGTGATTCCCCCACCGTTCCACAAAGTGAACGCGCAAGGGAGCATCTACCTCGGCCAACGCCTCCTCCAGTGCCTTTCGGTACAGACCCACGCTGACATGGGAGTACTGGGGCGACATGGGGATGGCAATTAAGGTCCCCGCACCCGTGGCCAGGATGTCAGGTAGAACCTCGTGGATAAAGGGGTGCCAGTTGCGCATCCCCACAAACGTGCGATAACCGGGACCTAGGTGACCCTCAAGCCAGGCCTGCAACGCGCGCGCCTGAGCCTGAGTGCGTTCCAACAAGGGCGATCTCCCGCCGATGAGCGCGTAGCGACGCTTTACATCCTCTACTAATTCGGGAGGGGTAGGACGTCCCCCGCGGATGTTGTTCAAGTACGCGGGTACATCATCCAGCGAATCCGGTCCCCCGTAGGAGAGCAACAGCACCGCGATAGGACGATCTGGATTGGAAAGATGGTTCTTCTCGGTCATTGCGAGTTTCCTCGTGTACGATGATTTACAAGTGATACTGAGCCAACTTCATGCTGTGATTGCTGGATACAATCCATCTTGACCACAATACACTTACGTCTTTACATCCTATTTCATTATTCCCCTATGCACTATTTCTACCACAAACTCCACACTCCCCACATCCGTTTCCGGGAGCACGCCGTGTCCCAGGTTGAAGATATGTCCTGCACGACCTTGCGCCTGCTGGAGGATGTAGCGCACTTCGTTGGCCAGGACATCACGTGGGGCCAGGAGGAGGACTGGATCCAGGTTCCCCTGGATAGCCACGTCAGGACCGAGGGTCTCCCAGGCGCGATCCAGATCAATGCGCCAATCCACGCTGATGACGTCGCCTCCAGCCTGCTTGAGCAGGGGCAGCATGCCCGCGGTGCCGGTGGCAAAGTGAATGCGCGGCACGCCCAAATCCGCCAGTCCTTCCATAATGAGACGGGTGTACGGCAACACATACAGGCGGTAATCGTGGGGCGACAGTGCACCCACCCAACTGTCAAAGAGTTGAACGGCCTGGGCACCGGCACGAACCTGTGCACGCAGGTAATCCAGAGTAACGTGGGCCAAGGTAGCCATCAGCGTGTGCCACGCGTCCCGATGCTCATACATGAAGCGCTTGGTTCGCAGATAGTGCCGGGAACTCCCCCCCTCGATCATGTAGGAAGCCAGAGTGAAAGGCGCGCCCGCGAAGCCAATGAGGGGCACCTGGCCTCCGACTTCGCTCTGTACTAGGCGCACCGTCTCCAGGACAAAACCCAGGTCCTCTTCCACAGTGACAGGACGCAAGCGGCGCACATCCTGGGGCGTGCGGATAGGATGCTGGAGCACGGGACCACGTCCAGGGACGAACTCCAGGCCCAGGCCCAAGGGCTCTAAAGGAAGCAGGATGTCCGCGAAGAGAATAAGCGCATCCACACCGAGGCGGCGGGGCATCAAGGTCACCTGGGTCGCCAGTTCTGGCGTCCGGATCATCTCCAGCAGAGAATAACGTTCTCGCAACGCACGGTATTCAGGCATGTAGCGTCCTGCCTGGCGCATAAACCACACCGGCGTGACCTCTGTTCGTTCCCGCCGACACGCGGCCAAGAAAGGAGAAGTCATGGATTGGGTTGTTGAGTGTAATGTCGGTTGGATCATAAGGGCATTCCTGGGATGGGATGTGTGATGTGCAACGCGTTCTGTGTATCACATCCTACGCGTCTCGTAATATGCGGAATACTTTCTGTGCGGCTGCAATGGTGCGGTCGATGACATCATCGTTGTGGGCCAACGAGATGAACCCTGCTTCAAACTGAGAGGGCGCGAAGTAGACCCCCTGTTCAATCATGCCCCAGAACCAGCGCGCGTACTTCTCGGTGTGTGCGCGCTTGACGTCGTCCCAGGAGGTAGGCGCATCGCCGTCCATGAAAAAGAGGCTGAACATGGTCCCTACCCGCGTCTGTACCACGGGCACACCCGCATCCTGCGCGGCCTGGCCGATCCCCTGGGTCAGGCGTTCAGCCTGAGCCACCAACGTGTCCCACACACCCGGCTCTCGCAGAATACGCAACGTGGCCAAGCCCGCGCTCATGGCCAGCGGATTGCCCGAGAGGGTGCCGGCCTGGTACATCGCACCCACAGGAGCGACGTGCTCCATAATCTGCCGTGGGCCCGCGTACGCACCCACAGGGAGTCCCCCACCAATAACTTTGCCCAGAGTGGTGATATCAGGTTGCACGTGATACAGGGCCTGCGCCCCTCCCAGATGAACGCGAAATCCCGTCATCACCTCGTCGAAAATGAGGAGCGCGCCGTAGCGGTCGCACAGGGCTCGCAGGCCTTCCAGAAAGCCCGGGACAGGTGGAACCACGCCCATGTTTCCACCCACGGGTTCGACAATGATACCCGCGATCTCGTCTGGATAGCGGTCAAACAGGGCTTTCACAGAGTCCAGGTCATTGTAGCGAGCCACCAGGGTGTCCTGGGTGGTTCCATGAGTGACTCCTGGGGAATCGGGCAGACCCAGGGTAGCCACGCCTGAGCCCGCGCGCACAAGCAGGGCATCCGCGTGGCCGTGGTAGCAGCCTTCAAATTTAATGATCTTGGGGCGGCCCGTGACCGCGCGGGCCAACCGCAGCGCGCTCATGGTGGCTTCCGTGCCCGAATTGACGAAGCGCACCATCTCCACCGAGGGCACCATCTCGATAACCATCTCGGCCAGTTCGATCTCCAAACGGGTAGGCGCGCCAAACGATGTCCCCTGCTCCGCGGCGCGCTTGACCGCATCAACCACTTCGGGATGCGCGTGGCCCAGGATGAGTGGTCCCCAGGAGAGGACATAATCAATGTACTGATGACCGTCCGCGTCCCAGATATAAGGCCCCGCGCCCCGCTCGATGAACAGCGGCGTCCCTCCCACACCTCGGAACGCGCGCACAGGGGAATTCACGCCGCCGGGAATAACCCGCCGCGCGCGGTCGTATAGAACCTGAGAGGTAGAAAAGGATGGCGATGGTGCGGAAAAAGTCATCATTAAGCCTCCGTACAAGATTAGGGATGGACAATAAAAGGACTGGAATATTGAATGACTTCCTTATGTGTTGCCGAGTTTTTATGCAGCACGTTCAATCATCACCTCTTAATCGTTGCTCCTCACCTCCAATTCAAACAACTCGCGCAATACCCCATCGTATCCCTGAACTCCCCCGTTGCGGGCCATTGCTTGCAAGTTGCGAGCAGGAATTTGGAGGAGTTTTTCGACCAATATGCGGGTGACTTCGTCCACAACTTCGGGATCAATGGGCCGATCCGCGTAGCGGCGCAGAGTGCGGTGCAGGACACGTTGACGCAGGTCTTCGGCTCGGCGATAAAGCGCGGAGATAGTGGGCGCGACGGCTCGGGCGTCAAGCCAGCGCACGTACTCGGCCACCGCGTTCTCTATTATCCGCTCCACCTGGGGAACAGCCCGACGCCGCACGTCCACTCCCTCGGCCACGATGTCCTGAAGCGCGTCAATGTGGAAAACCTCTACGTGGGCCAGAGTGTTCACGTCCGCGGCAACGTTGCGGGGCACGCCAATGTCCACAACGAGCAAACGCGCATGCCGCGCGTTTGTCCGCGCCCGCGCCACCTGATCCCGGGTGAGGACAGGCTCAGCCGCGCCTGTGGTGACAAAAACGACATCCACTTCTCCCAAAAGCCGATCCAGCGCTTCCCACGGGAACGCGCGACCTGCTACCTCCTGCGCCAGGACCTGAGCCCGCGCGAAAGTGCGATTCACCAGTCGTATATCCCGCACCCCCAACGCGTGAAGGTAGCGGGCAACCAGGCGCCCCATTTGCCCTGCGCCCATGACCAACACTCGCGCCTGGGTTAGATCGGGCACGTGGGCTCGGGCCAGGTGTACGGCCGCGGACCCCACAGAGACGTGAGCCCGGCTGATATCTGTCTCCGAGCGGGCGCGCTTTCCCACGTGTACGGCCATCTGGAACAGGCGGGAAAGGTAGGGGCCCACGGAGCCGACCTCCTGGGCCAACTGATACGCGTGGGCCACTTGGCCCAAAATCTGGGATTCGCCCAGGATCATGGAATCCAGGCCGGAGGCCACCCGAAAGAGATGCCGCGCTGTGTCCCCCTTCTCGTACGTGTACGTGTGCGCGGCCAGGTCTACATCGGCCAGGGTGTCCAGGCTGTGCACGTGTCGCGTGAACACGCTCCACGGGTTCACATTTTCAGGCAAGGCCATGTACACCTCCACCCTATTGCAGGTGGACAGGAGCACTCGCTCTGCGGGCTGGGGGCCCGGCTCGGGCACTTTCTTGGATAAGAGATCGCGGATGCGCGAATCGCTCAGGGCCAGCCGTTCCCGCAAGGCTAGCGGAGCCGTCTTGTAGTTCATGCCGATCACCACCACGCGCATTGGGCCTTCCTCCCCCTCCATGACACTTGACGCCTGTTGTGTGACGTATCACGTGTGCCGCCTGATCGCTCTCCACATTCTCCTAGGGGACCACCGCGGTTTCCACCGATAGGGGCACGCGCGTCTTCGGTACATACACGCACAACGGATCGGATTCCAAGGGGTCGCCAGTAAGCGCGTAGGCGCGAGCCCGGGACCCACCGCAAATGTGGCGGTATTCGCACACTCCACATTTCCCCTTGTACTGGTCTGCGTCCCGTAGGGAGCGGAACAAGGGATGATTGCGGTACACGTCCACCGGGTCATCCTTGCGCACGTTACCCACGACAATAGGCAGGAAACCCGCGGGGTAAATTTCGCCAATGTGAGAGATGAACATGACACCGCTGCCATCCCGGACGCCAAAGCCGCGACGCAGGGCGCGCAGTCGCTTCTGGTCTCCCTCCGCGCGGGCCCGCTCCAGCGCGATGCGGCGATAGTGGTGGGCCTCCGTGGTCTTAATCACAAAGGGCGCTTCCTTGCTGAAGTCGTAAAGCCAGTTCAGCAACTCCTCGCTCTGTTCGGGCGTGATGTCGCCCAGGATTTTTCCCCGCCCTGTGGGAACCAGGAAGAAGACACTCCATCGTTCCACGCCCAACTCCGCCAGTAAGCGGCCAATGTTGGGGATGTCGTCGTAAGTCTCCGCGCAGACAAGGGTGTTAATCTGCAAGGGTAACCCCACCTCCTTGGCCCAACGGATGGCCTGTACGGTGCGCTCGAAGGTTCCGGGTACCTGACGAATGCCGTCATGGCGTTCGGGTGTGGAGCCGTCCAGGCTGACGGACATCATCCACACGCCCACATCCTTAAAGCGCTGGACCACATCCCGGGTGAGCGCGTAGGTGCCGCTGGGCGTGATCGCTGTAAGGAAACCCAAATCCACCGACCGTTTGAGCCAATCGAACAGGTCGGGGCGTTTCAGCGGGTCGCCGCCGGTGAACACGATGTGCGGTGGTGGATCCCCGAAGGCGCGCAGTTGTTCCAGCAACCGATACCCCTCCTCAGTGGAGAGTTCCAGGGGGTGACGATGGGGTTGGGCTTCGGCTCGACAGTGTCGGCAGGCCAGATCGCACGCGCGCGTGACTTCCCAGTAAATTAACATAGGGGCCTGCTCAAAACGACGACGGCCGTTGGATGAGCGCGTGGCCGCGGTCGTGGGTCGCGAGGATGGTGATGATGTGGATGATGTGTGTGTCATAAGGACCTCCGTGAGTGAATGGGTGTCAATTGATTATGCTCCCTGTATCCATTTCGCCGCGTCCTTGGCGAAGTAGGTGAGAATCAGGTCCGCGCCCGCGCGCTTGATCGCAGTGAGCACTTCCAGCGCGACTGCTCGCTCGTCTAACCAGCCGTTGCGCGCGGCCGCTTTGATCATGGAGTACTCGCCGCTGACGTTATACGCGGCCACGGGCAATGGGAAGGTGTCCCGCACTTGACGGATGATGTCCAGGTACGCGAGCGCGGGCTTGACCATGATGATGTCCGCGCCTTCCTGCACATCCAGTGCGACCTCGCGCAGGGCCTCACGCGCGTTGGCCGGGTTCATCTGATAACTCTTCCGATCGCCAAACTGGGGTGGGCTCTGCGCGGCATCCCGGAAGGGGCCGTAGAAGTTGCTCGCGTACTTGGCCGCGTAGGCCATGATGGGAATGTGGGCGTACCCTGCGTCGTCCAGGGCCCGGCGGATCGCGGCCACCTGGCCGTCCATCATCCCGCTGGGCGCGACCATGTCCGCGCCCGCGGCCGCATGGGAGACGGCCACTCGCGCGTAGATGTCCAGGGTCTCATCGTTGACGATGATGCCATCCCGCACAATGCCACAGTGCCCGTGATCCGTGTACTCGCACATGCACACATCGGTGATGACGGTCAGGTCGGGATTTTCCTCTTTGATGACCCGCACGGCCCGCTGGACAATCCCTTCAGGGTCAAAATTCTCCCGGCCAACAGGGTCTTTACTCGCGGGCAATCCGAAGAGGATGACTGCAGGGATGCCCAACGTGCTGATCTCCTCCACTTCCCGGGGCAACTGGTCCAAGGACAGGTGAAACACCCCTGGCATGGAGGGAATCTCTCGCCGTACGTTTTCCCCGTGAACCACAAACAGAGGGTAAATGAAATCATCGACACTCAGGCGCGTCTCCTCTACCATGCGGCGGATGGTTTGCGTCCATCGCAGCCGCCGCGGCCGGGCTGTTGGGAATAAAGGTAGAGTGTACATGACAAGTAGCCTCCCACTGGCGAATGAACATCTCGCTCAATTAACACCGAACATTGAACATGATGTGTCGGACAAACGCCCTTGTCCTGTTACAGAGGGCCGTCCTCATTGGGCATGGTCAACGTTTAACTTCATACGCTCAATTTCCTGGATTATCCCCTCCACCGTGTATTCCCGCGCGATAGCGTGGACGGGAAGCCCCGCGCGGCGAGCAGCCTGCGCGGTGATGGGGCCAATGCACACGACTTGCGTGTGGGGGGGCAAAGAACGTCCCCTTAAGGCCGCGACGAATCCATGCACGGTGGAGGGGCTGGTAAAGGTGATAACGTCCACATTCGGCGGGGGCTCGTCAGGCGGTGCAATAAGCGTGCGATAGGCCATAACTTCATCCACAAGCGCGCCTTGGGCCGTCAGCATTTCCCGCAAAGCAGGGCGAGCCCGATCCGCGCGGGCCAGGAGAAAGCGCTGGCCCCGGACATCCCCCAGTGCCGCGGCCAATCCCTCGGCCACAAACTCATCCGGGACCAGCGCGGGGCGTACACCGTGGTCGCGCAGAGCCTGGGCTGTTGCTGGGCCAATCACTGCCACTTTCACGCCTTCAGGAATCCCCCCTGCCCCCAAGGCCTGCAGGCGCTCCCACACGTAGCGCACCCCGTTCACCGAGGTGAGCACCAACCAATCATACGCCCCCTCCAACAGACGGGTCAGCGCAGCATCCAGGACAGTCACATCCTCAGGCGGAGCAATGCGGATGGTCGGGTAGATTACGGGTATCATCCCGATCTCCCGCACCCGGCGGGCCAACGCGTCTGCCTGTTCCCTCGCCCGAGTAATCAAGACAGTGGCTGCATGGAGAGTCCGTCCTTCAGATGAAGATACCTGTTTCCTTTCCCCCTCGCCCCCCGCTGGGATGAGACCTGAATATCCCTCTGACTCCTTTCCCCCTTGCCATGTGAAACGTGCAACCTGCCGCAATACCTCTTCTGCCAGACTTCTTCCCAACATCTCTGCCCCATCCAGGTCGGCTTCTCCTTCCACGCGGAAGGGCTGGCCATCTTTCACGTACAACCCATGCAGATGCACGCGACCATTCTGCACCTGACCTAACGCGGCCACGGGCATAGCACAGCCACCCCCCATTCCCGCAAGGAACGCGCGCTCCGCGAGGGTTGCCGCCCGGGTGTCCAGGTCATCCAACGGCGTGAGTAGGTGTAGCACTCGCGCATCCCTCGCCCGGCACTGGACGCCCAGTGCCCCTTGACCGGGCGCAGGCAGCATCACATCAAAGGGAAGGACCTGTGTGACGTGTTCAGCCAAGCCCAAACGTATCACCCCCGCGCGGGCCAGCACCACTCCGTCATAAGGACCATCCGCAGCCAGGGCCTTGCGCACGCGCGTGTCTACATTGCCACGCAAGGGGACAATGTGGGCATCCACACGGGCCAGGTGGATCTGGGCAGCGCGACGATTACTGCTGGTGCCAATGGCTGGTGATGTGGGCAGGTCGGCCAGGGGAACCCCGTGGCGGGAGATAAGTACGTCATGGGGATCTTCCCGGGGAGGCACTGCACCCAACGTCAAGTCCGGAGGCATCTCCGTGGGCAGGTCCTTAAGGGAATGGACAGCCAGATCGATTTCCCCGGCCCGCAGTGCCTCCTCCAACTCCTGGGTAAAAAGCCCCTTGCCGCCGATCTCAGGCAACGGCTTGGCCAATTCTCGGTCACCGCGGGTCGTAAAAACGACCACCTCTACGACTAAATCTGGCCACGCGCGGAGAAGCAAACGGCGCACGTGCTCCGCCTGCCAGCGCGCCAAGGCACTTCCCCGGGTTCCGATGCGTACGCGTTCCGCCACGTCTGTTCTCCTGGAACTTAAGTAAAACTAAAGGAAAGTACGTGAAATTATAAGGAAGCACGGGAAGTTTGGCAAATGATCTTTGTCATATGGAACAAGCATGAGCAGATACCAATATGCCCGCAGGTCTCGACGGTTGACATGGGGGGTATTGTTGTGTTATCTTCCCGCGCAAAATTCCACCTTTGGGAAATTTACACACGGGTTCAGTGGTAAAACCTGTTGAGTAGCCTTGGTGTGGCAATGGTCAGGACAAGCAAAATATGACCTTCATCCGTTCATCTTTGTAATCTGCACGGTGGAGGAGAGGTGAGTATGGAAAAGGGATTGTCGCTCAACCTATGGCTTAGCGAACTTGCTGACCGCGCGTACTGGGTCGCTGTTGTGGGGGCGGGCCCCGCGGGTATTTTTGCTGCTCGTCGCCTGGCAGAGAAGGGGGGCTATGTGGTGTTGTTCAATCGTGATATTCGGGCTGGCGGCTTGGCGGAGTATGGGATTTATTATGACAAATACAAGATGAAATCTGGTTTGCGCCGTCAGTTTGTGCGTGAATTGCGCTCTGATCACATTATTTACCTGGGAAATGTGACTGTGGGCGAAGACGGGGATTTAACGTTGAAGGATCTCTGGGATTTGGGGTTTCAGGCTGTTCTTGTGACTACTGGAGCGCAGGGTGTTAAATCGTTAGGCATTCCCGGCGAAGACCTTCAAGGGGTGTATCATGCGAAGGAAATTGTCTATCACTACAATGGTCTTCCCCCTTATAGTCAGAAGCACTTTGAGATCGGTCGGCGGGCTGCCCTCATTGGGGTAGGCAATGTGATGACCGATATTGCTACGTATTTGATTCGGGATTTACACGTAGACGAAGTCATTGCCGTGGCCCGTCGGGGCCCTGCAGAGGTCAAATTTGACAAAAAGGAGTTCGCTCGCGTTATTGCAAATATGGACCGGGAAGATTTCGAGCAGGAAATGTTACGAGTGTCTGATCGTATGCGGGCGGTCGGTCAAGACCCTGAGCAGGCTAAGGCGTACATTCTTAGCGCCCAGAAGAAATCTCTCCCTCCCGTTTCTGCCACCCGTTTCCGCTTTCGATTTCTTTCTTCCCCTCGGCGCATCCTCCCGGATGCATCTGGCCGAGTACGTGGTCTTGAGGTGGAGGATACAAAGTTGGTTTGGCAAGGCGACCGGACGCGAGCCGTGGGGTTGGGCACTTTTGCCACGTTGACTGTGGATACGGTGATTTTCTGCATTGGTGATGCGGTGGATCCGCGGCTTGGGCTCCCGCGCGAGGGCACTTCATACGCTAAGAATCCTCACCCGCGCTTTCCTGTGGATGGCATTTCTTACGAAGCATATGATCCTCAATCGGGTACGCCTATTGAGGGTGTGTTTTTGGCTGGATGGGCACGGGAAGCGAGCAATGGCTTGGTTGGCACGGCTCGCAAGGATGGGGAACGCGGGGCAGAGGCTGTGTGGCAATATTTGCAGACCCTTGCTCCCGGTCAGGGGATTGATTGGAAGGCTTTGGAACATCGGTTTAAGGTGTTAGGCAAACCTGTGGTGACGAAAGAAGATTGGTTGCGCCTGTTGGAGGTCGAGGAGTGGGAGGCTAAAGAGCGAGGCTTGCCATTTTTCCATTTTACCACCAACGAGGATATGCTGCGCGCTATAGGTAAGATATAGGTATAGGTGCCAAGGTTAGGCTATTCTGCAGCAGGGCTTGCCAGGGGCAGGGTAAACGTTACAGTAAGCCCTTGCCCCTCTCCGTCGCTCTCTGCCCAGACTCTCCCATTATGACGTTCGATAATTTCCTTTACCAGCGCGAGTCCTAATCCCATGCCTGCAAATTGGCGAGTAATGCCTCCGTCTACCTGGTAAAATCGTTCAAAGATGCGTTCTAACTGATCTGGAGGGACGCCTTGTCCTTCGTCTTGCACAGAGACATATACGGTAGACTCTTCTCTCCAGGCGCGAACAATGACACGCTGGCCTGTTTCGCTGAATTTGCGGGCGTTGTCCAACAAGTTGTTGATAACCTGCGTCAGATAGTCCAGATTTCCCCACACATATCCCAAATCTTTACCAATTTCCAACTGGAGCGAGAGCCCTGCCTCTTCCATCACCGGCTGCCAAGGGGCAACCGCGTGACGCAACCATTCGCCAAAGTTCACGCGTTCTAAGGTAATACCCTCGCGTTCCAATTTGCGGAAAGCCACCAACTGGTCTACTAAGTACGTAAGGTGCTTGGTTTGTTGGAGCATGATATCCACTACTTCTCGCGTCTCTTCGTCGATGCTCCCAATCACTCCTTCCAGTAAGAGTTCCGCATATCCTCGAATAATCGTGAGCGGAGTTCGTAATTCGTGAGATACGTTATTGAGGATTTCTTCCCTGGCTTTTAACGCCTCTTGAAGTTGGTGGAACAGACGAGCATTGGCTACGGAGATACTCAAGTATTCGCTCAATGTACGCAAGACTATTTCGTCTGTTTCATCGAACACATCTTTTTCATCTTCAGCCACGTGGAGCAGCGCGATGACTTTGCCGTCTTGACGGATAGGGAAAATAGCCTCGGCCTGACACTGGACATCCGGACACGGAATGAATTCGGAGTATTGTGATACGTCATTCGCGACCAAGGGACGTCCTTCTCGTGCCACTTTGCCCAGAAGTCCTCGATCTAAGGATTGGGTATAAGGAGGATGTGCACTTTGGCGGGGCGATGAAATGGCCACTCGTTTCAGCACGTTGTGATTCCAGTCCACGGTGTAAACAGAAACACTGGCATACCCGAACATGCGTTGTGTGAGTTCGACTACTTGTTCGTAGAGGGCTTGTTCCTCCCGTATTCGGGCTATGCTGTGGGCGACCTCGTGGAGGAGCATTAACTGGCGAGTGCGTTGTTGGAGGGCCGCGGTGCGTTGGGCCACCAGGGCTTCGAGGTGCATTTGGTATTGGAGGTTTTCCCGCTCCAGTCGTTGTTTCTCGCGCGTGAGTTGACGGTGTTCAACCGCGCGTTTAACGCTACGAGTTAATATGTTTTCTTGAATTGGCTTGACCAGATAATCGTATGCTTGGCGCCTGACTGCTTCGACGGCGGTCTCCAGCGCGGGTACGCCTGTAACGAGGATGACGGGCAAATCCGGATCGTGCTGTCGCACCCAGGCAAGAAGGTCTATGCCGGTTTCATGGGCCATGCGGATATCACTGACCACGACGTCTACATCCGCGTTTTCCAAGACGGCTCGGGCTTCGTCGGCAGAACCTGCGGTGAGCACTTGATATCCGCTATTTTCTAACCATGCACCGTATAGTTCTCTCACGATTTCGTCATCATCTACGAGAAGGAC
>CAYOAZ010000072.1:0-9866 GCA_964402285.1 uncultured Anaerolineae bacterium | reverse complement strand
GGAAATCACCTTTGACGACGGCCTCAACTCCCCGCGCATCACCTATGTGGTGGAGGGCACCCTGGAAGACGGCACGTCCCTCCCCCAGGCCCGGGTGCCGGCCGAGGACTTCGAATCCCTCCGCTGGGTGCCTGCCCACTGGGGCGCGCGCGTCCTCTTCCACACCTCGCCTCGCCGGCGCTATCTCGTTGCCCGCGCCATCCAGGAGCGCTCCCTGCGCACCCTGCACCGGGAGCGGGTGTACACCTTCACGGGGTGGGTCACCCTTGAGGGCCGCCGCGTCTTCCTCACCGCGTCCGGTGGCCTAAGCGCGCACGGCCTCGATCCCTCCGTCCGCGTCGACCTAGGCCATAACAACTTGGCCCGCTACGCACTCCCCGCCCCGCCGGACGACCCGCGGCCCGCACTGCAGGCCAGCCTGGCCTTCCTCGACCTAGCCCCACTCACCGTGACCCTACCCCTATGGGCCGCACTCTACGCCGCACCTCTGGGGCCCATCCGCACCCTGGACGCGGTCCTGTGGGTCTACGGCCCCACCCAGTCGGGCAAGTCCACTCTCACCCACCTGGCCCTCACTCACTTCGGTCCCACCTTCATCCACGGCCACGCCTACCGTGCGCCCCGGGATTGGACCTCCACGCCCACCGACCTGGAGCACGCGCTCTTTGTGGCCAAGGATGTGCCCATCATCATCGACGACTTTGCCCCCGCCCACGCGGGGTCCACGCAGGAGCGGGCCATGCAACGCAAGGCCCACTATGTGGTGCGCAGCGTGGGCAATCGCTCTGCCCGCGGCCGCGCCTTTGCCGACCTCTCCGAGCGCCCCCAGCGCCCCCCGCGTGGTCTGGTCATCGCCACCGCGGAGAACCCCCTGACAGGCCAGAGCATTGTCGGTCGCATGGTCTACGTGCCCGTGGAGAACGGGGACATCATCGCACCCCACCGAGATGAGAAAACAGCCCTGGACCGGGCCCAGCGCCAGGCGGAACAAGGCCTGTACGCCCGGGCTATGAGCACCTATATCACCTGGCTGGCCGCGCACTGGAAGGCGGAAGAAGATGTCTGGCGCCGGCGCTGGGAAGCCCTGAGCCACGAAGGGCGAGGCCTTTTCCCCAGGGGCCAGAGTCGGCTCATGGACTACTACGCGGTGCTCGGCCTGGGCCTGGAGATGGCTCTGGCCTGCTGTGTTGCCCACGCCGCGCTGAGCGAGAACGAAGCCCGACGACGAGGCGCCGCCTACCGGGAGGCCCTGGCCCGCCTCCTGAACGAGCAGAGCGTGCGCGTGGCCGGGGAAGATCCTGTGCGCCGCTTCTTTGAAGCCCTATCCGACCTGCTCACCCAACAGCGGGTGGTCCTCTTGTCCATGGAGAAAGAGCCATCCCTCCCGCCGCATGTGGCCCTGGTGGGCTGGTACGAGGCTGAGAAACAGCATGTGTACCTCCTCACCCGCGCGGCGCTGGCCGAGGTGCGTGCCTACTGGGAGCGGCAGGGGGAGACGTTTGCCACTGCGGCCGACGCCCTGCGCCGGGAGATGGCCGCGCGCGGCCTCATCGCGCGGCGCGACAAACGCCAGTGGGAGTGCAATGTTCACATTAACGGCCGCGTGGGCACGCGACGCGTGCTCATTCTCGACGCCAACCGCCTGCGTCAGCAGGTGGACTTCGATGTGTCGGCCTATGTGGAGGGCTGAAAAAATTTTTCTGCAAAAGGGGTATATACCGTTTTCAGTAGGAAGAGTAGGAAGATCAGGAAGGCCGACGGCCCCTTCCTGCCTGCTCGTCTTCCTACTCTTCCTACAAAAAACACAATAAGGCCCTTTGCAAAGAAATTTTTTCGGGGCGAGAGGAAGGCATCGCCGCCCGCGCGGGGGCGCGCGAAATCCCCCGCGCGAAAAGGGAGCATGAAAAGACATAGGACGAGACTTTTTCCTTTCGCGCACGATTTACGCGCACCTGGGGAAGGAGGGTGTACGCATATGAGTGAGTTGTCCGTGCAAAGCCTGTTGCCCGCGCTGGAGGCCCCCGCCTTTGCGGGCTGGCTTCCCCTGCTGGAGGTCTTCCTCCCCACAGGCGTGGCCGACACCCGCCAGATCCAGCAGGCTACCGGCTTCTCCCGCCACCGCGTGGTCCGGCTGCTCTCGCGCCTCACTGCGCTCGCCGGCGACCAGATCATCGCCCGCCTTCCCATGTCCGTGCCCCGCCCGCACGCGCGCGGGCGGGCGCCCGTGGTCTACCGCCTCGGCGAGGCTGGCGCAGCCCTCCTCCGCCACCACGGCCACGCCGAGGCCCATCCCTGCCGCTTAGATACCTCTCTCACCGTGGCCCATGCCCTCTTCACCCTGGACATCCGCCTGGCCGCCTTGCAGCACAGTCTCCAAGTGGCCACGGAGAAGGTCCTGACATACGGGGAGGGAAAGATCATCCGCCCCGACAACCTGGTCACCCTATCCGACGGCACAAAGGCCCTCTTCGAGACCGAGCAGGCCGCGGATGCCTCCCTTCTGCCCCGCATTCTGGACACCCTGCGCGGGCGCCTGGCCTTCTTCCGGAGTGAGGAGGCCGCGGGCGTCTCGCCCGTCGTGCGCGTCCTCTTCGCGGTTGCGCGCGGCCGCGAGTGGCAGGACACGGTCGCGGTCTGGGAACGGGCCATGGAACGGCTGGCAGAGGAGGAAGGCGCGGCCCTCCCCTTCCAGGTAGCGGCCATGCGCCTGGCCGACTTCCTGGCCGAGCCCGACTGGGCTGAGCCGCCCGCGCCCCACCGCTGGCGCCTCTTCCCTCTCCCCACGGCCGACGCACCGCTCTTCCTCGCCCCCAGGAAAAAGCACGCGGCGACGCTCCCTGTTGACAGCCCCGCGGGGCAGGACAGGCTCCCCCTGGCCACAGTGCGTGCCTTGCTGGAGCAGGACCTCGCGGCCGGCCTGACCGATTCAGTCCGCAAACAGGCCCCTCATCCCGAGCCCGAGTTCTTCGCCCTCATGCACTTCATCTACGCCGCCTCCCACGGCCGCGAACGGGACCACTTGCGCCAGACCCGCTACCCCCACGCCTCCATCGCCCTCCTGCGCCGCTACCTGGACCTCCAGCCCCGCCTGCGTGACCACCTCCTCCAGGCCATCCGCCGCGGGGCCGGCGTCTCCCGCAACAGCGTCCCCGCAGTCCTCCACCGTATGCAAGTCGTCATCCGCACCTTCCTTGCCTTCCACGGCCTCACCGTGAGCCCCCTCCTCATCGTCCATCCCACGCCCCCCGACAGCCAGTTGCCTTTCCCAGGGCAGTTCGGTGTCCGCGTCACCATCGCCCCCTACCTTATCCAGGCCTTAGAACGCCGAGGCCCCCCGAACCACGAGCAAGTGCGCGCGTACGAGCGCACCCTAGCCTGGGTCCTCTGGGCCCTCTTCAACCACGCTGAGGAAATTGGCCTTAAACGGCCCCCATTCTGGTAGCACATGACACAGGAGGTGAAGACCATGCATCCTGCAGTTCACATTGTCCTGACGCCGGAGTACGAGTTCCGCGTGCAATTCCGCTACGACAAGGTGCTGTCCAAGAGGATAAAGGAGATGTTTGAGTTTGTGGCCTACCGCCGGCTGGAAAAGTGCTGGGACATCCCGCCCACGCCTCGGAACCTTCGCGCCCTGCCGGGCTTCGTGCGCGAGGTCAACGCCCGCATGATGTTTACCCTGCCCCTTGACCTCCGCCTGTGGCGGAAGTTCTCGAGTTTGGCCTTTTAAGGGAGGGGGTTGAAAAAAGAAGGGCACCTGGGATAAAGTAAGGAGTAAAACACCAAGCAAAAAGGCGTAGCCCCCGCTAGGGGGCTTGGCAAACGAAGCCCGCAACTTTTAGTTGCCGGGCGTTTTGTGCAGTTCCCACCCACGGGCGGCGGCGCGGCCGAGGACGTTGGGCTTGGAGCGGCCTGCAGTTGGAAACTGCGGCCTTCACTTGCGAAACCGCCGGGGCGGTTAATCGCAGCCCCCGCGAGGGGGCTTGGCAAACGAAGCCCGCAACTTTTAGTTGCCGGGCGTTCTGTGCGATTTCCTCCCACGGGCGGTGGCCGCGGCCGAAGGGGCGTTGGGCCCCGACACGGCCGGCAGTTGAAAACTGCGGCCTTCACTTGCGAAACCGCCGGGGGCGGTTGGTCGCAGCCCCCGCAAGGGGACTTGGCGAATGAAGCCCGCAACTTCCAGTTGCCGGGCGTTCTGTGCGGCTTCCACCCATGCACGATGGCCGCGGCCGAAGGGCGGTGGGCACGCCACGGCCGGCAGTTGAAAACTGCGGCCTTCAGTTGCGAAACCGCCGGGGGCGGTTCAGTGCAGCCCCCGCGGGGGGCTTGGCAAACGAAGCCCGCGACGTCCAGTTGCCGGGCGAATTCACGCATTTTTCAGCCCCGGACCGCGGGGAGGAGGACAGGAAGAGGTCCATCATTCCCAGTTGCCTGCCGCGCAGCGCGGCAGGCAACTCATCCGAACAGATTCCCCACAAAAGGGGACCACAGAAACCTCACCGTGGTCCCGAGTTCTTATCTACGTCCTCAACGCTCCTCCGGCACCAATGGACCGGGATCAGGAAGTTCCTCCACCGACACATCCTTCCACTTGTCCCCTTCCTCAATGAGCATTACAGGGACATCCTCGCGAATGGGATACTTCCGCCCACAGTCACGACACACCAACCACGTACCATCCCGCACAACGTCAAGTTGTCCGGCATCCGGCCCATTGCGCACACACGCGGGACACCGGAGAATTTCCAGCAACTCCTGACTTACAGCCATGCTCTTCTCCTCCACCGTGAGAATTGAACGGAAGCGTCACGCAACCGGTACAACGCCAAGGAATACAGTGCCCCCGTGCCCAAAGTGCCCCCAAGAGCAGGAGCAAAATCGCACCCTCATAATTCCCCCTGGCCACGGGTAACATCATCAGGCTCAGACCAGTATACTTGAACACAAAGCCCATTGACAAACCTACGTTTACGAAATCGACACGCCACGGGCCCCAACTCCTTTTCCCCCTCGGATTTGCCCATGCCTGACCCGTATGTTATACTCCCGGCTTGGGCGCCCGCAGAGGGCGCCTTCATTACGCACGCCCTGAAGGGCTCGGTCGTGCCCCAATGGGGTCAGCCGGACTCAGGGCGGAGGAAAAACGACCGAGGAGGTATACGTATGGCCATCGTCACAATGAAACAATTACTGGAAGCGGGCGTTCACTTCGGCCACCGCACTCGCCGGTGGAACCCGAAGATGAAGCCCTACATCTTCACCGAGCGGAACGGTATCCACATCCTGGACCTGCAGCAGACCATCCGCCAGTTAACCAAGGCATACAACCTGGTACGGGATACCATCCGCGACGGAGGCACCATCCTCTACGTGGGCACCAAAAAGCAGGCCCAACAAACCATTAAAGAACATGCCGAACGTGTCGGCATGCCTTACGTCATCACCCGCTGGTTGGGAGGCACCCTCACCAACTTCCAGACCATCCGCCAGCGCGTGGATTACCTCATCGAACTGGAACGGCGACGGGATGCCGGAGAATTCGACCGGCTCCCCAAAAAGGAAGCACTCAAACTCAACCGTCTCATCCAGAAACTGGAGTACCGGGTGGGTGGATTGCGCAACATGCACGAACTGCCCAGCCTTCTCTTTGTGGTGGACGTGCGGCGGGAAGAATTGGCCGTCAAAGAAGCCAACCGGCTCAAAATTCCCGTCATTGCCCTGGTAGACAGCAATTGCGATCCGGACCCCATCGACCTGGTGATCCCCTCTAACGACGACGCCATCCGGGCCATTAAGTTAATGGTCGGCAAAATCACCGAAGCCGTTGAAGAAGGGCTTCGCATGCGTGAGGCCATCCTGGCCGAAGAAGCCGAGGAAGAAGAAGTCGAAATCCCGGCAGCGGAAGAAGAGGCCGAAGTCATCTACGGCGAAGAAGACTTCGAGCGCTTCGAAGACATCGAGGAAGAAGAACCGGGTGCGGCTATCATCTTTGAAGAAGAGCCAGAACCCTACGAAGAATACGCGGAAGAATTCGAGGAAGAAGAGGAAGAGGAGCAATGAGCACACAAATTACAGCCGAAATGGTGAAGCAACTGCGCCAGGCCACAGGAGCCGGCGTTCTCGACTGCAAGAAGGCATTGCAGGAAGCAAACGGAGACATGGAACGCGCGGCTGAACTGCTGCGCGAGTGGGGAATTGCCAAAGCGGCCAAGAAGGTAGGTCGTGAAGCCCGTGAGGGCATCATCGGATCTTACGTGCACATGGGCGGCAAAATGGCCGCCATCGTGGAACTGAACTGCGAAACCGACTTCGTGGCCCGCACCGACGAATTTCAAGAACTGGCCAAAAACCTGGCCATGCAGGTCGTCGCTGCTCGCCCTCGTTACGTAAGCCGAGAGGACATCCCCGAAGAAGTCATCGAAAAGGAAAAATCCATTCTCCGGGCCCAGTTGGCCGACTCCGGCAAACCTGAAAACATCATCGATCGCATTATCGAGGGCAAACTGAAGAAGTGGTACGAAGAAGTGTGTTTGCTAGAACAGCCCTACATCCGTGATGAAGATATCACCGTTGGCGAGTTAATTCAAAGATACATCGCCAAATTGGGCGAAAACATCGTCGTGCGACGTTTCGCCCGCTTTGAAGTGGGCGAGGAATAAGTCGAAAAAAGGGCGTTGGGAAAATCCCAACGCCCTTTTTTACAATCACCCGTGATAGCATCAGGACTTTGGACAAGGGACATGTGGACCAGCACACCACACATCGCTCCTTCCCGGACTGAAGTCCGCACACAACCCACAACACACCGTTTGTCCAAAGTCCACAGACGTAAGGACGCAAGGAGAAACGAGGATGGCCAATATACGTTACCGTCGCATCCTCCTCAAACTAGGAGGAGAAGCGTTAGCAGGGCCCCAGGGCTTTGGCATTGATCCGGGACAAGCGGAAGTGGTCGCCGCAAAGATCAAAGAAGTAAAAAACCTGGGCGTGGAAATCGCCATCGTCATTGGCGCGGGGAACCTGTGGCGCGGCAAGGACGGTCTAGCCCACGGCATGGAGCGCACCACCGCGGACCACATCGGCATGTTGGCCACAGTGATGAACGCCCTCGCACTCAAAGACGCGCTGGAGCGCAGTGGCGTGGAAACCCGCGTGCAAACAGCGATCGAAATGCGGGCCATTGCCGAACCCTACATCCGCGGCCGAGCCATCCGCCACATGGAAAAGGGCCGAGTAGTCATCATGGGCGCGGGGACCGGTAACCCCTATTTCACCACCGACACAGCCGCGGCCCTCCGCGCCATGGAAGTGGACGCAGAAGTCCTCATCAAAGCCACCAAAGTGGACGGAGTGTACGACGACGACCCCACCGTCAACCCCAATGCCAAACGTTTCGACTACCTGACCTACCTCGACGCGTTAAACCTGCGCGTGGGGGTCATGGACAGCACCGCCATCACCCTGTGCATGGACAACGACCTCCCCATCATCGTGGCCGACCTCTGGCAACCCAACGCGCTGGTGCGCATCGTACAGGGTGAACGCGTCGGCACAATGATCTACCATTAACCACAACACCACCATCAGGGCGTCCGGGGGTACCGGAACTCCGGACCCTTTTTGTGTACTTGTGCGCCCCCAGCACAGAAAGGGGATAGACCGTCCAATGAAACAACGACTCCTTGCCGTTGGCATCCTGATCCTGATGGCTTCCAGCATGGCCGGTCTCACGGCCTATGCCTTCTCAAATCCACCCGTCCACACCGTCGCGATCGCGAGCATGGCTCCGGCCACCTCCACCGCAGATCCCACCCTCTCCCCGACCCCCCACCACCCCATCACCGGCACATACCTCCTCTCGTTTCACGCGTGTAATCCGGAGACAACGGACTGTGCAGACCCTCGGCACCATCAAACCTACCTTGCCCAATCGAACGATGGCGCCCACTGGACCCTGGTCCCCGGATGGACACCCTATGGGGGAGAAACTGTAGGCAGCGTACCCGATGTCATCCGCCGTGGAGATACCATCTACGTGTACACACCCAACTACGTGCGGCGCTACCGTGTGGCCTCGGGCGTGTGGGAAGATCCAGTACCCGTGTATTTATCCGATCCTGACTCCGAAGGTTACGTAGATCCCAGCCTCTTCGTAGACGCGCAAGGGCGGCTCGTGCTCTTCTACCTGGTCAACGAACCGGGGAAGAAAAAGCCGGAGGAAACCGACCAGGAAACATGGCGAGTGCACAGCGCGGTAGAAGTGCCGGGCAGCGACGGCACCCAGTTCGTCGCAGAAGCGGGAGACCGGGTCCAAATCGTTGGGGAGGAAATGACCACAGATCCGGACATCTTCTACGATGGCACCCGTTACGTGTTATACCTATCCCGCGGACTCAACATCCTGGCCTTCAGCAGCGACACCCTGCACGGAACATACACCCCCATATCCCAGTTGCCCGAAAACGGCCACCTGACCGCCGCGGGAGGCGTAGGATCTGGCTACTACCATCAAGCCACATCCCAATACTGGACCTACGTCCACGACAGCCAGGGGAACATCCTGCGGGCCACCCACACCACCTTGGACCACTTCCTCGGCACAGGGGAGTTCACCCGCGTGATCGATGGAGCAAGCATCGGACTCGGATCATCCTACCACGTGGAAAGCCCCGGCTTCGCGGTCAACCTCCCATACCCCACACCCGCGGCAGACCTCCATGTGTTCCTACCCTGGATTTTGAGGTAAGATGAAAAAGCGTACAACACCCAACTTTCACCTGAGGAGGAGACAACATGGCCCAAATCGCTCAACCGAAGGGATTATACTTCGAAGACCTGAACATCGGAGACACCATCGAGACCATGGGACGCACCATCACAGAAGCGGACATTGTCCAGTTCGCCGGGCTCAGTGGCGACTTCTACGGCTTACACACCGATGAAGAGTTCGCCAAACAAACGCCCTTTGGCACCCGTATCGCCCACGGCCTACTGGTTCTATCCATCGGTTCGGGCCTGGCCATGCGCTTGGGATTCCTAGAAGGAACGGTTGAAGCCTTTATGGGGCTGGAGTGGTCCTTCCGACGTCCCGTGTTTATTGGGGATACTGTGCGTGTACGAGGAGAAGTGGTGGAAAAGAAACCCATGAAACGCCTGGGCGGCGGCCTGGTCACCCTGAAAGTACAAATCGTCAACCAGAAGGACGAAGTCGTCCAACGGGGCACATGGACCATCCTGGTCCGGAGCAAAACCACCGCATAAAACGCGGTGACACGCCGGGGTTCGGGGGATCCCCGAACCCCGGCCAAAAATTACCGCTCACCCAGGTACAAATCGTCGAACCACACCGTCTGAGCCACATTCCCAGTGACTGCCAGGCGCACCTGTACCTGATCCATGTTCGGATCAAACGTCCAATCCGTATCGGGCCCCATATCCACTGACCACATATCCCACAGGCTGGTCAACGTCAACGTCACAGGAATAGTCATTTCCGTCAAGTAATTCCCGTACCGGTCCAGTTCGATGAAGGTCACCTCTGGTTGAATTCCTGGAACACCGCGGACATCCATCTCGAACCGATAGGGCTGATTGGGATCCAAATCCACCGGATCCGAAGTCCACGTGCCACACGTTCCGAAGAAACAGCCACCAATGTACACGGAAGAAGTCCCATCACTGGCCACGGACTGCGTCCACCCAGCGCCGAAACCGTCCCGTGTCCACCCATCCGGGTCTCCACCGAAGAAATTACCGAACTCAAAGGACGGATTGGGCAACAGATTCGGGAACGTAAACCCAGGCGTCGCCGTAGGCACAGGCGTGTTCGTCGGTGCCGGAGTAGGCGTCGCGGTGGGCACGGGTGT